>NZ_AP028908.1:3600000-4200000 GCF_037076465.1 Pectobacterium araliae | reverse complement strand
AATCCGTTCCCCTTGCCTGACCTGCAGATTGATGTCTTTAAGCACATGAAATTGCCCGTACCACTTACTCACATTTTCTAAGGTAATCATGTGATCGGTTGATTGAGTGAATGCAGTCTGATTCATGGATGGCCTCAGTGTGACTTGTGTCCGGTGTTAAAACGATTTTCAAGATGTTGGCTATAACGCGACATGCTGAAACAGAAAACCCAATAGACCATAGCGGCAAAAACATAGCCTTCTGTCGACATACCCAGCCAGGTAGGGTCGACGGTTGCCTGCTGAATACTGCTGAAGAGATCGAAAAGGCCGATGATGATGACCAGACTCGTGTCTTTAAAAAGAGAAATGATCGTATTCACCAAACCCGGAATCACCATTTTCAGCGCTTGAGGAAGAATGACTAGCCCCTGCATGCGCCAATAGCCTAAGCCCAGGGATTCAGCGGCTTCATACTGTCCTTTCGGCAGTGCCTGCAAGCCACCGCGAACCACCTCAGCGACATAAGCGGACTGGAATAAAATAACGCCGACTAATGCCCTCAGCAGTTTATCGATCGTGGTGCCTTCCGTTAAAAACAGCGGTAGCATCACGGATGACATAAAAAGCACGGTGATGAGTGGTACGCCACGCCAGAATTCGATGAACACGACGGAAAGCATACGGACAATCGGTAGCGTAGAACGGCGGCCTAATGCGAGTAAGATGCCAAGCGGTAACGCGCCAGCGATACCTACAGCGGCGATGATCAACGTCAACGTTAACCCGCCCCATTGATACGTTTCCACTCGACTGAGCCCACCAAAACCACCGTAGAGCAACCACCAAGCAATGAGTGGATAAGCGACCGTCCAGACGGCGATATAACGTCCGCGATAAGGAATGGTTTTCAGGAACATCGGCAGAATGCTGAGTAGCCCGATGGCGAGTGCAAAATTGATACGCCAGACTTCCTCTGCCGGATACAGCCCATACATGAAATGACCAAATCTGGCATGAATGAAGACCCAACAAGCGCCATCACGCGTACAGTCATTACGGGTTGTGCCAATCCAGTTAGCCTGAAAGATCGCCCAATTGAGCAGCGGTGGTATGGCAACCCACAGCAACCAAAGGCAAAACAGCGTTAACAGGCTATTGCTGATACTTGAGAAGAGATTACGTCTAGCCCACAACATCGCTTTGGAAAGAGGGGACTGACGGCCTTGCGTATACTGGTGCATCGTCATAATGTCCTCTTAGCGTTCGACTAACGCGATTTTGCGGTTATACAGATTCATCAGCAGCGAGATTAGCAGGCTGATAATGAGGTAGACCGACATGGTAATCGCGATGGTCTCGATCGCCTGACCCGTCTGATTCAACACAGTCCCCGCGAACAGTGACACCATATCGGGATAGCCAATCGCAGCCGCCAATGATGAATTCTTCACGATGTTGAGATACTGGCTGGTCAGTGGCGGAATGATGACGCGCAGCGCCTGTGGGAGGATCACTTTGCGTAACGTAATGGGATTGGGTAAACCGAGAGAACGCGCGGCTTCGTGTTGACCGTGGGAAACCGATTGAATGCCTGAACGAATGATCTCGGCGATAAACGATGAGGTATAGACCGACAGTGCGACGGTTAATGCCGCCAGCTCAGGGATGAGTACCATACCGCCACGGAAGTTGAATCCTTTTAATTCCGGCACATTCCAGTGAAAAGCGGGGCCGAAAATCAGATGACTCAATAGGCACAGTACCAGTAATAAGCCTAACGTCAGCGGCCATGTTCTGCGTGGTTGACCGGTTAAGGCGTGATAGCGTTGATTACGCCGAAAGACGACCCATGTCACGATCGCGGTGATCAGCAGAGAAAGAAAAAATACAACTGTGCCCGGCCCCATTTCTGGGGAGGGCAGATAAAAGCCTCGATTACTAAGGAAGGCGATATCAAACGCGCTGATTGACTGGCGTGGGCCTGGCAAGTTGCGTAATACGGCAAAGTACCAGAAGAAGATCTGCAATAACGGCGGAATATTACGGAATATCTCGATGTAAATATTAGATATTTTCCGTAATAACCAGTTATCGGACAGCCGGGCAAGGCCAACGGTAAAGCCGAGAATTGAAGCAAACACGATGCACAATGCTGAAACCAGCAGCGTGTTGAATAGCCCAACAAGAAAAACACGGGCGTAGGTGTCACCTTGTTGATAGTCAATCAGGTGTTGGACGATGCCAAAGCCGGCGCTTTTATTCAGAAAGTCGAAGCCAGAGGTGATACCTCTTTGCGACAGATTGGTCACGGTGTTGTGTAACAAGTAGGCTGCGACAGCCAATACAGCGATAACAACGACAATTTGATACAGCCAGGCGCGCACCGCTGGATTAGTCAGTGATAAATCACCTTTTACGGTTGAGCGTTGTAGCATGCTGGAACCTCGATACGGGGGTACTGAGGGGCGCAGTAATACACTGCGCCGAGTTGTTCTGATAATTAACGTACCGCTGGCGCGTACTGAATCCCGCCTTTGCTCCACAGTTCGTTCAGGCCGCGTTTAATTTTCAGCTCGCTGCCCATGCCGACATTACGTTCAAAGACTTCGCCGTAGTTGCCGACCTGCTTGATGATTTTGAATGCCCAATCGTTCGGTAATTTGAGATCTTTACCGTAGCTGCCTTCATGACCCAGCAGGTGAGACATATCTGGCGTGGTAGGTTTTTCTGCCAGTTGGTCGACGTTTTTCGAGGTCACGCCCATCTCTTCCGCATTCAGCATGGCGAACAGCGTCCAGCGGACGATCGAGAACCACTCTTCATCACCACGGCGTACCACCGGGCCCAGTGGCTCTTTGGAAATCACTTCTGGCAGAACGATGAATTCAGCAGGTTTGCTCAGCTTGATACGCAGTGCGTACAGCTGTGACTGGTCTGATGCCAGCGTATCGCAGCGGCCAGATTCCAGCGCTTTAGCGCTTTCGTCGGAGCGGTCGAACGTGACGGGGGTGTACTGCATTTTATGTGTTTTGAAATAGTCGGCGACATTCAGCTCAGTATCGGTTCCGGCCTGAATACAGACGGTTGCACCATCCAGCTCTTTGGCGCTGGTTAAGCCTGCTTTGTTGTGGGTCAGGAAGCCAATGCCGTCGTAGTAGGTGACACCGGTAAATAGCATGCCCATGCCGCCGTCGCGGGAAGACGTCCAGGTGGTGTTGCGTGACAGCACGTCAACTTCGCCGGATTGTAGCGCAGTGAAGCGCTCTTTCGCCGTCAGCGGCGTGTATTTGACTTTATTGGCATCACCGAATACGGCGGCAGCTAGGCCGCGACACACGTCAACATCAATACCAGAGTATTTGCCACTGGCATCCGCATAGGAAAAGCCGGGCAAGCCATCGCTGATTCCACATTGTACAAACCCTTTCTTCTGAATGGCGTCCAGCGTTGCACCCGCGTGGGCTTGGTTGATGGCGGCAAAGAGTGACGCGCCAGCAACCAGAGTAGAAATCACTATTCTTTTCATAATCATCCTAGCGTCTAGAGTTATTTGCTGTTTTTGAAGTACACAATAAGGTGCACCCTACTTGTCTGTCGGGATGCCGACGTGAGCAGAGCGAAGCAAATAAAATGCCAATTTTCTATTTGTTTGATAATTAAGGCGAAAGGAAAGAGTTATTGATCTAAGTGGGTAATTCTAAATAGGTATTCTCGCACCGTGACAAATGCAAAGAGGCCAGCGCGCCCTTTTTTGGTGCGTCAGAATCGAGAGTGGGACATCTTCAGTCTGTACGCATATTTTCAGGTGTGGGTTAGCTGTTAGGCAGGGAGAAATGAGGAGCGTGGTAGCGTCATCAGCCCCGCGAATTGCGTGGGCTGATGCAGGAAGCGTTACTGTGTGATGTGGCGCTGATAATATTTTTCGAGCTTAACCTGTAACTGGCTTAGTACCGTGCTGAACATCAGATAAATCAGCGCCGCTTCGACATACAGAATCAGAGGCTCATAGGTAACCGAAACAATGCGCTGAGCGGATAAAAACATTTCTGGTACGGTGATGACGGCGGCCAGCGACGTATCCTTGATTAAGGAGATAAACGTATTGGAGAGCGGCGGCAGCGAAACGAAAACGGATTGCGGGAAGATGACCCAACGAATCGCTTGCCTTCCATTCATGCCGAGAGAATAGGCGGCATTCCATTGGCCTTTCGGGACAGACAATATTGCCCCACGGACGATCTCCGAGCTATAGGCGCCCACGCTGATGGTGAAACCAATAAGCGCAGCCGGAAAGGCATCCAGAGTGATACCTGCGCTGGGCAGTCCATAAAAAATTAGGAAAAGTTGTACCAATAATGGCGTTCCACGGATGACCCAAACGTAGAAATCACCCACCCATTTCAGCGGCTTTGGACCATAGAGGCGAACCAGCGCGATGATAATGCCGAGAGCTAAGCCAAAGATGAAAGACAAAATAGCCAGAGGGACGGTAAATTTCAGTCCCGCAGACAGCAGGCTCCAGAAGGAGTCTGCCATGAGTTGTAGCCAAGGCGGCATGAAAACGAGCTCCGATAAAGATATGCTCTAATTACAGAGCGCGTTGATACCCGTTATTTTGATAATTATCATGTTGATAACCATCATTTTTATAACAACGCGCTCTGGTAACCGTGCGATTATTGAGAAATATCTTCCCCGAAGTATCGCACAGATATCGTTTTATAGGTGCCGTCTGCTTTGATTTCATCCAGCGCTTTATTCAATGCTTCCACCAGAGGCGCCTGATTTTTACGTACCAGAATCGCGGAAGGTTCGCCGTCCTTTGAGGTTACCGCAATCTTCACGTTGGCATCCGGCTTCTGCTTTTTGAAATCCAGGAAGGATAGGTTATCGTTCAACGTGGCATCGGCACGACCGCTGAGAACCAGATCCAGAGACTGGTTAAAGCCGTCCGTTGGTACAATTTCCGCACCGTAGCTGGTGGCTTGCTTAGAGTAATTACTGGTCAGGCTCTGGGCGGATTTTTTGCCTTTCAGATCGCTGAAATCTTTGATAGTGGTGTTATCGCCGCGGACAACCAGCACCGCTTTGGAATCAATGTAAGGCTTGGAAAAATCATACTTAGCCTGACGCTCTTTGGTTACGCCAACCTGATTGATGACTGCATCATAGCGTTTGGCATCAATACCGGCGATTAAACCGTCCCAACGTCCTTCAATGAACTGGGCTTTCACGCCAAGCTTTTCTGCCACTGCACGGCCAATATCCACATCGAAGCCAACCAGTTGGCCTGATTTATCATGATAAGTGTAAGGCGCGTAGGTGCCTTCTGTGCCGATCTTGATAACCCCTGCGGACTTGATGGTGCTAAGGTCATCTGCATGAGCGAATACGCTGGTAGCAAGCAGGGCGCTGGTCAGTAAAGCAAAACGTATTTTTTTCATTATGAATTCCTGTGAGTAGTGTGCAGTGATGCGCTTATAACTTTTGCTGATAACGAATCTACTCTACAAGACATCTGTTTATAAATCACGTTGTGTGATGATTTATATCAGAAGTGAATATAGAACTTTTGTTCTGAATATAGTGCGCTTAAGCCATTTTCACCACGTTGCATAAGAGACCGAGGGAAATCGGTTACTCGTGAGGATGGACGTAATTGAGGATGACAGCGTTAATGGCGGTGTCGAGTCATAAAGGGAGTAACGCGTGGTTGCCGTAGCTATATACCGTTGGTCACAATATATTATGTTGCTGAGATTGTTACCTTGGAGACAGTGAGTATGGAAAGTCACAGTAGGCTGAAAGGTAAAACCGCGTTGATCACTGGTAGTGCGCGTGGAATTGGAAAAGCAATAGCTGAACGGTTTGCGGCGGAAGGGGCAACGTTGATCGGCATTCATGATGTTGAATATTCCGATGCTGCTGAGGAAACGGCGGAACGCGTGCGTCAGCTCGGCACACAGGCTGTCGTCATCCCAGCTGATTTTGCGAGTAATCCAAAACAGGGCAGTCGAAGACTCTGGGCACAATTCAGTCAGGTGTTGAGTGAGACGGGGAGCGGGTTGGATATTCTGGTGAATAATGCAGGGATATCTCCGCTGGCGACGATTGCTGATACCTCTGATGAGCTTTATGACAAGATCATGGCGGTTAATGTGACAGCCCCCTTTTTCCTCATTCAAGCCGCGGGTGCAGAGATGCGGTCAGGGGGAAGTATCATCAATATCTCTTCTGCACGCACACGCATCGCGGCATCAAACAGAGTGGCTTATGCCGCGTCAAAAGGCGCGATTAACGTGTTAACGCTGTCTCTGGCACCGGAATATGGTGCACGAGATATCACCGTTAATGCTATCGCTCCCGGTGTTATCGACACTGAAATGGTGAAGGAGATGCTATCCGATACCCAAGTGCGCGAACGTGCAGAGCGGTATTCGGTATTTTCTCGTCTCGGCCAACCCAATGATATTGCCGCGATGGCCGTGTTTCTCGCATCTATAGAGGGGCGTTGGGTGACGGGGCAAGTATTGGATGTGTCAGGGGGATCATGCCTGTGATGCGTTCCGCCATTTTTACGTCTATTAAACAGTCTGTATTTATATAAATAGTTTTTATTTTTAAATAGTTAAAAGTAATCCGTTGTGCGGTATTACCGTAATATTGAGGAAGATGATGAGCCATAAACAAGGATTAGATAACTACCCAGACGCGCTGCGTTGGGCATTTGGCGACAGCCCCGAACTGGCGAATGAGCTGCTGCAACTGGTGCGGGAAGGGCATAAAACGGCAACCTGTAGCTCGTATCACGCGTTCAAAAACGAGCAAACGCCGCAGGTCGGTGATTACAACATCGTTCTGGACGGCGCCGGACAGCCTTCCTGCGTGATTCGCACGCGCTCGTTAACGCTGGTGCGCTACTGCGATATCACCGCTGAGATGGCGGCGAAAGAGGGCGAAGGGGATAAAAGCCTGGCTTTCTGGCGCGAAGGCCATCAGACATTTTTCGAACGAGAAGGCACCTTCGCCCCAGATATGCTGCTGGTGTTTGAAGAGTTTGAGCTGATTGAGGTGTTTTGATTCTGGGTTGGTCGCTGATAAACCCGAATGTGTTTTGTGGGAATGTGTGGCTAAATTTCACAGTCGGATATGAGTGAGGTGCGGGGATATTGTACTCTTGGAGAGTAGTGCTGGTTATTGATAGTAATTTAAGTTATCAATTATTAGTAACCGATTATTTGACGTGAGACCAATGACTGATCATGATGTTCCATGATGCACTCCCTTAGTTCAGGGTTGAAAAAATTATGTGTAATATCATAATTATCGAAAAAAGAAGGTTCGAGAGGAATGGTTGCGTAAGGGTTGAAATATATATGCAATCCGTCCACGTGTGATTCTCTGTATTCCTCTGATTTACAAAGATGCATATCAGAACCACAAATGAAATTTCCATCTATAAATCGTATAGAGAATACATCATGAGTTGGTGTTAATTGATGATGTTTTTTTCCTAAATTATCAGCCCCTTCATTTTTATAGAAGTCATATTTATAAATTTGGCGATAACGAGTAGCTCTAATGTAGGAAGAAATACCACTTTCAACTATGGCTTTTCCAAGCATACCTGTAGAGGAAAATATAACAGCACTAATCTCTTTAAAGGAATCATTTGTAAAAATACCTAGTTCCAACTTTGTGCCCGTAGGTTTTATGATGGAGTTCTTTTCGGCAACGACTAAATTTTTATCACTATTTAATCTTGGCCTATCTATTCCGAACAGAACTTGGTTAATAGAAATGTTATTTTGCGAAAATGAAAACTGCTGGTTAAATGGGGCAATAGCAATTACGAATGGGTTATCTTTTACATGCTCTAGGGAACTATAAGGGTGTTTTTTTCCACCTACTCCTTTATAAAGATCTAGCTTGCTCTTTAGCCTACCAAGAAGTTTTATAGTACAATCATCTATGAATGCATCATCATCAAGTGGATTTTGATGGTCCTCATGAGCTTTATCGATAGGTTGGGTGGTAATTACCGGTGGATCAGCTACAACGGCTTCTATGTTTACGACATAACCATCAGGCGTGCTTACACAAAAATCTGGACTTTCTTTAGTGTAGTCAACATTCATGCCAAGTTCCTTGAAAACTTTGTTCAAGTACAATTCCCAAAATGATGAATTAAATGTTGTCTGGAACTCTTTCACAAATTTTTCTTTTTCATTACGCCTGTCTAAAAGCCCTATCCCCCATGAATTAATGACATCCCTTACAGGACCAAGATCTTCCCGTTCAGCTAAATACTGGAAATATTTATGTAATGGAATACCAGGTATTGGTGAGAATAGATCCATTTTGACTCCTATAATTTTCATTTTATATGGAAGAATACACTCTATATAGATAACTAAAAATCGTTAGATAGTAAGTTAGATATGTAAAGGTTTGCTTTGCTCCTCGTTAGCTAACATACTGCGATCTTAGTAATACGTGCTTCTGATGTGAGCTAACTGCCAAACTAAGCACTAGCCGGAATAGCTTATTCTACCCACAACACCAGTCAGTCTTTGGATTCTTCTTTAGGCTGCTTTCGCTGGCGGCGTTTGATCTCACCTTGCATGGCAGAAACGATAAATTGCCCTGTGCTTTCATTCGGTTCTTTTACTTGTTCCATTGCTTCAGCAACATCATGTGGAACTCTTGCCTCAAGCTTTCTTGATTTTGCATTTACTGCTTTCGTTGCCATGACTATTCCTAATGCTGGTTGGTGGCAGACAGTATACACAATAAAGCACAAAAAATAGCGTTGACGTGGCTGACACTTAATTTTATAGTGGCTGACACCTTGAGTAATTCAAGGTTAAAAAAGCGAAGCTCGCAGGTGCTACCAACACCTACGAGCCTCTAACCACAATGTTATTGGAGCTAACACTATGGCTGATATCCAGTCTACCCAAACTCGCCCCGAATTTCAGTATCGCTTTCTTGCTTTGGGAACATCCTCCCAACGTGTCGTGCATATTATCGCTACCACCGAACGTCAGGCGCGGGAGCATTCCCCTGATGGTCATGTCATGGTCTTCGCTGGTCGCCTGCCTGTTCAGGAGGTGCACCATGTTTGATAACACGCCGTTAGAGCCAGAAGAAGCGCTCGATCAGTGTCGTGCGCTGGCTTATGCGATTGTTGAATTGGACAACCCAGAATCGAAAGAGATTTTAACGTTCGTGTTAGCGGAACGACTGGATAACCTGCACCGACTCTTTCACGCGTCAGAAACGGACAAACAAGAAGGGATGAGTCATTAACAACGAATTCCTCAACTCACAGATGCCACTGCTCAGACTGTCCACGTTCAGGCTGCTGCCTAAATAGAAGGCAAAGAAAAAGGCGCTTAACCCAAGAGGTAAAGCGCCTTTTTTCAAATGCTTAACTGATTAGTATCAGTTCATGCCGTATTTTTTCAATTTCTTACGCAGAGTACCGCGGTTGATGCCCATCATCAGGGCCGCGCGGGTTTGGTTACCGCGGGTGTATTGCATCACCATGTCCAACAGTGGCTGTTCAACTTCAGCCAGTACCAGCTCATACAGGTCACTTACATCCTGACCGTTCAATTGAGCAAAATAGTTCTTCAGTGCCTGTTTAACCGAGTCGCGCAGGGGTTTTTGGGTTACCTGAGCCTGAGAGTTTACAGTGGAAACGGTCAGTACGTCAGAATTCACGCGTTGTTCGAACATAGTTCTGTCAGCTCTTTTTCTGTTTACGCAAGATTTTCAAAATATGCCTTCAACGCCTCCAGCTGCTCGCTGGCATCCTCAATGGCGTTGAATGTGCGCCTAAACTGGTCGTTTGGGGCATGCTCCTGGAGATACCAGGATACGTGCTTACGAGCGATACGAAATCCCTTGCCTGGACCATAAAAGTCGTGCAATTCCCGTATGTGCTCGATCAACAAGCGCTTGACCTCTGCCAGTGGCATCGGCGCCAGCAACTCCCCTGTGTCCAGATAATGCTGGATTTCCCGAAAGATCCAGGGTCTTCCCTGAGCGGCTCGTCCTATCATCAGGGCGTCAGCCCCGGTGTAGTCCAGAACCGCTCTGGCTTTATGCGGGTCTGTAATGTCGCCATTCGCAATAATAGGAATGGAAACGGCCTGCTTAACTGCCCGAATGCTGTCGTATTCCGCGGAACCATTGAACAGGCACGCACGGGTGCGTCCGTGAATGGTTAACGCCTGAATGCCACAGTCTTCAGCCAATTTGGCAATTTCTACACAGTTGCGGTGCTCTGGTGCCCAACCGGTTCGGATCTTCAGTGTTACCGGTACGTCTACCGCTTTCACTACCGTAGAGAGGATCTGTTTGACCAAATCCGGATACTGCAATAACGCAGATCCTGCCATCTTGCGGTTCACCTTCTTCGCCGGGCAGCCCATATTGATGTCGATGATCTGCGCGCCGGAATCAGCGTTGATTCTCGCTGCCGCCGCCATCTCATCGGGGTCACAACCGGCAATTTGCACGGCTCTGATACCCGGTTCATCGCTATGTACCATTCGCAAACGCGACTTGTCTGAACGCCACACTTCCGGGTTGGAAGAAAGCATTTCAGACACGGTCATTCCAGCGCCCATCGCATGACAGAGTGCTCTAAATGGGCGATCGCTAATACCAGCCATTGGGGCTGCTATCAAGCGATTACTAAGCTGAAATTGTCCAATATGCATAGACAAAAATTGACCATACTGTGCCTGCAAGGGCGCGTATATTACGCATTTTTTACGTCAGATGAAAGGCCAAACTTTGACCAATTTACGGCTGTCGATCAATGAAAATGCAGTTCGTAGAGGTATATAAAAATATTATTCATATTTAACAGTGTGTTATGTTTTTGTGTTGGTTTTTTGCTCGGTAAAATATTCATCTGCTTACAGAATTTTATCTGTAGGCGCGGTCATTTTTAGTGGAGATACAGCAGGCTATCAATGTTTTATTAGTGAAATGCGTTGGTTTGTGCGGCTAAAAAGAACGTTGATTTGTCTGAGGCTGGCCGACGAATGGCCTTGCCAGCCTCGCGAAGTGGCTTAATGGATGATGATTCGGCCATTAAGCGGCTGTAGGGGGCGATTGTTGGCGTGATGCATGACCAGGCTGAACTGGTTTATTTGTTCGGCAGAGGCGGTGACGGGATGATCCAGTACCAGCCAGCGAATGCCTTCCGAGCACGGTGGTGTCGTCAGTGAGCCACTGAACCGATAGTAGTTTAACGACGAAGGTAACAAGGCCTGAATCGCGATTGGCGTGCGCATCTCCATCGCCTGATTAACCTGAGCCGGAATCTGCTGCCATATCGTGGCTAACGGCTGATTGGCCTCTCCTTCCTGAAACATCAGTGCAATAACGGTTAGCGCACCGCTTGCGTCTTTATAGACAAAATGGCCTTCCAGTGGAAACTGTTTACCGTCAATTTCATTCTCGCTCGGTGCATGAAAGTGAAACTGCTGCAAGGTGAATGTTTCGTTATCCAGCAATAGCGTATTCCCCGCACTGACGTTAACCTGAACAGTATGCCCGTTGTTGATAATGTGCTGTGCCCCAGGCTGGAAAGCCAGCTGTAAGGGGGCGTGTTGAGCGTTCAGTGCCTGACGGATATTGATGGGCGATTGGTTTTTACCCGTTTCACATAACGAGAAGTCTGGAGAAAGTTTTCCCCAGTGTGCGGGATCGCCGTTGCCTTCATAACCCCAGTGCACCGGATCGGCCGCCAAAGCGGAAAAACAGGCCGACAGCATAAATACGATAGAGAGTTTTTTACCTTTCATTTTTCATCCCTTGAAAATAATGACATGGCATCGTTGAGCGGATGAATCCGATCAAATGCCGATCGGCATCATACGCGAGCTTTTCGGGATAAATAATGAGGTATAACAAGGAAGATGTGCGCCCACCGTTATACATACGGTGAGCGACATATAACAGCGGTGTTAAACGGCTTTTCGGATACCAGTAATGCGGCACCATTCTTCGCGTTCAGTCACCGGATCAAGCGCGAAATTGTCTGCGTAGGCTTCTGCGACGCCTTCGGCCTGCGTCGCCAGTACGCCGGACAGTCCAAGGTGGCCTCCTGCTTTTGGTAAATCGCTAATCAGCGGTGCCAGTTCGCGCAGCGGGCCAGCAAGGATGTTGGCAACGACGACATCGGCAGACAGATCGGCAGGCTGATCTTTCGGCAGATAAAGCTCAAGACGCTCGGAAACGCCGTTACGCTGCGCGTTATCCCGGCTGGCCTGAATCGCCTGCGGATCGATATCAATCCCGATGGCGCGTGCAGCACCCAGTTTCAGAGCCGCAATTGCCAGAATGCCGGAGCCGCAGCCGAAATCGATGATGGTTTTCCCTTCCAGATCCAGCCCATCGAGCCATTGCAGGCACAGCGCGGTTGTTGGGTGGGTGCCGGTGCCGAACGCCAGGCCAGGGTCGAGCATCACGTTGACGGCATTCGGGTCAGGAATGTCACGCCAGCTTGGGCAAATCCACAGACGTTTGCCGAACTGCATCGGATGGAAGTTATCCATCCACTCGCGTTCCCAGTCTTTGTCTTCCAGTTGTTCGATCTTGTGTTTAAAACCCGCGCCCAACAGCGGTTCCTGCTCCAGTATGGCGATAACCGTGTTCATATCGGTTTCGGCATCGTACAGCGCAATGGCGTCAGTATCGCCCCACAGGCGAGTCTCACCCGGTAGTGGTTCAAATACGGGGTTATCGTGCGTATCCTGAAACGTAACGGATACCGCACCGCTTTCTATCATGGCGTCACCCAGTTGTTCAGCAACATTTCCTGAGGTGTTTATTTTCAGTTGAATCCACGGCATAGCAGTCTCTATTACATTTAAAGTGAAGATGAAGCGGTAACCGGCGCTGGTGGATTATGACCAAAGCGGTTGCCAATAATAAACGCCATCAGACTGAGTAACAGCGATGGCACAATAGGGTGATACCCAGCTAGCTGAAGATTGAAGCTGGCCAGTAAGGTATAGCAAATTGCGCCAATGAACATGGCGCTAAGCGCCCCCGCGGCATTCGCGCGCTCCCAATACAGGCCCAACACCAGCGGCCACAGGAACACCGCTTCCAGCCCGCCAAACGCCAGCAGGTTCAGCCAGATGATCATATCCGGTGGCCGTAAGGAGGCCAGTAGCACCAGCAGGCCCAATAGTAGGGTCGTCATGCTGGATAGGATCTTGATACGGCGTTCGTTATGGATCTGCTGCGGGCGTACGCTGAGATAGAGATCTTTGATGATCGTGGCGGAGGCCTGAAGCAGATGCGCATTAATGTTGGACATGATAGCGGCCATTGGCGCAGCGAGAAAGATCCCTGCGGCCAGCGGCGGTAGCACGGTAATCATCAGCGCGGGTAACACCTGATCGGGAATCGTCAGATTCGGCATAACCGCACGCCCCAGCGCACCGGCCAGATGCATACCGAGCATCAGGATGCTGATGACGATGGTGCCGATGATAATTCCACGGTGCAACGCCTTGCTGTCACGATAAGAAATACAGCGCACGGCCGTGTTCGGCAAGCCGATAACACCGAAGCAGACCAGCACCCAAAATGAGGCCATAAACGGCATCGACAGGATGCCGCCGCTGCCCTGTGGCGACACCAGCATCGGGTCGATTTGTTGCAGTTTATCCACCGCGCTGTGCAAGCCGCCAGCGGCATAAATTACGCCTACCAGCAGGATGACGGTGCCGATCAACATCACGATGCCCTGCATCGCATCATTGAGCACGCTGGCGCGGAAACCGCCAAACGTGGTGTATAGCGCGATGGTGACGCCGAAAATCAGCAGACCGATGTCATAAGGGATGTTCGCTGCGGTTTCCAGCAGACGGGCACCGCCGATGAACTGTACAGCCATCGCACCGATAAACGCGACCAATAGGCTGATGCTGGCGAACCAGACCAGCAGCGGGCTGTTGTAGCGCGCGTACAGCATGTCATTCAGCGTGATGGCGTTGTAACGCCGCGCCAAAATGGCGAACTTTTTCCCCAGAATCCCGAGCGACAGCAGCATGGTGGGAAGCTGGATCATCGAAAGCAGCACCCAGCCTAGCCCATATTTATACGCTGCACCCGGCCCGCCGATAAAGGAGCTGGCGCTGACGTAAGTGCCGATGAGCGTCATCGCTAGGACAAACCCGCCCATTGAACGGCCGCCGAGGAAATACTCGTTAAGAAAGTTACCCGCCTGACGGCGACGGTACGCATAGACCGACAGCCCGAAGACCAGCAGCAGGTAGCCAATCAGCGGCAATAAAATTTCAATTTGCATCGTCACTCTCCAGTGAGATATCGCGGAAAATAACGCGCACCATCAGCCAACACAGCAGTGTAAATACGAGCGGCAGCAGCAGGCAGGCCATCTCAAACCAGTGTGGAAGACCGGTGATCCCTTGTGTGTTGTCAGGCAAATAGGCGGCAAGCACCCAGGCCATTAAATAAACCAGCGTCAGGCCGAAAGCCCAGCGAGCCTCTTTGTGCGCCTGAGGAAAGCGTGTATCCATGTTCTTCTCCACCGTAAATGGGAGGATTGGCATCGTTATGAACGTCGTGATGACGAAAGCGGGAATTTTACGGCATGTGGGCCAATTGACTAGTAAGAATTACGCCAGAAGCGTAAAAGCCAGCCATGCGGTCATACCGATCGTGTAAGAATCGAGATACCAGGGCTACCATTGGGGGGTGAAAAGAGGGGGCAGCGTGTTGCCTTACCTATTTTATTTCGGTTTTTTGAGCAACTTATCAGAGCGGAAATAGAAGACATCTCTCTAAAAAATAATACCAAGTGGGTATATTTTCTTATTGATATTGAGGTAATTGGCTAATGATGGAAGTCACATCGCATAATTTTCTCAGGGGAAGGTGCCGCAAACTCGACGGTGCAACTGGTTACCGCTGGTGGATTGACGCTGACCTCAACCGTGACCAATGAAAGCCTGGAAGACATGCACATTGATGTCGGCAGTGAATTGATCGCTCTGGTTAAGGCTTTCAGTATTATTTTGGCTACACGGAAATAATTGCGGCTTGCTTTAGCGACTTCAAATATTTCTTATTTCCCGTTTAAATAGCCAATGTCAGGTATCGCTGAAAATGTGATCTGGATGTTCGACTCTTAATTGGATTATTTAAGGAATATACACAGGAATAAAATAACAAAAGGCCAGCATCGGCTGGCCTTTTGACTCGATTGCGTGGGGTTTACTGCAAGCCGAGTTTCTTCTCCAGATAGTGGATGTTAGTGCCACCTCTCTGGAAGTTTTCGTCGCTCATGATCTTCATCTGAAGTTCGATGTTGGTTTTGATGCCATCGATGATCAGTTCAGCCAGCGCGTTCTTCATACGGGAAATCGCGATTTCGCGGGTTTCGCCGTAGGTGATCAGCTTGCCGATCATGGAATCGTAATACGGCGGTACGGTATAACCGGCGTAAATATGCGATTCCCAACGAACACCAAAGCCACCCGGTGCGTGGAAACGCGTGATTTTACCCGGGCTTGGCAGGAACGAGTTCGGGTCTTCCGCGTTGATACGGCATTCCACCGCATGACCGCGAACCTTGACGTCTTTCTGCTTGATGGACAGCGGTTGACCAGCAGCAATGCGCAGCTGCTCTTTGATCAGATCCACGCCGGTAATCATCTCGGTAACCGGATGCTCCACTTGAATACGGGTGTTCATTTCAATGAAGTAGAACTCACCATTTTCGTACAGGAACTCGAACGTACCCGCACCACGATAGTTGATATCGATACAGGCTTTGGCGCAGCGCTCGCCGATATTACGACGCAGTTCGTCCGTAATGCCCGGTGCTGGCGCTTCTTCCACCACTTTCTGGTGGCGACGCTGCATGGAGCAGTCACGCTCGGCCAGATAGACGGCGTGGCCCTGACCGTCAGCCAGAATCTGAATTTCCACATGACGTGGGTTTTCCAGATATTTTTCCATGTAGACCATGTCGTTGTTGAAAGCCGCTTTGGCTTCCGCACGGGTCATGTTGATGGATTGTTCCAGCTCTTTGTCGCTGCGCACGACGCGCATACCACGACCACCGCCGCCGCCAGAGGCTTTGATGATGACCGGATAGCCGATGCGTTTTGCATGGGCGCGGTTAGCATCCATGTCACCGTCTAACGGGCCATCAGAGCCAGGTACGGTTGGCACACCCGCTTTTTTCATTGCGGTGATGGCAGACACTTTGTCGCCCATCAGGCGAATGGTTTCTGCGCGTGGGCCGATGAAGATAAAGCCAGAACGTTCAACCTGCTCGGCAAAATCCGCATTTTCGGACAGGAAACCGTAGCCAGGGTGAATCGCGACGGCACCGGTGATTTCCGCAGCGGAAATAATCGCTGGGATGTTCAGATAGCTTTTTGTTGACGGAGCAGGGCCGATACACACGGTTTCGTCCGCCAGCAATACGTGTTTCAAATCGCGATCCGCACTGGAGTGAACGGCGACGGTTTTGATGCCTAGCTCTTTACAGGCACGCAAAATACGTAGCGCGATCTCTCCGCGGTTAGCGATAACGATTTTATCTAGCATGATAAGCCTCGTTATTCGATGACAACCAGTGGCTCGTCAAATTCGACCGGCTGGCCGCTCTCAAGCAGAATGGCTTTAACCACGCCGGCTTTGTCGGCTTCGATCTGGTTCATCATTTTCATGGCTTCGACGATGCACAGGGTATCGCCAACGTTGACGCGCTGACCCACTTCCACAAACGCTTTAGCATCTGGGCTTGGGGTGCGGTAGAAGGTTCCAACCATTGGAGAACGAACGATGTGTCCACTGATGGCAGCCGGTGCGGCGGCAGCTTCCACTGGCGCTGGTGCAACGGCGGCGGCCAGAGCAGGCTGTGGCTGCATCATCGGCGTCGCGTAGGCTTGTTGCATCATCGGGTAGTTAACCGCTGCTGGGGCACGACTGATACGTACTGATTCTTCACCTTCAGAAATTTCCAGTTCGGCGATGCCGGACTCTTCAACCAGTTCGATCAGTTTTTTGATTTTACGAATATCCATGGATGTGGTTCCGTACTCTTTTGTTTAATTGGAAGTTGACAGGCGTTTTACCGCCGTCTGTAAAGCATACTGATAACCCTCTGCCCCCAGGCCACATATCACGCCTACCGCAACATCAGAAAGATAGGAGTGGTGACGAAAAGGCTCACGTGCGTGCACGTTGGACAGATGAATTTCGATAAACGGAATCGCGACCGCCAGCAGGGCATCACGCAGCGCAACGCTGGTGTGGGTAAATGCCGCTGGGTTAATCAGAATGAAGTCCGTGTTTCCTCTGGCCTGATGGATGGTATCGATCAGGACATGTTCCGCATTGGATTGCAGATGGGAAAACTTCACGTTCAATGCCTGCGCCTGTGTTTCCAGTTCGCTGACAATGTCTGCTAATGTCGTCTTGCCGTATTTGTCTGGCTCTCGGGTACCTAGCAGATTCAGGTTTGGACCATTCAAGAGCAAAATGTGAAAATTTTCTGCCATTGTGCTGCTATCTCCCGCGATTGACCAAGATTGCCAAAACCGTGTCGCACAAAATAGCGCGAAGCTATTCGTTTGTCACCTTTCGTGACGCAAATTGTCCGGTCCGAGAAAGTAAAGTCGTGCATTATAACCATATCGCGGCAATTCGCAGCTAAATACTGGTCTTATCTGCGGAGATATTCCGGCGTCAGTTCGTGAGTAAGCGTGAATTTTACGGTGGCTAGCAACCGGTTTTCCTGTGTTAATACTGCGCTTAGCGCCACCATTGGCGAAATGTCTTATAACGCAGCAGCAGCAATATCAGCGCCGCGATCGCATACAAAATAGGCTGCGGGGAGAGCGTTTTAACTGACCAAAGATAGTGGATGGGCGTAAGGATGGCGACTAAATAGACGAAATTATGCAATTTTTGCCATTGCGATCCCAACTTGCGCATTATGATTTGTGGTGAGGTTATCGCCAGCGCCAGCAAAATCAGCCAACTTATGATTCCCAGCGTTAAATATGGGCGGGATATCAGTTCGTTACCCAGCAGCGCTAGATGATCCAGACCCAACTCCAGCAGCGCATAGCTCACCAGATGTAACGTCGCCCAGAAAAAGCACCACAGCCCGAGGAGGCGTCGGCAGCGAATCAGCAGCGGCTGTTTACCGTAGCGCGCCAGTGGCGTGACCAACAGCGTCGCCAGCAGCAATTTCAGCGCCATTCTGCCAGTAAAATGCTGGATATCTTTGGCCGGATCGGCGCTGAATCCCCCTTGGTCGACTGATAATATCAGCCACAGCAGCGGCACAAAACCCGCCAGATGGAATAGCACTTTTAGCCGATTAATATGTTGTAATGTCAGTCTCATGCTGATGTGGATCCCTATCCTGACAGGATGCTGTAGCGAGAAGTTTTGTGTTATTAGCTAAAATTTTGTGTAATTAGCTAAAAGTTTTCGCGCAGATTCAGGCCGCGATACAGCGAGGCGACCTGATCGGCATAGCCGTTGAACAACAGCGTGGGTTGACGTTCAACGTTAAGCAAACCACCTGAACCGATGACGCGTTCTGTCGCCTGTGACCAGCGCGGGTGATCCACCTGTGGATTAACGTTGGCATAGAAACCATATTCGTCCGAGGCCGCCAGATTCCATGTGCAGGGCGGTTTTTCGCGGGTGAAGCGGATATGTACGATGGATTTGATGTTTTTGAAGCCGTATTTCCACGGTGTAACTAACCGGATGGGGGCACCGTTCTGTGGCGGCAGAGTTTTGCCGTAAACGCCGACGGCCAGCAGCGCCAAAGGGTTCATGGCTTCATCCAGCCGCAGCCCTTCTACATAGGGATAGTCCAGCCCACCGCCCATGAAGCGATCTTTTTGCCCCGGCATCTGCTCCGGATCGTAAAGCGTTTGAAACGCCACATAGCGTGCGTTGCTGGTGGGTTCGGCGAATTTAATCAGCTTGGCTAACTCAAATCCAACCCACGGAATGACCATTGACCACGCTTCTACGCAGCGAAAACGGTAGATCCGCTCTTCCAGCGGAAAGCGTTTGAGTACATCGTCGATATCCAACGTGAGGGGTTTGGCGACATCACCGTCTATTTTGATGGTCCAACCTTCGGTTTTTAATCCACCCGCATTGGCCGCCGGATCGGCTTTGTCCAGCCCGAACTCATAGAAGTTGTTATAGCCCGTGACCTTATCTTCTGGTGTGAGCGGCAGATCGCGCTTCCAGTCAGCGGGTTGGCTAAACGTGAGCGGTTTACCCAGCGGGGCTTTGGGTTTATCACTGCCTTTAAACCAGGCCAGCAGGTCAGCCTGTGCGGAAAGCGGCAATGAGAGCGCCGCCGCAGAAATACCCAGTGCTTTTAATACGCGCCGACGCTGATAGAAGAGGGCCTCTGGGGTAACGTCGGCTTCCGTGAATTTGCGATGTTTGTGCATGTGAACTCCCGCCAGTCATTATTATTGTTGACACAAAGTGGCGTTTTTAATGCTTACCGTTCACTTAGTTATAGATGACTTGCGGTAGAAACTGCGGCAGGAGAGAGGAAATACTTTTTTGCAGGGTGTTACAGCCACCATAAAGGTGGCTGGGGACGTCAACGAAAAGTGTTAGCTGATCTTCACCAGCGTGCGGCCAGTGACCTTGTTTTCCAGCAGCGCAGCGGCAACGGCAGGGACGTCTTCCAACCCGATTTCCTGCGTGACCTGCTGATAGAACGACTCAGGCAGGATGGCTGCCAGACGCTCCCACGCTTGCTGACGGCGAGCCAGCGGTGCCATCACGGAATCCACGCCTTGCAGACGAACATTACGTAAAATAAATGGCATCACGGTCGTTGGCAGTGCAACACCACCAGCCAGACCGCATGCGGCGACCGTCGCGTTGTAATCCATTTGCGCCAGCAGCGTTGCCAGCACGTTATCGCCGACGGTGTCAACCGCGCCAGCCCAACGTTGTTTCTCTAGCGGGCGAGGGCTGCCGCTGAATTCGCTGCGGTCCAGCACCTGTTTGGCACCCAACTTTTTCAGATAATCAGTGTTGTCAGCACGGCCGCTGACGGCAGTAACCAGATAGCCTAGCTCCGCAAGCAGGGCGACTGCCGTGCTGCCGACGCCGCCGCTGGCGCCCGTCACAATGATGTCGCCGCTTTCCGGGGTGATGCCGCCGTCTTCCAGCGCCATCACGCACAGCATCGCAGTAAAGCCTGCGGTCCCAAGAATCATAGCCTTACGCGCATCCAGCGAAGCGGGCAGAGGGACCAGCCACTCGCTTTTCACGCGCGCCTGTTGTGCCAACCCGCCCCAGTGGTTTTCACCTACGCCCCAACCCGTCAGGATGACGGGTTGGCCGACGCTAAACCGATCGCTGTCGCTGTGGCGTACTGTACCTACGAAGTCGATCCCAGGAACCATCGGGAAGTGACGAATAATTTTGCCTTTACCCGTAATGGCAAGCGCATCTTTATAATTAATACCGGACCAACTGATATCAACAGTCACATCCCCGGCGGGAAGCTGCTCCGCGTCAATCTCGCGAATCTGAGCGTGGGTCAGTCCGTCTGACTGTTCAAGAACTAAAGCCTGCATGGGCTATCTCCTGTAGCAGGATTAAAATGGGGAAGTCATTAACGACTATATATCCGTCATACTTCAAGCCGCATGTGTGTTGGCATCGCTGAGTTACCCGAATCACTTACTTGAGTAAGCTCATCGGGATGCCCTCGCTCGCCGCCTTCCTGCAACTCGAATTATTTAGGGTATAGTTATTACAGGTACTATTTGTTAAGAAGGTACTGTTGTTAATGAAGGTACTATGTAGCTGGCCTAGGCGAACTGATAAAAAACAACAAACTCGCAGAAATAACAATTATTTGGAATAGGACGCAGGGATGGGATTTACGACCAGGTTCTCGATACTCATAGTATTGCAGACGGTTCTCGCCATTTTGCTTATGCTTTTCAGTAGCATATTTAGCCTCTGTTATTATAGTCAGTTGCGAACCGAGCAGCAGCTACGCGAGGTCACGGCCAGTATCGATCAGGCGCTGTTAGTGCAATCGCCTGAAAATATCCAGTATTGGCTGCCGGGGATGATGAAAACGGCGGGCATTATCGTGCTGGAGATTCAGGATAACGATTCGGCTCTCTATTCAATACAGCTGCCCGAGGCCAACTGGGAACGTACGCACCTCTACCATGAGGTCGAATTTCCGCTGATGCAACATACGAACATGGCGATCGCCTTAAAATATGCCGATCCGCTGATGGGTTTACCGCGCTTTGTGGTATCTACGCTGTCGGTGTTGCTGGCAGCTGGCGTGATGCTCCTGATGCTGTATTTCTCCATCCGATGGCTCCGCCAGCAAACTGCGGGGCAGGAAGAGCTGGAAAAGCGGGCGCAGCGTATCCTCAAAGGCGAACGTGAATCGGTGATGCAGGGGTCGGTACGTGAATGGCCTGTCAATACCAGCGGGGCACTCGATCAACTGTTGTCCGATTTAGTGGAAGCGCGTGAGGAACGCGGGCGGGTCGATACCTTAATCCGTGCCTTTGCCGCACAGGATGCCGAAACCGGACTGAACAATCGTCTGTTCTTTGACAACCAACTGACCACGCAGTTGGAAGATGGTGAAGAAGTGGGGACACACGGTATTGTTATGATGATCCGCGTGCCAGATTTTGAAACGTTGCAGGAGATGCATGGTGATAACAATATCCTTCAGGAATACCGTTTTACGCTAGTCAACCTGCTGTCGACGTTTGTCATGCGTTATCCCTCTGCGTTGCTGGCACGTTATTTCAGCAGCGACTTCACCGTATTACTCCCTCACAGTACGCTAAAGGATGCCAATGCGATTGCCACGCAACTGGTGAAAGCCATCGATATTCTCCCCGCTTGTCCATTTATCGATCGGGAGGAGGTTCTCCACATTGGTATTTGCGCCTATCGCGGCGGACAAAGCGCTGAGCAGGTCATGGAAAGCGTGGAGGACGCAACGCGTAATGCGGTATTGCAAGGGGGTAACAGTTGGTGCGTGTTTGACAGGAAGGTGCCGGATAAAGGGCGTGGCAGCGTGAAATGGCGGACGTTGTTGGAACAAACATTGGCGCGCGGTGGTCCGCGGCTTTACCAGAAACCTGCGGTCACCAAAGAGGGCGTGGTACATCATCGTGAAATGATGAGCCGGATTTATGACGGAGAACAGGAATTGCTTGCCGCAGAGTACATGCCTCTGGTTCAACAGTTGGGGTTGGCGACCAGCTATGATCGCCAACTTGTCGCTCGTATTGTTGATTTGTCGGCGAACTGGCCCGGAGAAACGCTGGCTTTACCGATAAGTGTGGACTCACTTTTGCAAAAGCCTTTCTTGCGCTGGCTGAAAGAAACATTACTGCAATGTCCGAAAACGCAGCGGCAGTGCATTTTATTTGAACTTGCTGAGGCAGATGTTTGTCAATATATCGGTCGCCTGCGTCCGGTTCTCACTGTGATCCTGGGCTTAGGCTGTCGCCTGGCGGTCACGCAGGCGGGTTTGACGCTGGTCAGCACGATGTATATCAAGTCGCTCCCTGTGGAGGTCATCAAGCTTCACCCCGCGTTGGTCCGCAGTCTTGAGCGTCGCCCGGAAAATCAGCTTTTTGTGCAAAGTTTGACCGAGGCCTGTAAAGGCACGCAAACCCGGGTGTTTGCCTCCGGTGTACGTACCAAAGAGGAGTGGCGGATGCTGTTGGGCAAAGGGGTTTATGGCGGGCAAGGCGATTTTTTTGTCGCATCAGTCCCCATAACGGATGAGCTGAAAAAATATTCACCGCAGCATCGTGTTTAGTATAAACGTCCTGTTCAAATTGACGTAGAATGAGGCGTTTGTTAAATCGGTTAGTGTGTGCTCACGTTAGCGCCAATCCGATTAAATGTTAGATTTTATGTCCTGTGTTAGTGCAATTTTGTCGGGTGGGCAGGGGTAAAATGCCTTGCTGCCTGAGGAGACAGCATTCTGTGTCTTCTCTCTGATGTCGATGTGCGCAATGCAGACTTATTTTTCACCGAAGCAGAGCCTTTTCGTGCCTTGTCGCTGCTTCGTGTGGTTGGTAAAGTAGGCGGATTTATTTTTCGCCCCCAGCTTGCAGGATTATCCTTTCGTTATGTTTAAGAAATTTCGTGGCATGTTTTCCAACGACTTGTCCATCGACCTGGGTACCGCCAATACCCTAATTTATGTTAAAGGGCAGGGCATCATACTGAATGAACCCTCTGTGGTTGCGATCCGTCAGGATCGTGCTGGTTCCCAAAAAAGCGTGGCAGCAGTCGGCCATGATGCCAAGCAGATGCTGGGCAGAACCCCTGGGAATATCGTGGCGATTCGCCCGATGAAAGATGGCGTTATTGCCGATTTCCAGGTCACAGAAAAAATGTTGCAGCACTTCATCAAGCAAGTGCATAACGACAGCTTTATGCGCCCAAGCCCGCGTGTACTGGTGTGTGTGCCGGTCGGTGCGACACAGGTTGAGCGTCGCGCCATTCGCGAATCTGCGCTGGGTGCTGGTGCCCGTGAAGTGTTCCTGATCGAAGAGCCGATGGCGGCTGCGATCGGTGCTGGCATGCCCGTATCTGAAGCGACCGGTTCCATGGTGGTGGATATTGGTGGTGGTACGACGGAAGTGGCGGTGATCTCACTGAACGGCGTGGTGTACTCCTCTTCCGTTCGTATTGGTGGTGACCGCTTTGATGAAGCGATCATCAACTATGTTCGTCGTAACTATGGTTCACTGATCGGTGAAGCGACGGCAGAACGTATCAAACATGAAATTGGCTCTGCTTATCCGGGCGACGAAGTCCTTGAGATTGAAGTGCGTGGCCGTAACCTTGCTGAAGGTGTTCCACGTGGGTTCACGCTGAACTCCAATGAAATTCTGGAAGCGCTGCAAGAGCCGTTGACGGGTATCGTCAGCGCCGTCATGGCCGCGTTGGAACAGTGCCCGCCAGAACTGGCCTCCGATATTTCCGAGCGCGGTATGGTGTTAACTGGCGGCGGTGCACTGTTGCGTAACTTGGATCGTTTGCTGATGGAAGAAACCGGCATTCCGGTTGTAGTGGCTGAAGATCCGTTGACCTGTGTTGCCCGTGGCGGCGGTAAGGCGCTGGAAATGATCGACATGCACGGTGGCGATTTGTTCAGCGAAGAGTAATCTTGTCTGGAAAAAGGGGGGGACCGGATGGATGAACGCCTGCGTTTTTCATCTCTCGTGGTTACCCCTTTTTTATTTGCCTGTAGCCCTATGGGGCGCTGCTTTGTGACGTTAAAAATCGCCAGGAGCGATTTGAGGTTGCTGTCGAGGAATACGCAAACTTTATGAAGCCGCTTTTTAGCAGGGGACCTTCCCTGCAATTACGACTTTTTTTTACTGTCGTTACCGCGATTGTCGTGATCGTTGCGGACAGTCGGCTCGGTTCGTTCGCCAAAATCAGAACGTACATGGACACCGCCGTCAGCCCATTCTATTTTCTGGCAAATGGGCCGCGTCAGGCTCTGGACAACATGTCTGCCTCACTGGCAACTCGCGAGCAATTAGGCCTTGAAAATACCGCGCTGCGTCAGGAACTGTTGATGAAAAACAGTGACCTGTTGCTGTTAGGTCAACTCAAACAGGAAAATGCACGGCTACGCGAACTGCTGGGCTCGCCGCTGCGTCAGGATGAGCAGAAGATGGTCACGCAGGTGATGTCTACCGGAACTGATCCTTATAGCGATCAGGTGGTGATTGATAAAGGCCTGGCGAACGGCGTGTATGAAGGGCAACCGGTTATTAGTGATAAAGGCGTGGTGGGTCAGGTTGTGGCGGTTGGCCAATTTACCAGCCGGGTTTTATTGATTTGTGATGTTTCCCATGCGTTGCCGATTCAGGTGCTGCGCAATGATATCCGCGTGATTGCCGCTGGTAATGGTTGTACCGACGATCTGCAACTTGAGCACTTGCCTAATAATACCGATATCCGAGTGGGTGACGTGTTAGTCACATCGGGTCTGGGCGGGCGTTTCCCTGAAGGGTATCCCGTTGGTGTTGTGTCATCGGTCAAGGCTGATACGCAGCGAGCCTATACGATTATTCAGGCACGTCCGACGGCGGGGCTACAGCGCCTACGCTATCTATTGCTGCTGTGGGGCGTGGAAAATAACGCCAATACGTCGCTGCCGCCAGCGGAAGTGCATCGGGTTGCTAATGAACGCCTGATGCAGATGATGCCGCAGGTGTTACCTTCACCTGATGAAATGGGGCCGCCGCTTCCACCTGATATCGCTGCGCCCACTGCCGAGTCGCAGAGAGGTCGCCAATGAACCGTTATCGCAGACATGGCAATTGGATTATCTGGCTTTCTTTTCTGATCGCCATGGTGTTGCAGATTATGCCGTGGCCGGATGAAATCTACATGTTTCGCCCCTCTTGGCTGACGCTATTTCTTATTTACTGGGTGATGGCATTGCCGCATCGGGTAAATGTCGGCACAGGATTTATATTGGGTCTGATTATGGACCTGATTCTTGGATCTACACTGGGAGTACGGGCGCTGGCGTTGAGCATTGTTGCTTATCTGGTGGCCTTTAAATTTCAACTGTTCCGTAATATGGCGCTATGGCAGCAGGCATTAATCGTCATGCTACTGTCGCTGTTGATGGATCTCACGGTGTTCTGGGCGGAATTTTTAGTTATTAATGTCTCTTTCCGACCGGAAACGCTCTGGAACAGCGTCGTTGATGGGGTACTCTGGCCGTGGCTGTTCCTGCTGATGCGTAAAATTCGTCGTCAGTTTACTGTGCAATAAGGTGATTCATGACCCAGCTTTACCTGGCTTCCGCTTCTCCCCGTCGCCGCGAACTGCTCGCGCAGCTTGATATTCCTTTTTCTGTACTGAATGCGGCGGTGGAAGAACAGCGTTTACCGGAGGAAGCGGCGGACGTTTACGTTCGGCGTCTGGCGCATGAGAAAGCGGCCGCAGGCGTCGCGATTGCACCGTTAGATTTGCCCGTGCTGGGGGCAGATACCATCGTGGTGCTGAACGGACAGGTATTGGAAAAACCGCACGACGAAACCCATGCGGCAGAGATGCTGCGCAACCTGTCCGGGAAACAACACCAGGTGATGACGGCCGTCGCGCTGGCAGATAAAGACGATATTTTGAGCTGTCTGGTGATAACCGATGTTATCTTCCGTCCGCTCTCGCCGCAGGATATCGAACGATACATTGCCAGCGGTGAACCGATGGATAAAGCTGGGGCTTACGGTATTCAGGGCAAAGGTGGGTGCTTTGTCCGGTCGCTTAACGGGAGCTATTACGCGGTGGTTGGACTACCGTTGGTAGAAACTCACGAACTATTCAGTAATTTTGCTGCGTTGCGGAGTGCAAGAGGAAAACATGACTGCTGAGTTACTGGTAAACGTCACACCGTCAGAAACGCGCGTTGCCTATATCGACGGCGGCATTCTGCAAGAAATTCACATTGAGCGTGATGCGAAACGCGGAATTGTCGGTAACATTTATAAAGGCCGCGTGAGTCGCGTTCTGCCAGGTATGCAGGCGGCGTTTGTGGATATCGGTCTGGATAAAGCGGCGTTCCTGCACGCGTCCGATATTATGCCGCATACTGAATGCGTTGCTGGTGACGAACAGAAGAATTTTCACGTCCGTGATATCGCCGAACTGGTGCGTCAGGGGCAGGATCTCATGGTTCAGGTGGTTAAAGATCCGCTGGGAACCAAAGGCGCGCGTCTGACTACCGATATCACGCTGCCATCGCGCTATCTGGTGTTTATGCCTGGAGCCTCGCACGTTGGGGTGTCGCAGCGCATTGAGAGCGAAGCGGAACGCGAGCGCTTAAAGAAAACGGTGGCTGATTATTGTGATGATGATGGCGGTTTCATCATTCGCACCGCAGCGGAAGGGATCGGTGAAGAAGAGCTCTCGCAGGATGCCGCGTTCCTGAAGCGTCTGTGGGGCAAGGTGATGGAACGCAAAAAGCGCAACCAGACCAAATGTAAACTCTACGGCGAAGTGGCGCTCGCACAGCGAATTTTGCGTGATTTCGCCGGGGCAGCGTTGGATCGTATTCGAATTGACTCCCGACTGACGTATGAAGCGCTGCTGGAATTTACCTCCGAATATATCCCAGAGATGACCCGTAAACTTGAACACTATGCGGGCAAGCAGCCGATTTTTGACCTGTTTGATGTGGAAAATGAGATTCAGCGTTCGCTGGACCGAAAGGTTGAATTGAAGTCCGGTGGCTATTTGATCATCGACCAGACCGAAGCGATGACGACCGTCGACATCAATACGGGAGCATTCGTAGGTCACCGCAATCTGGATGAAACCATTTTCAATACCAATACGGAAGCGACGCAGGCGATAGCACGACAACTGCGGCTGCGTAACCTTGGCGGCATCATCATTATCGATTTCATCGATATGAATAACGAAGAGCACCGTCGACGAGTGCTGCATTCACTGGAGCAGGCGCTGAGTAAAGATCGGGTCAAAACCAGTATAAACGGCTTCTCTCAACTAGGATTAGTCGAGATGACGCGTAAACGCACGCGTGAGAGTATCGAACACGTGTTGTGTCATGAATGCCCGACGTGTCATGGTCGTGGCACGGTGAAGACGGTAGAAAGCGTCTGCTATGAAATCATGCGTGAAATTGTGCGCGTCCACCACGCTTATGACACCGACCGTTTCCTGGTCTATGCCTCACCGGCTGTCGGGGAAGCGCTGAGAAGTGAAGAATCGCACGCGTTAGCTGAGGTTGAAATTTTCGTTGGCAAGCAGGTCAAAGTACAAATCGAACCCCTGTATAGCCAGGAGCAGTTTGACGTCGTAATGATGTAAATTCGTGGGCTCGTCGTCGGCGACGAAAGAAGGAGAAATTAGTGAGGCGACTGCCCGGAATCGTAGTCATCACGGGTGCCACGCTTGTCGTGATGGTTGCGCTGTTAGTCAGCGGCTTAAGACTGGTGCTGCCACAGCTCGATCATTTTCGGCCACAGCTGGTGGCCTGGGCGCAGTCTGTTGCTGGCGTCCCGCTAGAAATTGGCTCAATGACGGGGCGTTGGGAGTCCTTTGGCCCTACGTTGGAAATTGAACAATTTCGTACGTCTCTGCCGGAGTCAGACTGGCAGGTTGCCCGCATTACGCTGGCACTAGATGTGTGGCAGTCGCTGTTGCACGGGCGCTGGCAGTTTCGCGATCTCACGTTTCATCAATTAAAACTCGATCTTAATAGCCAATTTAACGGACAAAAGCAGGATAGCAAACTGATGGAGTCAGGGAAGGTCAGCGATCTTTTCCTGCGCCAGTTTGACCACTTTGACCTGCGTGATAGCCAGATTACCTTTCTTACCCCCTCCGGTTCCCGTGCAGAGCTGAGTATTCCTCAACTGACTTGGTTGAACTCCGAAAAACGCCACCGTGCAGAAGGTTTGATCAGCCTGTCGAGCTTTAACGGCCAGCATGGTGTCGTGCAGATGCGTATGGATTTGCATGATGAGCGGGGGCTGCTTGGCAACGGCACGTTCTACCTGCAAGCGGACAATATCGACATGAAGCCCTGGCTCAGTCGCTGGATGAAAAACAATACTGGGCTGGAAAGTGCTGATTTTAGTCTGGCGGCGTGGCTCAACGTCCGTGATGGTGGCATCCACAGTGGTGATGTGCTCCTCAATCAGGGGACGGCAAGCTGGGGAGAAGGTAGCGATGCACATCGCCTGAATGTCGAGGACATGACGCTACATGTTAGTCGTCAGGAAAACGGCTGGCAGGTGGAGGTTCCTGAATTGAATTTGGCAACGGATGGCATCACCTGGCCGAAAGGTCGGCTCTCCGCACTCTGGCTGCCGAAAAATGAACACATGCTGGGACCCGATCGGCAGGAAGAACTCCGCATTCGAGCCAGCAATTTGGCGCTAGAGCGGGTAAGCACGCTGCTTCCACTGCTGTCCGCCACGACGCCAGCCTTGAAGGCGCGCTGGGCTGAACTGCACCCGACGGGCACGCTGAATACCGTTGCTGTCGATATCCCCCTGCAACAGCCGGAACGAAGCCGCTTTCACGCCAACTGGCAGGATGTGAGCTGGAAGCAGTGGAAACTGCTGCCGGGTGTCGATCATTTTTCCGGTTCTGCGCGCGGTAGCGCCGAGCGTGGTCAAGTCAGCATCGCGTTAAAACAGAGCATGCTGCCCTATGTGGATATGTTCCGCGCACCGCTGGAAATCAAGCAGGCCAGCGGCACGATTGACTGGCGTGACGACGCACAGGGTCTGGCGTTCTGGAGCCATGGGCTGGATGTGCAGGCGAAATCACTGTGGGCTAATGGTGATTTCCGCTATGAACAGCCAGCCAAACAAGAACCGAAGCTGGATATTCTGGCAGGCATCCGGCTGACCGATGCATCGGATACCTGGCGCTATTATCCCGAACGGTTTATGGGCACCGAACTGGTGGACTATCTGAGCGGTGCGCTGAAGGGGGGGCGTGTCGATAACGCGACGCTGATCTTTGCCGGCAATCCGCAGCATTTTCCGTATACCCACAACGAAGGCCAGTTTGAAGTCTGGGTTCCGGTTAAAGAGGCCACCTTTGAGTTTCAGCCGGGCTGGCCCGCGCTGACGCCACTGGATATCAATCTGGATTTTGCTAACAACGGTCTGTGGATGTTTGCGCCGCAAATCTGGCTGGGCAAGGTAGCAGGTAAAAATATTAGTGCGGTCATTCCCGATTATGAAAAAGAGATGCTGCTCATTGATGGCGAACTGGACGGTTCGGGGCCTGAAGTGGGGAACTATTTTCATCAGACGCCGCTGAAATCCTCGCTGGGTACGGCGCTAGACGAGTTGAACATTGGCGGGCCGGTGAAAGGTACGTTGCATCTGGATATTCCGCTTGTTGGTGATGACGTCCGCGCCAGTGGTGATATTGCGCTGAACAATAACAGCCTGTATATCAAACCGCTGGATACCACGATTAAGAATCTCACGGGTAAGTTCCGCTATGAAAACGGTAACTTACGCAGTGAAACGCTCCAGGCGAACTGGATGAATCAGCCGATGACCGTCAACTTCACAACAGAAGAGCAAGCGAAGGCTTTTCTGGTGAATGTGGGCCTGCAGGGTGACTGGCAGCCTGCGCTCTTGCCCGGTTTACCGGCATCGGTAAGCAAAGCGCTGTCCGGCACGGCAGGCTGGAAGAGTACGGTTGCTGTCAACCTGCCGCACTCGGGTAAAACAACCTATCATATTGATGTACAATCTGATTTAAATAAAGTGAGTAGTCACTTACCTAACCCGCTCAATAAACCTGCTGGCGAGAGCCTGCCGCTGGAAGTCAACGCCAGCGGTGGCCTGAATGGTTTTACTATGCAGGGACGGCTGGGTAAGGATAACCGCTTCAATAGCCAATGGCTGCTGAAAGGCGATAACGTGACGTTGGCACGGGCAAGCTGGCAGAACGGGGCAACGGCGGCGCCTGCATTGCCAGGGGATTCCTCGCTGGTGCTCGATCTTCCGCCGCTGGATGCTGAAAGCTGGCTGGGGCTTCTGCCTTCACTGCGTGCTTCGACACCAGCTGAAGGGAAAAAGGCACATAGTTCCCTGCGTTTTCCTGAAGTAGTGACGCTGCGGACGCCTGAGCTGCAACTGTTGGGACAGCAGTGGCACGATCTGGAAATCACGCGTAAAAATACGCTTGGCGGCAGTGAAGTGCGGGCGAAAGGACGCGAAATTGACGGAACGGTTGCGATTCCCAATCGCGGCATGTGGCGCAGCGACATCAATTATCTCTACTACAATCCTCAGTGGAAAGGGAATGAAGCGACCAATCCGGTGGCTCTGGCGGAGAAAAAATCGCCGCTGAACGACCCGAATATCAGCTTTGAAGACTGGCCGTCGCTGGCGGTTAACTGCCGCCAGTGCTGGATTATCGGGCAGAATATGGGACGTATTCAGGGAACGCTGCTGCCAGAAAAGGAAAAATTAACGCTGACGGACGGCATTATTGATACGGGCAAGGCGCGTCTGACAGTAAACGGCTCCTGGCAGGAAAACGCAGAAGGCGTGCGGACGGCGCTAAAAGGCCGTCTGACGGGGGAGAGTTTGGAGCAGAATGCCAACTGGTTTGGCGTTGATTCACCGCTGAAAGCCGGTTCTTTCGATGTGGACTACGATCTGTACTGGCGCGGTACGCCTTGGGCACCGGATATTGCCAGCCTGAGCGGAATATTGCACACGCGCATCGGTAAAGGTGAAATTGCCGAAGTCGGTGCCGGTCAGGCCGGGCAACTGCTGCGTTTATTGAGCTTCGATGCGCTGATGCGTAAGCTGCGGTTTGATTTTAGCGATACGTTTGGTCGGGGGTTTTATTTCGACTCGATTCGCAGTACCGCATGGATTAAAGACGGCGTGCTGCATACTGATGATATGTTGGTCGACGGTTTGGAGGCCGATATCGCGATAAAAGGCGATCTCGATCTTGCTAAGCGACAGGTCAATATGGAAGCGGTTATCGCCCCAGAAATTTCCGCGACGGTGGGGGTGGCGACCGCATTTGCCGTTAACCCGGTTGTCGGGGCCGCGGTGTTTGCTGCCAGTAAAGTGCTGGCACCGCTATGGAACAAGATTTCGCTGATTCGCTACCAGATTTCCGGTAGCCTCGATCAGCCAAAGATTCAGGAAGTGCTGCGTGAGCCGAACAAGAAGAAAGGCGAATAATGCCATTAGGGCAGCGCAGCGTACTCAGCCGATTATCTGATAAAGAGTGAAAAACTATGAGCCTTTCGTTTGTTAGTGAGCAGTTACTCACCGCCAGCAAATTGAATCTTGACGATCTCGCCGCTGTGCTGGGGTCGCTTAATGAACGCCGGCTGGACTATGCCGATCTCTATTTCCAATCCAGCTACCATGAATCTTGGGTACTGGAAGATCGCATTATCAAAGACGGGTCTTACAATATCGATCAGGGTGTGGGTATCCGTGCGATTGACGGTGAAAAGACCGGGTTTGCGTATGCCGACCAGATCACGTTGAACGCATTGCACCAGAGTGCGCAGGCAGCACGCAGCATTGTGCGGGAACAGGGTACAGGCACGGCGCACACGTTGGGAGCGGTATCGCATCATGCGCTTTATCCAACGTTGAACCCGCTGGATAGCCTGACGCGTGAGGATAAAATTGCGCTGTTGCAGCGTGCCGACACGGTCGCGCGTGCCGCAGATGCGCGCGTGCAGGAAGTGTCAGCCAGCCTGACCGGTGTGTATGAGCTGGTGCTGGTGGCGGCGACGGACGGTACGCTGGCGGCGGATGTGCGACCGTTAGTGCGTTTGTCGATCAGCGTGTTGGTCGAAGCCGAGGGCAAACGTGAACGCGGCTCCAGCGGCGGCGGCCTGCGTGGCGGCTATGACTATTTCTGGGAAGTGGCTGACGGCGAAGCGCGCGTCGATGCCTGGGCAAAAGAAGCCGTGCGTATGGCGCTGGTTAACCTGTCGGCGGTGGCGGCACCTGCGGGGCCAATGCCTGTAGTGCTTGGTGCTGGCTGGCCGGGCGTGTTGCTGCATGAAGCGGTAGGACACGGTCTGGAAGGCGATTTTAACCGTCGCGGTACGTCAGTGTTCAGCGGACAGATGGGGAAACTCGTTGCGTCAGAGCTGTGCACGGTGGTGGATGACGGCACGCTGACCGGACGTCGCGGTTCAGTTTCGATGGACGATGAAGGCGTTCCGGGGCAATACAATGTCCTGATCGAAAACGGGATTCTGAAAGGCTATATGCAGGACAAGATGAATGCTCGTCTGATGGGCGTTGCGCCAACGGGCAACGGTCGCCGCGAATCTTATGCGCATCTGCCGATGCCGCGCATGACGAACACCTACATGCTGGCTGGGAAATCCACGCCGGAAGAGATTATCTCCAGCGTTGAATACGGTCTGTATACGCCAAACTTTGGCGGCGGCCAGGTCGATATCACTTCTGGCAAATTCGTCTTCTCGACATCTGAAGCATACCTGATCGAAAAAGGCCGTATCACCACGCCGGTTAAAGGCGCAACGCTGATTGGCTCCGGCATTGAAGCGATGCAGCAGATCTCGATGGTCGGCAACGATCTGGCGCTGGATAACGGCGTCGGCGTGTGCGGTAAAGAAGGGCAAAGCCTGCCCGTCGGCGTGGGTCAGCCTACGCTGAAGCTGGAAAGCCTGACCGTCGGCGGCACTGCGTAATTCGTTCTGATATCCTGAGTTACCTTTAAGACCGCGCTTCATGAGCGCGGCTGAAACGTCTGAATCGTGGCAGTTTAGTCATTCAAAGGCAAAATTGTTTATAATTGATTGAATTAAATCTATTTTATGTTTTTGGCGGATACGCTGCAAGTAAGTGATTGGGGTGAGCAAGGGCGGCCAACGCATAAGCAGCTTTAAGTATGAGAGGTATAGACGTTAATTAACTTGGTCTTAGAGATTTTTAACGTAACTATAGTTACAAGTAAAATAACATCTTAAAAGGATTTTTATGGTAAATATAATTTACGCGACTGTTAATGGTAAAAAACAGGGACTTATTTCTGCTGGATGTTCAACTTTTAGCTCTATTGGTAATAAGTATCAAAATGGCCATGAAGATCAAATAATGGTATTGGCTTTTGAACATGGAATAACAAGAGACCATAATGTTTCTCATGGGCCTATATCATTTGTCAAACCAATAGACAAGTCGTCTCCACTATTTGGAATGGCTATATCTGATAATGAATATCTAAATAGCTTTTCATAATACTGCTACACCCTTGCCTTTCCCGGTGCATTTCCAGGGAAAGGCGAAGCAGCCTCCATGAACTGGGCTACGTTCTGCAATAACTGCCACATGTAATGACAGTGATGATTTCGTGTTACCGTTTCATGCAACTTATGCCAGAGCCCTTCTATTCTGTTCAGCCAGGGCGAGTAAGTCGGCAAAAACAGCAGGTTGAACTTCGGATTCACTGCCAGCCAGCGCTGGGTTTCCTTACTTTTATGAATGATGTAGTTATCTACTATCAGTGTGATAATGCTGGCGTGCCGGTATGTGCGTTTCAGTTTAACCAACAGATTTATAAACAATTTTGATGTCTTCTTTATTCCGCCTATATAGGTCACCTTTCCTGTGTCCGCGTGCAGTGCGCCAGCCAGATAATGTTTCTGATTCTGGCCCGGCGTCACTATCCGTTTTTGGTTACCTTTCTGGCTCCAGTCAGCGCCGATTTTCGGGTTGAGGGCAATATCAACCTCATCCTGATAAAACACGGGATGTTCCGAACTGTTGACAGCCAGCGCGGCCTGAATAGCGGTCATTTTTTCATCGTAATCTGGGTCGGAGAGCTTCAGTGTGGGGGCAGCCCGACGCCAGACAAGACCGGCCATCTTAACCCAGCGATACAGGGTACTTCGTGAGGCATTAATGTTGAAAAAACCATTTATCTCCATGGTCAGCAATTCCAGACTCCAGCGCGAGCGTAGCCATCCGACATCCTGTGGCGAGTAATCAACCAGATGAGATAGCAGCGGCAATACAGGCTCTGGCGACCATTTCGGCGGTCGTCCTGCGGGTCGGCTTTCCAGTCCTTCGGCGCCACTTTGGGTAAACCAGTTTATCCAGCGTCCGACGGTGGAACGAGCAGCCTGAAGGTGTTTAGCCACATCGGAAACGGAGATGCCATCATCAAGCATTAGTAGAGCGGCAAGCCTGCGATAATGGTTCTTGTCGCGTGTCGTCTGCATGGTTTTCTGCATCAATTGACGCTCGTCGGGTTGGATAGGTGTTATGATCGGCATGACTCAGTCCGGTTGGTGATTTGGGATATTCAGCGATTGATCAGATCGCTCAACTTGGACTGAGTTCCCCCCCAAGTGATGTGATGGACGTCCCTCCTCAACATAATCCTGCCACACTTATGTTGAGCCGTCCCATTTATAGAGGAACAACATCATGAACACGATAAAAGTCGTCGGTATCGATCTGGCTAAATCCGTTTTTCAGCTTTGTGTCTGGATGAATGATGGGACCGTTGCCTGGAATCGAAAAGTTTCTCGCAGCAAGCTGTTAGATACTGTTCGTCAATTCCCGCCGGATACACTTATCGCAATGGAAGCTTGTGCAACCTCGCATTACTGGGGGCGGACTTTCCAATCCATGGGATACGCCATCCGGCTCATTCCAACCCAACATGTAAAGGCGTTAACTCGTCATCAGAAAAATGATGCCAATGATGCTCTAGCAATATGTGAGACGGCATTTCGTCCGGGGATTCACTTTGTTGCTGTAAAAACTCTTGAGCAGCAAGATATCAAAGCGCTGCGTTGTGCCCGTCAGTTGATGGTCGAACAGCGCACCGCCGCCGCCAATCAAATTCGTGCTCTGGCCGCTGAGCAGGGCTTCGAGTTCCCGGTTGGGATACACACTTTGCAACAGCGATTACCCGATTTGATTGAAGATGCGGAAAAGCCTGTGTCTCCGGTATTACGCCATTTGCTTTCCACTTTATTGGAAAACATCCACACACTGAATGAATATATTCGTTCAACAGAATATGAAATCGCAGCATTGTGTCAACAGCAACCCCGGTATCGAGCACTGATGACTATACCGGGTGTTGGCCCGCTCATCGCCGCCGCTTTTTTAAGTGAGGTTGATGCAGAACAATTTGCTAACGGAAGACAACTTTCCGCCTGGTGTGGTCTGGTTCCCCGGCAACATAGTTCCGGCGGGAAACACATCCTCACTTCGATGACTAAAAATGGTAACTGCGACCTTCGGACACTCATCATTCATGGAGCCAGAGCGGTCATGCGCTGTGCCCAAAAGCGGGATGACCGTCTTGGAAGATGGCTTAATCATGTCACTGAGCGACGGGGAAAAATGAAAGCCACCGTGGCGCTGGCAAATAAGTTAACACGTATTGTCTGGCGGTTGCTGTCTGAACCGGTTGATTTCAATATGGATAAGGCATTTGCGATGAAGTAATGATTTAGTTCGGCACAAAGTAAAAGATTTCCTGAGTTTGCAGGCACTGATGAGAAAACGGTAAACCAACCCTGTAATAACCTGAAGTAGATCCAGGTAGAAAATACCGGTCAAGTGATAAGGAAACAGGGTGCGGATGACATCATGGCGCGGGAAAATTTTCCCAAAAAGACGCCGGATATATGACAGCAAACCGTATCACGTCAGTACTTGTACGCCACGGGACGTCCATATATGATCTATTATTTCGGAAAGCTATTTAGATGCGGCTATTATTAATTGCTCATCGCTTATGTTTAACGTATCTTTTATGTTAGGATTGTCAAAAATTATTAATGATTTAAGATGTTTGGCAACAATGTTAATGTTAAAATCATCATCTAATAAGCAATTGGATAATTGAAGTTGTTGTGTTGTTGATAATTTAGATGGGTCAATCCCGAGTGTTTCTGCTGCTGCTCTTAATTGAATAGCTAAACTACCGACAGAAGTTCTATTCGATATGGTGTTTCCGCTATTATTGAAATAATCTCTAATCTGATAGTATTGTAAAACCCCATATGCTTTAAATCTTTCCGGTGTTCCCGCTACTTCAGAGACAGCAACTCCAGCCAATAGTAACACTGGTATTTTTTCACGATGAGCATGGCTAATTATCTTATCCTTATTATACTGAAGATATGCGGCTTTATATGCCCACAACCTAGGATTACCAGTGACATATCTTTCATCATCAGGAAATAAATACCATAATCCAGCATCAATAAAATTCCATTTTGGGAATGTTGATGTTGAGTTTATATCGCAAAACATATTTTTCATTCAACTATCCTTGTTTATGTGTACAGGGAATATTTATTATGCCACGAAGTGATCGAAAAACAATCTTGATATACCCGTAGTCATTAAGGTTAAAGCCTGCCTGTCGGCGTGGGTCAGCCTACGCTGAAGCTGGAAAGCCTGACCGTCGGCGGCACTGCGTAATTCGTTCTGTACCCTGAGTTCCCTTCAGAACCGCGCTTTATTCGCGCGGTTTTTTTCCTCGCTATAATTCTGCCGATAGCCCTGATATGTCAGGGCGACGTTTTTGAAGTATTCCGTCATGTAGTTAATACAGACCTGTACTTTCAGCGGTAGGTTGTCTTTGCGGGTGTAGAGCGCGTAGACCGGACGCGGATCGGAGTGGTAGCGGTTGAACAAAATCTCGATTTCGCCGCGATTGATTTCGTCCACAATCCACATAAGCGGAATGTACGCGATGCCCGCTCCGGCCTTGAGCCAGCGCACCAGCGTTTGCGGGTCGTTAGTGACAAAACGCCCTTGTGGCGTGACGCGGGTCGAAATACCTTCTGGCGCGATCAGCTCAAATTCGCTGTCGGGTCTTACGCTGTATTCCAACCAGGAAAAATTCACCATATCGGCTGGTTTATCCGGTATGCCGTGCTGCGCCAGATAGCTTTTCGCGGCACAGATTACCATCGGCATCGAGCCTAAGCGTTTCGAAAACAGACTAGAATCCTGTAGTGGACCGACGCGGATAACGATATCCAGTCCGTCGGCAATCAGGTCGGGAGCGGGAATTCCGGTGACCAAATTGACGGATAGACCGGGGTATTCCTTTAGCATCGCGGCAGTCATGGTGGACAACACATTCTGCGCCATGGTAGACGAGCTACCAATGCGCAACGTGCCGGTTGGCGTGTTGTTGAAGGCGTAAAGCTGTTCATGAACTTCATGCGCTTCATGCAGCATGCGGCGGCAGCCGTGATAGTAAATTTTCCCCGCTTCCGTCAAACCAATGCTGCGCGTACTGCGGTTAAGTAGTTTAATCTGTAGTTCATCTTCAAGCTTGGTGACAGTCTGGCTGACGGCGGATACGCTCATCTGCAACTGGCGAGCGGCGGCGGTAAAAGAACCAAATTCCACCACGCGGGCAAACACTGACATACTCTTTAGTCTTTCCATTATTCACTCTGGCTTAAAAGTGATTTAGATCACACTATGTAGATAAGGTGATAATTAGCATCCATAATATAGCCTATCCGGTGGTGCCGGGTGGAACATTGTCCGCCATCGTTCAAGTGACAGCGTTGCTTGACGGTGAAAGCGGGCAGGCATAGTCCTTACGGGCGTCCATGATTTCCTATCGTTAGTCAGTCTCTGATTACATCGCTATTCACTAGTTTAACGCTATTTCATCCGTTGGCTGTTCGCCTTTGGGACTCGGCATTGTTGTCGTATTTCGTATTGGCAACGAGCGCTGTCTGCGTTGAATGGCGGCACCACTCAATTGATTTAACGCTCGGTAGCACACCTGCTCGCTACCGCGACCTACGAGAAAAAGGAAAAGAGGATGAGTTCACTCCCGGTTATGGTGCTGTTCGGGCTGTCATTTCCCCCCGTATTTTTTGTCTTGCTGGTATCGCTGACCCTGTTTTTTGTCGTGAATCGCCTACTGCAACCGACGGGGATCTATGACTTCGTCTGGCACCCTGCGCTGTTTAACAGCGCGCTGTTCTGCTGTCTGTTTTATTTACTGTTCCGTTACGGTCTGTGAGGTGTCTGTGAAAGCGTTCTTTTTACCCTTGTTTAGACAACAGGCCGTGCTGATCAAAAAAATGAGCCGTGTGGTCATCACGCTGGTGATTGTGCTGTGTGCGATTGTGGCCATTTTTCGTGTCTGGGCGTTTTATACCGAATCGCCCTGGACGCGTGATGCCAAATTTACCGCGGATGTCGTGGCGATTGCGCCAGACGTCAGCGGATTGCTGACCGATGTTCGCGTCACGGACAATCAACTGGTAAATAAAGGTGATGTGCTGTTTGTCATCGATCAGCCGCGTTACCACCAGGCCGTGGCGCAGGCGGAAGCCGATGTTGCTTACTATCAGGCGCTGGTGACGGAAAAACGCCGGGAGTCAGGGCGTCGGGCACGGCTGGGCGTTAGCGCGATGTCGCAGGAAAATATCGATCAGTCCAGTAATGCGTTAGAAACCGCCACGCACCAGCTTGCTAAAGCACAAGCGGTATTATCGCTGGCGAAGCTGGAGCTGGAGCGCACCGTGGTACGCGCCCCTGCCGATGGCTGGGTCACTAACCTTCATGTGCAAAGCGGTGAGTTTATCGAACGCGGTAATACGGCGGTGGCGCTGGTGAAAAAGGATTCGTTTTACCTGCTGGCGTACATGGAAGAGACCAAACTTGAAGGTGTTCGCCGTGGTTATCGTGCGGAAATCACCCCGTTGGGTAGCGAAAAGATATTCTACGGCACGGTGGATAGCGTGGCGGCTGGGGTCAATAACAGCAGCAACAGTGCGAACACGAAAGGCCTGGCTAACGTGGATTCCAATCTGGAGTGGGTGCGTTTGGCGCAGCGTGTGCCGGTAAAAATCCGTCTCGATCGACAAATGGGCGATCTCTATCCGGCTGGCACGACGGCGACCGTGGTGATTACCGGCGAGCAGGTCAACAACGACAAAAAACCGTCGCCGCTCATTCGTCTGCTTTATCGCCTGCGTGAGTTTGGCTAAGTGAGGCGATGATGAAAACCCCGTCGTTGACAGTATCCAGATTCTATGCGACACCGAAGTTTGCGCGTTTTCGCTTCGCTTTCAAGCTGAGCTTCGCGATTGTGCTATCCCTGTTTCTGGGTTTCCACCTCCAGTTGGAAACCCCGCGCTGGTCGGTGCTGACGGCGGCAATTGTTGCCGCCGGTCCAGCCTTTGCCGCAGGTGGTGAACCGTTTTCCGGTGCAATTCGCCATCGTGGTATTCTTCGCATCATCGGCACGTTTATCGGCTGTATCGGTGCACTTATTATCATTATCGCCACCGTTCGTGCGCCCGTCGTGATGTTGATGCTGTGCTGTATTTGGGCAGGCCTCTGCACCTGGGTTTCCTCGCTGGTTAAAGTCGAAAACGCCTATATCTTCGGGCTGGCAGGTTATACCGCGCTGATTATTATTGTATCAACACAGGGAACGCCGCTGCTGACGCCGCAGTTTGCCGTGGAGCGCTGTAGCGAGATTGTGCTGGGCATCGTCTGTGCCATTCTGGCAGATTTACTGTTTTCGCCACGCTCGATCAAGCAGGATGTTGACCGCAGCATCGGTGAACTGCTGGTGGATCAGTATCGGCTACTGCAACTCAGCATGAGCGGGGCGGAGAAAGAAGCGATAGATACGGCATGGCATGCGTTGGTGCGTAAAACGACCGCGCTAAACGGCATGCGCAGTAGCCTGATGCTGGAGTCTTCACGCTGGCAGAACAGCAATCGCCGCTTAACATCGCTGCATACGCAATCACTCACGATGATCACACAGGCGTGTGAAACCTACCTGATGTTGCAGGATGTCCCGACCCCGGTAAAAAGCAGCCTGAAACTGGTGTTGGATCAGCCCGTTGAGTCATCCCACGCTGTGCATTGTCGTGTGAAAGCATTACGCCATCTGATTGCGGCGGATAGCCGCGATGTGCCGCCTACGTTGGTCAGTTGGGTTGGAGCGGCAACGCGCTATCTGCTGCTGGCGAAGGGCGTGCGGACCAACGGGCGTATCACGGCGATTGAAGCTGATGTGCTGAACAGCGATGTTGAAATTAAAGCGCCTTCAGCTGAAACCCACCATGCCATGATTAACGGCTTACGTACTGGCGTGGCGACGGCGCTGGGCTGCCTGTTCTGGCTGAGCACTGGCTGGACTTCCGGCAGTGTGTGTATGGTGATGATTGCGGTGGTGACATCGCTTGCCATGCGTTTGCCGAATCCACAGATGATGGCGAAGGATTTTCTGTTTGGGACGATCTACGCGCTGCCGCTGGGAGCGCTGATGTTCATGTTTATTATGCCGTCAACGCAGCAAAGTATGCTGCTGCTGTGCCTGAGTCTGGGGGCGATGGCTTTCTTCCTTGGGATTGAGGTACAAAAACGTCGGCTGGGTTCGCTGGGCGCATTAGCCAGCACGATCAATATTCTGGTACTGGATAACCCGATGACGTTCCACATCAGTCAGTTTCTGGACAGCGCGATTGGCCAGATCATCGGCTGTTTTCTGGCGCTGATGGTGATCCTGCTGATCCGGGATAACACCAAGGCACATACGGGGAGAACGCTGTTGAACCGCTTTGTGTATGGTGCCGTCTCGGCGCTGACGACCAATACCGCGCGGCGAAAAGAAAATCACCTGCCAGCGCTGTATCAACAGCTGTTCCTGCTGCTGAGCCGTTTCCCTGACGACATTGCCAAGTATCGCCTTGCGCTGTGGCTGATCATCATGCACCAACGTTTGAGAACGTTGGATATTCCGCAAAACGCGGCGCTGTCTGCTTTTCATCGTCAGATTCGTGCAACCGCGGAGCAGGTAATTTCAGCCCGACGTGATACCACGCGCAGCCGCTATTTCACGCAGCTGTTGGATGAGCTTGAACGTTATCAACAGATGCTGACAGAACAGCAACTTCCTCCGAGCGTGACGGCGCCTGTCGGGCGACTAACCGGGATTCTGCGTGATTATCAGCATGCGCTGAGCAACTAGCCTTAGTGGGCGAGACGGTGCGATAACACTAACGATTAATCCGAGAGTGCCGCAGGCGGTGCCCATCCCTTCTATACTGAATTATCCATAGCTTCCCTCATAACGTCATGGAATATGACCTTTTCAGGAGGTAACACGATGTCAGGACAAAATTTGCAGAATCATGAACTGTTTAAAATCGGCTACTTTGCTGCGGGAAAATGGCAGCAGGGCGGAGCCACCTTCGAGGTTGTGAATCCGGCGACGGGTGAGTCGATTGCCAGCGTGGCGAAAGCGGGAAAGAAAGAGACGCAGGCGGCGATTGACGCCGCCTATGCCGCCTTTCCTGGCTGGAAGCGTAAAACCGCGAAGGAACGGTCTGAAATTCTGTATCGCTGGTACGAACTGATTCTGGAAAATAAACGCTATCTGGCGGAGCTGATGACCGCCGAGCAGGGCAAGCCAGTGCAGGAAGCTGAAGGCGAAGTGGTTTACGCGGCGAATTTTATTCAGTGGTTTGCTGAGCAGGGAAAACGGGCTAACGGTGAGATTATTCCGCCTGCGAAACTCGGATCGAAGATTTACGCCACGCGTGAACCCGTTGGCGTCGTTGTTGCTATTACACCGTGGAATTTCCCGCTGGCGATGCTGACGCGTAAGCTGGGGCCGGCGCTAGCTGCGGGATGTACTGGCGTCATCAAACCCGCGAACAACACGCCGCTGTCTGCGTTTGCGCTGTTGGCGCTGGCACAGCAGGCGGGTGTGCCGGATGGCGTGCTCAACGGTGTGGCGGGTGACACGCAGGCGATTAGCGATACGGTCATGGCGAGCGATAAAGTGCGCAAAATTTCCTTCACGGGTTCGACAGAAGTAGGGAAAACGCTGGTGCGCAACGCCGCAGATACCATGAAGAAAGTGTCGATGGAGCTGGGCGGCAACGCGCCTTATATCGTGTTTGATGACGCGGATATCCAGGCCGCAGTGAAAGGTGCGATAACTAACCGCTTCCGCAATGCGGGTCAGGTTTGTGTCAGTGCCAACCGGTTTTATATTCAAGATGGCGTCTACGATGAGTTTGTCTCTCTGCTCGCGGAAGAAGTGAAGAAGCTGAAGGTCGGCAACGGGATGGATGACGGTGTCGTACTCGGTCCGCTGATTGACGATGCTGCCGTTGAGAAGGTGGAAAAGCACGTCAATGACGCGGTGGAAAAGGGAGGCAAGGCGCTTGTTGGTGGTAAACGGCACAAGCTGGGCCACAGCTTCTTTGAGCCGACAGTGATTGTTGATGCCAACGAAGCGATGCTGCTGGCGCAGGAAGAAACCTTTGGTCCGGTTGCTCCCTGTTTCCGTTTCAAAACGGAAGAAGAGGTGATTCATCGCGCCAACAATACGCCGTTTGGTCTGGCGGCGTACTTCTACAGCCAGAATTTGCAGCGTGTGTTCCGCGTAGCAGAAGCGTTGGAGAGCGGCATGATTGGCATTAACGAATGCGCGGTTTCAACTGAATTAGCCCCCTTCGGCGGCGTGAAAGAGTCAGGATTAGGCCGCGAAGGCTCTGTTTTGGGGCTGGATGAGTTTCTGGAAGTGAAAACCTGGCATCTGGGCGGGTTGTAATCTGGGATGCTGTCGCGATCGGAATGGATCGTGAGCTCAACGAGCTACCGATAATACATGGGATGAGTGAGACATACTTCTCATCCCATGATCGCCGTTAGTTTGTGGTCTCAGCCAGTTCGCGCAGATACTGGAAGATCTGGCGGGCGGATTTCGGCGGTTTATTCGTCGCTTTCTCTTTCTGCGCATTACGCACCAGAGAACGCAACTGCTGACGGTCAGCATGGGGATACAGCGCCAGAATATCGGGGACCACATCGTCACCCTCTTCAATCAGACGGTCGCGCAGCTGTTCCAGCTTGTGGAACAACGCCACCTGCTGATTATGACGGTTGTTCAGCTTATCCAGTGCGGTTTGGATTGGCTCTGGATCGCGGGCGCGCAGCATTTTACCAATCAGCTGTAGCTGACGGCGGCGGCCTTCTTTCTTGATCCGCTGCGCCAGTTCTACTGCCGCACGCAGATCGTCGTCCAACGGGATCTTCTCCAGGGCGTTTTTGCCCAGATCAACCAGTTCCGCACCAAGATCTTTCAGTGCTTCGGCATCGCGCTTTATTTCGCTTTTGCTGACCCAGATAATTTCATCATCTTCATCGTCTTCTTGGTTATCTGGGGCATCGTTCAGCCAGTCTTCGTACTTTTGCTTCATGGTTGGCTCCTAAAAAGTGTCCAGGAGCAATTCGTAACGCTACGCGTAGCGGCTCCGGGATGGTGAACAACGTGCCCACCAGAAAAAAGAGGCTGATACTAACAGGTTTGGGCTTTGTGCGAAATTGTCCGTAGATCCTGTTAGACTAGAAAGCATTATGCTACACCTTTTTATGCTCTATATACTTCACGTTGCCTGTGTGTTGGCTGCGCGCAGTATATAGAGTATACGCCCCTTTTGTGCTCGTTGCGGGGATGATGATGGTGAGCTTTCTTCCACTCATTATGGCAGAACAATGACGATAACTACTCAGGTTGCAGAGCAGCGTAAAGCGCTGGAACTCGCGGTTGCTCAGGCACTGGAACTGGCGCGTGCCGGTTCTGATGCGGCAGAGGTTGCGGTGTCAAAAACGACGGGCATTAGCGTCAGTACCCGTTATGGTGACGTTGAAAATGTTGAATTCAACAGCGATGGTGCGTTGGGCATCACGGTTTATCACCAACAACGTAAAGGCAGCGCATCGTCTACCGATCTCAGCCCGGATGCGATAGCCCGTACGGTACAGGCCGCGCTGGATATTGCGCGTTATACCTCTGTCGATCCTTTTGCTGGTCCGGCGGATCGGGATCTTCTGGCGTTCGACGCGCCGGATCTGGATCTGTTTCATCCCACCGAGCTGGATGCGGATCGCGGCATTGAATTAGCCGCTCGCGCAGAACAGGCGGCGTTACAGGCTGACAAGCGCATCACTAACACCGAAGGCGGCAGCTTTAACAGTCACTACGGCGTGAAGGTGTTCGGCAATAGCCACGGCTTGCTGAAAAGCTACTGCTCTAGCCGTCATTCTATGTCCAGTTGTGTGATTGCCGAAGTAAATGGCGATATGGAGCGGGATTATGCCTATACCGTTGGCCGTGCGTTGGACGACTTGCGCAGCCCGGAATGGGTGGGCGAAGAGTGCGCGCGCCGCACGTTATCCCGCTTGTCACCGCGTAAACTGCCCACCATGCAGGCACCAGTGATGTTTTCTGCGGAAGTCGCGACAGGTCTGTTTGGTCATTTAGTGGGGGCTATCAGCGGCGGCAGCGTTTATCGTAAATCGACCTTCCTGCTGGATAAACTGGGTCAGCAGATTCTGCCGGAGTGGCTGACGATTGAGGAACTGCCGCACTTGTTGAAAGGGCTGGCCTCTACGCCGTTTGACAGCGAAGGCGTGCGGACGCAGGCGCGTGAAATTGTGAAGGCGGGCGTGTTGCAGACCTGGCTCATGACGAGCTACTCCGCACGTAAGTTGGGAATGCAAAGCACCGGTCACGCGGGCGGGATTCATAACTGGCGGATTGCCGGACAAGGTTTAGATTTCAACGGCATGTTGAAACAGATGGGCAAAGGCCTGCTGGTAACCGAACTGATGGGGCAGGGTGTAAGCGGTGTAACGGGGGATTATTCCCGTGGGGCATCCGGCTTCTGGGTCGAAAACGGCGAAATTCAATACCCGGTCAGCGAGATTACGATTGCGGGTAACCTGAAAGACATGCTGCGCAATATTGTGACGGTAGGGAACGATATCGAAACCCGAAGTAATATCCAGTGTGGTTCTGTGTTGCTGCCAGAAATGAAGATTGCAGGGGAATAAGCCTGTTCTGCATAAGTAACCGTCGCCGTCGGCAATGTCCGACGGCTGTTACTCTATCTCTGGCTTAGCGGTGGTATTCGCCCGCAGCTTCTGGCTGATAGAGTAGTTCTACTACTTCAATTCGCGTTTCTTCACCGTTTGGCAACTGCCAGGTGATAGAATTTCCTACATGCATTCCCAATAGTGCCGCGCCCAGCGGAGCCATTACCGACAGCGGTTCTTTACTGTCCTTCACGGCGGTTGGATAAACCAGCGTGCGGATGTGCTCTTCGTTGGTATTCAGATCGCGGAAACGCACCCGACTATTCATGGTGACGACATGTGAAGGAATCGATGCCGAAGGCAGAATGTCTGCCCGATCCAGCTCCTCATTCAACGCCTGTGCGATAGCGCTGTCCGCGAATGCGGGCTGCTCCAATAACTTATCCAGACGTTCTGCATCCAGTTCACTGATGGTCAGGTTAGGTTTCGTCATACTCCTCTCCAGTTGATGTTTTCAGATGATATAAAAATAACCCCCGCGCTCAAAGGAGCAGGGGGGTATAAGAAAATATGATATATGTGGATAGTAGGAGGTTCGGGGAGGAAAGTGAAGCGATCCTTGTCACGAAGGCTTGTCGATAGCTCGCTAAGGAAATAGCTAGTCCTCGTCGAACCCAGCTTCAAACAGCCCGATGACGGCGGCAAGCGCCTGTTCTTCATCTGGGCCAGTGGCTTCCACCTCAATGAGACGCCCTTTGGCCGAGTCCAGCATCAACATGGCAATCACGCTGCTAGCTTCGGCTTCGGTGCCGCTGTCATTACGCAACATCACTTGTGCATCAAAGCTCTGCACTAGCTCGAACAGCTTCATCGCGGGGCGAGCGTGCATACCGAGCTTATTTTTGATTTCAACCGTTTGCCGGACTGTCATGAGTTACTTGGCTCTACTGGTTCGCCGACTATCACGAGGGTTTACGTTTTTCCAGCGTACGGTGGCGTGACTGTACATTCTTACCGCGTGAGCGGAAGTAGTCAGCTAACTGCTCAGCGACGTACACTGAGCGGTGTTTACCGCCGGTACAGCCAATGGCGACAGTCAGGTAGCTACGGTTATTGGTTTCCAGCATCGGTAGCCACAGCTCCAGGTAGCTGCGAGTCTGGTAGATGAAGTTGTGAACTTCGGTATGTCTATCGAGGAAGGACGCAACGGGTTTATCCAGACCGGTCATCGGGCGCAGTTTCGGGTCCCAGTGCGGGTTTGGCAGGAAACGCACGTCAAAGACGTAATCCGCGTCGATAGGAATACCATGCTTGAATCCGAACGATTCGAACACCATCGTGAGCTCGCGTTCTCGCTTGCCGAGCAGCCGGGTACGCAGCATTTCGGCCAGTTCGTGCACCGACATCTCTGAGGTGTCGATAATCAGATCGGCGCGTGAACGCAGTGGTTCCAGCAGGTCGCTTTCTTCATCAATCGCGCTTTCCAACGACAGATTCTTACTGGACAGCGGGTGCAGGCGGCGAGTATCGCTATAGCGACGGATCAGCGTGTTACGATCGGCATCCAGAAACAGCAACTGAGGCGAGAAACTTGATGGCAACTGCTCCATCGCATGCTCGAAGATCTCTGGCGATTCCGGCATATTGCGCACGTCAATGCTGACCGCTGCGGAAATGTTACGCGCCGCAAGCGTATTCGCCAGTTCTGGCAGCAGAACAACAGGCAGGTTATCTACGCAGTAGAATCCCATATCTTCCAATGCACGCAGGGCGACAGATTTTCCTGAACCTGAGCGACCGCTGACAATCATCAGCACCATCTGACGACTCCCCTCTGGCAACGTGATGGCGAATTTTCATTGCCATGATTTTTATGATGTATCGCTAAAAAATGACGGCTTAACGCACGGATTGCAAGTATTCTCTCGTTCTACCGCGAATCGCCCGTCATCGTGAGTATGATGATCGTTTGGTTTAACCCGCTTCCGTCATAATCTGGTACAGCTCTTCATCGCTTTGCGCTGCGCGTAGGCGTCGGCAAACCGTTTTATCCGCCAGTCGCTTGGCAACCAGCGACAGGGTATGCAGATGGGTTTTACATTGTTCCGCCGGAACCAGCAAGGCAAAAAGCAGATCAACGGCCTGATTATCAATGGCATCGAAAGCGATCGGTTGCTCTAACTGGATGAAAACACCGATGGCACCTAGCGCATTATCGTCTTCCAGCTTGCCGTGAGGAATGGCAATGCCGCCGCCGATTCCCGTGCTGCCCATCCGCTCCCGGGTCAGGATGGCATCAAAGATAATCTGCGAAGGAATGTTAAGCTGCCAGGCGGCCAGCTCGCTGATAATTTCCAATGCCCGTTTCTTACTCTGGCAATGGACGGTGCTTCGGGTGCACTCAGGACGTAAGACGGTGCTGAGTTGCAATACGGGATCGTGGCTCATTTTATTTTCACTTAACGACGCTTTCACTTCTGGTGATCCCACGCCATCCATCGGATAGCGTGGGTTTGTTCCTTTGCCAAATGGCAAAGGAGAAGATTAGTGCTGCTTGAGTTTATCTTTGTGCTTATTGAGCTGTCTTGCCAGCTTATCAATCAATAAATCTATCGCGGCGTACATATCTGCCGCTTCGGAGGTTGCATGCAGCTCCCCACCATTAACATGGAGCGTGGCCTCGGCAATTTGCTGAACTTTTTCCACTCTCAATACCACATTGACCTGATTAATCCGGTCAAAATACTGCTCTAATTTGGCGAATTTGCCATTCACAAAATCACGCAGTGGTTCAGTGATCTCGATGTGGTGTCCGGTAATGTTGAGCTGCATAGTGTCTTCCTTCTCTGTTGAGATCAAATCAGTTGTTTACGCTGATTCGATGGTGGGATAGATAAAGACTCTCGGTATTTTGCAACGGTTCGCCGCGCCACGATAATGCCCTGATCGGAGAGCAGCGCCGTCAGCTTGCTATCGCTCAGTGGCTTCACCGGGTTTTCCGCTGCAATAAGCTTCTTCACCAACGCGCGGATTGCCGTTGACGAGGCTTCTCCGCCGCTATCGGTATTAACGTGGCTGGAGAAGAAATATTTTAGCTCAAAAATGCCGCGTGGGCTGTGCAGGAACTTCTGTGTCGTCACGCGTGAGATGGTGGATTCATGCATATCCACCGCCTGCGCGATGTCTGCCAGTACCATGGGCCTCATGAATTCTTCACCCTGATCGAAGAAATCCTGCTGCTGCTCGACGATGCAGCGGGTTACCTTCAGCAGCGTGTCATTGCGACTTTCCAGGCTTTTGATGAGCCAGCGCGCTTCTTGCAGGTTGCTGCGGATAAACTGTCCGTCGCTGTCGTTGCGCACGCTGTTACCCAGCGCGGCATACTGCTGATTAATCTGCAAACGGGGAACGCTGTCGGTGTTCAATTCAACGGACCAGATTCCCTGAATTTTACGTACCAGTACGTCAGGGATAACGTATTCAGATTCACCGGTGTTGATCGATTGTCCTGGACGGGGATCGAGTGATTGGATCAGCGCCAGAGCTTCTTTCAGCACCTCTTCTTTCAGGCGCGTGATGCGGATCAAGCTGCGGAAATCATGGTTGGCTAACAGATCGAGATGATCGCTGACGATCAGGCGAGCTTCGGTCAGGCGTGGCGTGTCGTCAGCGAACTGGGAAAGCTGCACCAGCAGACAATCGCGCAGGTCGCGGGCGGCGACGCCAACGGGATCGAAGCGCTGCACGCGTTTGAGTACGGCTTCAACTTCTTCCAGCGTCACGTCGTCGTCACCGATGCTGTCAAGAATGTCCTGTAGCGGTACGGTCAGGTAACCGGTGTTGTCCACCGCATCGACGATAGAGGTCGCGATAGCGGCGTCGGTGTCGGAAAATGGCGTCAGCTCAACCTGCCACATCAGGTAATCCTGAAGTGTTTGCGTAGTTTCGCCTTGATAAATTGGCAATTCTTCATCGCGATAGTCGGTGCCGGTGCCCGACGGCGTGCCTGCAGAGTAGATTTCATCCCAGGTGGCATCAAGCGGCAATTCTTCCGGCATATCCCGTTGCTCAAGGGCTTCACCGGTATCCAGTGAATCGCTGTTTGCCTTTTCAAATGACTCGATTTCGTCGTGCTGATCCGTTTGTTCGAGCAACGGATTACTTTCTAACGCCAGTTGAATCTCCTGTTGCAATTCAAGCGTGGACAGTTGCAACAGGCGGATCGCCTGTTGGAGCTGTGGAGTCATGGCCAGTTGCTGGCTAAGCCTGAGTTGCAAACCTTGCTTCATAAATCGCGCTAACGTCCCATAAGTACTGCAAAGAGAAAATATTACCCTATCAGAGTCGGAAGCCTTCGCCCAGATACACGCGTTTTACCTGTTCATCGGTCAGAATATCGGTCGGTGAACCGTGGGCGATCAGGTTGCCCTGACTCACGATGTAGGCTCGTTCACAGACATCAAGCGTTTCGCGGACGTTATGATCGGTAATCAACACGCCCAGCCCGCTGTCACGCAGATGTTCAATGATTTTTTTTATATCCAGTACGGAGATCGGGTCTACGCCCGCAAACGGTTCATCCAGTAGGATGAACTTCGGATTCGCTGCCAGCGCACGCGCAATCTCTACGCGGCGTCTTTCTCCACCGGACAGCGATTGTCCCAGACTATCGCGCAAATGAATAATATGGAATTCTTCCATTAGCTCATTGGCACGATCTTCCTGCTGCTCGGTCGTCAGATCTTTACGGATCTGTAACACCGCCATCAGGTTGTCATAAACGCTTAAGCGACGGAAAATAGAGGCTTCCTGCGGCAGATAGCCGATGCCGCGCAGCGCACGTTCGTGCAAAGGAAGCAGGCTGATGTCATCGTCGTCAATGACGATGCGTCCTTCATCACGCGGGACGATGCCCACTACCATGTAGAATGTCGTGGTCTTCCCTGCACCGTTCGGTCCGAGCAGGCCGACGATTTCACCGGAATTGACGGTGAGGCTGACGTTTTCCACGACCTTACGGCCTTTGTACGCCTTAGCCAGATTTTCTGCGGTTAATGTTGCCATAACTTATTCAGTGACCCGTGGTTGCGGTTGCTGAGAACGAGAAGGCTGGCTTTTGTTCTCTTTCTCCTGAAGCTGAGAGGGGACTAACACCGTCGTCACGCGTTTTCCTTTATCGCTGGTCGCTTCCATCTGCTGTTGTTTCACCAGATAAGTGATGCGATCGCCTTTAACATTGCTGTCCTGCTGTTCCAGATAGGCATTACCTGTCAGAACCAGAATGTCTTTAGCCAGTTCGTAGCGGATTTTCTGCGCGTGGCCTTTTACCGGTTTACCGTTGTCCTGCATCTGGTAGAACGTCACGGGGTTACCGTAACCTTCCACGACTTCACTGCCTTGTGCGCCTTGCGGGCGCGTCACGACGACCTTGTCGGCTTTCACCTCAATCGTGCCTTGCTTCACGACAACATTGCCAGTGAACGTCACTGTGTTGCCCTGCATGTCCAGAGATTGCTGTGCTGAATCAATGTGAATAGGTTGGTTGCTGTCACCCGTTACGGCAAAGGCGGAAACGCTGACGGCAAACAGCGAGCTGGCGATCAGGGTGTTACGCATCAGGTTATTGGTTTTGGATTTCATAAGAGGTTTTTACCTTTTCGATCAACTCGGCCGTTTTATTGCGCAGATTCCCGCGCATTTTCATTCCGCTTGAGGTAAAGCTGGCGCCGTACAGGGTGACTTCATCATCGGAAGAGACGTCCTGCGTTACCAGGTTCACCTGGGCATTATTCGTTGTGATGCGCTGAAGCTGAGTGTCCTTTGTCAGGCTATTCACCTCGACGTGGCCATACAGATAGAGCATCCTGTCTTTTGTCAGCTTGGCGCGATCGGCGCGTACTGACCAGGTTGCCGTGCCCTGTTCATTGAACAGCGTGGCAACGGGGGTCGTAAACCAACTCAACTGCTCATCGTTGAAATACTCCGCTTTTTCCGAAATCAGCCTGTAGCTTAGTTTACCCGCAGGGCTGTATACCTGCGTGTTGGTCTTTTCGCTGGTATAGACTGGCACCGTTGGGTCATTGGCATCGGGTGTCGATACGGTGTCGTCATCCGCAATATTCCAGCCGATGAGGATCAGCACCAATAGAGCCAGAAAAGCGGTCAGCCAACGCTTGGTTTTACTCATATCGACAACCCTTTGGCATGCTCCAGCTTGTCCTGCGAGAACAGAATCAAATCACACAGCTCGCGCACTGCGCCACGCCCCCCCGCAATCCGAGTGACATAATTCGCACGCGGTAACAGCAGCGGGTGGGCGTCCGCTACGGCAACGCTCAAACCAACCTGTGCCATTACTGGCCAGTCGATCATGTCGTCGCCGATATAGGCAACCTGATTTGCTGTGACCGACAGTTTATCCAACAGATCGTTGAAGGCCAAAATCTTATCCGATTGCCCTTGGTAAAGGTGGTTAATGCCCAGTGTTTTACAGCGATCTTCCAGCAATTTTGCGGAACGTCCGGTAATGATGGCAACCTCAAGGCCGGACGTTAGCAAACAGCGAATACCATAGCCATCACGGACGTTAAACGCTTTCAGCTCTTCGCCGTGGTTGCCCATATAAATCAGACCATCGGACATCACGCCGTCAACGTCGCAAATTAACAGGCGAACCTCACGGGCTTTATCCAGTACCTGTTGATCGACAGGTCCATAGCAGGTATCGGTTTGCGCCCTGACTTCACTCATTCACTATTATCCTTTCTTATTAAACCACGCCAGCCCGCAGCATATCGTGCATATGGACGATCCCGACCAGACGATCGTTTTCTGCCACCAGCACTGAGGTGATATGGCGTGACTGCATCAGGTTAAGTGCATCCACCGCCAGCGTTTGCGGTGCGACCCGGATGCCGCCCGCGGTCATCACATCAGCAATACGCGCGCTGTTCAAGTCAATATTCATGTCGAAGATGCGGCGCAGGTCACCATCGGTAAAGATGCCCTGAATTTTCATATCCGCCTCGCAGATTACCGTCATACCCAGATTTTTGCGCGTAATTTCCACCAGCGCATCACGCAGCGAAGCATCGTGTGGGACATGGGGAATCTCGTCACCTGAATGCATGATATCGCTGACGCGCAGTAAAAGTTTGCGGCCAAGTGCGCCACCGGGGTGAGAAAGCGCGAAATCTTCGGCCGTAAAGCCGCGCGCCTGTAACAGGGCTACGGCCAGCGCATCGCCCATGACCAGCGTTGCGGTGGTGCTGGTGGTGGGGGCCAGACCGAGCGGGCAGGCTTCCTGTGGGACGTGGACGCACAGGTGAATATCCGCTGCCTTACCCATCGTACTTTCGGGTGCGCTGGTCATGCAGATCAGGAACACGTTCTGGCGTTTCAGGACGGGAATCAGCGACAGAATTTCATGCGATTCGCCAGAATTGGAGATGGCGATCACGATGTCGTGCGGTGTTACCATCCCGAGGTCACCGTGGCTGGCTTCGCCTGGATGGACAAAAAAAGCAGGCGTACCGGTGCTGGCGAAGGTTGCGGCAATCTTGCAGCCGATGTGGCCGGACTTGCCCATTCCCATCACCACCACTTTGCCCTCGCAGTGAAATATCTTTTTGCAGGCGAGGGTAAAATTGTCGTCAATGTATTGATCTAATTGCGCAAGCCCATCGCGTTCGATACTCAGTACCTGCTTGCCTGCCTGCTGGAAATCGAAATCTGCGGGTAGTTCATGCCCCTTCTGTAGCGTGTGATCGGCTTGTGGTGCGTGATCGGATAGTGCACGGTCAGACGGCTGTTTTAGATGAGCATCTTGTTCAAACTGTGACATACCAATAGTCCTGATTAGGGTGAAAACGGAACAGCGTCATTATGAAAAACAGAACTTCTTTATGAAAAGCAAAATAGAGCCGCCAGATAGGCGATAAACGCGCAGCATAATAATGCGCCTGCGCCCTGTCCTATACGGCGTTTTTTGCTGAGGCACAGTGCGGTTAACAACACGCTAGCCGCCAGCATGACCCAATAGTCGCGCTGAAAAACTTGAGGATTCAGTACACCCGGTGAGAGCAGCGCGGGTACGCCCAAAACAATCGCGATATTGAAAATGTTCGAGCCAATCAGGTTGCCCAGCGCAATATCATCTTCTTTTTTCAACGTCCCAACGATGGCAGTAGCCAGTTCAGGCAGGCTGGTGCCGATCGCCAATATGGTCAGCCCGATGGTCAATTCGCTGACATCGAAGTAGCGCGCAATGACGGTCGCGTTATCCACCACCATCCGGGCGGCCATCGGTAAAATAATCACACCGAGAATCAGCCATAGCACGGCAGCCATTTGATTGCTGTCGTCCTGCGGCAGTTCCGCCAACTGTTCACGAGTCAGGCTGTCGCCGCCTTCTCGCTGCGCCTGTTGTGCCATACGCAGTATCAACACCAGACACAGAATAGCGGCGAAGAGCAGCATCATGCCGTCGGCACGGCTCAGATAGCTATCATGTAGTAAAACGCCACACAATAAAGTGACGGACAACATGAGCGGCAATTCTCGACGCAGCAGGGTTGAATGTACCGTGAGTGGGCGAATGAGTGCCGCGCTGCCGAGAATGAGTAAAATATTGGTGATATTGGAGCCGATAACATTGCCGACAGCCATATCGTTTTGATTGTTTAAGGCCGCGGTAACCGAAACGATCAGCTCAGGTAGTGAGGTGCCGAAGCCGACAATGGTGATGCCGATGACAAAGGGAGGTAAGCCGAGAGAACGCGCAAGCACGGCGGCGCCATAGACAAGACGATCGGCACCGTAAACCAGTAATAGCAAACCAACGAACAAGAGTAGTGTTGCAAACAGCATGCAGCGTCCTTTATAGGATATAATCACTAGCTTGTTGTCGAATAAGTCAGTATTCCTGGACAATTTTCGCACAAAAAGCGTTTTTCTGTGATGAGTGCTAATTCTGACGGCGCTTGGCGAAAAAGTAAAACCTGTCGCGATAAGTAAAATCAGGTAACGGTTTATGCCGCCATTTTGGACAAGAACTTACGGTAAGTTTTTGTAAAACTCGCACCTTGATGAAAGTCAGCCGTTAGGCTGGAGTGAAAGACACGCTGTAAGCGTACTGGCGTACTGGCGTACTGGCGTACTGGCGTACTGGCGTACTGATTGGTAAGGAATGGAAATAATGAACCATGAGGCAACTAATCTGGTTGAGATCCGTGGTCTTAGCTTTCGGCGCGGAGAGCGAGAAATTTTTACAGACATCACGCTGAATGTGCCTAAAGGCAAGGTCACTGCGATCATGGGGCCTTCCGGTATCGGCAAAACCACATTGCTGCGCTTGATCGGCGGGCAGCTACCGCCGGGCAGCGGCGAAATCTGGTTTGATGGCGAGAATATTCCGACGTTGTCGCGCAGTGAACTGTACAACGCACGCAAGAAAATGAGCATGTTGTTTCAGTCCGGGGCGTTATTCACCGATTTGAACGTGTTTGATAATGTCGCCTGGCCGCTGCGTGAACATACCCGACTGCCGGAATCCTTGCTGCGTAGCATCGTCATGATGAAACTGGAAGCCGTGGGGTTACGTGGAGCCGCCGAGCTGATGCCTGCTGAACTTTCCGGCGGTATGGCGCGGCGAGCAGCGCTGGCGAGAGCCATCGCGCTCGACCCACAGCTGATTATGTTTGATGAACCTTTTGTCGGGCAAGATCCGATCACGCTGGGGACACTGGTGAAGCTCATCGACGAGCTGAACCATGCATTGGGCGTGACCTGCATTGTGGTTTCTCACGATGTGCCAGAGGTGATGAGCATCGCCGATTACGCCTATATCGTGGCCGACAAGCGGGTAGTGGCGGAAGGAACGGCGGATGAACTGAGGGCGAACAATGACCCACAGGTTCGTCAGTTCCTGGATGGTATCGCTGACGGGCCAGTGCCTTTCCGTTTTCCTGCGGGTGACTATAAAACGTCGCTGCTAGGTTCAGGAGGTTAACGCAGTCATGTTATTACGGACGTTGGCGTCGTTGGGGCGTCAGGGAATCTCCACCAGCGCCTCGTTTGGGCGCGCCGGGCTGATGCTGTTTAATGCGCTGGTGGGTAAACCCGAATTCAGAAAACAGTGGCCGCTGTTGGTGAAACAGCTTTATAGCGTTGGTGTGCAGTCGCTGCTGATCATCATGGTGTCCGGCCTGTTCATCGGCATGGTGCTGGGGTTGCAGGGCTATATCATCCTGACGACGTACAGCGCCGAAGCCAGTCTTGGCATGATGGTGGCGCTGTCGCTGCTGCGTGAACTTGGTCCGGTGGTGACGGCATTACTGTTCGCTGGACGTGCAGGTTCCGCGCTGACGGCGGAAATTGGGCTGATGAAGGCAACCGAGCAACTCTCCAGCATGGAGATGATGGCGGTTGACCCGCTGCGTCGCGTTGTCGCACCGCGCTTCTGGGCGGGGCTAATCAGCATGCCGCTGTTGGCGGTGATTTTTGTCGCCGTGGGGATCTGGGGTGGCGGGTTAGTCGGTGTGGACTGGAAAGGTATCGACAGCGGATTCTTCTGGTCTGCCATGCAGGGCGCGGTTGACTGGCGTCAGGATGTGTTGAACTGCGTGATTAAAAGTATCGTATTTGCGATTACCGTGACCTGGATTGCACTGTTTAACGGCTATGACGCGATCCCGACGTCTGAGGGGATCAGTCGTGCAACGACACGAACCGTTGTGCACTCGTCGTTAGCGGTACTGGGATTGGATTTTGTGCTGACAGCACTGATGTTTGGGAACTGAGTCGATGCAAACAAAGAAAACTGAAGTCTGGGTTGGTGTGTTTATGTTGATCGCGCTGGCGGCCATTCTCTTTTTATGCCTGAAAGTAGCCGATCTCAAATCGATCGGCAGCGAGCCAACGTACCGTCTGCACGCGACGTTTGACAACATTGGCGGGCTGAAAGCGCGTTCTCCGATCAGAATTGGCGGCGTGGTGGTTGGCCGCGTAGCGGATATTTCGCTGGACGAGAAAACGTACCTGCCGCGCGTGGCGATGGATATTCAGCAGCGCTACGATCATATTCCTGATACCAGTTCTCTGGCCATTCGTACCTCCGGTTTGCTGGGCGAACAGTATCTGGCACTGAACATTGGGTTTGAAGATGAGGAAATGGGCACCGCGATCCTGAAAGACGGTGGTGTGATTCAGGACACTAAGTCAGCGATGGTGCTTGAAGACCTCATCGGCCAATTCCTATATAAGAGCGGTAGTAATAGCGAAGATAATGCCGGTCAATCGGGTACGGAGCCAGGTGCCGATCCTGCGGCAACGCCTGAGCACAACAACGAACCTGTTCCTTCACATCCATAAGAGGATATCTGCATGTTTAAACGTTTACTGATGGTGGCTTTACTGGTGGTCGCGCCATTAGCCAACGCGGCGGACCAAACGAATCCCTACAGTCTAATGAGTGAGGCGGCGCAAAAAACCTTTGATCGCTTGAAGAACGAACAGCCAAAGATCAAACAAAATCCTGACTATCTGCGTACTATCGTACGTGAAGAGCTATTGCCGTATGTTCAGGTGAAATATGCTGGCGCGTTGGTTCTGGGACGCTATTACAAGGATGCGACACCGGCACAGCGTGATGCTTATTTCAAAGCGTTTGAAGCCTATCTGGAACAGGCGTACGGTCAGGCTTTGGCGCTGTATCACGGCCAAACCTATCAAATTGTGTCGGGACAGCCGCTGGGCAATGCCGATATCGTTTCCATTCGCGTGACCATCGTTGATAACGGCGGCCGCCCTCCGGTACGTCTGGACTTCCAATGGCGTAAGAACAGCAAAACCGGTAACTGGCAGGCCTTCGACATGATTGCCGAAGGGGTCAGTATGATCACCACTAAACAGAACGAGTGGGCGGCAGTACTGCGTCAGAAAGGCGTTGATGGCCTGACTCAGCAGTTGGAGTCCTCGGCGAAGCAGACAATTACGTTGGATCAGAAAAAGTAATTTGGGTGTGAACATGGCGAACGCATTGAACTGGCAGGCACAGGACGCCACGCTGGCATTAACAGGCGATCTGGATCGTGAAACGCTGTTACCGTTCTGGCAGCAGCGTGAATCGTTGCTGACGGGTAAAACTACGCTGGATGTGTCTGGATTAAATCGCGTTGATTCTGCTGGGTTAGCATTGCTGATGCACGTTTATCAGCAGCCGTCTTCAGGCGGAGAGATAGCGATTGTCGGTGCCAGCGATCGGCTAAAAACGCTCATTGCGCTCTATAACCTGAATGAAATCATTCCTGTGTCTTAAACGGTAACGCGGGTTACTGGATTCGCCCCTTTAGGCATCGTCCGAAGGGGCGTATTCTTTGTTTAAGATAGCGCCATATTCATCTAAGATACCTCCCTGTAAATCATCTCCCCCTGACATAGAAATCGAGAGCGATGGAAAATAACGAAATTAAAGACGTGCTGATGAACGCATTGGCACTGGAAGAAGCCCATGTTTCTGGTGATGGCAGCCATTTTCAGGTCACCGTAGTGGGCGGACTTTTTGCTGGAATGAGCCGAGTAAAAAAACAGCAGGCTGTTTATGCGCCGCTGATGGAGTACATCGCGGATAACCGTATTCATGCATTGTCAATCAAGGCCTATACGCCGGAAGAATGGCAACGCGACCGTAAACTGAACGGCTTCTAAGTATTCCCCGTGCGAGTGGGAATAAACTGCCGGTCTCAGTGTGACGACATATTGAATTAAGACATCGAGATACAAAGACTATGGATAAATTTCGTGTTCAGGGGCCAACCCGTTTAGCGGGGGAAGTGACCATTTCCGGCGCCAAGAATGCTGCGTTGCCCATCCTGTTCGCTGCGCTACTTGCAGAAGAGCCGGTAGAAATTCAGAACGTACCGAAACTGCGTGATATTGATACCACCATGAAGCTACTCGGTCAGTTGGGTGCGCGCGTTGAGCGTAACGGTTCCGTCCATGTGGATGCCAGCGATGTAAACGTGTTCTGTGCGCCGTACGATCTGGTGAAAACCATGCGTGCCTCTATCTGGGCGTTGGGGCCGCTGGTGGCGCGTTTCGGGCAGGGGCAGGTTTCTCTGCCCGGCGGCTGTGCGATTGGCGCGCGCCCAGTAGATTTGCACATTTACGGCCTTGAGCAGCTCGGTGCGCAGATCGTGCTGGAAGAAGGCTATGTGAAAGCGACGGTTGATGGTCGTCTGAAAGGTGCACATATCGTGATGGATAAAGTGAGCGTCGGTGCCACGGTAACCATCATGAGTGCGGCAACGCTGGCGGAAGGCACTACAATTATTGAGAACGCGGCGCGTGAGCCGGAGATTGTCGATACGGCAAACTTCCTGAATACGCTGGGTGCGAAAATCAGCGGTGCAGGCACGGATAAAATCACCATTGAAGGTGTTGCGCGTCTGGGTGGCGGTGTCTACCGCGTGGTGCCTGACCGTATTGAAACCGGGACATTTCTGGTCGCGGCTGCGGTATCTCGCGGTCAGATTATCTGCCGTAATACCCGTCCTGATACGCTGGATGCGGTATTGGCGAAGCTGCGAGAAGCAGGCGCGGAGATCGAAATCGGCGAAGACTGGATTAGCCTAGATATGCACGGTAAGCGCCCGAAAGCGGTTACCGTTCGCACGTCGCCGCATCCGGGGTTCCCGACCGATATGCAGGCGCAGTTCAGCCTGTTGAATCTGGTCGCAGAAGGAACGGGTGTGATTACCGAAACCATCTTCGAAAACCGCTTCATGCATGTGCCTGAGCTTATCCGTATGGGCGCACAGGCGGAAATTGAGAGCAATACCGTGATTTGCCACGGCGTTGATAAGCTGTCTGGTGCGCAGGTGATGGCGACCGACTTACGTGCGTCGGCTAGTCTGGTGTTAGCGGGCTGTATCGCGGAAGGTGTGACGATAGTAGATCGTATTTATCACATCGATCGTGGCTACGACCGTATCGAAGATAAGCTGCGTGGGTTAGGTGCGAACATTGAGCGCGTTAAAGAACACGAATAAGCGCTTTATCCGTTTTCTCTTCAAATAATATTTGCCAGCCGGGTGGGTTCCCACCCGGTTTCTTGTTTACCTGCTGATACTGTTTTATCCACTCGCCTCGGATGCCGCTATTGGGTAGGGAATTCCTGAATCGTCATTTGTAGCGTGAATTGCTTTTTATCGCGCTCAATCGTGACCGGAATGACGGTGCCGGGACGTATTTCTGAAACCTGTTCCATGGTTTCGATAATCGAGCGTGCAGGCTTATTGTTTACGCTAACGATGACGTCTTCAATGCGGATACCTGTTTTATCCGCCGGGCCACCGGGATCGATAGTCTGAACGAGAATACCGCTTAATCTGCCCTGTGCACCGTTATTATTGGTAAGGCTACTGGTTTCTATGTTCTCAAGCTGTACGCCGTTGATGCCAATATAGCCGCGAACCACACGACCATCGCGAATCAGTTTACCCATCACTTTGGTAGCCAATGCGACGGGGATCGCGAAGCTAATGCCTTCCGGCGTTTCGCCATTGCTGCTTTTATCAAAAGAAAGGGTATTAATACCAACCAGTTCACCGAGCGTGTTGACCAGCGCACCACCAGAGTTTCCGTGGTTAATTGATGCATCGGTTTGCAGCAAATTTTGGCGTCCTACCTGGCTTCGTTGTTGGCCGTAAGTGCTGAGGCTGACGCGGCCAGTGGCGCTAATAACGCCCTGCGTAACGGTTTGCCCTAGGTTATAAGGGTTACCGATTGCCATGACGACATCGCCGACATGCGGGATACGGTCTGGATTCATGGGAATAACGGGTAGATTGACGCCATCAATTTGCAACACAGCCAGATCTGTTAGGGTATCGGAGCCGATTACGCGGGCTTCATACAGCCGGCCATCTGACAGCTCGATCTGGATTTGCTGCACGTTATTAATCACATGCTTATTGGTTAAAAGATATCCTTTGTCGTTCATGATGACGCCAGAGCCCAAAGGGTGAATGGCGACTTCATTGGGTTTTTCCGTATTGGCAACCCGATTATAAATATTAACCACAGCAGGAGTCGCACGGTTGACACCCTGGTGGTAGCTTACGGGCGAGCCATCAGTATTTCCGCCATTGCTTTTCAGAAACGACGTGCCAGACCCGATAAACGGCAGTACTGCCAGAATAATTCCGGCGACAAGGGCACCAAATAGTGCTGAACGTAATAATTTAGCAAGCATGGCCGTGAGTTACTGTGGAGAGGGAGATAAAAGGAGGATATCACGAGAAGTTCGGACACCGCATGACTCGGTGTCCGATTTTTTATGGCGAGCCATCCTTGGCCCGTTAAGCTGCCGAAAAAAACGACAAGCGATTAACGCAGCAGCAGATAAATCGTTTCTTCGCCCCGGACGATATTCAGCGCCAGAACGGAAGGTTTCGCTTCCAGCAGTTTGCGCAGTTGCGTGATGTTTTCAATACGCTCGCGGTTTACGCCGATGATGATATCGCCTTTTTGCAGGCCAACCTGCGCGGCAGGAGTGTCCTTAGCGACGTTATCAATCTGCACACCCTTGCTGCCGTCTTTCAATTGGCCATTGGTCAGGGAAGCCCCCTGTAATGACGGTGAAAGCGTTTCAGCGCTGGTTGATGCTGATGAGCTGTTATCCAACACGACGGAAACTTCCTGCGGTTTACCATCACGCAGCAGGCCGATTTTCACGGTCTTGCCCGGCGCGGTGGTGCCGACTTTGGCCCGCAGTTCGGCAAAGCTGCTGATCGGTTTGCCATCCAGCGTCGTCAATACGTCGCCCGCCTTGATGCCGGCTTTGGCCGCAGCGGATTTCGGTAAGACTTCGCTGACGAAAGCACCGCGCTGAGCATCGACGTTAAACGCTTTCGCTATTTCCGACGTCATTTCGCTGCCTTTAATACCCAGCAGCCCGCGTTTGACCTCGCCGAATTCAACCAACTGCTGCGCCAGATTCTGGGCCATGTTGCTAGGGATGGCGAAACCGATGCCGATATTTCCACCGCCCGGTGCCAGGATCGCGGTATTGATACCGATCAGCTCACCGTTGAGGTTAACCAGCGCTCCACCGGAGTTACCACGGTTAATGGACGCATCGGTCTGGATGAAGTTTTCTAACCCTTCAAGATTCAAGCCGCTACGCCCCAGCGCGGAGATAATACCAGACGTTGCCGTCTGGCCGAGGCCAAATGGGTTACCCACGGCAACGGCGAAATCACCAACGCGCAACTGATCGGAATCCGCCATTTTCACAGAGACCAGATTTTTGGCGTTATTCAACTGTAGCAGGGCGATATCGGTCTGCTCGTCACGACCAATCAGCTTCGCTTCATATTCACGCCCGTCATTAAGCTGGACGCGTATTTTATCGGCGTTGTTGATGACGTGATTGTTGGTGAGCACATAACCTTTTGCTGCATCAATAATCACACCGGAACCCAGCCCCTCAAATGGGCGAGTATTTTGTTTGTCCGTTGGGAAATTCGGACCAAAGAAGAATTTGAATTCTTCTGGTACGCGCTGACGCTGTACCTGTGTACCTTCAACATGCACGCTGACGACGGCTGGCAAGACTTTCTCCAGCATCGGGGCCAGACTTGGCGTCTGTTGCCCTTGAACCACGGCAGGCAGCGCAGCATTCGCTACGGGAAGCGTGGACAGGGTCAAACCGATACTCATTGCCAGTGCACTAAATAGTAATGATGTTTTTTTCATTGTTATTAACTCTCTCACGGCCTGCGGATGAATAAAACGATGATATATAAACTTAAAGACACGGTGAAGAGTCAGACTGGCGATCAATGTGTAAAGTTCACTGCTGTTTCGTCAGTAGATTGTAACTATCGCTTTTATACAGTGAGTTATCAGGCGATGGCAGCCTGTGGCGCGCGTCTTAAACGTCAAACGCTTTAAGCGTAGAACAAGAGAAGGGAAAACGTGAGGCCGGGAAGCCTCACATTTAAGGTGCTTACATGAATTACTTACGAATCGGGCGCTCGCCCCGAAGCAAACCTGAAGCACCATCGGAATAATCGCGTGGTGGCATGTTGACCGGAGCCTGATCGTTATCCGCTTCTGATTCGGTCAGACGATATTTAAACGGATTATCCTGACCAGGAACGTGAGGTAACAGGCTATTGGAGCTTTTCGCCATGTGCTGATAAAGCTGACGATAGTCATCCGCCATGTTGTCCAACAACTCCGCGCTGCGGGCGAAGTGTCCAACCAATTCCTGACGATAATCTTCCAGTTCGGTTTTGCTTTTCTCCAGCTCATTTTGCAAGACCTGCTGTTGCCGCAGCTTACGGTTACCAAAGCGCATGGCGACAGCACCAATAATAATACCGACAACTAAACCTATCAGCGCATACTCCCAAGTCATAATAGCTCCTATTTTGACGTTGTTGTCCCGTAGGGTTTTTCACTTAATAATAGCCACTATAACCGTTAACCTTGCCCGAGTGGAATCCTGATGCTTGATGACTGAGGGGAATGTTGACCTACCGCAGACATCAAGGTTGTTAACTGCGACGATTACGGCTTAAATCGACGGCAACACACAGTAAAACACGACTAACTTTTTTCTCAGGGATTGCGATGGCTACTTCACAGACAACACGGCAGCGAACAACCCCCTTGTCGCTTTACCAGCAGGCGCTTTCTGCCGGTGCGTATCAACCGGATGAGGTTCAGCAGCAAACGGTTGTGCGTCTGGACGCGATACATCAGGCGCTATGTGAACGTGCTGCTGATGCGGGGGCATCCGATCGCGTCGGGAAATGGCGTCGCTGGCTGGGGCGACGTAATAAACGGGAATCTGCGCCGGTTCAGGGGCTGTACATGTGGGGCGGTGTCGGACGAGGTAAAACCTGGTTGATGGATATGTTTTTCCACAGCTTGCCCGCTGAGCGTAAGATGCGCCTGCACTTTCATCGTTTTATGCTGCGTGTGCATGAAGAACTGAACCAGTTTCAGGGACAGGAAAATCCGCTGGAGAAAGTGGCCGATGGTTTCAAAGCTGAAACGGATGTGCTGTGCTTCGATGAATTTTTCGTCTCTGACATCACCGATGCGATGCTGCTGGCTGAGCTGCTGCGAGCGCTGTTTGCCCGTGGTATTGCACTGGTCGCGACGTCGAATATTCCACCGGACGATCTCTATCGCAATGGATTACAGCGCGCCCGTTTTCTTCCTGCAATTGAGCTGATTAAACAGCACTGTGAAGTGCGTAATGTCGATGCGGGTATCGATTATCGTTTGCGTACGCTGACACAGGCACACCTTTACCTCTCGCCGCTGAATGAAGAGACGAATGCCGCGATGCAGCAGATGTTCACCCGCCTGACCGGGAAAAAATGGCAGACGCCAGGGCCTGTGTTAGAGATCAATCATCGTCCGTTAACGACACTTGGCGTGAGCGACGGTGTGCTGGCGGTCGATTTCCACACGCTGTGTACAGAGGCGCGGAGCCAGAATGATTACATCGCGCTGTCACGCTTCTACCACACGATGCTGTTGCACAATGTGACGGTGATGGAAACGAAGGAAGAGAACACCGCCCGCCGCTTTCTGGCATTGGTAGATGAATGCTATGATCGCCGCATTAAGCTCATTATCTCTGCGCAGGCACCGATGTTTGATCTCTATCAGGGAGAGCACCTGAAATTTGAATATCAGCGCTGTTTATCCCGTTTGCAGGAAATGCAAAGCGAAGAGTACCTACGGCAACCGCATTTGGCGTAACACAGGCTGCGGTTTTTCGTCATTTGCGTGTGAAAAAAGGTCGATTTTTAAGAATCACTTCTCTATAATCTTGCGACCCCACGTTACAACAAAGTTTTTTTCCCAAAAACTTTATAGTGCCGGCAATGGCTATTCGAAGGGGTAGGTTTGCTGGACTTGATGGTCGTGTGAGCCTCAACTGTTTTCGAGCGTTTGGGTGTTCACCAACGTGTAACTAATTATTGGGTAAGCTTTTAATGAAAACTTTTACAGCTAAACCAGAGACCGTAAAACGTGACTGGTACGTTGTTGATGCGAACGGTAAAACTTTAGGCCGTCTCGCTACTGAACTGGCTCGTCGTCTGCGCGGCAAGCATAAAGCGGAATACACCCCGCACGTTGATACGGGTGATTACATCATCGTTCTGAACGCTGACAAAGTTGCTGTAACTGGCAACAAGCGTACTGACAAGATTTATTATCATCACACCGGTCACATCGGTGGTATTAAACAAGCGACCTTTGAAGAGATGATTGCCCGCCGTCCTGAGCGTGTGATTGAAATCGCGGTTAAAGGCATGCTGCCGAAGGGCCCGTTGGGTCGTGCTATGTTCCGTAAACTGAAAGTTTACGCGGGCACTGAGCACAATCACGCGGCACAGCAACCGCAAGTTCTGGACATTTAATCGGGATTATAGGCAATGGCTGAAAATCAATACTACGGCACTGGTCGCCGCAAAAGCTCCGCCGCTCGCGTGTTCATCAAACCGGGCAACGGTAACATCGTTATCAACCAGCGTAGTCTGGAACAGTACTTTGGTCGCGAAACTGCCCGCATGGTAGTTCGTCAGCCGCTTGAACTGGTCGACATGGTTGGGAAATTGGATCTGTACATCACCGTTAAAGGTGGTGGTATCTCTGGTCAGGCTGGTGCGATCCGTCACGGTATCACCCGCGCTCTGATGGAGTATGATGAGTCTCTGCGTGGCGAACTGCGTAAAGCAGGTTTCGTTACTCGTGATGCTCGTCAGGTTGAACGTAAGAAAGTCGGCCTGCGTAAAGCACGTCGTCGTCCTCAGTTCTCCAAGCGTTAATTTCTGGCTGCTTTGCAGCGAAATCAATGCGAAAAACCCGGTGCTTGTCACCGGGTTTTTTATGCCTAAAAATAAATTTCCTCGAAATATACGCTTTACTTTCCGTATGTTAACGATGAAATTGTGCTTATACCCCCACAAAACGAACAAAATCTGATAAGCTACTCGCCGATTTTATGCCCGTGTGCCAACTGTCGTCGCTGTTTGAAATGGCGTATTTTTTCAGGTGATGTTTACACATTGGCGAGCAAAATTTCGAATAGCGGTTTGCAGATCCCCCATTGCACGGCTATTCGCCGTATTTTCTCGATAAACTTGGAGGTTTTCATGGCTGTCGCTGCCAACAAACGTTCGGTAATGACGCTGTTTTCTGGTCCATCCGACATTTTTAGCCATCAGGTCCGCATTGTATTGGCGGAAAAGGGTGTGAGTGTCGAGATTGAACAGGTGGACATGGATAATCTGCCTCAGGATCTTATTGACCTCAACCCCTACGGTTCTGTACCGACATTGGTCGATCGCGAACTGACGCTCTATGAATCACGTATTATCATGGAGTACCTGGATGAACGTTTTCCTCATCCGCCGCTAATGCCTGTCTATCCGGTTGCGCGCGGTAATAGCCGCCTGATGATGCATCGCATTGAGAGCGACTGGTATTCTTTATTGAAGAAAATTACGCATGGCAGCGCTCAGGAAGCGGATGCGGCACGTAAGCAATTGCGTGAAGAATTGCTAGCTATTGCCCCGGTGTTTAATGAAGCGCCTTATTTCATGAGTGAAGAGTTTAGCCTGGTGGATTGCTATCTGGCTCCGCTGCTGTGGCGTCTGCCGCAGTTAGGTATTGAACTGAGTGGTTCGGGCGCGAAAGAGCTGAAAGGCTATATGACACGCGTCTTTGAGCGTGATGCGTTCCTTGCTTCCCTGACGGAAGTGGAACGTGAAATGCGTTTGCAAACCCGAGGTTAAACCGTATGGCGTTGTCTCAACTGTCTCCGCGTCGTCCGTATTTATTACGGGCCTTTTATGATTGGTTGCTGGATAACCAATTAACGCCTCATCTGGTTGTCGATGTCACTCTGCCGGATGTTATGGTGCCGATGGAGTTCGCCCGTGACGGCCAGATTGTGCTGAACATCGCTCCGCGCGCTGTTGGCGGCCTTGAGTTAGCTGATGACAGCGTTCGCTTCAATGCTCGTTTTGGCGGTGTACCGCGTCAGGTTTATGTGCCGATGGCGGCAGTAATGGCGATTTATGCACGCGAGAACGGGGCTGGGACGATGTTTGAGTCCGAACCTGCTTACGAAGCCGCAGGCGAACATGAAGACTTTCAGGACGGCGCGCCCGCTTCAGGGGCGGTCATGTCGATTGTCGATAGCTCGCCTGATTCTGAAGCACCTGAGGATGGTTCGGATTCTGATGACGAACCGCCACAGCCACCTAAAGGTGGCAGACCGTCGCTACGGGTCGTGAAGTAATTTGTTTCTAAGGGCACCTTTGCGGTGCCCTTTTCTCTATCTGTACGACTTCATGCTACGGTTAGTCAGTGTGTTAATTGAACACCATTCCGCCATCAATGAGCAACGACTGTCCTGTCATATAGTCGGAATCGTGGCTGGCCAAATAAGACACGCAGGCAGCGACATCTTCTGGCTCTGACAGGCGACCCAGTGTGATGCGTTTGGCGAACTCTTCCGTTGCATATCCACGCGGTTTCCCTGCTGATTCAGAGATCTTCCGATCGATTTCATCCCACATTGGCGTTTTTACGATACCCGGACAGTAGCCATTGACCGTGATGCCCAGCGGCGCTAAATCGCGTGCGGCAGTTTGCGTTAAGCCACGAACCGCGAATTTGCTTGAGCTGTAGACGGCGAGCTCAGGGTTGCCCACATGCCCAGCCTGCGAACAGGCGTTGATAATTTTGCCGCCGTGACCCAGAGATTTGAAGGCATCGAGCGCAGCCTGAATTCCCCAGATCACACCTTTGACGTTGATGTTATAAACGCGATCGACAACGTCTGGCGTGATGTCTTCAATCAGGGTTGAAGGGGCAACACCGGCGTTATTGACGATGACGTTAAAGTCACCAAAGCGCTCTTTGGTTGCGGCGACAGCAGCGAAAACGGCCTCACGATCCGCGACGTCTGCCTGTAGTGCGATGGCCTGCCCGCCGGATTTTTCGATTTCCTGCGCCACACTGCGTGCGGTTTCTTGGTTATAGTCCACGATGGCGACGGCAAACCCGTCCTTCGCCAATCTGAGTGCAATCGCGCGGCCAATCCCCTGACCAGCCCCTGTTACAAGTGCCACTTCGGTTGTCATATTTACTCCTTAATGAAATCCAATATCAATAAAGACAAGTAAATGCCGAAGATAAGTGTACGCTTTTATCGTGATGCCGAAGGATTTATTACGAAAAGTTCTTTAAAACGAAGTGGAAAGATAAAGCGTTTATTAGCTTATCTGGTGTGAAATTTTAAAGAAAGAGAGTGGGTGTTGCTATTGGTTGCTAACCGGCGCTTCAGGTAAAGCCGAAAAAGAAAAGGGCAGCCAGCGCTGCCCTTAAGAGACGAGGTGCGTTTCTACACTTCCAGATAGTTCATGATGCCGTCAGCGGCTTTACGGCCTTCTGCGATGGCTGTCACCACCAGATCGGAACCACGTACCGCATCGCCGCCTGCAAAAATTTTCGGGTTGCTGGTCTGGAACGCGTTATCGCAGCTTTCCGGTGCAACAATACGGCCTTGATCGTCCAGCTTGACGTCATGTTCTGCCAGCCACGCCATTTTGTGCGGACGGAAGCCGAACGCCATGATGACCGCATCGGCTTCCAGAACATGCTCGGAGCCCTCTACGATTTCAGGACGACGACGGCCGTTGGCATCCGGTGCGCCCAGCGCGGTACGCGCCATTTTCACGCCGCATACTTTGCCCGCGCCATTGATCTCGACGCTTAACGGTTGCAGGTTGAACTTGAACTCGACACCTTCTTCACGCGCGTTTTTCACTTCGCGCTTGGAACCCGGCATGTTCTCTTCATCACGACGATAGGCACAGGTAACATGCGTTGAACCCTGACGAACCGAAGTACGCACGCAGTCCATCGCGGTGTCACCACCGCCCAACACCACAACGCGTTTACCCTGCATGCTGATGTAAGGCTCATCAATTGCGGCTTCAAAGCCCATCAGTTGCTTGGTGTTGGCAATCAGGAACGGCAGCGCATCGTAGACGCCCTGAGCATCTTCATTGTCCAATCCGCCACGCATAGACTGATAGGTACCGACGCCGAGGAAGACGGCATCGTATTCGTCCAGCAGCGCCTTCATCTGCACGTCTTTGCCAACTTCGGTATTCAGACGGAATTCGATTCCCATTTCGGAGAAAATTTCACGACGTTTTACCATCACCTCTTTTTCCAGCTTGAAAGAGGGAATACCGAAGGTCAGCAAGCCGCCGATTTCAGGGTGACGATCGAAAACCACAGCCTGTACGCCACTGCGAGCCAGCACGTCGGCACACGCCAGCCCAGCCGGACCCGCACCAATGATGGCGACGCGTTTGCCGGTTGGTTTGACGTTGGCAACGCTCGGCTTCCAGCCCATTTCTATCGCTTTATCATTGATATAGCGTTCGATGTTGCCGATGGTGACCGCGCCGAACTCATCATTCAGCGTACAAGATCCTTCACACAAACGGTCCTGCGGGCACACGCGACCGCAGACTTCCGGCAGGCTGTTGGTTTGGTGCGATAACTCAGCCGCTTCGATAATACGGCCTTCGTTCGCCAGCTTCAGCCAGTTCGGGATGTAGTTATGTACCGGACATTTCCATTCACAGTAAGGGTTACCGCATGACAGGCAGCGATCTGCCTGTGCTTTGGACTGGCTTTCTGAGAATGGTTCGTAGATCTCAACAAATTCAATTTTACGAATCTTCAGCGGTTTCTTGGGCGGATCAACGCGCTGTAAGTCGATAAACTGGTAAACATTCTGACTCATGATGACCTCTTACTGCGCCTGAACCCGCAGCTCGGCTGCGGAACGACTACGGTGACCCAACAATGCCTTCACATCACTTGACTTCGGTTTCACCAGAGCAAATTTCGGTGCCCAGGTCGGCCAGTTAGCGAGGATCTCTTCTCCGCGGTGTGAACCGGTATTCTGCACGTGCTCGGTGATCAGGCCACGCAGATGCTCTTCATGAATAGCCAGTTCTTCGACATCCAGCACTTCCACCAGTTCCGAGTTAACGCGTTTGCGGAATTCACCGTCTTCATCCAGCACGTAGGCGAATCCACCGGTCATCCCTGCGCCAAAGTTCACGCCAGTGCGACCCAGCACGCAGACGATACCGCCCGTCATGTATTCACAGCCGTTATCGCCGATGCCTTCTACCACGGTGATACAGCCGGAGTTACGTACGGCGAAACGCTCACCAGCACGGCCTGCGGCAAACAGCTTACCGCCGGTAGCGCCGTAGAGGCAGGTGTTACCGATGATGCTGGCTTCGTGGCTGCGGAAGGCGGAACCCACCGGAGGACGTACGGAGATGCTGCCACCCGCCATGCCTTTGCCCACGTAGTCGTTGGCATCGCCAGTTAATTTCAGCTCTAGTCCGCCTGCGTTCCAGACGCCAAAGCTCTGTCCTGCGGTACCGGAGAAGTGCGCTTTAATCGGATCGCCAGCCAGCCCTTGATCGCCATGTTTCTCGGCAATCGCACCGGACAGCGTCGCGCCGACGGAGCGATCGGTGTTGCGGATATCGAAGTAGAGCGCTTTGCCCTGTTTCGCATCGATATGCGGCTGCGCCTGAGCCAGCAGCTCTTTGTTCAGCAAGCCTTTATCGAACGACAGATTGCTTTCCGTGCAGTACAGCGCCTTGCCCGGCTGAGGCTGTGCGGCGTGCAACAGCGGCGACAGATCCAGCTTGTTCTGTTTCGCACTGAAGCCGTCCAGCTCAACCAGCAGGTCGGTACGACCAATCAGGTCCACCAGACGGCTGACGCCCAGTTCTGCCATCAACACACGAGTTTCATGCGCGATGAAGTGGAAGTAGTTGGTTACACGCTCAGGCAAGCCGTGGTAGTGATCGCGGCGCAGCTTCTCATCCTGCGTTGCAACGCCTGTCGCACAGTTATTCAGGTGACAGATACGCAGGTATTTACAACCCAACGCCACCATCGGTCCAGTGCCGAAGCCGAAGCTTTCCGCGCCCAAAATCGCTGCTTTGACGATATCCAGACCCGTTTTCAAGCCACCGTCCACCTGAAGGCGGATTTTGTGGCGCAGGCCGTTGGATACCAGAGCCTGCTGCGTTTCAACCAGCCCCAGTTCCCACGGACAGCCCGCGTATTTTACGGAGGACAGCGGACTGGCACCTGTGCCGCCATCGTAACCGGCGATGGTGATCAGGTCGGCATATGCCTTGGCAACGCCCGTGGCGATAGTCCCGACGCCCGGTTCGGACACCAGTTTGACCGAAATCATCGCTTTCGGGTTAACTTGCTTCAGATCGAAAATCAGCTGTGCCAGATCTTCGATAGAGTAAATATCGTGGTGCGGCGGGGGTGAAATCAGCGTCACGCCCGGCACGGAATAACGCAGTCGGGCAATGTACGGCGTGACTTTATCACCCGGTAACTGACCGCCTTCGCCCGGCTTCGCGCCCTGTGCCACTTTAATCTGAATCACATCGGCGTTAACCAGATAGGCTGGCGTCACACCAAAGCGACCAGAAGCAACCTGCTTGATACGGGACACCTTATTGGTGCCGTAACGAGCGGGATCTTCGCCGCCCTCACCGGAGTTAGAGAAACCGCCCAGTCCGTTCATCGCTTCAGCCAGCGATTCATGCGCTTCGGGGCTGAGTGCACCGATGGACATGGCCGCGGTATCGAAGCGTTTGAACATTTCAGAGGCCGGCTCAACGCTGTCGATCGCGATAGCCGCGCCTTCTTGCGGTTTCAGTGCCAGCAGGTCGCGTAAGGTTGCTGCTGGGCGCTCGTTAACCAGTTTGGCGTATTGCTCGTAATCGCTGTACTCACCGGATTTCACTGCGGTTTGCAGCGTAGTGACAACATCCGGGTTGTAGGCATGGTATTCGCCGCCGTGAACAAACTTCAGCAGACCGCCCTGTTCCAGCGTTTTGCGCTTCAGCCAGGCACGTTTGGACAGGTTCAGCAGGTCTTGTTCGAAGTCGCTGTAGTTTGCCCCACCGATGCGGCTGACGACGCCCAGGAAGCATTGCGTCGACACATCTTTATGCAGACCCACGGCCTCAAACAGCTTGGAACAGCGATAAGACGCAATCGTCGAGATGCCCATTTTGGACATAATCTTGTACAGGCCTTTATTGATGCCATTACGGTAGTTCAGCATCACAGTACGATAAGGTTTGTCGATGGTGTGGTTATCTACCATCCGCGCCAGCGTTTCGTAGGCGAGGTAAGGGTAGATAGCCGTGGCACCAAAGCCTAACAGCACGGCAAAGTGGTGCGGATCGCGCGCACTGGCGGTTTCCACAATGATGTTGGCATCACAGCGCAGGCTCTTTTCTACCAGACGGCGCTGAACGGCACCCACGGCCATCGGCGCAGGGACAGGCAGGCGAGATTCGCTAATGCCACGGTCAGACAGCACCAGCAGAACGGCACCGTCTCTGACCTTGCTTTCTGCTTCGTCACACAGTTTCTCGATGGTCTGTTGCAGCGTTTGCTGCGACGGATCAAACGTCAGATCCAGCGTGTCGGCGCGATAGTGCAGTTCATCCTGTGACGTCAACTGTGTGAAGTCGGAGTAAAGCAGGATCGGCGATTTAAAGCTCAGACGGTGAGCCTGGCCTTCCGCTTCACAGAAGACGTTCATTTCACGACCAATGCTGGTCGCCAGCGACATCACATGCGCTTCACGCAGCGGATCGATCGGCGGGTTGGTCACCTGCGCGAACTGCTGGCGGAAGTAGTCATAAATGATGCGTGGACGGCTGGACAGCACGGCGAACGGCGTGTCGTCACCCATGGAACCGGTCGCTTCCTGACCATTTTCACCCAGCACACGGATAACCTGATCCAGCTCTTCGCTGCTGTAGCCGTACTGTTTCTGGTAGGTTTCCAGCAGTTCGTTGTCGAATTCACGGCTACCGACCTGATCGTCTGGCAACTCTTCAAACGGCACCAGACGCTTAACGTTTTTCTCCATCCACTCTTTGTAAGGGTGGCGGCTTTTCAGATCGTTATCGGTTTCGGCAGAGTGCAAGATGCGGCCGCTGCGGGTGTCGATTACCATCAGCTCGCCCGGGCCGACGCGGCCTTTTTCAACCACTTCATCCGGCTGATAATCCCAGATACCCACTTCAGAGGCGCAGGTGATCAGCTTGTCTTTGGTGATGACATAGCGCGCAGGGCGCAGGCCGTTACGATCCAGGTTACAGGCGGCATAGCGCCCGTCGGACATCACGATACCGGCCGGGCCATCCCACGGTTCCATGTGCATGGAGTTAAAGTCGAAGAATGAGCGTAGCTCAGGATCCATATCTGGGTTGTTCTGCCAGGCTGGCGGAACCAGCAGGCGCATAGCACGGATGATATCCATCCCGCCGCTCAGGAACAATTCCAGCATGTTGTCCAGCGAGCTGGAGTCGGAGCCGGTTTCGTTAACGAACGGTGCGGCATCCTGCAAATCTGGAATCAGTGGAGTTTTGAATTTGTAAGCACGCGCACGCGCCCATTGGCGGTTACCGGCAATCGTGTTGATTTCACCGTTGTGCGCCAGATAGCGGAATGGCTGCGCCAGCGGCCAGCGCGGCACAGTGTTGGTTGAGAAGCGCTGGTGGAACAGGCAAATTGCTGATTCCATACGCAGATCGGCCAGATCGAGGTAGAAACGTGGCAGATCCGCTGGCATGCACAGACCTTTATAGATCGTCACCAGATTGGAGAAACTACAAACGTAGAACTCTTTGTCTTCGATACGTTTTTCGATACGGCGGCGCGCCATAAACAGGCGACGTTCCATATCACGTTGGCGCCAGCCAGCCGGGGCGTTAACGAAAATTTGCTCAATACGCGGCATAGACGACAGGGCTATTTCACCCAGGACATCCGGGTTGGTCGGCACTTCACGCCAGCCCAGTACGGACAGCGTTTCATTCTGCAACTCTTCTTCTACAATCCGACGCGTAGCGCGAGCCAGTTCTTCGTCTTGATTGAGGAACATCATGCCAACGGCGTAGTTTTTGGCTAAACGCCAGCCGTGCTCTTCCGCCACCAGACGAAAGAAACGATCGGGCTTCTGAAGTAATAAACCGCAGCCGTCGCCAGTCTTGCCGTCAGCAAGGATCGCGCCACGGTGCTGCATGCGTGCGAGTGCGTGAATGGCGGTACGCACTACTTTGTGGCTCGGCTCACCTTCTATATGGGCGATTAGTCCGAAACCACAGTTATCTCTCTCTTGGGATGCATCGTACAACATATTAGTGAACCTCCCCAGGCTCTGTGTGACTCTCACAACCTACTGCGAGAAAGCACCGTGGCGTTGAGCGGCTAGTATTACGCTCTCTTCTTCGGCCTCTCGTGACGGTCTCACAAGTGGTAAATGACTTGTTTTTAGAGGGAGTCTTCATTTACTGCATAAATATGACGAGTTGTGTACCCGTCAGGAAAGCTTCCAGCGGATTTCCAAATTAGCGAGAAAGCCTGTTCAGGTCAAATACCAGTGCAAAATGTGCTGATAAGCGATAATTTTTAGTTATACGTATGAAAAATAATGATTTTTGTAGAAAAACTATCGCGAAAAATGAATATGGGATTTAATTGAAGTGTGAGCTGTATCACTATACAAAAGCGTAAGAACCCTTATCCATGCTACGTTATTTCTGCGTTGTAGAATATTCTGCTGTATATGGCTACTTTTAGATTTAATGAAACTATTTTTAAGTATTGCTTCATCTTTTCATTAAGCGAGCATGCGGGATAAGAAAAATTAATTAACACAGATGTGAGTTTATTTTCACTAAAAGCGAATAAAAATGCATTTCATTGGGATGTGTGTGATTGATCGCGGTCATCGCGAAGGGGTCGAGAGAAAGGTAGTCTGCTGTTCCTCAAGGGAGCAGGTTAGAATATGCAATTGCAAAAATTAATCAATATGTTTGGCGGAAATCTTCAACGCCGCTATGGCGAGAAGGTTCACAAGCTGACGCTGCACGGCGGATTTAATTGCCCCAACCGCGATGGCACGCTGGGGCGGGGTGGCTGTACGTTCTGTAATGTGGCTTCGTTTGCCGATGAGCAGATGCAGCAACGCAGCATTGCACAGCAGTTGGAAGCGCAGGCGGGAAAGGTGAACCGCGCCAAACGCTATCTGGCCTATTTTCAAGCGTATACCAGTACCTATGCCGAGGTTCAGGTTCTGGATAGCCTGTATCAGGAAGCGTTGAAGCAGGCGGAGATGGTAGGGCTTTGCGTGGGGACGCGCCCCGACTGTGTTCCCGATGCTGTACTGGATTTATTGTCCCGCTATCACGATCGGGGTTATGAAGTTTGGCTGGAACTCGGGTTGCAAAGTGCCTGTGACAAAACGTTGCACCGGATTAATCGTGGGCACGATTTCGCCTGTTATCAGGAAACCACCCGCCGCGCGCGCGAACGCGGCTTGAAGGTGTGTAGCCACCTGATAGTGGGGTTACCGGGAGAAGACGCACAGCGCTGTTTATTGACGCTGGAGCAGGTTATCGATACTGGGGTGGAAGGCATTAAGCTTCATCCTCTCCATATCGTCGAGGGCAGCACGATGGCGAAAGCCTGGCGAGCCGGAAGGCTGCCCGAGCTGACGCTGGATCGCTACGTGGAGACGGCGGGAGAGATGATTCGCCATACGCCGCCGGATGTGATTTATCACCGCATTTCCGCCAGCGCTCGACGTCCGACCCTGCTGGCTCCGCTCTGGTGTGAAAATCGCTGGACGGGCATGGTCGAGCTGGATCGCTACCTGCAAACGCAGGGCGTACAGGGTTCTGCGCTGGGCACGCCTTATCGGTACGATGGCGTCTGATGCGTCAAAATACGTGGGTATTTCGTGCTGTGAATCTGTACGGCAGCACCGTATAAGCCGTCATTTTACGTTATGATGCGCAGGTGGGTGACTAAGGGAAATCGCTATGAAGCAAATTCGTCTGTTGGCGCAGTACTATGTTGATTTAATGGTAAAACTGGGGCTTGTCCGTTTTTCACTGTTGCTGGCCTCGGTATTGGTGCTGCTGGCGATGGTGGTGCAAATGGCGGTCACCCTGCTGCTCAGCGGGGAAGTCGAAAACATCGACGTTGTCCGCTCCATTTTCTTCGGGCTGTTGATTACGCCCTGGGCCGTTTATTTTCTCTCCGTGGTGGTGGAACAGCTTGAAGAGTCGCGTCAGCGACTGGCGAAGCTGGTGGCAAAACTGGAAGAAATGCGCCACCGGGATCTGGAGCTGAATGCGCAGCTTCAGGAGAATATCGCGCAGCTCAATCAGGAAATCGCCGACCGTATCAAGGCGGAAGAGGCTCGCGTGCTGGTGATGAGCCGCCTCAAAGAAGAGATGTCCCGCCGAGAGCAGGCACAAATTGAACTGGAGCAACAATCTGCGCTGCTGCGTTCATTCCTCGATGCCTCGCCAGATCTGGTTTACTACCGTAACGAAGAAAAAGAATTTTCCGGCTGCAACCGCGCGATGGAGCTGTTGGTGGGCAAAAGCCAAAAGCAGCTCATTGGCCTGACGCCGCAGGATGTTTACGCCCCTGATATTGCCGAGAAAGTGATGGAGACGGACGAAAAAGTGTTCCGCCATAACGTTTCTCTGACCTACGAACAATGGCTGGTTTATCCCGATGGCCGTAAAGCCTGTTTTGAGCTACGTAAAGTGCCGTTTTATGACCGAATGGGCAAACGTCATGGGCTGATGGGATTTGGACGCGATATAACGGAGCGTAAGCGTTACCAGGACGCGTTAGAGAACGCCAGTAGGGATAAGACCACTTTTATCTCAACTATCAGCCACGAGCTTCGTACGCCGCTTAATGGCATTGTCGGGTTAAGTCGCATCCTGCTGGATACGCAACTTGACTCTGAGCAGCAAAAATACCTGAAAACTATCCACGTCAGCGCGATTACGCTGGGCAATATTTTTAACGACGTCATTGAGATGGACAAACAGGAACGCCGCAAGGTGCAACTGGATAATCAACCGATCGATTTCACGGGCTTTTTGGTGGATCTGGAAAACCTCGGCGGCCTGTTGGCGGAACCGAAAGGACTGAAACTGGTTATGGACCAGCACCAGCCTCTGCCGCAGAAAGTCATTACTGACGGCACGCGCCTGCGGCAGATTCTGTGGAACCTGCTCAGTAACGCAGTGAAATTCACGCCGAAGGGTGAGAAAGGCGAAGAAGGCGAGATTGTGGTGCGCGTCTGGCATGAAAAGGGCGATCGCCTGCGCTTTGAAGTTGAAGATTCCGGGATGGGCATTCCGGCTGATGAATTGGAAAAAATCTTCGCCATGTATTATCAGGTTAAAGATCAGCACGGTGGGAAGCCTGCAACGGGGTCGGGAATTGGTCTGGCGGTGTCGAAGCGTCTGGCACAGAACATGGGGGGCGATATCCAGGTCTCCAGCACGCAAGGCCAAGGTTCCCGCTTTACCCTAACGGTGGTGGCGCCGAGCGTTGATGAATCGGGAAGCGACCTTGAAGATGACGACGACATGCCGCTACCCGCGTTGCACGTTCTGCTGGTGGAAGATATCGAACTGAACGTGGTAGTTGCCCGTTCGGTGCTGGAGAAACTGGGTAATAGCGTGGATGTCGCCATGACTGGGCAGGATGCGCTAGATATGTTCGATCCCGATGAATTCGATCTGGTGTTGCTTGATATTCAATTGCCGGACATGACCGGGCTGGACGTAGCGCGTCAGCTACATTCACGTTACGCCAACCGCAACATGCCGCCGCTGGTGGCGCTGACGGCGAATGTGCTGAAAGATAAACGCGAATATCTGGATGCAGGTATGGATGACGTGCTCAGCAAACCGCTGTCGGTGCCTGCGCTGACGGCCGTCATCAAACAATTTTGGGATAACCACACGGTGTGGACAGAAAACCCTGTCGCTGAGGAAGGTGAGGAAATGGAAAAAGCCAAAGAAGACCTGCTGGACATTCCGATGTTGGAACAGTATCTGGATTTGGTGGGGCCGAAATTAATTCATCAGAGTCTGGAGATGTTTGAACAGATGATGCCGGGCTATCTGGCGATTTTGGATTCCAACATGACGGCGCGCGACCTGAAAGGGATTACGGAAGAAGGGCACAAAATTAAAGGGGCGGCGGGTTCTGTTGGATTACGGCATCTACAACAGATTGCCCAGCAGATTCAGACTTCATCGCTACCAGCATGGTGGGATAACGTGCAGGAATGGGTCGATGAGCTTAAGCACGACTGGCGTCATGACGTTCAGGTACTGCGTGACTGGGTAGCAAAAGCAGAAAAAGAGTCCTGATTCAGTTTGCTGTGGTCACAAGGATGTGGCGAGTAACGCGGTTAGAAACTCTTTTTCGTCTCACACGATATCATGCGAAAAGTGCAGGACGGCGTTAGATTGAGTGGTGTTTACGATTGAAGAGGGATCGAAATGTGGAGCTTTGCACGTTTTCATACGGTAGAAAAAAATGACCCCGGCCGAAGCCGGGGTGCGCGAATTATGCGCCAACACCAGGGAAAACATGCACCTGCATTTAGATCTCAGGGTTTGTAAACTCGCAAGTGCGGATATTCGTGTCTTAACAACGTTCTTAACTATAACAACTTAGCTCTTAACTACTACAACTTACAACAGCAACTAAAACCCAGCTACTGTACATCTTCATCAAGCAACAAAATAGCAAATGTGGAAATCTTTGTTACAAGAATCATTAAAATGTGTGATGTAGATTAGTGTTTGTCAATTAAAAAATCAATTAGTTGATGTAATGAAATGAAGGAAAAGATGATGAAACGAGTCGGCATTGTCCTTAGTGGCTGTGGTGTTTATGACGGTTCCGAGATTCATGAAGCCGTGTTGACGTTACTTGCGTTGGATCGCGCGGGCGCACAAGCGGTTTGCTTTGCGCCAGATAAGCCACAATTACAGGTGGTTAATCACCTGACAGGTGACGTAACTGGTGAGAATCGCAACGTTTTAGCAGAATCAGCACGGATCGCCAGAGGAAAAGTTCAGCCGCTTTCTACTGCGAATGCACAAGATTTAGATGCGCTGATAGTGCCGGGGGGGTTTGGCGCTGCGAAAAATTTAAGCGACTTCGCCACGCAGGGATCGGCCTGTCAGATCGATGAAACGCTGCAATTGCTCACACGGGAAATTTATAAGCAAAGTAAACCAATTGGTTTTATTTGCATCTCACCCGCGTTGTTGCCGACGATCTTGGGTGTACCCGTTCGCGTAACCATTGGTAACGATATCGATACTGCTGAGGCTATCGAAGAAATGGGCGGTATCCACGTTGTTTGTCCTGTCGATGATATCGTGGTGGATGAGGAACATAAAATCGTGACGACACCAGCCTATATGCTGGCTAACTCCATCAGCGAAGCGGCGCAAGGCATCGATAAGCTCGTTGCTCGCGTATTGGATCTCACCGAATGAGGTGGAGCCGAAGGCGTGGAGGCTTACTCACGTGGCTGAAACGCCTGATTGTTCGGAGTGTACTGGTCGTCATCGGTATGTGGCTGGTTGGCATTCTGTTGTTTTCCTTCCTGCCCGTACCGTTTTCCGCTGTGATGGTGGACAGGCAGATCAGCGCGTGGTTGAAGGGCGAATTCTCCTACGTTGCCCATTCGGACTGGGTTGCGATGGAGGCGATCGCACCGGAAATGGCGCTGGCGGTGATGGCGTCGGAAGACCAAAAATTCCCTCAGCATTGGGGTTTCGATCTTGATGCGATTGGTCAGGCATTGAAGCACAACGAGCGCAACACGCAACGGATTCGCGGGGCGTCTACGCTCTCGCAGCAGATGGTGAAGAACCTGTTCCTGTGGGATGGACGTAGCTGGGTGCGTAAGGGACTTGAGGCGGGTATTACCACTGGCGTCGAGCTGGTCTGGACAAAACGGCGCATTCTTACTGTGTACTTGAATATCGCCGAATTTGGCCCTGGTATTTTTGGCGTGGAGGCGGCTGCCAGACGTTATTTCAACAAATCCGCCAGCAGGCTGACGGCAAGCGAATCTGCTTTGCTGGCGGCGGTATTGCCGAATCCTATCCGCTTTCGTGCGAATGCGCCCTCCAGCTATGTCATTCAACGTCAGCAGTGGATCTTGCGCCAGATGCGACAGATGGGCGGCGATGCATTTTTGCGAGATAACAATTTGCTGTGAGATAACAATTTGCTCTGAGATAACAACCTGCTGTGAGATAACGACCTGAATTAAGCTGTCTTGTTCGTTTAGTATACCGAGAATTTTTTGCGCTAACGGTCGTGTTTTCGACATCAGGAGAAAGTATGCGGTTACGTTATTGGTCAGGTTTACTGGTTGCATTGTGTTGTGTGGCTTCTATTGCCCGTGCAAACACGGAGCCTCAAGTGCCATCCCCCGATAGTCCTTACGCCTTCTTGCAGCAGTCACAGTTGTCCTCAGTAAAACAGAAACTTCAGCAGAAAACGGAAAAGCCGCAGACGCGAATGGCGTACGAGCAGCTTATTTCGGAAGCCGATCGCGCGCTGAAAAGTGCTAACCCTAGCGTGACGGAAAAAAAATCCACGCCACCCAGTGGTTCAAAGCATGATTATTTGAGCCTCAGCGCCTACTGGTGGCCCGATCCCGACAAAGCTGATGGTTTACCTTGGATTCGCCGTGATGGGCAGGTAAACCCTGCCAGCAAGGATGAAGAGACGGATGGGGTGCGGCTGGCGAAATTTACCGCCCAAACGCAGGCATTGACGCTGGCGTGGTACTTCTCTGGCAAACCGGCGTATGCCGATAAAGCCATGTCGATGATTCGTAGCTGGTTTATTGACCCTGCTACGCGCATGAACCCTAACCTCGACTTTGCGCAAGGCGTGCCGGGTATCGCGCCGGGCAGGGGCTCAGGCGTGCTGGACGGACGCTATTTTTCCACCCGTATCGTCGATGCGCTGATTATGCTGCGCCAGGCACCGGGTTGGACGACGCAGGATGAGCAGCAGATGCAGAAATGGATGAGCGATTATCTGCACTGGTTGCAAACCAGTAAGCTGGGGAAAAAAGAGGCGACGGCCAAGAACAATCACGGTAGTTGGTATACCGTACAGGTCGCGGGTATCGCCTGGTATCTGGGGAAAATCGACGTGGTGAAATCCATGGCGCAATTGCAGCGAGAGAAATTGGATCATCAACTGCAACCCGATGGCGCTCAGCCGGAGGAATTGGCGCGTACCCGCTCTTTCCATTACAGCTATTTCAATCTTCAGGCGATAACGGATATGGCTATTTTGGCTTCCCGTGTCGGGGAGAATGTCTGGCAATATCAAACGCCGAAGGGAAGCAGTGTGATAACGGCGTTGGATTTTATGGCACCGTATCTGGATGAAAACAAAGCGTGGCCGCGCAAGACAATGGACAGACAAAGCAGCCGCCTTATCCCGTTGTTATTGCAAGCGGAGCGGAGTTTGAAAACACCGCGTTACCAGTTGCAAATCAAACAGGCGGGTTTTGCGGAATTACTTACCGGTGCGGCTAGCGTACGGGATAAAGAACCGAGCCATATCAGTGTTGAAACCCGCCGTGCGCTCTGGCTGCTAAATCCTGTTGCGCCCTGATCCTATGGCCTCTGTAAGAGATAAAAAAACCGCTGATGAGTGCATCAGCGGTTTTTGTTCGTAAACGCGTCGCGTTATTGCAGGTAGGTAAAGGCGGTCGTTACGTGTTTAACACCACTAACTTTACTAGCAGTTTCTGCGGCGGAGGTGCCTTCACGCGGTGTCACCAGACCTAACAGGAAGACTTCGCTGTTTTCCGTAGTGACTTTTACGTTAGAGGATTTAACCGTATCGCTTGCCAGAATCTGTGAGCGAACTTTGGTGGTGATCCAGGTATCCATAGAAGCGGTTCCCATTGAAACCGGAGTACCTTGGCGTATCTCGTTGTAGACTTCGACTGCACCGTCCACGCCGAGGGCGATTTGCTTAGCCCGGCTTGCCATCTCTGTGCTTGGAGCCTGTCCCGTTAACAGCACTTTCCCCTGATAAGCCGTTGCAATGATACGGGCATCTTTTTTCAGTTGCTCGTCTTTGCTGATTGCATTCGTCACGCGGACTTCCAGTGTGCCATCATCAACCTGCGTGCCGACGGTACGCGGGTCAGTGGCCGTTTTGGTCGCTACGGCACTGCCAACAGCAACAACCCCGACACAGCCTTGTAGCAGCAGGGCGATAGACAGCACGGCAAATGCAGAACTTATCCTCATGTAGTGCTCCTTCAATCGTTCTGGTGTGGAAAAAGTGTGTTATCAATCAAATCGCACAGGCAATTTACTGTCAGCATGTGCATTTCCTGAATACGGGCGCTGCGGTGTGACGGGATGCGAATCTCCACATCCTGCGGCCCGAGCAACCCGGCCAGTTCCCCGCCATCGTAGCCAGTCAAGGCGACAATCGTCATGTCGCGGGTAACGGCAGACTCTACGGCTTTCACAATATCGCGGCTGTTGCCACGGGTTGAAATTGCCAGTAGTACGTCGCCAGCCTGACCTAACGCCCTGACTTGTTTGGCATAGACCTCTTCATGCAAGCGGTCATTCGCTATCGCAGTTAAGACCACATTATCTGCATTTAGTGCGATGGCGGGTAAGCTGGGGCGCTCTGCTTCAAAGCGGTTAATCATGCTGGCGGCAAAATGTTGCGAATTGGCTGCCGATGTTCCGTTGCCGCAGCACAGAATTTTGTTACCGTTTAGCAGAGATTGCACCATCGCAATCGCGCCGCGGGAAATGGCGTCAGGCAAGGCTTCTGCCGCGGCAATCTGCGTTTGAATACTCTCAGTAAAACAAACTTTTATTCTATCCAGCACGTTGAGTTAACCTACGTAAATTGAAATCCATCAAGGATGTATTATCCTTGTGCTGCAAAGGCATTGGGGAGCCAATTGAACTCTTTGCCCGTAATGGCCAGCACGTCAAAACGGCAGTCTACCGTGTCAAAACTGGCGCCTTGCTGTGCCAACCACACGGCGGCGGCATGCAGTAACCGCTGCTGTTTGTGGCGAGTCACGCTGGCTGCCGCATCGCCAAAATGCGCGTTGCGCCGATAGCGTACTTCGACAAACACCCAGATATGGCGATCGCGCATGATCAAATCCAGTTCACCGCCGCGTAGCGTAACATTTGCGGCGGTGAAGGTCAGACCCGCGCGTTCAAGATAGCGCCGAGCCTGTTGTTCGTAAACGGCACCTGTCGCTCGCTGATTCAGAGAACAGGTACCAATTGACCCTGACGATATTGCTGCCAGGTGAGCTGTCGGTTAATGGTGCAATCTGAACCTGAGCTTAACATCCCTGTCGCGCCGGGAATCTGGTGGCCAGGAATCTGGCGCATTTCACCAAAGTGGCTGGCGAGCGTCCAGGCATCCATCCCCATGGCATACAGGCGAACTAACGAGTAATCATTCTTAAACTGGCTGCTGACCTGTTGCATCAACGCTGGGTTCGCGCCGGCTAACAGCGGGATATCGCTGAACTGCAAACCTTCCATTTCAAGGCGGAAATCAGGGCCTAATCCAGCTTGGAAGCTACGTGAGCTGGCGTAGAGCGCCGGACGAGCGCGTGACGTGGTGCGCATATCAATCATTGGCTTAATCAGCGCCAGCTCATCTGGCGTTGCGATGATATAGACCGCATCGATGTTACCGCTGACGGACGAACTGGACGTAGGCTGAACCTGAGAGGGGATAGTTAAGCCGCCGATGGTGGTGCCTGACGGTGCCTGCTGCTGTGACACGTTAATGGGCTGACCGCTCAGGCTTAAGCCCGCGCCGCTATTGATAGCCTGTTTTAGCTCGGCCGTGTTGCCAAGACGCTGTTGCAAAGCGCTGGTACCGCTTTGTTGGTTCCAGGCCTGAGCGAAGGCGTTGACGATACGGTCGCCTAGCGCACCGCGAGGGGCTAAGACCAGTGGCTGCTGTTTACCCTGCTGATGAATAAACTTAGCTGCGTCTCTGGCTTCATCTTCTGGGGAAAGCGCGAAATAGCAGATGTTGGGGCGATTTTCGACGTGTTCTGGCTGGTTCAACGCCAAAATATTCAGCGGTGATTGGCTGTTTGCCAACTGATCCACTTCATTTTTCAGCAGCGGACCGATGACCAGCGATGCGCCATCCTGCTGTGCCTGCGAGAGAATATTGCCCAGCGGTTGTGAAGCGGTGTCATACACTTTGACCGGGAGCGAACTGGACAGCCCTGTGCTCGTCGCCTGTGTTTCAGGCGCTGGCGTCGTTGGTGCTACCGCTTGATCGCTGTATGGCGCAGGCGATTGAACATTCTGCCCATCGGCTGATGGGGTTACTTGTGCGGTTTGCGCGGTGTCCGCTGGCGGTGCGACCGGAGCAGATACGGGCGCGGTAGCTACCTGACCGTTTTTTGCTGCGTTAAAACCTTGCTGAATGGCGTTGGCGAAAACCTGCGCCTGGCCGTTAAGCGGTAACAGCAGCGCGATGCTACTTACCGATGACGGCTGATAATTGATGACCTGATTTAATAGTGTGGGCAGCGTTTTCGCGGCAGGGTGATGCGGATAACGGGTTTGCCAATCCTGAATGGCGCTCTGTAGCTGGTCAGGGGATTCGCGGTTGTTCTGGTAGTTATTCAGCAAATCTAGCCAGCCCTGAAGCACGTTTTCATTCGCATTAATCAGCAGCGAGTTCGACTCCTGCGGTGACATTTTCGTCAGCGCCAGCCAGGTTTGATCGAGATTCATCTGGTGCTCGTCGCCTTTCAGCAGCGGCTCCTGTGCGATGTAGGCTCGCAGTAGCTCAATGGAAGGACTGCCTTGCGCGGTTTTGATTTGTATCTGGTAATAACGCTGTTTCTGCTGATCGGAAAGTGCACCGACATCAAACTGGCTCAGTGCTGCCTTGGCCGCATCCATATTGTTCTGGGTGACGGACAGTTCCGCACTGAGTAACTGCTGTTCTTGTTTTTGCGCCGCACTCAGTTTTTCTGGTAGCGCGTTGAACTGCTGGCTTGCCTGAGGAACTTTCCCTTCTTGTAGCAGGGAACGAATAGCAAGTAATTGCCAGTCAGCCTTGTTATTATCGCTACTTTGCTGCATCTGTTGCAGATAATAATCGGATGATGCGTCAGTTTTGCCCTGAATCTCAGGTGGCGGGCTCTGCGGTGCATGGCTTGGACAGCCTGCGAGAAACAGCGCCGCTAACAAAACAGGGATAACACGCCCTGCCTGAGTACGGACGAAATGAAAGGGAAGCATACTGTGTCCAGTGATTTTTTTTAAAAAGATGCTCAATATTAAATCGGCAACCCGGATGAAACAATGAATCAAGACCAACAAGCAGATATTTCTGCATCTACCCTCTACATTGTCCCCACGCCAATCGGTAATCTGGGCGACATCACGCAGCGTGCGCTGGCGGTATTGGCGAGCGTTGATCTGATTGCCGCAGAGGATACCCGCCATACCGGTCTGCTGTTACAACATTTTGCGATTAATGCGCGACTGTTCGCATTACACGATCACAACGAACAACAAAAAGCGGATGTGCTACTGGCTAAATTACAGTCAGGGCAAAGCATCGCACTGGTTTCAGATGCAGGTACGCCGCTGATTAACGACCCCGGCTACCATTTGGTTCGACGCTGCCGCGAAGCGGGCGTGCGAGTAGTGCCGCTGCCGGGTGCCTGTGCGGCGATCGCGGCGCTCTCTGCGTCTGGTCTGGCGTCTGACCGTTTTTGCTATGAAGGTTTTCTGCCCGCCAAAACGAAAGGACGTAAAGATAAGCTGCGTGAGCTCGGAGAAGAAATCCGCACGCTGATTTTCTACGAATCCACGCACCGCCTTTTGGACAGCTTGCAGGATATCAGTGAGGTGCTGGGGGCTGAGCGCTATGTGGTATTGGCGCGTGAAATCACCAAAACCTGGGAATCTATTCACGGCGCGCCCGTGGGTGAACTGCTTGCCTGGGTGAAGGAAGATGAGAACCGCCGCAAAGGAGAAATGGTGCTAATTGTGGAAGGGCATCAGGTTGATGATACCGCGCTCTCTTCTGAAGCACTGCGCACGCTGGCGTTATTGCGTGCCGAACTGCCCTTGAAGAAAGCGGCGGCGCTAGCGGCTGAAATTCACGGTGTGAAGAAAAACGCACTTTACCGCTATGGGCTGGAGCAAGAAGGCGATAGTGGTGAATCGGGGGATGACAAGTAGGGCAATTTACCCTATTATCCGCGCCGGAGTTGACCAGACAGTCGCCGCTTCACAGCCGTCCCTTTCGAGGGAGACAGGTGGAGGGGAGGAAAGTCCGGGCTCCATAGGGCAGGGTGCCAGGTAACGCCTGGGAGGCGCAAGCCTACGACTAGTGCAACAGAGAGCAAACCGCCGATGGCCCACGAAAGTGGGATCAGGTAAGGGTGAAAGGGTGCGGTAAGAGCGCACCGCGCGACTGGCAACAGTTCGTGGCACGGTAAACTCCACCCGGAGCAAGGCCAAATAGGGGTTCACATGGTACGGCCCGTACTGAACCCGGGTAGGCTGCTTGAGCCAGTGAGTGATTGCTGGCCTAGATGAATGACTGTCCACGACAGAACCCGGCTTAACGGTCAACTCCCTTCATCATAAAACCCCGCTTCGGCGGGGTTTTGCTTTTTATGAAAGGAAGCGGCTTAACGGTCAATTCCCTTCATCATGAAACTGCCGTTTTGGCGGGAGGCTTTTTCCTTCATCCTGCCATGTAGGTCATACCTTTCAAATTAATTGATGTACTCCATCACATAACTCTGACTTTTTCTGTGTCATAAAACGCGTAAAGTAACGTTATCGCGTGCGGCTAGCACGTTCGCTGACATCTTTCAGAGGATATGACTATGAACAACACTTCCCGGATGCCTGCACTGTTCCTCGGCCACGGTAGCCCGATGAACGTGTTGGAAAGCAATACGTATACTCAGGCATGGCAAAAGTTGGGTGAGTCGCTACCACGTCCGAAGGCGATTATTGCGGTTTCTGCCCACTGGTATACCCGAGGTACGGCCGTGACGGCAATGGACAAGCCACGCACCATCCATGATTTTGGCGGCTTTCCGCAGGCACTGTTTGATACGCAGTATCCGGCACCCGGTTCGCCTGAATTAGCCGCAAGAATCCAGCAAGTTCTGGCACCGTATCCCGTGACAGCCGATCAAAGCCAGTGGGGATTGGATCATGGTTCCTGGGGGGTGCTGATCAAGATGTATCCCGATGCGGATATTCCCGTTGTGCAACTGAGTGTGGACGGCACGCAGCCTGCTGCGTATCACTACGAATTAGGGCGCAAGCTGGCTGCGTTACGTGACGAAGGTTTCATGATTGTGGCCAGCGGCAATGTCGTGCATAACCTGCGGATGGTGAAGTGGGATGGGGATGCAGAACCGTATCCGTGGGCTGTCTCATTCAATCAATTTGTGCGTGATAACCTGGCTTATCAGGGAGACGACCATCCGCTGGTTAATTTTATGCAGCATGACGGTGCTGCACTATCTAACCCGACGCCCGATCACTATTTTCCGCTGCTTTATGTGCTGGGAAGCTGGGACGGTCAAGAAACTATCAGCATTCCGGTCGATGGTATCGAAATGGGATCGCTGAGTATGCTGTCGGTACAGGTGGGTGACTAAGCGTTCATATGAAAAAGGCACGGTTATCACCGTGCCTTGACTGTTAATTTGCTACTTAATCCAAAATAGTGTGCGGATAGAAGCGCGAGAGATCTTGCGTGATCAGGGCGCGATCTTCACGTACGCCGATACCGCAGGGCTGATCGTTCACCAGCCAGCTACCAATCAACGTGTAGCTGTCGCCGAATTTTGGCAGTTGATGGTACTGCTGGACGATCATCCCTTCTTCACCGTAAGGCCCCTCGGCTGATGCTATCTCTTTCCCGTTTTCGATGATTTGGATGTTCGCCCCTTCACGCGAAAACAGCGGCTTGATGACGTAGCTGCCCAGTTCGGGGTGTTCATCTTCAGCAAAGTAGGCGGGAAGCAGATTGGGGTGATTGGGGAACATTTCCCACAGCATCGGCAGTAGCGCTTTATTGGAGATGATGCTTTTCCAGGCAGGCTCTAGCCAGCGTACGCCTGCATCTTCCAGCTTGGTGGAAAACATTTCGCGCAGCATGAATTCCCACGGATACAGCTTGAACAGGTTACTAATTACCTGATTTTCGGGATCGGTAAATTGACCTTTCTCACCGAGGCCGATTTCTTCAATGTACAGAAATTCACTCGGCAGACCGGCTTCCAGCGCGCAGTCTTGAAGATATTGCACCGTACCGCGATCTTCTTCCGTATCCTGACAGCAAGCGACGTGCAGCAAGCCAAAGCCGTGATTCAGCTTCAACTCCTCAAAGCGTTCAATCAGCTTTTCCTGAATGCTGTTGTACTGGTCAGCATTCTGCGGCAACTTCCCGGCATTGATTTGATCTTCCAGCCAGAGCCATTGGAAAAAAGCGGCTTCGTACAGCGACGTCGGCGTATCGGCATTGTTTTCCAACAACTTGGCTGGGGATTTACCGTCATAGGCCAAATCAAGACGTGAGTACAGCGAAGGCTGCTGGGTATGCCATGAATGTCTGACGAATTCCCAGGTGTGTTTGGGAATACGGAATTTGGTGAGTAGCGCATCGCTGTTAATGACTTTTTCCACCACCTGCAAACACATCTGGTGCAGTTCTGCCGTCGTTTCTTCCAGCTCTTCAATCTGAGCAAGTGTGAACTGGTAGTAGGCTTCTTCGCTCCAGTAGGGTTCGCCGTACATGGTGTGAAAACGAAAACCAAACTCGGTCGCTTTTTCCTGCCAGTCAGGACGTGCTGTAATGTCTATCCGCTTCATTCGATACGTCCTCAGCCACCCATGCTACGGGAAGAGCTGGAGTTTGAACTGGCGCTGCTACGCTGCATGCTGGTTTGCTTGGCGACGGTTTCACCGAAGCCACCACGCGTGATGGTGGATGTCGTTGCAGGTTTCGGTGCCAGTGCCGTTTTAGGCACGGTCATGCTACGGCCTGTCGTTGCGTTGCCGTAGTTTTTGCCAGCAGCATCAACGAATTTGCCGTTAGCTGGGCTGGTGGGGGATTTTGAACTGAACAACGGTTGCTGTGTGAAACCCGCTCCGCCACTCATCATACGGCCCATCATATAGCCAGCCATCAACGGCATCCAGGACATACCACCGCCCTGTTGTGATTCTGCTGCCATACCTGCCTGTGCAGGGGCTTGGGTACACTGTGCTTCGCCGAATTCCGCGACGCAATCTTCTTTTGTCGCGTATTTTGGTGCCGTTTTTTCCGCTTCTTTTAACGCATTGTTGTATGCAGTGGTGCATTGGGCAGCCATGGACGGGTTAGCTGACGAACAGTCATCTGCATTCTGGTAGAGGGAGACGGTTTCATCGGTTTGTTCGCAGCCCGCGAGGAAAAATACAGCGCTGACGGCTAAGGCAACGGGCGCCAGACGGTACGTTCGCCATTCCTTGCGGAACGTTTCCTGATTAATATTTTTTGTACGTTTCATTGTGTTTATCCCAGAGCAACGTGTCATGGTTAATGACAAATATGTGTCGCTAAGGATAGGGGAACGTTGCCTGAATTTAAAGCGCCAATGGTACTAATGGCCGCAACGAGCGGACTCTTTACGTTGTTATACAATCTGTTGTGCGACGTTTCGCTTTATAGCGAACGTGACAGTCAGCATTCTGGTGCAGTCACATTCTTCTGTGGGGAACGCGTAGGCATGAAAAAGGGGGAACGGTGGTCCCCCCGGTACGGGTATGGGTTACAGCTGCTACGGATTAACGCTGCGCTGAGGCCGTCGTTGCCAGCGGAGCGGTGTTGTCGGTTACAGCCGGCGTGGTTGAAACCGGTTGACCCAGTGACCCATTCAGCGCTTGCAGATCGGTTTCGCTCAGCGTGCCCTGCGCGGACTTGATGTTTAACTGATTGATCAGGTAATCATAACGTGCGCTGGAGAGTTGCTGTTTGGCGTTATACAGCGTGGTGGTGGCATCCAGTACGTCAACGATGGTGCGTGTTCCTACCTGATAACCCGCTTCCATTGCATCCAGAGAGCTTTGTGCAGACACTTCAGCCTGCTTGTAAGCGTTGATACTGCTGATGGAGGCAGAAATATTGTTAAACGATGAACGTACCGTCTGGATAACAGAACGGTGTGCGCTTTCCAGCAGTTCACTCGAGCTAACATAGCTGTGCTGCGCCTGCTTCACCTGAGAGTTAGTTGCGCCACCACTGTAAAGCGGCAGAGTGAAGTTGATCCCAACTTTGTGCTGCCCAGCGTCTGAATCGTTAAACGAGTTACTGTTCTGTGTTTTTGAACCCGAATAGCGGGTATCGCTCACGCCCGTTGATGCCGTGAGATCCAGCGTCGGCATATAGCCTGTTTCGGCGGAGCGAATCTGCTCGCGTGCCAAATCCTGACTCAAACGTGCAGACAACAGGTTCAGGTTGCGGTTTTCAGCTTCCTTCAGCAGGTTGTTAACGGCTTCCGGTTTCTGAGTAGAGAAACGCTCGATATTCAGGCCAGCCAGTTGCGGGTAAAAATTGCCGGTAATCTGACGTAGTGATTCCAGCGCATTATCCAGCGTATTACGCGTCGACACTTCATTGGCTAACACGCTGTCATATTGTGCACGAGCGTTTTGAACGTCGGTAATGGCCACTAAACCTACGTTGAAGCGTTGTGTTGTTTGATCCAACTGACGATAAATTGCCCGTTTCTGCGCATTGATGTAGGACAATGAGTCAATCGCACGCAGCACGTTGAAATAAGCAGTCGCCGTGTTCAGCATCAGGTTTTGTTGTGCAGTCTGATAGGTGACGTCTTCGATACCGGCTTGTTTTTCCTGCAACGTCAGCGCACGCCATTTGGACATGTCGAACAACGTCTGGGTCAATTGCAGTGAAGCACCTTTAACATCGCTGTTAACGCCTTTGTTGTCACGGTAGCCTTTGTTGTAGGTATAGTCAGCGCCTAAGCCTAACTGCGGCAGTAATGGGCTACGTGATTCGTTGATTTTTTCAAATGCGGCGTCACGCGTTGCCGCAGAGCTGCGTAAATCTGGGTTGGTGCTTTTTGCCTGCTGGTAGACCTGTAACAGGTTTTCCGCCTGACTCATGGCGCTAAAACCACCCAGGCTCAGACCAATAAGAAGAGGGAGCAATTTTTTCATTTGCATTCCTTGTTGTGCAGCAATCTCGCTATGGTAGCGCTGTCTATAGACGAATAATTGTCGATTCTATCAGAATCTGCCAATAGGATAAGGTAGCTGAACGTGCCATCTTTCAGCGCGATACGTCCGAAGGGTCAGGTAAATTGACCCTTTGGGTGATTCAGTGCGACGTTTTTTTGTTCAGTAAGATACCGAAAAGTGATGCGGTGTGTGGGTATAACCCTCGGTTTCGCTGACGTCGCGCCTAATAAATGCTCAAAAACAATGATGAGTATAATGACAGTGGGTTCCGCCCTACAATACCGGATTCCATTAATACTTGTTACAGGAGTGCAGCTATGGTGTCTTCCGTGTCCGGCCCCGTTACTTTTACCAAAGATGATGTAGAAATTATTGCACGTGAAAAACTGTATGACGGTTTTTTTTCGCTGGAACGTTACCGTTTTCGTCACCGCCTGTTTAATGGTGGTATGAGTGGTGAAGTCAGCCGTGAAATCTTGGAACGTGGCCACGCCGTCGTGCTGCTGCCTTACGATCCGGTGCGGGATGAAGTGGTACTGATAGAACAGATTCGTATTGCTGCCTATGATACCAGCGCCTCTCCCTGGCTGTTTGAGCTGGTGGCTGGCATGATTGAGCCAGGAGAAAGCCACGAAGAGGTGGCACGACGTGAAGCGGAAGAAGAGGCAGGATTAAGGGTTGGCCGCTGCCGACCGATAATCAACTATCTTGCCAGCCCTGGCGGTACCAGTGAACGTCTGGCTGTGATGGTGGGCGAAGTGGATACACGTACGGCGAAAGGCATTCACGGTCTGGCGGAAGAGAATGAAGATATCCGCGTGCATGTGGTGAGCCGAGAACAAAGTTATCAATGGGTTGAGGAAGGCATCGTTGATAACGCGGCCTCTGTCATTGCGTTGCAATGGTTAGCGTTGCACCATGAAGAACTGAAACGTACGTGGGTGGATTGAATTGATGAAACGTTATACACCGGATTTCCCAGCCATGATGAGGCTATGTGAAACTAACTTCATGCAATTACGGCGTTTGCTGCCAAAAATTGATGAGGTTGGTGAAATCGCGGTTTATCACGTTGATAATGCGGTCTATCAATTGACGATTCTTGAATCTACTCGCTATACGTCATTAGTTGAGATTAAGCAGACGGCGCCTGCTGTCAGCTATTGGAGTCTGCCAATGATGAGCGTTAGGTTGTATCATGATGCGTTGGTTGCGGAAGTGTGTGCCAGCCAGCAGATCTTTCGCTTCAAAGCACGTTATGATTATCCTAATAAGAAGTTACATCAACGTGACGAAAAGCATCAAATTAATCAGTTTCTTGCTGATTGGCTAAAGTATTGTTTGGCGTATGGTTCGATGTCGATACCGGTTTTTGATACCCAATAGATTTCAACACGCAGGAAAGTGGCCGTCGAGCTACAAGGGAAACCAACGTACTCTGCGATTTGAAAGATGACGGGTTGAGACAGATTTACGTAACCAAGGACACCATTTGGAAAGCCTGTTGACACTGCCTGTGGCGAGTGGCGCCAGAGTCAGGATTTTACAAATAACAGATACCCATCTTTTTGCGGGCGAGCATGAAACCTTGCTGGGTATTAACACCTATCGTAGCTATCACGCTGTGCTGAATGCCATTAAGGCTCGGCAGGATGCGTTTGATTTGATCGTGGCGACAGGCGATTTGGCGCAGGATCATACGCTGCAAGCCTATCACCATTTCTCATGCGGGATTGCGCAGATCCCTGCCCCTTGCGTCTGGCTTCCGGGTAACCACGATTTCCAACCTGCGATGGTCGATGCGCTGGCTGATGCCGGAATTGCGCCGTCCAAGCATGTGCTGCTGGGCGACAAATGGCAGATCATCCTATTGGACAGCCAGGTGTTTGGCGTACCGCACGGTGAATTGAGTGAATACCAGCTTGAATGGTTAGAGCGTAGCCTGAAAAGTCAGCCCGACCGCTTTACGTTACTGCTGTTGCACCATCATCCACATCCTTCCGGCTGCACCTGGCTCGATCAACACAGCTTGCGCAACGCCCATAATCTGTCTGCGGTACTGGATCGCTATCCGAAGGTGAACACCGTGCTGTGTGGGCATATTCATCAGGAGATGGATTTTGACTGGCATGGCCGCCGTTTGCTGGCAACGCCGTCGACCTGTGTGCAGTTCAAACCGCACTGTACCAATTTCACGATTGATGATGTGGCACCGGGATGGCGCTATTTGGATCTGCTGCCGGATGGCCGTCTGGAAACGGAAGTCTATCGCCTGTCGGGCAGTGAATTCCTGCCTGACATGGATTCGGACGGTTACTAATGCCTACGCTTCTTTATCTTCATGGCTTCAACAGTACGCCACAGTCGGCGAAAGCAACGGCGCTGAAAACGTGGCTGGCAGAGCAGCATCCTGAAATTGACATGGTGATTCCCCAGCTTCCGCCTTATCCGACGGAGGCCGCCGAGATGATGGAATCGTTGATTATGGAGCGTGCCGGTCGTCCGGTGGGCATTGTTGGTTCTTCCCTCGGTGGTTATTATGCCACCTGGCTATCCCAGTGTTTTATGCTGCCTGCCGTGGTGGTGAATCCTGCAGTGAAGCCGTTTGAACTGTTGCTGGACCATCTGGGCGAATACCAGAACCCCTACACCGGCGAACAATATGTGCTAGAGTCTCGGCACGTGTACGATCTGAAGGTCATGCAGGTTGACCGACTGGAATCGCCGGATTTGCTCTGGCTGCTGTTGCAGACGGGGGATGAGGTTCTGGACTATCGTCAGGCAGTCGCGTATTACACGGCCTGCCGTCAAACTGTGGAGTCAGGAGGCAACCATGCCTTTGTTGGATTTGAGCACTTTTTCACACCGATTGTGAATTTTTTAGGGCTCACGACAGACTGAACCGCTGCATATGCATTGAAAAACGAATCGCCGAAAGCGGTTCGTTAAACACCATTCACTGAACTCAAAGAATTAACGCAAACTATGGCTCAATCAAGTTATAACGCTGATGCGATTGAAGTACTCAGCGGGCTGGAACCGGTGCGCCGTCGTCCGGGAATGTACACCGATACCACGCGTCCTAACCATCTGGGACAAGAGGTCATAGATAACAGCGTTGATGAAGCGCTGGCGGGTCACGCGCGCCGTATTGATGTGATTCTGCACGCCGATCAGTCACTGGAAGTGATTGACGATGGCCGTGGGATGCCGGTGGATATTCACCCAGAAGAGGGTGTACCCGCCGTTGAGCTGATCCTGTGTCGCCTGCACGCGGGCGGCAAATTTTCCGGTAAAAACTACCAGTTTTCGGGCGGCTTGCACGGCGTAGGGATTTCGGTGGTGAATGCCCTGTCTACCCGTGTTGAAGTCACCGTGCGTCGTGACGGCCAGGTGTATGACATTGCGTTTGAAAACGGCGATAAAGTCCAGGAACTCACCGTAACGGGGACCTGTGGACGTCGTAATACCGGTACGCGCGTGCATTTCTGGCCGGATGGAACATTCTTCGACAGCGCCCGCTTTTCGGTATCTCGTTTAACACACCTGCTGAAGGCCAAAGCGGTCTTATGCCCCGGTGTGGAAATCATCTTCAAAGATAAAGTTAACAATACCGAGCAGCGCTGGTGCTACCAGGATGGCCTGAACGACTATCTGTGTGAGGCGGTAAATGGTCTGATCACGCTGCCGGAAAAACCGTTTCTGGGATCGATTACAGGCGAGACTGAAGCCGTGGACTGGGCGCTGCTCTGGCTACCAGAAGGCGGTGAACTGCTGACGGAAAGCTACGTTAACCTTATCCCGACACCGATGGGTGGGACGCACGTGAACGGCCTGCGTCAAGGCTTGCTGGATGCGATGCGTGAATTCTGTGAATTCCGCAATATTCTGCCGCGCGGTGTGAAGCTGAGCGCAGATGATATCTGGGAACGCTGTGCCTACGTACTGTCGGTAAAAATGCAGGAACCACAGTTTGCCGGGCAGACCAAAGAACGTCTCTCTTCTCGTCAGTGCGCCGCGTTCGTATCCGGCGTCGTGAAAGACGCGTTCAGCCTGTGGCTGAACCAGAACGTGCAGGCTGCGGAACAGCTGGCTGAGCTGGCGATTTCCAGCGCTCAGCGCCGTATGCGCGCCGCCAAAAAAGTGGTGCGTAAAAAGCTGACCAGCGGGCCAGCGTTGCCAGGAAAACTGGCCGATTGTACCTCGCAGGATCTCAACCGGACGGAACTGTTTCTGGTGGAAGGGGATTCAGCGGGTGGATCGGCGAAACAGGCGCGCGAACGTGAATTCCAGGCGATCATGCCGCTGAAAGGTAAGATCCTGAATACCTGGGAAGTCTCCTCCGATGAAGTATTGGCTTCGCAGGAAGTACACGATATTTCAGTCGCGATCGGTATCGATCCCGATAGCACCGATCTCAGCCAACTGCGTTACGGCAAGATCTGTATTCTGGCGGATGCGGACTCCGATGGTTTGCACATCGCGACGCTGCTGTGTGCGCTGTTTGTTCGTCATTTCCGTGCGTTGGTTCAGGGCGGACACGTTTATGTCGCGATGCCGCCGTTGTATCGTATCGATCTGGGCAAAGAAGTTTACTACGCGCTGGACGAAGAGGAAAAAGCAGGCGTACTGGAACAGTTGAAGCGCAAAAGAGGCAAGCCTAACGTACAGCGCTTTAAAGGTCTGGGTGAAATGAACCCGTTGCAGCTGCGTGAAACCACGCTGGATCCGAATACTCGCCGTCTGGTGCAGTTGACCATCAACGATGAGGATATGGATCAGACGATGGCGATGATGGATATGCTGCTGGCGAAGAAACGCTCGGAAGATCGCCGCAACTGGCTGCAAGAGAAAGGCGATAAGGCGGAGATCGAAGTCTAACGCTTGGGTTTATGCGGATAAAAACGGCCACGAGGTTATCTTCGTGGCCGTTTTTTTATTGCCTTGCGATAAAAGATATCACACGGCGTTCATCCTTACACTTGTGCTGTATGGCGATAGCGTGCGCTAGTTTTGACGCCCCACAGGCCAGAAAACAGGCTAACGATGGCGCCAATTAACAGCGCAAAGAAGGACCACAGTCCAGCCTTCGCACCCGCAGCGGCGGCTTCGGCGGCTTGCTCACGCGCTTTCTGTTTAAGCGCTTCATACTGCTGTTTTGCCTGCTCGATACTGGCTTCGACATCCTGCAAACGGGTATTCACTAACTCAGCGGTTTTGTTTTTTGCGGCAATCAGGTTATCGACCGTTTGATTTACCTCGTCCTGTGACAGGCTGGTGTTATCCGCGAGCGTTTTTGTCAGGCTGTCACGATCGACATCCTGAGTTAATGCTTCCCCACGTTTTTTCAGTTTAGCCAGGAGATCCTGAATCACCTTTTCACTATCTTCACCGTTAACGGCGATGGCCTTGACTGCGGCACTAATGTCTTTTTTCGCAGCCTCCAACTGACGTTTCACATAGTCCGGGTGCAGGGAGTCAATATCGCTTTTGCGCAGAGCGTTGGAGACTTCCTGAGTGATGTCTTCCGGTTGTAATGACGAGTCTAGCTCAATGCTATCGAATGCCTGCGAGCCAAAATTTCCCAACCCCTGAAGTCCGCCCCCCACGACAGAGCCTGCGCCGGATAGGGCGCTGCCAGTCGCGGAAGCGATGGAACCTAATGCGTTCCCCGTTGCTTTCAGCGTTCCGCCAATCAGAATTCCGCCCAGAACGGCGGCAACGAGTAACGTGGTCGCCCACACCAGAAAACCGTGAATGACGCCATCAATCGCGGCCAGCCTCCCCGCAATGAATGCGCCAGCAGCCAGACTGATGATAATGGATAACGATGACCACACCAGAACGGTGGTGCCAACGCCGCTGACAGGTTCATCCGATAATGGATCGACAATGGCCAGACCAAGACTTGTGCCCAATGTGGAAAGCAGAAGAGAAACGGCTAATACAGTGACAACACCGGCGATGATACTGCCCCATGAAATCTTCTTTGACTCGTACAGTTCGGTTGTCGCGCTCATAATACATCCCCTTTTTTGTCTACTATTTCATGTCGTTGATGACTGACACAGGAAATTTTTCAATTAGAAAGATTAAAGTATAGACGCGGTTGAAAAATAGGGGATGTTTGTTTTATAGGCTTGTTTAATCAAGCCTTAACAAAATTAATTACCATTATTAATATATTGTTTTTTTGCAGTGAGGCGTCAGGCAAGTTTAGTGAACATACCTGCCTGACGCAGTTGCGTATCAATATAAAGTGGCCTTTCCTGTCGAGCCGAAAAGTGCCATTTTGTAGCGAATGACCGCTTTTGCTGCGTTGATCGGTTCTGGGTAGATAGCATTCGGATCCCACCAGGTTTCACGACTGAGGATTTCCCGTGCTTTTTGGAAATAGGCGAATTTCATATCGCTGGAGATATTGATTTTGCCTACGCCCAGCGTTACCGCTTCGGCAATTTCGGCGTCCGGGTTTGCGGAACCCCCGTGCAGGACGAGCGGGATCGACACCCGCTGTGAGATATCCCGCAGGATATGCATTTGCAGTTCTGGCTTCAGGTCTTTGGGATAGATACCGTGCGCGGTGCCGATGGCGACGGCTAACGTATCAACCCCTGTCCTATTGACGAAATCTTCCGCCTGCTCGGGGTCGGTATAGATCACCTTGCTGACGCCACCTTCTATCGTGGTGCCGGTATCACCAATCGTACCTAATTCCCCCTCTACGGAAACGCCCACGGCATGTGCCAGTTTTACCACTTCGGTGGTGAGCGCCACGTTTTCCTCATAAGGCAGCAGCGAACCGTCGATCATCACGGAGGTAAATCCGCATTGAATGGCTCGCAGAACGTGTGCGATCGACGCGCCATGATCGAGGTGGATGACAAACGGCACCGGACTGCGCAGCGTTCTTTCTCGCACATAGGCGAAGAACTCATCGGTCACGAATTCCAGCTCGCTTGGGTGGATTGAGATAATGGCTGGGGTATTTGTTGTTTCGGCCTCTTCCACCACGGCGCGGATAAAGCAGCTATCGGCCACGTTAAATGCCCCGATAGCGAAGCGGTGTTCACGTGTGGGTTTAAGAATATCGGTCATTGAAATCAACATATTATGTCTCTCCTGTGTCGGATAAAGGGCAAAGCGTTCCTGTACCAGTGGCTGACCACTGATGGTGAAAGTCGGTAAATGGCGAACGGTCAGGCTTTGTTGGCTGAACCTGACCAACTGAGGTAATCAACGACCACGTCGCGGCAGGCGGATTCCATCGTCGCCAGCAGGTCGGACAGCTCTGTTGTTGGATGTTGATGCAGCGTCTGCTGCAACGCGGTTTTTCCTGCTTCAAAGACGGCCGCACCGACGTTGATTTTGGCGACGCCGTGACGGCTGACGCGGCGAATGTCGTCGGCTTTAGTACCGCTACCGCCGTGGAGTGCCAGCGGCACGGTGGATTCCTGATTCAGGGCTTCAAGATGCTCAAAATCAATCCGTGGCGTCACCCCGGCAGGATAAATACCGTGAGCGGTGCCGACCGACACGGCAAGCAGATCGATGCCGGTTTGGCGGATGAAAGGAATGACGTCTTCCACCTGCGTCATTTTCACCGTGGCATCCTCAATGTCGTAGACGGGCGCATCGGCGATATGCCCAAGCTCACCTTCCACGCAAACGCCTGCGGTCGCAGCGATAGTCACCACCTGCTGGGTGCGCTGGATGTTTTCCGCCAGCGGGTGACTGGAGGCATCGATCATCAGTCCAGTAAAACCAGCACGGAACGCCTGCCCAATCAGGCTGAATGCCGTACCGTGATCCAGACTGAGCGCCACTGGAACCGTGGCCCGTTCGGCCAGCGCTTTGACCAACGGCACCGCGAGATGCGGTGGAAAGTGCGCGCTGTGACCTTGGTACACATTCAGGATCAGCGGTGCACGCTGTTGCTCGGCGGCGGCAATGGCCGCACGGGCAGTTTCCAGATTGAAACAGTTGATGGCGAGCACGGCATACTGCTGTTGATACGCGTCATCAATGAGGGTTTTCATGGCGGCATACATGGCGGCTCCTGTTATTCGAGAGTGAATTTAATGTCTTCGTCACGCACGCTGCTGTCATCAACGTCGTCGAATTCTTCATCAGCCTGCGTGACGCGTTTCTTAATCAGCGACAGCATCACGCCGCAGATGACCGTGCCGATACCGAGTGCCAGACAGAACATCAGTGGCTTGGTAAATAGTGGGACGACAAACATGCCGCCGTGCGGCACGGGAGCCTCCACGCCCCAGACCATGATCAGCCCACCTGCAATGGCGGAGGCGACGACACAGCTGGCAACGACTCTGAACAAATCGCGTGCAGCAATCGGGATCACCCCTTCGGTAATCATGCAGATCCCCATCGGGAAGGCGGCTTTCAGTGCCTCTTTTTCTGCGCGAGTGTACTTGTAGCGGGTCAGCAGGAAGGAAAGCGTGATGCCGAAGGGCGGAATCATGGAGCCGACAAATTTGACGGCTTCCGGTCCGTAAATGCCATCGACCAGCATTCCGTCCGCGAAGAGCGACATCGTTTTGTTCACTGGTCCACCGAAATCGAAGGTTGCCATCGCCCCCAAAATCGCGCCCATCAGGAATTTCGAGCCGCCTTGCATGGATTCCAGCAGATGAATCAGCACTTTTTGCAGCCAGACGATGGGTTGACCGATAAACGTCATCATCAACAGCCCTGCGATAATGGTACTGAGCAGCGGCAGGATCATGACGGGCATCAGCCCCTGCATCGAGGTGGGCAGCTTGATGTAGCGACGCAGCAGCAGCACGGTGTAGCCGACTAAAAAGCCGCCGAGAATACCGCCGATAAACCCGGTTTGAATCTGGCCGCAGATGAAGCCCACAATCAGGCCAGGTGCGAAACCGGGGCGGTCGGCAATGGAGTAGGCGATCGCGGCGCTGATGAGCGGAACAATCAGCCCCATTCCCCAGCCGCCGATCTGATTAAGCATCCACGCGATACTGCCAGTTTGCTTACCGACATCCGGGCCACCGATGACCTGACCGAGTGCAATACAGATCCCGGCGGCGACAATCAGTGGGATCATCCAGGAAATACCGGTAAGGAGATGCCGTTTTATTTCCTGTCCAACAGTTATTTCTCTGGTGTTCATAATGATTACCCCGAAATGGAGATATTCAGGCACCCGCTAAAGAACTAGCGACTTTTTCCAGAAACTTGATGGGAGATTTAATAACCACCTCCGTTTTTACCCGAACAATGGGTTTACCTTTAAACCGCTCTTCTCCTGTTATTTTGATATCGATGGCCAGAATAACGACATCGGCTGCGGCGATTTCATCGGGTGTTAATTCATTCTCTGTACCAATGGTGCCTTGGGTTTCCACTTTGATAGCGTAATTCAACGCATTGGCGCCTTTAATGAGTTTCTCGCGTGCGATATAGGTATGCGCGATACCTGCCGTGCAGGCGGCAACACAAACAATATTCATTTTGAGCCTCGTCTTATGTCGGAGTAACAGGTGCTGTTTCTGCATACTGACTAAACAGCCGAATAATGTTATGGGGATCGGATTCGTCCAACAGTTGAGCAATCACCTCATCATCGGCCAGCGCACTGGCAACCTGAGACAGCAGGCGAATGTGTGTCGTGTTCTGATCTTCCAGACGCACGGCAAAGAGAATAATGCAGCGAACCTGGCTGCCGTCCAGCGTTTCCCAGGGAATATCCTGACGGGTGCGGCCAATCGCGAGTGTGGTTTGTTTTACGGCGGAGGATTTTCCATGAGGGATCGCAATATGATTTTCAAAACCGGTTGATCCTTCCGCTTCGCGTAACCAGACATCGTGAATAAAATCCTGCTTATTGGTAATGGCACCATCGGCATACAGCAGCTCGGTTAATTCATTAATGGCTTCATCTTTATTGGTTGCAGACATGTTTAACTTCACGCGATTGGCGTTCAGTATTTTATTGATATCCATTGATCACACCTCATCTATAAATTTGAAAAATTAACGTTTGGCCAATAATCAGTGAGGGACGGCCTGATGCAGTTGATTAGCGATAACCTTTTCTGTAACGCGCTTAATGTCATCATCATTAAAAAAGGCGGAAACATAGACGACAGGAATGTGTTGTTCTTCCAGATGAATCGTGGAAATAATCAGTTCAATATCTTCCCGCTGGCAAAATATCTGCATATTACTGGCCGAAATAACGCCAACAATAATCCAGTCAGGAAACGCGCGCAGAATACGATTTTTCAACAAATGTGACGTTCCTACTCCGCTGGAGCACACCACCAGAATACGTTTATGCGCAATTTGGCGTTCCAGCGCGGCTTGGAAATGAATGGTCAGATAGCCAACTTCATCCTCAGCGACGGGTTTTAATTGAAATCGCTGACAGACTTCATTCATGGCTTGCTGAGTCATTTCATAAATATCGATAAATTCGCTTTTGATATCGTCTAATAACGGATTGCGAATGTGTATTTGATACTTTAGTCGGTTAAGCAACGGCTTGATATGAATAAGCAACCCTTCCTGTAATAACTTATCTGTGCGCAGATCGATATTGATTAAATCAGAAAATATCTGCGTCAATGCTCGCGTGATTTTACGTGATTCACCGTTAGAAAATTGATAGCGAAGCAGTTGGTTATCCGCACGCTCCTCCATCACAATGCCTGAGGAAATAATATATTGGTAAATAAACCAGACTTCATCAGAAGGTAGCGTGCTCTCGACGCGTTGCTCTATTTGGGTAACCATATTTTTAGCGATGGAGAATATGCGATTATCCACCTGATGATGAACCGATTCTTCCGCCATGATTAACGCTTTTCCCTGCGCAATACGATGCATCATAATTAAGGTATGCGTGAAAATATTGATGTAATAAGGCTCGCCGAGTGGATAAGAAAGCTGCTGCTCCATGTCCTGTAACAGTGATTCGACGAAGGAAACGTCTTTTTCGCCGAAATAGGTAATCAGTGCCTTATAGCTGCCGGGGTCGAGACGAGAATGGTTAAACGGGCCGGGTTCTTTATGGTGCATGACATCGTTGATGAGCGAGACCATCGCCTGACGCACCCGATTCTCACTGCCTTCAATGTGCGTACCGCTCTGGCTGCGTACCAGCGACAGCCCTAATGGATGTAGCCAGCTTTCGATGATTTTCAGATCGTTAACGATAGAGGCGCTGCTGATGAAATAGCGCTCAGACAGTTTGCTGATGGAGGTCTCATGAGGCGTGTCGCTTAACAACTGTGAGGCGATTTTGACACGACGAGCGTTATTGATCAGGGCATCGGTATCCCCGTCATCCACGACAATTTGCTGTTCCAGCAGCATGAGGTGCCGTTCGTCATCCGTGGTTAACATGATTCCCGCACCGACCTTTTTGTCTGGATAAATATTCCAGACAGAAAGGAAGGCTTCAACAAATTGCATATCGCGATAAACGGTTTTCTCAGACACATCCAGGTAATGTGCAATATCTTTAACCGTTACATATCCCTGGTGTTGCAACAGATATTTCAATAAACGGTTCTGGCGGGAGGTGAGTGGCTGCATCATATTCCCCTATGTGAGACGTTAGATTTTCTGATGCTTATCGAATTGATAACTTTTTCTAAATAATTCCCTGTTTTATTTTCTCTATCGGTTTATTTAAATAGGATGCTGTAGTGATTAATCTAGTCGCGATAGTCGATAGGGACAATACTAAATGCTGTCCGCTGAATAGGACAAAATTAAAACATAGCGCCGACGGAATATTAATTGAGATCGCGATCACGTTATAGCGTGAGTTCAGTCAGACATGCTTATTGGCATAGTCATTATTTAATACTGTGAAAGTAGCGATGTTGGCGTAATTAAACGTAATGCGGCGAGATAAGCATGTGGAGGAAAATAAAAAGGCAAGAAAGCAGCTGTGTGCATTCTTGCCTGAGTGGTGGCGATGCCTGAATGATGCATCGCCTTTTTTATTGAATCGTGAGTGATGCGGATGAGAAATCTACATTCACACCCAGTTGGAAGGAACGGCCGGGCTGCGGCCAGATCAAGCGTCGATTTCCGTCTGGGGTGAAACGATGACTGCCGAGCATCTACCATTACCGCTAGCGACCTTCCCTGGCAAGCGTCGGATTCACATCAACACGCGGCATTGTTCTCTGTGACATCACCTCATCAGATAAGGTACTATTCCCGCCAAACATACCGCCGCTATGGCGTGTCGGAAAGCGTAACAATCGCGCCGCGATGTGAGGGAAGTGAGATAAATGAGTGAGATGACTCATGACGGCGCAGAAAGCCTTGCGCTGCGCACGTTTACCGAAAATGCATACCTGAATTATTCCATGTACGTCATCATGGACAGGGCATTGCCGTTCATTGGCGATGGTCTGAAACCTGTGCAGCGTCGCATCGTGTATGCGATGTCCGAGCTGGGGCTGAATGCCAGCGCCAAATTTAAAAAATCCGCCCGTACCGTGGGTGACGTGCTGGGTAAATACCACCCGCACGGCGATAGCGCCTGCTATGAAGCGATGGTGCTGATGGCGCAGCCGTTCTCGTACCGCTATCCGCTGGTGGATGGTCAGGGGAACTGGGGCGCACCGGACGATCCGAAATCGTTCGCCGCCATGCGTTATACCGAATCGCGGTTGTCCAAATATGCAGAACTGCTGCTGTCTGAACTCGGGCAGGGCACGGTCGATTACACCCCGAACTTTGATGGCACGATGCAAGAGCCGAAGATGCTGCCTGCGCGTCTGCCTAATATTCTGCTGAACGGCACCACCGGGATCGCCGTCGGGATGGCAACGGACATACCGCCGCACAACGTGCGTGAAGTCGCTGCCGCCGCAGTGATGCTGCTGGAAAATCCGAAGGCCTCGCTGGAAGAGCTGTTGCAGCATGTTCAAGGGCCGGATTTCCCGACGGAAGCCGAAATCATCACGCCACGCGATGAAGTGCGCAAACTCTACCAGAATGGCCGTGGTTCAGTGCGGATGCGCGCGGTCTGGAAGAAAGAAGACGGTGATGTCGTCATTACCGCGCTGCCGCATCAGGTTTCCGGTGCCAAAGTGCTGGAGCAGATTGCCAGCCAGATGCGGGCGAAGAAGCTGCCGATGGTCGAAGACCTGCGCGATGAATCCGATCATGAGAATCCAACCCGTTTGGTGCTGGTGCCGCGCTCGAACCGTATCGATATGGATCAGGTGATGAACCATCTGTTCGCTACGACCGATCTGGAAAAAAGCTATCGCGTTAACATGAACATGATCGGTCTGGATGGTCGCCCTAGCGTGAAAGGGCTGGTTGAGATCCTGAGCGAATGGCTGGTTTTCCGTCGCGACACCGTGTGCCGCCGTCTGAACTACCGTCTGGAAAAAGTGCTCAAGCGCCTGCATATCCTTGAAGGCTTGCTGATTGCGTTCCTGAACATTGATGAAGTGATTCATATCATCCGCACGGAAGACGAGCCGAAGCCCGTACTGATGCGCCAGTTCAGCTTGAGTGAAACACAGGCTGAAGCGATCCTGGAGCTGAAATTACGCCATTTGGCCAAGCTGGAAGAGATGAAAATCCGTGGTGAGCAGGACGATCTGGCAAAAGAGCGCGATCAGCTTCAAGCACTGCTGGCATCCGATCGTAAGCTCAGCAACCTGATTAAGAAAGAAATTCAGTCCGATGCGCAAGCCTATGGTGACGATCGTCGTTCGCCGCTGCGTGAACGTGGCGAAGCGAAAGCGATGAGCGAGCATGACTTTGTGCCGTCTGAACCCGTTACCATTGTGCTATCGGAAATGGGCTGGGTGCGCAGTGCCAAAGGGCATGACATCGATCCTACTGGGCTGAGCTATAAAGCGGGCGATAGTTTCCGCGCCGTGGCGAAAGGCAAGAGCAATCAACCTGTGGTGTTCATTGATTCTACCGGCCGCAGCTATGCGCTGGATCCGATCACGCTGCCTTCTGCACGCGGTCAGGGTGAGCCGCTGACGGGCAAACTCACGCCGCCGCCGGGCGCGACGATTGAACAGGTGCTGATGGCTGCGGACGATCAACTGTTGCTGATGGCATCGGATGCGGGCTACGGCTTCGTCTGTACCTTCAACGATCTGGTCGCGCGTAACCGCGCGGGTAAAGCGATGATTACGCTGCCGGATAATGCGAAGGCGCTGGCACCGATCGAGATCAAAGGCGACGATAACCTGCTGATGGCGATCACCGCCGCAGGCAGAATGCTGCTGTTCCCTGTCTCTGATTTGCCACAGCTGTCGAAGGGCAAGGGCAACAAGATTGTGTCCATCTCCTCGGCTGATTTTGCGGAAGGCAAAGACCGTCTGACCTGGCTGTATCTGCTGCCACCACAGGCTTCAGTCACGCTGTACTTCGGTAAACGTAAGCTGGTGCTGCGTCCAAACGAGCTTCAGAAGTATCAGGGCGAGCGCGGACGGAAAGGGACGTTACTGCGCGGACTGCAACGCATCGACCGGATTGAGGTGGATGCGCCGCAGCAGGTTGATACTGGCAGCAACGAAGAATAAATCCTCCCTATTGTCATTATGCATGTAGAAAGGCGGTGTTTACCGCCTTTCTTTGGTTTCCGGTTGCCATCCCGCAGCAAATTGAATCACCGTGTGTTTTCGCGCGGAATCGCTATACTAGCGGCGGCTGTTGGCTAATGAGGTTGCTATGTTATCCATTTTGCGTTTTTTTGTTGTCGTCATATTTTCGATTTTGATCTGTATTTTTGGCTTGTTTTACTGCCTGTTCAGCCCTCGAAATCCCCGTCATGTGGCAACTTTTGGCCGTCTTTTTGGCCGCTTGTCCGTGGTATTTGGCCTGAAAGTAGAAATGCGGATACCGGAAGAAGCGGCGCATTATGGCAATTGCATCTATATCGCAAATCATCAGAATAATTACGATATGGTGACGGTCTCCAGCGCGGTTCAGCCTCGCACCGTTACCGTAGGTAAAAAAAGCCTACTGTGGATTCCGTTCTTCGGACCACTCTACTGGTTGACCGGTAACTTGCTGATTGATCGTGAAAACCGTGCTAAAGCGCATGGCACTATTGCTCAGGTCGTGAAGCATATTAAAGAGCGTAATACCTCTATTTGGATGTTTCCTGAAGGGACGCGCAGCCGTGGGCGCGGCCTAATGCCATTCAAAACCGGTGCTTTTCATGCCGCGATTAGCGCAAAAGTGCCGGTTGTACCCATTTGCGTTTCTACCACCAGCAATAAGGTGAAATTAAACCGCTGGAATAACGGTCTCGTTATCGTAGAAATGCTGCCACCGATTGATACCCGTGCGTATACCAAAGATCAGGTTCGTGAACTGGCGACACATTGCCATGATGTGATGGCTGCCAAGATTGCGGAACTGGATGTGGAAGTCGCAGCGCGTGAAGCGGCAAACAAAAAATAAGTTTCCCCTCGGGTTACGCGATTATTTCTTCCGATTGTCTATTCAAGAACGAATCGGACGTTAAACTTTGCTTACGGTTAATGGATTTACGGAGTCATTATGTCACTCAGCCGACGTCAGTTTATTCAGGCATCGGGCCTTGCGTTATGTGCGGGTATGGCGCCACTGGCAGCGAAAGCCAGTGGGAATCCCACCGCATTGCCGATACCGCCATTACTGGAGTCGCGCCGAGGCCAGCCTCTTTTTCTGACGATGCAGCGTGTTCATTGGGCATTTTCTGGCGATCGTAAGACGTCCATTTGGGGAATTAACGGCCGTTATTTAGGGCCGACGGTGCGGGTCTATGACGGCGATGATGTTAAGCTGATTTACAGCAACCGTCTGAATGAGCCTGTCGCGATGACGATTGGTGGGTTGCAGGTGCCAGGGCCGCTGATGGGCGGCGCTGCCCGCATTATTTCTCCAGGAACCGACTGGTCACCAGTATTGCCCGTTCGCCAGCCCGCGGCGACCTGCTGGTATCATGCGAATACGCCGAACCGTATGGCCCCCCATATTTATAATGGATTGGCAGGGCTGTGGCTGGTGGAAGACCGCGCCAGTAAATCTCTGCCGCTTCCCAATCACTACGGTGTTGATGATTTCCCATTGATTATTCAGGATAAACGGCTGGATAACTTTGGTGTTCCTCTCTACAATCCGCCTTCTAACGGTGGGTTCGTGGGGGATTCGCTGTTAGTTAATGGCGTCCAAAACCCCTTTGTTGAAGTTTCTCGCGGCTGGGTTCGCCTGAGATTGTTGAACGCATCGAACTCCCGGCGTTACGTAATGCGGCTCAACGATGGCCGAGCGATGCATGTGATCGCCAGCGATCAAGGGCTGTTACCCGCGCCAATGGCGGTGAACCAACTGTCGCTCGCACCCGGCGAACGGCGCGAAATTCTGGTCGACATGTCGCAAGGCGAAGAGGTCACGCTGACGGCAGGCGAGTCGGCTGGGATTATGGATCGCCTGCGTGGCTTGTTTGAACCTTCCAGCATCCTGATTTCCACTCAAATTGTTACGCTTAAACCGACGGGGCTGTTGCCATTAGTCACGGACAACCTACCGATGCGTTTGCTGGCCGACAACATCATTGAAGGGAGTATTAGCCGCACGCGTGAGTTCCGTCTGGGTGACAGTCTACCTGGTATCAACGGTGCGATGTGGGACATGACGCGTGCTGATGTGCAAACTCAGCTTGGCCGTTGTGAACGCTGGATTATCCACGCCGATACGCCGCAGGCTTTCCATATTCAGGGCGTTAAGTTTCTGGTACGCAGCGCGAATGGTGTCCCTCCGGTGGTGGAAGACAGCGGCTGGAAAGATACGGTATGGGTGGATAACGATGTCGAGTTGCTGGTGTATTTCATGCAGCCCTCCTCCATGGCGTTCCCTTTCCTGTATTACAGCCAGACGCTGGAACTGGCCGATCGCGGCTCGACGGGACAGCTTATCGTACAAACGGCGATGTGAATCTCTATCCTGCCAACAATCCTTCGCCGTTATGGACGTAACGGCACTATCTCCCATCCTCGTTTGTTTCTTAATGTGATCTACTTCTATTCAGACACACCAAAATTAAAGATGCGACGCCGTGTGGACGATACCTTATAGAGTGATGTCGCTCTGTACTAAGGGAATATTTCGGATACTGGGTTTAATGAGTCATAAAAATATTTTTTATTACAACAAATTCAGAATCAGAGTATTTCGTGGCGTCATAGAATCAGGTTCACTTCTGTTTTAACTCATACGCAGCCAGAATGCTGCGTTATTGAAAAGGCTGTACTATGCGGGCATTACTGCTTTGGGTCAGGGATCAGCTTGCTGGGGCGTCGTCGGCACCTCGCTATATGCAGCTTGCGTCGTTGCTTGAATCAGAAATCGGCCGCCGGAAGACGTTATTAGGCCAGTTCTTACCTGCGGAAAGATTAATTGCGCAACAGTTGGGATTATCGAGAGTTACCGTTTCCCGATCCTTGTCGTTGCTGGAAGAGAAAGGGCTGATTGTTCGTCAGCAAGGGGTCGGGACTCGCGTTGTCCAGCGGCTGAATTATGCGTTGAGTGCGGAAGACGAAGGGTTCACCGCACTGGTGCTGAAACAAGGCGGCGTCGCTGGCAGCCTCTGGCTAGAAAAGGCAATACAGGTTCCGCCTGCTGCCATCGCCGCAAAGATGTTGCTACCGGAAGGCGAGGCTGTCACTTATTTGCGACGCGTCCGGCTCAGCAATGGCGAGCCTGTTTCGTTGGAAACGACCTGGATACCGCAAAAATTCCTACCCGACCCGGAAGCGCTTGAGCAGTCTCTCTATCAATATTGGGTGGCGCGTGGGATCACGCCGGACAAAAAACGCTATCGTTTCAAAGCGATTGCCTGTACGGCAGACATCGCCGCGCTTCTTGATATTACGGCGGAGGCACCAGCACTGTACTGCCAACTGCATGTTTATAACGAACAGGGGGAACTTCTGGAATACAGCGAGGCACACTGTCGTAGCGATGTGTATGAGATTCAGTTTGCTGATTAGAGAAAAAATGCCAGCAGAGGGAATGCTGGCATCAAAGATGGATTAGTCGTTTCTCGGTGCGTCAGGGTCCGAACCCAGACGCTTCCCGCTGTCCAGCTTGGCAATTTCCCCCAGTTCGTCTTTATCCAGACGGAAATCAAACACCTCGAAGTTTTCCTTGATGCGTGCGGGCGTCACTGATTTAGGAATCACCACCAGTCCGCTGTCCAGATGCCAACGGATCACGATCTGTGCTGGCGTTTTTCCGTATTTGCTCGCCAGTTTACGGATAATGGGATGGTCGAAGACGCCTTCGCCACCCTGCGCCAGCGGGCTCCAGGATTCCGTCTGTATATGGTGCGTGGCGTTCCAGGAATGAAGTTGCTTTTGCTGGAGAAGAGGATGTAGCTCGACCTGATCGATGACCGGCAAGACGCCCGTTTCTTCTTTTAACCGCTGTAGATGGTGAATATGAAAATTACTCACGCCGATGCTTTTCACCAGACCTTGTTCCTGGAGTTTGATGAGCCCGCGCCAGGCATCCACGAAGGTGTTCTGTTGCGGGAGCGGCCAGTGAATCAGGTAGAGATCGATATAATCTAACTGAAGCTTTCGCAGACTCTCTTCCAGCGCCTTTTGAGGGTCGGTGTGATCGCCATTCCAGAGTTTGGTGGTGATGAACACCTCTTCACGCGGTAGATTTGCGGAACTCAGCGCCTGACCGACCGCTTCCTCGTTCTTATAAATCGCGGCGGTATCGATAGCCCGATAACCGATGGACAAGGCTTCAGTCACGGCGATCACCGTGTCCTCACTGCTTGCTCGCCAGACCCCAAGGCCCAACTGGGGCATGATATTGCCGTCCGCCAGCTTAACTTTCGGTTGCGTCATCTCATTCTCCTTTTATATCCGTTAATCCATAAACGTATCATAGGGTTAACTGGATGGGCGACCTGTTCATATCACGAAAATAGCGTAACGTGATCCCTAGCAGGAACAGGCATATGATTTCATTCTAGTAGAAAAATTCGCTGGCTATGCATGGTCGGATGATAAAGGGAGCCGATTGGCTCCCCTTAACAGACACAGCATTGAGGTGAGGGTATAAGTGTTATTTAACTGATGGCGTTTTCTCCTGTCACTTGAATGATTTGGGGGAGAAGGGCTTAACGCGCCGCTTCATAAATCTTCTGGCTTTCTTCCAGCGTGATGTCGCGGTGCTCGCCTAGCGCAGTCAGGCCGTGTTCGCTGAGTTTGGCGACCAGTGTCGGGATGGAGCTGCCATCCAACTGATAGTCAGATAGGCGAGTCGGCACGCCCATTTTTTCGAAGAAGTCACGCGTGGCGGCAATCGCGCCGTCGATGCGCTGGTCTTCGCTACCGTCACGCAGGTTCCAGACGCGCTCGGCGTATTGCAGCAGTTTGTCACGCTTCTGGGTTTTTCTTGCCGTCAGCATGGCGGGCAGAACAATCGCCAGCGTCTGGGCATGGTCGAGGCCGTGCAGCGCCGTTAATTCATGCCCTAACATATGCGTTGACCAGTCCTGCGGTACGCCTGCACCAATCAGGCCGTTCAACGCCATGGTGGCGCTCCACATCACATTGGCTCTGACCTTGTAGTTTTCTGGTTCAGCCAGCGCGCGTGGGCCTTCTTCAACCAGCGTGAGCAGTAAACCTTCCGCAAAACGATCCTGAACTTTGGCATCGACGGAATAGGTCAGGTATTGCTCAACCGTGTGAACGAAGGCATCGACCACGCCGTTCGCGATCTGGCGAGCGGGCAGAGTGTACGTCACGACGGGGTCGAGCACGGCAAAAACCGGCTGCGTGTGTCGTGAACGGAAGGGGAGCTTATCGTTGGTTGATTTACGGGTGATGACTGCACCGTTGTTGGATTCTGAACCGGTCGCAGGCAGCGTAAGTACCGCTGCCAGTGCGACGCCGCGATCGATTTCTGCCCCACCGGTTTGCAGAATGTGCCACGGATCTTGTGCGGCCTGATAATCCGCCGCGGCGGCGATAAATTTTGTGCCGTCAACGACAGAGCCACCGCCAACCGCCAGCAGGAAATCAATTTTCTCTGCACGGACGACCTCGACAGCTTTCATTAGCGTTTCGTAAGTCGGGTTCGGTTCAATGCCGGAAAATTCTCGAATGTTACGGCCTTCCAGTGCGCGATAGACCTGATCCAGCACGCCATTGTGCTTCACGCTGCCGCCGCCGTAAGTGATGAGAATACGAGCATCGGCAGGAATTTCTTTGCCTAATTCAGCAATCTGGCCTTCGCCAAACAGAATCTTGGTCGGGGTGTGGAGTGTGAAATTTAGCATAGGTTATTTGTCCAGTTTAAAGCCCTGTTGCAGGATCGCGGGTAAGACTTTCGGGAAATAAATATGTTGGTAGTAACTGGCGGTGTTATCACCCCAGTTGTCGCCGTCTGCGCGGCCGGTTTGCTGCCAGTGTGTCACCAACGTTTGGTTGTATTGGTCAATTGCCGCAGGCAGAACGTCTTGATGATAGCTTTCATCATGACGGAATGAATTCACGGGCAGTCGTGGTTTCTGATGCGCGGGGGTATCGACGTAGCCGATAGCGACGCCTGCGACGGGGAACGTCAGTTCAGGAAGTTCCAGAAAGTCGATCATCGCCTGTGGGTCACGACGAATACCGCCAATCGGGACTATGCCCAGCCCAAATGAGCGTGCGGCGGCCATTAACGTGCCGAGCGCGATGCCGACATCCGTTGTGCCGGAAATCAGACTTTCAAGGCTTTCATGTGCGTGTTGCTGCTTGTCGCTCATGGCAATCCCGACCTGCGTTTTATACATATCCAGCACTACGGTAATGACGACGGGTGCCTGGGCAATCCATGGCTGGCCGCCAGCCAGTTCGGCAATGTGTGCCTTGCGTTCTGGGTCGCGGGTGACGATGAGTGACACTTGCTGAGAATTCACGGATGTGGGTGCCAGATGGGCGGATTGAACAATGGCATCCAGCACGTCATCGGGAATGGGTTTATCAAGATAACTACGTTCGCTGCGATGTGACGTAAACAGTTCAATCGTTTTATTCATGTCTTTTCCCGAGTGATAGTGGGCAAATGTATGCTCACTATTGTCATCAACTCGGGGAAGACGTTCAATGCACATTCCTGTTTGGTTATTGCCTATTTCTCCAAAATATAGGAGAAAAGGGTGATAATAATTCGCAGGTATGTCATTTTGTTTCTTCTGTCAGGAGAGAGGCTTCGGGCAGGAAAAGCGAACCAGTAGCGGGATAACACTATTTTGACGCAGACCCCATACATGTTGACGGAACACCAAGGCATGTCGACAGAAAGCCAATGTGAGCGGCTTGTTCAGCAGCCCAGCGTGCGGCAACGCATCGTGCAACAGGCAATACGCTGTTCAGCCAAAAGCTGGGCCACGCCTTCTCTCGTGCCCCAGGTCAAAATTCTGTATACGGAACAGCATCATCCGCGAGTCCCGGTGATGTATGAACCGACGATCGTCATCATTTTTCAGGGAAAAAAGATTGGCTATCTAGGCGGAAAAACCTTCCAGTATGATCCGGAAAACTACCTGTTGATGACCGTGCCGCTGCCGTTCGAATGTGAAACGATAGCCAGCGTGGAGCACCCGTTGGTGGGGATGGCGATCCGCATTGACATCCAAATGCTTCAGGATTTACTGATCGACATCGGTGATGATGACAGTGCGATCCGTCCCTGTTCCTGCTCGTGCGGCGTGAATAGCGCACCGCTGACCGATGAGATTCTGTGTGCCGTTGAGAGACTGCTGGATGCGATGAATAACCCGCGTGATGCTCGTGTGCTGGGCCCGACGATTGTGCGCGAGATTATCTATCATATGCTCTGTGGCGAAAGTGGTTCGGCATTGCAGGCGTTGGTGAATCGGCACACGCACTTCAGCCACATCACCAAAGCGCTGCGACGCATTGAGAATCACTACGCCGCTAGCCTGAATGTGGAACAGCTGGCGGCCGAGGTGAACATGAGCGTTTCTGCGTTTCATCATAACTTCAAGGCAGTCACCAATACATCGCCATTGCAGTACCTGAAATCCTATCGCTTGCATAAAGCGCGTGTGATGATGCTCAACGATGGTCTGAGAGCGGGCGTTGCCGCCGCTCGCGTCGGATATGAGAGTGCGTCGCAGTTTAGCCGGGAATTTAAACGCTATTTTGGCGCGACGCCGGGTGATGAAGTGGCGAGATTAAAGGCCAGTAATATGGTGGTTGAGGAAAGCTGAATACGACAATAAATCGCACGGTTGCCCGGTTAGGCGACGGTGCGTTTTTTACGCCACACTACAACAGCCATGCCGATCAGGCCGCTGACCAGTAAAATAATTGGCAGCAGGATCAGCGCAGTCATCACTTGATCCTCATAGCGTTTGACTAGCGGAATGTGGCTGAGTGCATAGCCGAGCGTGACAATCCCCCCGACCCACAGCAGTCCGCTGAGCCAGTTGAAAATTTGAAAACGCGTATTGTTTAACCCCGAAATCCCCGCCATTGTTGGCAGCAGCGTGCGAATGAAGGCTAAAAAGCGGCCAACCAGCAACGCCATCAGGCCGTGGCGGTGGAATAGATGGTGAGCACGCTGGTGATAATGCGCAGGAAGCTGTAACAGCCAGCCTTTTACCAATCGGGTATCGCTCAGCCAGCGTCCTTGAAGGTAGCTGAGCCAACAGCCGAGACTGGCGGCGATGGTAAGCAGAATCATCGTGGGGAAAAAGCTCATCACGCCTTTGGCAATCATGGCGCCGGTGAGCAGCAGCAGGCTATCGCCGGGCAGAAAAGAGGCAGGTAGCAGGCCGTTCTCCAGAAACAGCGTCGTGAACAGAATGCCGTAAATCACCCAAATGACGTGGGGATCGGCCAGTGCACTAAAATCCTGCTGCCAGAGCGCCTGAATAATGTCGTGAACCACACTCATATTACTTCCCGCTAGTGACGATATTCACTATCTCTCAGGCTGCGGCGTGGAACGCTGGGCTACCTGAAATCTACTGCCTATCAAGCCCTAAAATCAGTATGGGCAAAACGCCTTGCCGCATTGTGAGAATGCGATAGGGCTTAATGCTTAATTTGGGTTAAGGTAACGCGTTTTTTGGTAAGCGTTGACTCATGATTATCATAACGCATTACCCACCGCGCCGCAGGGGAAATCAAGACGCGGTGGTTTTATGGCCGTCACATTTTCAGTCTTTTTTTTCCTGCCTGTAATTTGTTTACTGTCGTCCGGCAGCGCTGAGCTTGCTAGGCGCTTAGTCTGCTGAAACCCGCGGCCAGATCGTCGATCAGATCGTCACTGTCTTCAAGTCCTATATGTAACCGGATAAGTGTGCCGGTAAAGTCCACTCCATTCACGGGGCGAAGTGCTGCCAGTTCTTCCGGCTGATTTGCCAGAATCAGGGACTCAAAGCCACCCCAGGAATACGCCATACTGAAGTGCTCAAAATGGTCCAGATAGTGCGCCAGCGTTTCTTTGCTTAATTTCTCTTTTAACACAAAGGAGAACAAGCCGTTGCAGCCGTTAAAATCACGAACATAGAATTCATGTCCTTTGCTCCCTGGCAACGCGGGGTGATTAACGACGGCGACTTCTGGCCGTTCCGCCAGCCATTTCGCAATGCGGATGCTGCTTTCCTGATGTTGCTTGAGCCTGACGCCCAATGTGCGTAGCCCTCGGCTGGCGACGTAGGCGGTGTCGGCATCCACCATTTGTCCCATCAGATAAGAGTGTTCACGCAGTTGTGCCCAGCAGCGTTCGTTAGCGACAGCCGTACCGATCATAGCATCGGAATGGCCGACGATATATTTCGTACCAGCCTGAATCGAGATATCAATATCGAAGTCGAACGCTTTGAATAAAATGCCCGCCGCCCAGGTATTATCAATCATGACAACGATCTCAGGGTTGATACGGCGCACGGCTTGGACGATGGCTGGCACATCGTGGACTTCCATGGTGATGGAGCCCGGCGATTCAAGAAAGACCACTTTGGTATTTGGCTGGATTAGCTCGGCAATCCCGGAACCAATGAGCGGATCGAAATAGGTGGTGCTGACGTTCAGCTTGCTGAGCACTTTGGTGCAGAAATCCTGTGTGGGTTCGTAGGCTGACTCTGTCACCAGAATGTGATCGCCTGCCGCAACGAAAGAGAGGATCGCGTTAGAGATGGCCGCGGCACCACAAGGGTACAACGCACAGCCTACGCCGCCTTCCAGCTCCACCATCGCTTCCTGAAACGAGAAATGGGTCAACGTACCACGACGACCATAGAATAGTGCGCCCTTGGCGCGGTTAATGGTGGCGTGTTTTTTGTCCTGTACGGTATCGAATACCAGAGAGGACGCGCGCTGAATAACGGGGTTGACGGAGCCTTGGGTGAATTTCTTGCTGCGTCCTGCGGCGACTAACGCGGTTGCCGTTTTTTTGCTTGTCATAACCACTATCACCTTTTCTGTTCAGTCCTGCTGCATGACTTTATATGCCAACTCATCCCCGACAATGAGCGGTGGGGAATTGCGGGGGCATGATTGGATTTATACGTGTTCGATTTATGAGGTCTACGTTATCACGGCTTGGGCGGCGTGTGGGATTGAGTGGGATAAGATTGTGTGTAGATGAAAACATTTCAGGAAGGAATCAAGAAGCGTTATGTTATTCGCAACAATGCAGAAAACATGGCGCAATGGGGTAATGCCGATCGTTTAAGGATCGAGATTCCGGGAGCTACCACGGTGCGAGGCATCCCTGCGGGAACCTCATCACCGTGTTTCCCCCGAAGTCCACGTTTAAGCGAGTAGCATTGGCGCAATAGAGGCGTTAGCCGGTGTGAACACCAAAGAATTTGGGTAGCCAGAGTGAGATAGCCGGAATATAGGTGACTAGCATCAGCACAAAGAAAAGTCCGCAGTAGAAGGGCAGCATCGCTTTAACGACCTGTTCTATCTTCTGCTTACTCACCGCACTGGCGACGAAAAGCACCGATCCTACTGGCGGCGTAATCAGGCCGATCCCGAGGTTGACCAGCATGATCATACCGAAATGCACCGGATCGATGCCGAGCGAGTGGGCGACAGGCAGCAGAACGGGGGTCAGAATCAAGATCAGCGGTGCCATGTCCATCAGCGTACCGACGAGCAGCAGCATGATGTTAATCCACATCAGGATGACGTACTTGTTATCCGAAATGGAGGTGAAAAACTCGGTAATACGGCTTGGTAACTGCATGTAGGTCATGATGGCACCGAATGCGGCAGCGAAGCCGATCAGGATCATCACGATCGTGACGGTTTTTACCGTGCGGTACATCAGCTTAGGCAGTTCTGACCACTTATAATCTTTGTAGATGAACATGGTCACGAAGAAGGACCACAGGCAGGCGATGGCTGCCGACTCGGTCGCGGTAAAAATGCCGGACAGAATTCCGCCCATGATGATGACCACCGTCATCAATCCCCACAGGGTATCGACAAAGATTTTTAGCGCCTGACGGAACGGTACGCGTTCGCCTTTCGGGTAGCCTCGTCGATGGGCGAAACCGACACACATCACCATCAAGGTTAGGCTGAGCAGTAGACCGGGCAAGATTCCTGCGATGAACAGCGAGGCAATCGAAACCGTGCCGCCGGTTGCCAGCGAGTAGATTACGGAGTTGTGGCTCGGTGGTGTCAGAATCGCCTGCACGGAACCGCTGGCGGTGACGGCGGCGGAGAAGTCGCGTGGGTAGCCCTTCTTCTCCATTTCCGGGATCATCACTGAGCCTATCGACGCCGTGTCTGCCACCGAAGAGCCGGATATTGCACCGAAAAACGTCGATGCGACGATGTTAACGAGCGATAAGCCGCCGCGAATAAAGCCGACAAAAATATACGCGAAGCTGACTAGCCTGCGGGCGATGCCGCCTTCGGCCATAATGGCTCCAGCCAGAATAAAGAAGGGGATTGCCAGCAGCGAAAATTTGTTCACGCCGTTAGTAATCTGAATCATGACTGCTTCAAGCGGCAGATCGATCCAGAAAGCACCAACAATCGCGCTCAATCCTACTGCGTAGGCGACAGGAACGCCGACCGCCAGCAGCACGGCCAGCGTGGCAACAAGAATAAATGCATCCATGGTATTGGCTCCGAGAATTAAGCACTGCCAAGCATGACCACAGGGCGTTTATCCTGCGGGCCGAAAAACATTTTTTCGATGATAAAGAGCGTAGTGATGAACGAGCCGATAGGGAGCGGCAAATAACTTTCACCCGCGGTTAATAATGGAAATTCTGCGACGGGTTGTTCCCATAACTCCATACAAAGCACCGTGCTGTAATAGAGAATAAACAAGCTAATTAAGAGCATCAGGAGATTCGACAGGTGAATGCAAATCTTCTTACCGGATTCTGGCAATCTGTCTGTCAACATGCTGACGGCAATATGTGAGTTAGAACGGTAACTGACGGCTGCGCCGACAAAAGTAAACGTCACCATACAAATAATCGAAATAGGTTCTGGCCAGGATAATGCCGCATTTAAAACATAACGCGCGAATATACCGATAGGAATGACTAGCGTCATAATTAATAATGCCAGACCAGAAACCCACATGGCAATACGATAAAGTACATCCATACTTGAGAGATAAGACTGTGCCATTGTGTCACCTATATTCACTCCGCTGAGTGATAAGCGGAGGGGAATCAATCTTTCTGATTGTTGATATCAGGCCATTAATGGTGGCGGATAAATAGAGAACTATTTATGAAACGGCTGACAATTCCGTAGTGCGGTGATAATGGATAGGCTTCCATTATCACCGTTTTCATTCTGCAAGTCGGTTTGTCAATAGTCAGCTATTTATCTGCTGGAATGTGGCCTTGATTATTGCGTGTCGGCGACGGCTTTAATCAGATCCTGATATTTGGCACCAAACTGATCGCGTACAGGCTGCGTGGCTTTGAAATAGTACTCGGTATCGATTTCATGGAATTGAGCGCCACCGGCCTTCATTTTATCCAGAGATTGCTGAGTATATTCATTCCACAGCACGCGCTGTTCTTGCTGCGCTTCTTTTGCCAGTTTCAGGATCAGATCCTGATCTTCTTTGGAAAGCTTGTCCCATTTGGTTTTGGAGTACAGGAACAGCTCAGGAATAATAAAGTGGCGGCTCCAGGTGAAATTCTTGGCAACGGGCATGTAGTTATGTGCAACATAGGTTGGCGGATTATTCTCGGTGCCATCAATCACGCCGGTTTGCATACCGCTGAAGACTTCACTGGTGCCCATGGCGATGGCGTTAGCACCCATCGCTTTCAGCGTGGCGAGAGCGACCTGACTGGTTTGAACGCGAATCTTCATGCCTTTGAGGTCTTCTGGTTTTGCCACTGGCTGCTTGGTGATTAAATTACGTGTTCCCGCGTCCATCCAGCCCAGGAAAACCAATTTTGATTTACTGTTCTGGGTAATCTTGTCACCAATTTCCTGCCCGATTTTTCCATCTAGCACTTTATGCAGATGATCTTCGTCACGGAAAATATAGGGCAGGGTAAAGACTTCTATTTCCGGCAAAATAGCGGCAACGGGCGTCATTGATACACGAATAATATCAATCGCGCCGAGCTGCGCCTGCTCAATCATTTGTTTTTCATCACCTAATACGCCGCCAGGGAAGGTTTTAATTTCCAGTCTGCCATTGGTAGCAGCTTTTAATTTTTCTCCCATTTTCTGTACGGCGACGACATTCGGATAACCTTCAGGGTGAACATCGGAGGCTTTAATTTGTTGTGCCTGAATCGCTTGGCTCATCAGGAGTACGGTAGAACTCAAACAAACGCCGATCAATGTTTTCGACAGCTTCATTGAATTATCTCCAGAGGTAGGGTGACATTATCGATAATCAAAGGGTGATTAAAAAATAAACCCATGAAAAATAGAGTAATGAATGGCGGGTTTACTGGTGAGAGGACGGCATCCTTGTATGGGGTATTATCGTGGTGCGCGTCGGCATTCTCTGTGAGCTAAGCTAACCTATTATACAACTTCGTAGAATGACTCGTGTCACAAAAGAAACAGCTAATATGAAATGCTGTTTTATCGGGGTTTTATTCCTTTTTCTTCAATCTAAATATGCGTAACATGGTGTTTTTATTTGTCTTATTGTGTTTTTATGTTTCTGTTTATTTCATTAAACCTATCGCCAGCCACCATGAAATGGTGTGATAACTTAATGTCGATCACAAAAACCTAACGGAACAATGAGACATTTTAGGCGAGTGCCTGCGGCTCTCCTACCAGATAGGTTCCTGAATACGATTTTTCATGGTTTTGATACCACGCCCATCGATATGCAGGTAATACCCCCAAGAACCCTGTCAGAACGCAAGAAAAAGTGTGTTATCTGGTGTAAATAATAATGAGAACGACTATCAATTCGTTCAGGGTTTGGTATCATTTCAGGCTGCGTTATTACGGCATTATACCTGCGGGTATGTGTGCGTTATTGTACAGAACGAATGGTGGAGGCACAGCGTGAAGACGGCTGTCAGTAATACAACTCAACAGGTGTTATCAGCCTGGCAAAAAAAACGTGGTGCGTTCAGCGCATTTTCCCGTAGCGTGCTGGTTATCCTGCTGTGTATGGCGGGACTAAGTGGAAATGCGTTTGCAGCGCCGGCAACGACGCCGTTATCGACAGAAAATGCCGCGACAGCGGCTCAGCCTGCTGCTGCATCTCCTTCTGCACCTGTGGCAACCGATGCACCAGCATCAGCACTCTCGCTTCCGGCCAGTGCTGCACCGGGTACGAATAACCTGATGAAGACCGATTTGTCCGTCTGGGGCATGTATCAGCACGCGGATGCCGTGGTGAAAACGGTGATGATCGGTTTGCTGCTGGCTTCCGTGATTACCTGGGCGATTTTCTTCAGTAAAAGCGTTGAAATGTCTGGTGCGAAACGCCGACTGCGCCGTGAGTATCTGGCGTTGGAACAGGCGAAAACGCTGGACGATGCGCTGGAGACGGCAGAGGCGTTCAAATCAGGCAGCGTAGCGCAGCAGTTATTAGTGGATGCACAGAACGAGTTGGAACTGTCTGTGCGTTCGGATGACAACAACGGGATTAAAGAGCGCACCGCGTTTCGTCTGGAACGTCGCGTGGCGGCGACCGGGCGTCATATGGGGCGTGGCAATGGCTACCTGGCTACGGTCGGCGCGGTTGCGCCGTTCGTGGGGCTGTTCGGTACGGTATGGGGCATTATGAACAGCTTCATCGGTATTGCACAGACGCAAACCACTAACCTGGCGGTGGTTGCACCGGGGATTGCAGAAGCCCTGCTGGCGACGGCGATTGGCTTGGTCGCTGCGATCCCTGCGGTGGTTATCTATAACGTCTTCACCCGTTCGATTGCGGGCTACAAAGCGATGGTTGGCGATGTAGCGGCGCAAGTGTTGCTGTTGCAAAGCCGCGATCTTGATGTCGCCGCCAGCAACGATAACCGGGCGTCTTCAGCAGCGCATAAACTGCGGGTGGGTTAATCATGGCGATGCATTTGAAGGAGGACGTGGGTGATGACGGTGAAATGCATGACATCAACGTCACGCCGTTCATTGACGTCATGCTTGTTCTGCTGATCATCTTCATGGTGGCGGCACCGCTGGCAACGGTGGACATTCGTGTCGATCTGCCAGCATCATCAGCAGTACCGCAGCCGCGTCCAGAGAAGCCACTTTATCTGACGGTAAAAGCGGATAAGCAAATGTTTTTGGGGGAAGAGGCGATTAACGAACAGTCTCTGGCTCAGGTGTTGGATGCGAAAACCAGCGCTAACAAAGAAACCACTATCTTCTTTCAGGCGGATAAAAGCGTCGATTATGAAACCATCATGAGCGTGATGGACTCACTGCGTAAAGCGGGCTACCTCAAGGTTGGCTTGGTTGGTGCGGAAACCGCTGCTGCTAAATAACGATTACGAGTGATGCTTTAAGAAGGAATGCGGGATGAAAATTCAAACCGCATTCCTTTTTTTACGCCTGTAGGTTTCATCTGGGTGATATGGCTGGCCGCTTTGGCCTACGCCCGTGAGTCGGGGTGACGCCAGTGAATACGCGTTGGGATATAGCGCCGATCTTCTTCAAGCGGCTGTTGTGCAATCAAACTCGTAATCATTTCAAAGCTGTTACGTGCCAGATTTTCACAGTCCTGTGCCACGGTATCGATCTTCAGCGGCAAACAATCAAACAGATAGTGATCGTCAAAGCAACATAGACGGATGCCGCTTTCCATCAGGTTATGCTGGTTCATATAGCGCAGCACGCCTTCCATCAGGCCACAAGCGGCAACAAACAGCGCTTTTGGCGGGCGTCCCAGCGTCGCACACAGTTGAGCAAACATTTCATAACCCGCGCTGGGGTGATAACTGCCGTGAAGAATCCATTCTGGCTGGCAGTCGATACCTGCGCGTGTCAGCCCAAGCTGGAAGCCTTCCAGCCGGTGGCGAGTGGGAGAAATGCGCGGCTGGCCGCCAAGGAAATAGAATTCATCACGATGCTGGCGGGCGATTCGCTCGACCATTTCCGCCGTCGATTCTACCGCTTCGGAAATCACCATCGGCAGTGTGGAATCACCAATAATCCGGTCAAATTGTACGACGGGCAACTGCTGATTAATTTTCTGATACTCGGTATCGTTTAACAGACTGGAGGCGACGATCAGGCCATCGACCTGACGTTGTACCAGGCTGTTGACCGCCATCATCTCCTGACTGGCATTTTCGTCGGTACAGGCAATCAGTAACTGTAACCCTGCTTCACGGCATAGCATCTCCAATTCACGGGAAATGACGGCGAAGCCGTAGTTGGTCATTTCCGGCACCACAAGCCCCAGCGTGTTGCTGCGTGAGGAACGCAGCGAACGGGCGTGAATGCTGGGCTGATAACGCTGCTCATGCGCGACGGCCAAAATGCGATCGCGGGTTTCATCAGAAACGCGAAACTCTTTGCTGCGGCCGTTAAGCACCAGACTGGCGGTGGATTTTGATACACCGGCTAGCGCGGCGATGTCACTGATTGTTATGCGTTTAGTCGGTTTCACCGCGAGGTCTGCTATCAGAAAAAAGGGAAGTTATTCTATCACGCATGGCGCTAACAGCCAGTGTTGTAGCGTTAATCGTCCAGAGCCGCTGAACGTGATAGTCGCCTCGCTTTCTGGGAAATAGCGTGAGGACATCACGGCTTCGCCATCGTTGATAAAAATTTCAACGCTGGAGCGATCGCACAGTATCTGCAATTGACGGAGGTCGCCGCGCCAATAGCGGTGTTCGGGTTCCCCAGTGCGACGGTTGTGTCGGCTTATCGTTACGCGTTCACCGTCCCAGCAGAGAACGATCTGCGAGGCAAGGTTACACTGGAATTCCCCTTGCACGGTGATGAGCACTTCCGCACTGCTCGCGTTCAGCGGCAACGCGTAGTCTGCGGCACCCTGCCAGGTGTAATGCTGCTTGCGCAGCTGTTGCAATTCGCGAGCAGGGCGTTGGTAAACGCGGTTGCCATGCAGTGTGAGTTCACGCGGGCAGGTCATGGTATGAATCCAACCGTATTCGATCGTCGGTTCAAAAAACTCATTATCGTCAGGAATCGACATCCAGCCGAATAACAAGCGTCGCCCGTCTTCACTCAGCGTGGTTTGTGGCGCGTAAAATTCGAAACCGAGATCCAGTTCGTGGAACGCCTGATGGGGGTAAGCACCGCTGTTGTAGTCGAGTGAGCCAATGAAATAGCCAGCCTGGAAGGTATTCAGGTAGCGTTCTCCTTCGGCAGGGATGCCCTGCGGGCAGCAAATGAGCACCTCTTTGCCATCCAGTGGGAACAGGTCTGGGCACTCCCACATATAGCCAAAATCACCGAGTCCGCCCAGACGGGAACCGGCGATCTCGCCGATCTTGTCCCATGCCAGCAGGTCGGCAGAACGGTAGAGCAGCACTTTACCTTGCAGGCAGAGATCCTGTGCACCAAGCACCATGTACCAGTGGTCATCATGACGCCACACTTTAGGGTCGCGGACGTGGCCGGTGTAGCCATCGGGAAGCGTTAGCACAGCGCCCAGCTTGTCATATTCACCGTTAGGGTTTTCACGGGCGAGGCATTGAAACGCGGTGCGTGAGCCATCGTCGTATTTCACGTTACCCGTATACATCAGCATAATCGCGCCCTGATCGACTATGGCAGAGCCGGAGTAGCAGCCGTGGCTTTCATAGCTTTCACTCGGCACTAGCGCCACGGGTTCATGCGTCCAGTTCACCAGATCGGCGGAGCTCCAGTGCCCCCAGAATTTCGCTCCGTGGGCACAGGCTAAAGGATTCCACTGATAAAACAGATGGTAGCGCCCATTGTGATGAATGAATCCGTTCGGATCGTTAAGCAGGCCCACGCACGGGGACAGATGCCATTCTGGGCGATACGGATCTTCCTGTTTCCGTGAATGACCTGACATCAGGGCGTGTGCCATGCGTTTTAGTAAGTGGATTTCCTTCATTATTCGCTATCCGTTTTGTATTTCAGCAGTAAGGAAATGACAAAGGCGGCACCGAATGCAATCAACATCCCAATCAGGTAGTTAAGCATTGAGCCCCCTTGCACAATGGCCAACCCCGGAAAACCGGTTAGCCCGACGGCCGTCATATTGACATGATTGAAGACCACCCACGCGCCACCGAGCGCACCGCCCGCCAGTGCCGCCAAGAACGGTTTAATGAAGCGCAGGTTGATACCAAATATCGCCGCTTCCGTGATACCCAGCAGACAAGAAAGCCCTGCGGGAACGGCAATCGCTCGGGTTTTGGCATCACGCGTTTTGAAGTAGACTGCCAGACACGCGCCGCCCTGTGCCACGTTCGCCATTGCCCAAATCGGCAGCAGGAAGTTGACGCCGATGTTCGGGTTGCCGAGCAACCCGGCTTCAATCGCATGGAAGCTGTGATGAACACCGGTGATAACGATGACGGAGTAGAGGCCGCCGAACAGCAAACCGGCCAGCCAGCCAGCGTGGGCAATCAGTGTGCTGAGAACTAAAGAAATACCATCGCCCAGTGCACGCCCAGCCGGACCGATAAGCAACATCGCGACGAAACCGGAGATGATGACGGTCAGGAATGGCGTGACGATGATGTCCAGCGCATCCGGTACGATTTTACGCAGGCGCTTTTCCACAATGCTCATGAACCAGACGGCGAGCAGGACCGGAAATACCGTGCCCTGATAGCCAATCATGGCGATGTCCATGCCGAAGAAATGCATGGTCTGGAAGCCCCCGGCGACGCCCCAGGCGTTGGTCAGCGCCGGATGGGTCAGGATACCGCCCAGCGTTGCACCCAGATAGGGATTGCCGCCGAATTCCCGTGCGGCGGTAAAACCGATCAAAACAGGTAGGATAATAAAGGCTGCGGAGCTGAACATATCCAGCATCACGAAGATCGCGCTGCTGGCATCGACCCAGCCGTAGGTCTTGATCATGCCGAGCAAACCCATCAACAGACCAGATGCGATAATCGCAGGCATGATAGGGACGAAAATATTCGATAGCAGACGTGCCAGTCTTTGCAGCGGATTCAGCTTTTTCGCCGCGATGGAGGCGGCTTCGGATTTGCTTGATTCACTGATGCCAGCGGCTTTAATGAACTCAGAGTAAACCTTGTTCACCAGCCCGGTGCCGAAAATAATTTGCATTTGTCCGGCGTTCTGAAAGCAGCCTTTTACACCATCAACATTCTCGATTGCTTTTTTGTCTGCCAGCCTGTCGTCGTTCAGCACTAAACGCAGACGAGTGGCGCAGTGGGCGGCACTGGCGATATTCTCTTTCCCGCCAAGCAAGGGGATGAGTGCGGAGGCAGTTGCGTTGATATCCATGTTATTCCTCTGTGTATACCGTTTCTTTAGCGTCGATTAGCGTGTCATCGACACCAAGGCTAGCCAATCATCAGAACCAGGTTTCCATCTGGATGCCAAAGTTCCATTCGCCGCCTGCTTTAAAGCCGCTGGAGCCAAATGTATCTTCACTGGAGTAGTTATCCAGTCGTTTATCCCAGTCCATGTAGCTGGCAAATATGCGCAGCTCAGGACGGCTGAAGAAGTTACCGATATCGCCGACCTTGAACGTCGGTGCAAAGGTCAGTTTATAGAAGCCGCCGCTAACCTGATTCAGGCTCCGATAACCGCGCGGATCGAGGTCCATGTATTGATAGCTGCCTTCATAAGCCAGTGCAAAGTTTTCGGTGATTTCCTGAATCAGGCGCGCATTAAACGTCACCCATTCGTAGCTATCGCCGTTGACGTAACGGTCTTTGCTGGTCTGCGCCAGAATGGATGGCGCGAAGCTCCAGGTCTTATTTAGCGCGGTAGTACCGTAGGTCGCAAAGCGCCAGGTGTTGGCGTCATTCGTCAGGTTGCCGTCGGCACCGATGTTCTTCACTTCGCCGCCCAGACCGTGGCCATAGAGGATGGCCGTTTTCGATGTCCCGTCGCGTAAGCCGTAGAAACTGTCACCGTGGTACGCCGCCATCGCGTGGTAGCCTTTATCGCCCGCATTGGTATTGGTGACGACGGTTCTATCACGGCTTGTACCGGTGTTTTCTTTTACATCGTTGTTCTTGGCGGTTAACCCACTCAGCATGAACTGAAATGGTCCGGTGTAGTTGTTGGCGGTAAAGACGTAGTTTTTGATCTCGTTATCCAGCGAGGTAATTTCGCCGAGGCTGCGACCATACAGCGAGAAGTTACTCTTGGCGTTATCCGCCCATTTCACGTCATAGATCCCGCCGCCGGTGCCCGCGAGGAACACCACGTCACTATCCAGCCAGTGAATATCGAAGTTATCACGATCGAAGCGTTTACCCGCCCACAGCGTGGTGTCCTTAAAGGCACCCGTGAAGGTCGGTAGTGAGCCCAGCTCGACGAAGGCTTCGCGAATGTTCAGATCGCTAGTGGCTGCCGTCCAGTCGTTATAGCTGCGCTGGCCGTCCGCCATCATCACCTTGAAACGCGTGGTCGCGCCGTTATCCAGCTTTTGTTTGTGCTCCAGTTTGATCTCGACATAGGTGTCGTCTTCATTACCCAAGCGACCAATATGCCCACCTGTCTGACCAGCCGGAGACATACCCGGCCCGATATCGGTTTTGGAACTGGTGGCAGAATCATTGATCGACAGGCCAGAACGCGCATAGCCGTGGAATTCGAAGCCATCGGCGAACGACTTTTGTTTAGCCAGCGCCGTCGTGCGCTGTTCCACTTGCTGGGTTTTTTGTTCGGTTTGCGTGGTGCGGGTCGCTAGCTGTTGGGTTTGCTTTTCCGCGGCGTTGGCTCTGGCTTCGGCGGCTTGAACACGTGCTTCAGCCTGCTGCAAACGCTGTTCCATGACGTTCAGGCGAGCCTCAATACTATCGGTGTTGGCAGCAGAAACATAAAAGGGGGAGGAGAGTAACAATCCTATCGTCACAGCAAGGTGGCTTGGTTTCATTTTTTCTTTCTCGTCGTGAAGGCGATTTATTATTTTGGGATTTCTCATGTTTAGCTAAATTGCTAAACCGGTTTTTCATGAGAAAAATAAAAGCCTGCAGATGGGTTAGCAAGAAATTTCATTTGCCCGATTCTGTAATTGTGATCCTGACTACAAAACCGGGCGGTAACCGTATGAAACGAGGGGTTAGGGCTTGGTTACGGGTGGGTGGGGTAATTGCTGTGCGTAAGGGAGTGCCGTCATTGCGCCTTTTGCCGTGGTGGTCAGCGCACCACACTGCTGTGCCTGCGCGATAATCGGGTCCCAACTCAGCGGCTGTGACAAGTCGTCATATTGCGCCAGGCCATGCAGTAAACCCGCAACGAAAGCATCCCCTGCACCAGTGGTATCAACAGGTTTCACCGTTGGTGCGGCAAAGTGCTGTAGCTGGTGGCGATCGTGCAGCCAGACGCCTTCACTTCCCAGCGTCACCAGCAACAATCGAGTAGGGTAGCGCTGCATGAACTGCTTGATGCCTTCTTCAACGTCCGGTGTTGCACAGAGAAAAGCCAGTTCTTCGCGCGACAATTTCACCACATCGGCCAGCATTAGCGCCTGTGTCAGACAATGGCGCAGTTCTTGTTTGCTTTGCCAGAGATCGCCACGGATATTCGGATCGAAGCTGACCCGTCCCTGTGCAGCTTTCGCCTGCCGCATCGCTTCAAATGTGGTACTGCGCGACGGTTCTTGCGACAGCGCGATAGAGCAGAGGTGCAGCCATTCTTTCTGGTTGAACACCGGCAGGTCTTTCGGTTGTAAAAACAGGTCGGCACTCGGACGCACCATGAACGTGAAGGTGCGTTCCCCAGTTTCATCGAGGCTCACGACCACGGTTGAGGTTCGGTGATGCCTGTCGTGCACCATGTAATGGGTATCGACGCTTTCCTGTTCCAGAACCGTTTTTAGAAAATGGCCAAAAACATCGTCACCAACGCGACCGACAAAGGCGCTGTTTCCCCCCAGTCTGGCAATGCCGACCGCGACATTGGCTGGCGCACCGCCGGGGCATTTCAGATAGCGTTCCGTATCTTCCGGGATGAGATCGACAACCGCGTCGCCCATGACCCAAATTCTGTTTGCCATAACGTTACTCTTATCAATGATAATTAAACTGTTTGCTAAAATAGAAGAATCGGTTTAGCTAAGCAATGTCATTATGAAAATGCCTGCGTAATTACCTGCAACGAGGAAATAAGTAGAGGGAGAGGCGGTTAGTTACAGGAATATGTTAAGTGTTTGGATAATCATGTTTTTTTGACATGGTCGTATAAAGAAAGGAAAGTAAACGAGAGCGGGTTTTTGAAATCGCGGGCTAAATAAAATACGTTCTTGCCCGATACTCTCTATGTCGTTTGGCAGTACAGCGTGACTGTCCCCAAGGAAGATACCAAGCAAGAAGGAGAGAATGGCATGGCTCATAAAATCTTGGATAACATGTTGGATGAATTAAAGACCGTGGTTAAACAGCACGTCGGCGATAGTGCTGGTGTTCAGATCGACATACGCTATCTGGAAGGAGGACGTAAAACACTTCGTATTACTATTCCTGATATTTCCACCCTGGAAATTGAATTTAATCGGCGTTCCGATCGTGCGTAATTACAACCAGCTTTGGGGAATATGGGCGATATGGGCGTTATTGGTTATCGTCTGGCTTGTTGATATTTATAGCGAATTTCCCCTTCGATATTACGATCAGGGAGTGGCGGCTGTACTCGCCGCAAGTGCCACGATCGCATTTTTCTATACTGTTAAAAGGAATAACACGATGTTTTCATTCGATAAAAACAAAAAAGACGCAAAAGAGCCGCAAGGGCGCAGTGAAATAAACAGCTCTCCCGCTATTAGCCCATCGAACGAGTTGATTAATTCAGTGAATCCTGTGCGTGTGAAAAAGGACACCTTCATTTCTCAGGGGGGACGTATGACGGGCTCTCTGGCTGTGGATGGCAACATCACCGTGGAAGGCCAGGTGGAAGGTGATGTGCAGTGTGATAACACGATTAAAGTGGAGCACACTGGTCAGATCAACGGCGAAATGAAATCGCAGCAGATCGTCATCAACGGTCGCGTTGAAGGACGCATAGCAGCCAGCGTTGTGGCGATTTTAGCGCAGGGAAAAGTGTTCGGCGATATTTTCACCGATGAACTCTCTATCGAAAAAGGCGGCATCTTCACCGGTCAATCCCACCCACTCACTCCGCCAGCGCAGAGTCAGGAAAAACTGACCTACGTGGAAAAGAAAAAAGAGAAAACCGCTAAGGTGCTCGCAGAGCAAGAGAACGTCGTGGCGTTAGCAGGAAGTGCGCCGACGGCGTGAGGTGTGTGATAGCGTTCCCCACTCGCGTGGGGATAAGCCGAATAGTAAAGATATAAGTCATCTCGGTTTCCATATTGTCAACTCATTCCGTTTACGACATAGTGTTTCCAATTTGGAAACGACAGGAAAGGAATCAGGATGCATGTTATTTCGCGGGCACCTTTTGACGCGGCAACCACGCAGTTTCCAAATCAGGCGGCAGCACTTGCTGATCTATATTTGGTTATCAAACGTGAAATGTATGCAACGCCGGACGATATGAAAAAACGCTTCCCCAGCATAGATAGGATGAAATACCGGGAAAAGTGATGGGGGATTGCGTGTCAGTATTACAGAATGTTGTTTTTGTGCTCACCGTACTGGTGAAGCATGATACTAATGATTTTTGGTCTTCCATACGCTGCTCCGCTCAGACGGGAATCCCACGCGGGCAGACGGGAAAACCCGACTCTGTGCAGTCTCAGCCAAATAACGTCGGCCACGCTCATCGGCATCGGCCAGTAATGTCAGTTCGCTCATGATTTCTCCTTTATCAATAATCATTTTCTGTTATCACGATAGCGTGAATGTTGTCGGTGACGGGACTGAAAGGTGCAGCGTCATTTTCCAGAAGAGTAACGCCAGCAGGCTGACGGCGGCGCCAAGAAGACATACGCCTGACCAGCCAGCAGCGTCATACGCCACTGTGGTTGCCATCGCGCCCAGCCCGCTGCCGATGCTATAAAACAGCATATAGCAGCCTACCAGACGGCTGTGCGCATCAGGATGCGTCTTGAAAATCATGCTTTGGTTGGTGACGTGAATGGCCTGTCCGCCCAGATCGAGCACGATAATGCCGACCACCAGCGCGAAGAGAGAATAGGGCGCGAACCACAGCGGTAGCCATGATGCCATCAGCAGCAACAGAGCGATGCCGCTGACCCACTGACCACGACCTTTATCAGCCAGTGAACCTGCTTTCACTGCCGCCAATGCGCCGAGAATACCCACCAGACCAAACGCACCGATAACCGTATGAGAGAAGAAATACGGTGCGCGACTCAGTGGCAGAACTAACGCGCTCCAGAAAATGCTCAGGGCAGCAAACATCAGTAAAGCGATGACGCCACGTATTTGCAACACCCGTTCTTTACGCAACAGGGTCAGCATAGAAATCAGCAACGCGGAATAGCGCGGGCGTTGCCGGGCAGGTGGCTGATGCGGCAGCACGCGCCACAGAAGTACGGCAAGCATCAGCATCAGCAGTGCGGAGAAAAAGTATACGCAGCGCCAGCCTGCTAGATCGGCAATGAAGCCGGACAGCACGCGAGCCAGTAAAAGCCCAATCACTACGCCGCCCTGTGCGGCACCCACAACGCGCCCACGCTCTTGCGGTGCAGCCGCCGTCGCAGCATAAGCAATCAGACCCTGAGTCATGGCCGTGCCGAGCATGCCCACAGCCAGCATGCCGAGCAATAAATACAGGGATGTGGTCGCGAGTCCAACGGCAACCAGCGCCACGATGAGCGTACTCAACTGCGCCAACATCAAATAGCGTCGATTGAGAATATCTCCCAGTGGCACCAGCAAAATTAACGCCAGCGCACAGCCAAGCTGTGTTGCCGTCATTACCCCGCCAACGGCAGCGATACTGAGGTGAAAATCTACCGATAAGGCATCCAGCAGCGGCTGTGCGTAATACACATTGGCGACGCTGAGGGCGCTGGCACAGGCAAAGAGCAACACGACATGGCGCGGTAATGCCGTCTGGGTGGGGGGCACATTGCTGTAAAGATCATATGCTGTGACGGATGACGTGGTATGAATAGGGCTATTTTTCATCATATTGGCTTTCATTATTCTATGTGGTTTCAAAATAAAACCATTTTAAGCATGGGTTATATGGTTTTATTATGCAACCAAAATATGTGGGATCGGTTTTTCAGCGTGGGGATAAGGCAGATAGGATGAACAGGAAAAAGGGGAGGAAATAGGTATGGTGAAGCGCAAAAGTCTAAAAGAGGATGTGTGCCCTGTTGCGCGCGCGCTGGATGTGGTTGGCGATCGTTGGACATTGCTAATTATCCGTGATGCTTTCGATAATCGCCGCCGTTTCAGCGATTTTCAGCGCAGTTTGGGCGTTGCCAAAAATATTCTTACCGACCGTCTGCGCACCTTGGTTGACGAGGGCATTTTGTCCGTTCAGCCCGTTTCCGAAAATTCGGCCTATCAGGAATATGTTCTGACACCAAAAGGTGAGCAGCTATTCCCGCTCGTTGTGGCGCTACGCCAGTGGGGTGAACAGCAGCTGTTCGCTGAAGGGGAGCCTCACTCCCGGCTATTGGATAAACACACCGGCCGCCCCTTACAAACTATGCTGCCGCACTCTGCGCAAGGGCAACGGTTGGCTGGGCAGGATACGTTTGTTCAGAAAATCGATTGAGGTGCCGTGATGCAGAAAGAATCGAGAGAAACAGGCAGCGATCTTGAGGCAATCTCCCGCTATCTGAAGAAGTTGCACGTACTGACGCTATGCGTGGGTGAAAATTCGGAATTATGGTGTGCGAGTTGCTTCTATACTTATGACGATCAACAAATAGCCTTCTATCTAATGACGGAGTTGCAGACGCGCCACGGTGAAATCATGGCAAGATTGCCGCAGGTGGCCGGTACGGTCAGCGGCCAGCCGAAGAGCGTAATGTTGATTAAAGGCGTACAGTTTCGGGCGCAGGCGGTGCAGTTGGAGGGCGATGACGCGCAGCAGGCTAGAGCACGGTACAACGCACGTTTTCCTATTGCACGGGTATCGCAAGCGCCGATCTGGCGGCTCAGCCTGACAGAAGTCAAGATGACGGATAATACGCTGGGCTTTGGTAAGAAACGCTACTGGCAGCGCGACGAGCAAACGGGTCAGAAAGAACACGATAAGCATGACAAGATGAGAGAGTAAAAGACGCAAAACAAGGGGGAAACGGATGAGCCGGGTACTGTTATTAGGTGCAACGGGGTTAGTGGGACACGAACTGTTAGCATTGCTGAAAGCCAATAACCGAGTAGAGACGATCTATGCGCCGACCCGTAAGCCGTTGGCGCAGTCGAAGAAAGTGGTCAACCCGCACGATCCCGATCTGTCTGCCGCGCTGGCGCAGTTGACCGATCCTGTCGATATCGCATTTTGCTGTCTGGGATCGACGCTCAAGACAGCAGGCAGTAAGCAGGCGTTCCGCTATGTGGATTACACGCTGGTGGTGGAAGGATCAAAAGTGGCGTTAGCGCTAGGCGCGACGCACCTGTTGGTGGTCAGCTCGCTGAGTGCGAATGCAACGTCGCCTTTCTTCTACTCGCGGGTGAAGGGGGAAACGGAAAAATCGCTGCGTCAGCAAGGCTGGCAGCATCTGACATTGGCACAGCCGTCGATGCTGCTGGGGGAAAGAGAGGACAGTCGCACATTAGAGAGCCTTGCCGCGCCGCTGTTCCGCCTGTTCCCGGCAAAATGGCGAGCGATTAAGGGAAAAACCGTGGCGCAGGCGTTGCTGAATCAGGCGTTCTCACCGGAGCCAAAAGCGCGGGTGACGGTACTGGAATCCGATCAATTACGTTCGTTGGGTAAGTGGCAACCGCTTCAGTAGCCGCTTATCGATCAGCGCAGGCGGTGAACAACCTGATTGCTGCTACCGTGCCAAATCAGTGCGGGATCTTTCAGATCTTGCACAAATTTTCCATCGACTAGCACGTTGATGAGATCGACCACCCGCTGTTGTTCCGGCGTGAGTTCCGCCAGCACGTAGCCCGTCCAAACCCAGATATCTTTGCCTGGGCATTCAGCGCGTATCCGTTCGACCAGCCGCAGAATATCAGGCACATTCTGTGGGTGAAGCGGATCGCCGCCAGACAGCGAAATGCCCTGCCGTGGGATCGCGGTATCCTGAAGATCGGCGATGATCCGATCTTCCTGTTCCTGCGTAAACGGCTGGCCGGAGTTGAGGCGCCAGGTACTTTTGTTGTAGCACCCCACGCATTCATGTACGCAACCCGCGACAAATAGCGTGCAGCGGGTGCCGGGGCCGTTGACCACATCGACGGGATAATATTGGTGGTAATTCATACGATAGAGCCCATGTTATGAAGCGGGCGCGTGTTGACGGTGCCGCGAAAGGTGGGCCGCATTGCTGCGGCCCAGAAGGGATCACCCCAGTTGACCGTTGCCCAGATGCTTAATCCGGCGTTTAACTTCTTCCTGCTTACCGGCGTTGAACGGGCGTGCATCCGGGCTACCGAGGTAGCCGCACACACGGCGCGTCACGGAAACGCGCGCCGAATCGTGGTTACCACATTTCGGGCAGGTGAAGCCTTTGCTGGTACACTCGAATTCACCCGTGAAGCCACATTCATAGCATTCATCGATCGGCGTGTTGGTGCCGTAATAAGGCACGCGCGTGTAGCTGTAATCCCACACGTCTTCCAGCGCTTTGAGGTTGTGTTGCAGGTTCGGATATTCGCCGTAGCAAATGAACCCACCGTTAGCCAGCGGCGGATAGGGCAACTCAAAGTCGATTTTCTGGTAAGGGTTCACCTTCTTCTCCACATCGAGATGGAAGCTGTTGGTGTAATAGCCTTTGTCCGTCACGCCTGGTACGACGCCAAATTCGGCGGTATCCAGACGGCAGAAGCGATCGCACAGGTTCTCGCTTGGTGTGCTGTACAGGCTGAAGCCGTAACCTGTTTCGTCTTTCCACTGCTCGGTGGCGGCTTTCAGGCGGGCAATGACAGCCACGGCTTTGGCACGCAGCGCTTCATCATCAAACACGTGTGTCTGGCTACCGAAAAGCGCATTAATCGTTTCATGCAGGCCGATATAGCCCAGCGAAATCGAGGCGCGTCCGTTTTTGAAGATGTCTGCGATATTGTCGTCCGCTTTTAAGCGCACGCCGCAGGCACCTTCCATATATAAGATTGGTGCGACGCGAGCTTTTACGTTTTCCAATCGCGCAATACGCGTCATCAGTGCTTTCTTCGCCAACGTCAGACGTTGATCCAGCAGCGTCCAGAAGCGATCTTCATTGCCTTCGGCTTCCAGCGCAATACGCGGCAGGTTCAAGCTGATGACACCCAGATTATTACGCCCGTCGTGAATCTGCTGGCCGTTTTCTTCATAAACGCCGAGGAAACTGCGGCAGCCCATTGGCGTTTTGAACGAACCCGTGACGTTCACGACCTGATCGTAGTTCAGGATATCTGGATACATGCGTTTGCTGGCGCACTCTAGCGCGAGCTGCTTGATATCGTAATTGGCATCGCCTGCCTTATGGTTCAGACCGTCACGGATGGCGAAGACCAGTTTTGGGAATACTGCGGTTTTATGGTTTTTACCCAGCCCGGCAATGCGGTTACGCAGGATGGATTCCTGAATCAAACGCGATTCCCAGCAGGTGCCAAGCCCAAAGCCAAAAGTGACGAACGGCGTCTGGCCGTTAGCGGTGTGCAGCGTGTTGACTTCATATTCCAGTGACTGAAAGGCGTCGTAGCACTCTTTTTCAGTGCGGGTCAGGGCATAGTTTTCTGCATCTGGGATCTTCCACTCTTCCGCCACGGCTTTGTGTTTCGCATGGCTGGCGGTGACGAACGGTGCCAGAATTTCATCAATACGGTTAATCGTGGTGCCGCCATAAATGTGGCTGGCGACCTGCGCGATAATCTGCGCGGTGACGGCGGTCGCGGTTGAGATCGACTTCGGCGGTTCAATTTCCGCATTGCCCATTTTGAAGCCGTTGGTCAGCATGCCGTTCAGGTCGATCAGCATGCAGTTGAACATCGGGAAAAACGGCGAGTAGTCGAGGTCGTGATAGTGAATCTCACCGCGTTCGTGCGCCAATACCACATCACGCGGCAGGATGTACTGTTTGGCGTAGTGTTTGGCGACAATCCCTGCCAGCAGATCGCGCTGGGTGGGGATCACTTTACTGTCTTTGTTGGCATTTTCGTTCAGCAGCGCCATGTTGCTCTGCTCGACCAGACCACGAATTTCCTGATTGAGGCGACCGTGGCGTTCACGCGCAATATCGCGGTCATGGCGGTATTCGATGTAGGTACGCGCCAGCTGCTTATACTTGCCAGACATCAGCAGGTTTTCGACCGCGTCCTGAATATCGCGGATATCTACGCGCGATTTATCCAGCATTTGTTGAGCGACCGCACAGGCCACAGTTGCACAATAGTCTGCATCATTGACACCGGCTGCCTGTGCCGCGCGCTCGACCGCCTCTTTGATACGTACTTCATCAAAAGGCACCTGGCAACCGTCCCGTTTAATCACTACTGGTTTCACGTTTTCTTCCTCTAGAAAGGTTATCCACAGGCGAAAGCCCTAACCGACAAGGGTTACAGAGGGCTGTGGATGACACTGTGGATAAACACTATATGTAGGTCGTGTTTATAGGATAGGCACTATATATTGAAATTGCGTAGGAGGGTTTGCGCTTTTATCGCAGCAAAATTGATGTAGAGCAAAGAAATTCTTACCTAGTAGATAAATCGACCTTGACCGAAATTTCACCATTTCGGACGCAAGGTTTGTGACGGCTTGCGGTACGTGGTCTGGTGACGTGATTGAGGCGTTTTTATTGTCAGTGAGGGTGAAAAGACAGAAAAATCTGAAATGGCAGACTAATGCCGAGCGTTTAGTATCGAGATAGGTGGAGGAAACGGGCTTAAGTGACTGGCGTTAGAAATAGCAGAGGCTATTTTTCGGCATTCGGTAGCCCGTCGTGGTTACGGCTACTGAATGCCAATGAGGGCGTATTACTGTTGAATGTCAGGGAAAGGGGGTAGTTGGCGGAAGGTGTTCAGCAGCCCTTCAGACCATGCTTTACGGATAGCGGAAAAATAGGCGTTATTTTCAGTGATGCGTTGCTGTTCGCTGCTGTCAAAACTACCGCTACGGTAAATCATGACATCCAATGGCAGGCCGACAGATAGGTTACTGCGCAAAGTAGAATCGATGGAAATCAGCGCACAGCACATGGCTTGCTCCAGCGAGGTATCCATGGTCAATACCCGATCGATAATCGGTTTACCGTATTTGCTTTCGCCGATTTGGAAGTAGGGGGTATCCGGCGTGGACTCGATGAAGTTGCCTTCTGGGTAAATATGAAATAGCCGATGGGTGTCGCCGCCGATTTGTCCACCCAGCAGCAGATTACAGCCAAAATTGGTGTTGCTGCCGTTCTGCTGCGCACTGCTATCGCGGTGAATGACTTCTCGCACCGTTTCCCCAAGCAGCATCGCGGCATCATACATCGATCCCATCTGCATCAGGTTCGGCGTGTGTTGCGTATTGATTCGGGCGCTGAGCAGGCTGATGATGCTTTGCGTGGTTGCCAGATTTCCCGCGCATTGGATAACGAATACCCGTTCTGCTTCGTGTTGAAAGACATGCAACTTTTTGAACGTTGCGATGTGATCAACGCCTGCATTGGTGCGGGAGTCAGAAGCAAAAACCAGGCCGTCAGACAGACACATGGCGACACAGTACGTCATAAAGTACCTTTTTATTAACAATTTTACTGTTGCTGCTGTACCTGCTGTTGCCGTGCAAACAAACGGACTTCAGCCTCTGAAAACATCTCTTCGCATCCACCTCCCAGTCGCGTACCGCGTACCGGGCAGGCATCCATATAATCCATCCCTACGGCCAGCCACAGATGCTGGTAGAGCTGGCGGGAGCTATTGGTAATGTCGAATCCTTGCCACTTTCCGTTCAGCCAGACTTCCGCCCAGGCATGCATCGCAACATGCTTGGTGTCCTTGCTGTAGACGTAGCCGCTGACATAGCGCGCCGGGATAGCCAGGCTGCGGCAGCATGCCAGAAAGACATGGGTGTGATCCTGACACACGCCTTTTTGCATGGCAAACGCGGCAGCGGCGCTATCCTGAACCTGCGTTGCGCCGGGAGTATACGGCATTTTCAACAGCAATTCCGCCATCAGCGTATTCAGGCTCTCTTCCGGCGCATCTTGCTGATAATAGCGCTGGGCAAACGCCCGAATATTGCCGTCGGCTTCGGTGAGCGGCGTCATACGTAAAAAAACCAGCGGCGACAGAGCGTCCTGTACGGCTGGTTTTTCTCCTTCGTCGCTGTCGATGATATCGACAATGCCTTCTGCATGAATCGTAATGTCATGGTGCGGGTGGTCGAGCGTTAGCACATGTAACACATTACCATACGCATCGGTGGTTTGAACGGCGGGAACAGGCAGGGTCAGTTTCCATTCATGTATTCTTTGGTGCACGGAATCTTGCGGCGTCAAGCGCAGGTACTGGGTGCTGAATTTCACTTCTTCATCATAGCGGTAGTGCGTAAGGTGATTGATGGTCAGTTTCATAACGCCTCCAGATAGGTGTGACGGATGCTGTCAGCCAATTCGTTAATTTTGCCGATAAAGTGGTTGAGATAGGTGGGGAGATCCTGCGCCAGAATGTCATCCAGCGTGCTGAAACGCAGCTCAACGTGCAGTAGGTGGGCAAGCCGGTGGGGCACTCTGGCTCGCTGGCTACCGATGGCTTCTAACTGCTGTACCAGATCGCTGACGCAGGCGTGCAAAGAACGCGGTATGTCCTCGCGCAAGACGAGCAGTTCGGTCACTGTTTCCAGGCTGATCGGCTGGCGATAGATGCTGTGGTAAGCCTCGCGTGCGCTCACTGCCCGCAGCAGGGTATCCAGACGATAATACTCACGCACCGGATCGGGGTCGTTATGGAGTTGCTGATGTTTGATATTCAGTAACTGTGCGGTGGCATAGGCGCGCTCAATCAGCGTACCAAGACGGATAAAACACTGGGCATCATTACGCAGCAGGGTGCCGAACATCGCGCCGCGAAACAGGTGAGAACGCTCTTTTACCCAGTCAAAAAATGCATCAATACCGATGGTGTCCACGCCCTGATGCCGTAGATTGCGAATGTCGATGCGGGTGGTGTTGATGCATTCCCAGACCTCGGAAGAGAGGCTGCCACGCACGGCGTGCGCGTTATTCCAGGCCATTTCGATACAGTTGTAGATACTGCTGGGGTTCTGGTTGTCCAATGCGAAGAAATTCAGCAGGTTGTTCATGGAAAATTGGGCGTAGCGCTGCTGAAATAATTCATGCGTCATCGTCAGATTCAGCGGCAATGCCAGATCGTGTTGCTGTTGACTATGGCTCGGCATCATCGAGAGTTTGTAGGTCACATCCAGCACGCGGGCGAGGCCTTCTGCCCGCTCCAGATAGCGAGCCATCCAATACAGTTCACTTGCGGTACGGCTTAGCATGATTCATCCCCCTCCATGACCCACGTATCTTTGGTGCCGCCGCCTTGAGAGGAGTTGACGACCAGAGAGCCTTCGGTAAGGGCAACACGCGTCAGACCGCCGGGAATCAGACGGATTTCCTCGCCGGATAGCGCGAAAGGGCGAAGGTCGATATGACGAGGCGCTAAGCCATCATCGATAAACGTCGGGCAGGTGGAGAGCGCCAGCGTTTCCTGACCAATATAGTTATGCGGGTTTGCCAGTAAACGCTGACGAAACATCTCGATTTCCTGACGTGTCGCGCGCGGGCCGACCAGCATGCCGTAACCGCCTGCGCCGTGGACTTCCTTCACTACCATGCTGTCCAGATGGTCGAGAACATAGCGGAGAGCTTTTGGGTCGCGGCACTGCCAGGTGGGAATATTACTGAGAATCGGTTCTTCAGACAGATAGAAACGGATCATGTCCGGCACGTAGGGATAGATGGATTTATCGTCGGCAACGCCAGTGCCGACCGCATTGGCTAACACGACGCCGCCTGCACGATAGACGGACAGCAGGCCGGGTACGCCAAGCATTGAGTCGGCACGAAACGCCAGCGGATCGAGGAAGGCATCATCGACACGGCGATAAATCACATCCACCTGACAAGGCCCTTCTGTCGTGCGCATGTAGACGGCACCGGACTTGACGAACAAATCTGCACTTTCTACCAGCTCGACGCCCATTTGCTGTGCCAGAAAGCTGTGTTCGAAGTAAGCACTGTTGAAACGACCCGGCGTCATCACGACCACGGTAGGATCGTCAACCTGCGTACTTTCACGCAACGTTTGTAGCAGATAGCTCGGATAGCGTTCTACGGGCGCGATGTGCTGGCTGGCAAACAGATCCGGGTAGAGACGCATCATCATTTTGCGATTTTCCAGCATGTAAGAGACGCCGGATGGGGTACGCAAATTGTCTTCCAGCACGTAATAATTGCCGTCGCTGTTGCGCACCATATCGATCCCCGTGATATGGGCATAAATGTTGTTATGCAGGTTTACTCCCTGCATACAGGGCTGATATTGCTCGTTCGCCAGCACCTGTTCACGAGGAATAATGCCCGCGTTGAGAATGTGCTGCTGGTGGTAAATGTCGTAAAGAAACGCGTTCAGCGCCTGTACCCGCTGACGAATGCCGCGATCGAGCAACTGCCATTCATTAGCGGGAATAATACGCGGTACGCTATCGAACGGAATAAGGCGTTCGGTGCCGCCTTCCTCACCATAAACGTTAAAAGTAATACCGACGCGGTGAAAGAGCAGTTCTGCCTGCTCTTTCTTTTGTCGGATGGCATGCTGGTCGGTTTGCTGTAGCCACTGCCAATAAGAATTGTAGTGTTGACGTTGTTTGCCTTCGGACGAGAGCATCTCGTCGTAATAAGGCGCAGTTGGAAGCTTCATTTTTATCATTGTCATCCCCAGCATCACGCTTAATAGCGATAATAGGACAATGCATAAAATGCGCCATTTTGAAAAAGCATGCTGTTGTCAGAGAATACGCGGAATTTTGCCCTGTATTGGTGCGTTGGGAGGCGTGGTTGCACTGAAATGAGGGGAGAAAACGGCGAAAAATCAACAAGACGCAGCCATGATGGTGCGTCTTGTGAGGTGGTTATCAATAGCGAAAGTTAGCGACGAACGGCGATCGCTTCGATTTCGATTTTCACGTCTTTTGGCAGGCGGGCGACTTCAACGCAAGAGCGAGCCGGGAACGGTGCGCTATGTTCGTTGAAGAAGGCTTCATACGCGGTGTTCACGAGAGTGAAATCGTGCAGGTCTTTTACGAACACGGTCATTTTCACGATATCGGAAACTTTCAGACCAGCGGCTTCCACAATCGCCTGAACGTTTTCCAGTGACTGGCGCGTCTGAGCGGTGATGTTGTCAGCCACCAGGCCGCTTTTCGGATTCACGGGGATCTGGCCGGACGTGAAGATCATGCTGCCAAGGTCGACGCCCTGAACATAAGGGCCGATGGCGGCTGGGGCGTTCTCAGTGCTGATAATGCGTGACATAGTATCTCCTTGATGGGGGCGTAAAAGGAACGCGGATGCAGAATGCTAGTCACTTAAGCATGGATTTAGAGGAAACGCGGTGTGAGGTTTCCGTAGGAATGCCTCACACCGTGGTAGCCCCGGTATCACGATCCTTAAACGATCGGCATTACACGGACGTAGCCATTATTCAAAAAAGCCCCGTCGCAGGCAATGTTCATTACGAGACAAAGCAGAAAACTAGCGATCTTGCAGCACCGCCTGACGCTCAAACTCTTTCTCGCAGTACTTACACTTCAGGTGAACGTCGTCGTCACGCTGTTTAACGCTGAATGACGACGACACCGGTTCGCTACGGCTGATGCAGTTGCTGTTCGGGCAGGTGAGCACGCCGGTAATGTGGTCTGGCAGCGTTGGCACCAGCTTACGCACCACGTCATACTCATCGATCTGATTGACGGTTGCCTGCGGTGCGTAAATCGCCAGTTGATTCGCCTGTTGTTCAGTGAGAAACACGTTTTCGATCTTGATCAGATCTTTGCGCCCAAGGTGGTTGGACGGCAAATTCAGGCCGATGGTGATGCGCTGATCTGTCGCCGTCAGTTTAAACAGCGTCAGCAGCTTAAAGCCAACCTGTGCGGGAATGTGGTCGATCACGGTGCCACGTTTGATCGCTTCAACCTGTAATTTATTATCGTGTGTCATGATGATTTCTTCCTCTTACAGAACCAGTTCGCGATTCAAGACCAGCGCCAGCAGTGCCTGACGGGCGTAAATGCCGTTGCCCGCCTGTTGGAAATAATAGGCGTAAGGCGTGGCATCCACATCAATGGTGATCTCATCGACGCGCGGCAGCGGGTGCAGCACTTTCAAGTTCGGGCGGGCGCTGTGCAGGTCGGCGGCGCGCAGCACAAACTGGGATTTGATGTTGATGTATTCGGAGGGGTCCAGACGCTCTTTCTGGACGCGTGTCATGTACAGAATATCCAGTTCGCCGACGACGTCTTCGATGCTGTTGTGCAGGCTGTAAGCAATATTCTTCTCTTTCAGCATGCTCAGAATGTAGTCTGGCATTGCCAATGCGTCTGGGGCGATGAAATAGAAGCGGTTGCCTTCGAACTTGGCCAGCGCCTGCGTGAGTGAATGCACGGTGCGACCATATTTCAAATCGCCGACCATCGCGATGTTGATGTTATTCAGCCGACCTTGCGTTTCCTGAATGGTGAACAGATCGAGCAGCGTCTGCGTCGGGTGCTGGTTCGCGCCGTCGCCCGCGTTCAGAATCGGAATGCCGCCGGAGAATTCGGTGGCAAGGCGGGACGCGCCTTCCTGCGGGTGGCGCATCACGATGGCATCAACGTACTGGCTGATGACGGAAATAGTATCGGCCAGCGTTTCGCCCTTTTTCCCCAGCGATGTGTTATTGCTGTCGGCGAAACCGACGACGGAGGCACCCAGGCGATGCATCGCGGTTTCAAAGGACAGACGTGTCCGGGTAGATGCTTCGAAGAAGCAACTGGCAATCACTTTATGTTTTAACAGCTCAGGCTGAGGTTTGGCTTTCAGGCTAGCGGCTACATTCAGCGCCAGCTCTAAATCTTCCCGACTGAGGTCGTTAATCGAAATGATATGTTTTTGATAGAGCGGATTGACCATGTTGTCTTTCTCCTAACGAGTAAACAGGAAATGTTGTATCTGGCGGCCCGGGCGGTGGGCAAAAAAAAGCCCCTCATTGAGGGGCTTTCTTAATTGATCGATTGAGCAACGGAAAGGAAAACGCTGGCTGGCTGCCGGATGGCAGTTGTGGTTGAGAACCAACATAAACAGCGAATTTTTTGGTGTAACGGTGCATGACCCCTCCCGGCAAACTGTCGGGAATTATACGCGCCGACTAGGCTATTTCAAGCAGAAAGCGTGGTTTTTTACGCATCGCAATCGGTTGCGGGTGGGGTGCTGTATGCATAATGTCGGTGGGAAGAAGAAGGTCGTTTCAGAAGAGTGATGGACAGTTCACTTTTTCGGATTAACGCGCTGGCGGGTGTTACATTTGGAGAGTATAAGGATTGTAAAACAGAGTTTCATTTTTTCTATTAACGAGGTTTTTTATGATTACTGGCAACGTCCACCACCTTGAACTGGTTCCTTATCTGCCTGCCAAACTGCGCGAAGCGATTGAATACGTGAAGCAAAACATTACGGCAGATACGCCGCTGGGCAAGCATGATATCGAAGGCAACAGCGTGTTCGTCCTGATCTCCAACGACAGTACCGATCTGCTGGAAAAACGTCGCGCCGAGTATCATGCCAAATATCTGGACATTCAAATTGTACTGTCCGGTGTAGAAGGGATGACGTTCAGTAACCTGCCAGCAGGCAAGCCGGATACCGATTGGCTGGCGGATAAAGACATCGCTTTCCTGCCTGCGGGCGAACAGGAAAAGCTGTTTGTGATGCAGGAAGGGGATTTTGTCGTTTTCTTCCCCGGTGAAGTGCATAAACCGCTGTGTGCCGTTGGTGAACCCGCACATGTGCGTAAAGCGGTAGTGAAAATCGACGCGTCGCTGGTGTAGAATTTTTGTGAACAAGGAACGTTCAATCATAAAACGGAGAAAATAATGGCAATAATTCCTCAAATGCCACCCCGGAGGTTTTCCTCTTCTGCTTAAAAATCTCCATGAGGCTCGCAGAAATGGTATGCCACGGAGTATGGCAGTCCCGCTATTGGTTTTATCAGCAGGTTCGTAATGGTGGTCCGTAGGATTACAAGCAGCGTGATCGTTCGCTGGCTAACTTCGGTAATTTTAATTACGGTGCGACGGGTACGGCTGCGGGAATTATGCCAAATATATTGTTGATGGGGGCTGGCTGGACCCAGAGTCGGGCAGGAACTTCTCGACCTGACTGGGGATATTGGTATCATCGGTCACCCTATGGAGATGATCCACGCGATCAGTTCTGGATTCAACAAGGAATAGACTATGCACGCCAGCACGGCTATTAAGTGGGGGCATCGTTTACTGACAGCGGTGCTGCTCGTTGCTGTCGTCGGTTTCTGTATGATTCAGTTCTTATCATCTGGCCCCTATAACGATCGGCTTTACAGCCAAAAACCGCTTACTGATAAAATCTGGCTCTATGTGACCCAGTACCAGAATGCTGGCGCGACGGATTCTGACGTTTATCGCTACTACCTTTATCGTCATATTGATGGCGATCCAATGAAAGTACTTGGCGAGTCTGCGCCATTTCTGACTGCAGACCGTAGCGACGTATCAGTTTCTGGTGTGGGGAGTCGTATTACTGTCAAAATGACAGGCAAAATTTATTCATTTAGCAATTCATCATTTTTTTATGACGGTAAAATGCCGGTCATGCCTACGATTGATATTGATGCCAAAGGGATCAATGCCTGGAGAGAGTAGCGGTTTGTTTCAAGAAGCAGAATTAAGGCAAGAATCGTGTTTTTCTGTGGTTCAGTAACAAAAATCTATTACTGTTTTGGGCGATGAAACAGCCCACCTCTGATCTGTTTTTAAACACATCAAAGGCAGGTTAAACCTTAATCCTGCGCCAGCGTGGCGACCATCACGGCTTTGATGGTGTGCATGCGGTTTTCCGCCTGATCGAACACGATGCTGTGCGCGGATTCAAAGACCTCGTCCGTCACTTCCATTCCGCCGTGCAGGCCGTACTGTTCCGCCATTTGTTGACCCATGGTCGTCTGGTCATCATGGAACGCGGGCAGACAGTGCAGAAACTTCACCTGCGGGTTACCCGTCGCGGCAATCATCGCCATGTTCACCTGATACGGTTTCAGCAGTGCGATACGCTCTTTCCAGGTTTCTTTTGGTTCGCCCATGGAAACCCAAACGTCGGTATAAATGAAATCTGCGCCCGCAACGCCTGCGGCGATATCTTCCGTCAGCGTGATGCTGCCACCCGTTTGCTCTGCCGCCGCCTGACACTCCGCCACCAGACCGGCATCCGGCCAGCAGGCTTTTGGCGCAACAAGGCGTAAATCCAATCCGGTCAGCGCGGCCGCTTCCAGCATGGTGTTGCCCATGTTGTTGCGCGCATCGCCCACATAAACGAGCGTCATCTCTGACAGCGCTTTACCCGGCAAATGTTCCTGCATTGTCAGCAGGTCTGCCAGTAACTGTGTGGGGTGGAATTCGTTCGTCAGCCCGTTCCAGACCGGAACGCCCGCGTATTGTGCCAGCGTATCAACAATGTGCTGGCCGTAGCCGCGATATTGAATGCCGTCGTACATTCTTCCCAGTACGCGTGCGGTATCTTTGATGGATTCTTTATGGCCGATTTGACTGCCGCTTGGACCGAGATAGGTCACTTGCGCGCCCTGATCGTATGCAGCAACTTCGAAAGAGCAGCGAGTACGGGTCGAATCTTTTTCGAAGATGAGTGCGATGTTTTTACCTTGCAGGCGGCGGACTTCTGTCCCGTTTTTTTTATCGGCCTTCAGTTTCGTTGACAGGGTTAAAAGATGGGCAATTTCTGCGGGTGTAAAATCCATTAACCTTAAAAAATGACGCTTGTAGAACGGTTGCATGATGTACCTCTCCATGTGGCTCAACACTATTGGTTGAATTAAAATTCACTTTATATGTGTAATTATTCAAATTCAAGTGGTGATATCAAACTTTGTGGTGGAGCAAGCCGCAGGGCTGTGGGACAATAAGCAATATTACGTCGATTAATGAGGACTGAGGCATGGCAAACCGCGAATTACTGGAAGAGCAACGGGAAGAGACACGCCTGATCATTGAAGAACTGCTGGATGATGGCAGCGATCCTGACGCGCTCTATACCATTGAACACCATTTCTCTGCTGAGAAGTTTGACGTGTTGGAAAAAGTCGCTGTAGAAGCCTTCAAGCTGGGCTATGAAGTGACGGATGCGGAAGAACTGGAAGTGGAAGAGGGTGTATTGCTGATGTGCTGTGATGCTATCAGTGAAGTGGCGCTAAATGCGGAGCTGATCGACGCACAGGTAGAGCAGTTGCTGGCGCTGGCAGAACGCCACGGTGTGAATTATGACGGATGGGGCACGTACTTTGAAGATCCCGATGGTGAAGGCGAAGAAGACGGGGATGATGAAGATTTTTATGACGAAGATGATGACGGCAAGCGGCATTAAGTCATTAACCTCGAAGCACACGCCTCACTGAATGCCGCAGGAATACCCTGCGGCGTTTTTTTTGGTTTTTTACTTGATTGTCATGCCGATAGCTTAAGCGTGGGTTTAGGGGAAACTCGGTGATGAGGTTCCCGCAGGGAGACCTCGCACCGTGGTCGCCCCGGTATCTCTCTCCTGAAACAATCGATAACTACTTTTACAGCATCTTTAGCATCGTCACTTCACAGTCTGTATGGCCCGTGTTACCCATTGAATGGGGAATAGGATCGAAGCCCAGAGACTCATACAGCCGGATCGCGCTGGTCAGGTGGCCGGTGGTTTCCAGATAGCAGCGGCGAAAGCCCTGCTCACGCGCAAAATCAAGTGCCTGTATTGCTAGCTGACGTGCGAACCCTTTACCCCGCACGACGGGTAGGAAATACATTTTCTGCAATTCACACACATCTTTTTCTCCCGCGACCAGTGGGGCAATGCCACCGCCACCCGCGACTCGGCCTTCATATTCAACCACCCAGTAGGCGCTTTTCGGCTGGTTATACAGAGTAAACAGCGTATCCAGATTAGGGTCGGAAACGGTGTAACCTTTGTCGGCCGTCAAACCAAATTCAGCAGAAACCTGGCGGATGACGTGTGCGATGGCAGCATCGTCCTGTTCGGTGATGGGGCGTAGCTGAAGATTGGCGGAGGTCGCGGTTGTCATAATACGTACTCTTGCTCTTACGGTTTACGGGGGTAATGATCCTGGCCGATTGTAATACCATTTCAGGCCACATTGATGCAACGTCTATACTCGTCAGATTTCACGTTATTATTATTGTGTTTGTTACTTTGTGGATTTCCCTATTCCATGTAATTAGTAAGCACATAAGCTTGTGTGATTTTTGTTAACTTATATTGTTGTCATTAACAGGACATGCTTAAATAAGCCGCTTTTTGTATGCCAATAACGTATCGAATGAAGCGTTTATGAGGCTTATTTCTTTTAGGATGAAAGGTTTATGACTATCAATACTTCAGAAAATAGCACGCAGCATCGCGTGCAGTTTCATGGTAAGGCTGGGGAATATTTTGCAATTTGGCTGGTGAATGCGTTATTAACGGTTATCACTTTAGGTATTTATTCTGCCTGGGCCACCGTGCGCCGTCGCCGTTATTTTTATGGTAACACGGAAATTAATGGTGACCGTTTTGATTACCACGCGCAGCCGACCTTAAAGGGCGCTTGCTGGTTATCGCCGGTCTGATTCTGTTTTATTTTGTATTGGCGATGTCACCAACGCTGGGAACGATTCTCGCATTGGCATTTTCGGCACTTATTCCGGTTCTCGTGATCCGCAACTGGCGTTATGACGCCATTATGTCCAGCTATCGCGGCGTTCGTTTTAATTATCATTGCCAGACAGGCCGTGCGTATTGGGTATTGCTGCTTTGCCCTATCCTGCTGCTGCTGGCTTTTTATATTGCTCTGGTTGTTGTTGTCATGATCGGTATGCAGAGCAATAGCCCAATTCTGATTGGGTTCATTGCGTTGGCGATTGCTATTCCGGGGTTTGCCGCCGTAAATGGCATCATGAAAATGATGCTGCTCGACTTTTATGTTAATAACCTGTTCTTCGGTAAAACCGCGTTTAACGCAGAATTAGCGAAATCGGCGTTTATCAAATTTTCTCTGATTAGCCTGCTGATTTTTGTTCCTTTCCTGATCGCATCGTTGTCGTTCATGAGTTCGTTCTTCTTCACGCTATTCCAAACTATTATGATGGGCGGCGGAAATGAAGAGCTCGTACTGATGATGTTGCTGAGCAACGTCTTTAATATGATCATGATGGTCGTTGTGGCGCTGCTGGGTATTCTGGTTTCCAGCAGCTATCTGGTGGTTGCGCAGCGTAATTATCTGTTTAACCAGACATCGCTGAATGGTGGTGTGAAATTGCATTCTTCCATGCAAACGCTGTCTTACATGGGGCTACTGATAACGAATAGCCTGATCACTATTTTCTCTTTGGGTTGGGCTGCACCGGTGGCAGAAATTCGCCATGCACGCTATATAGCGAATGCGACAGCGGTTGAAGGCGATCTGGCACTGCTGCACGTTCAGGCACATCAGGACACTGCAAACAGCGCGTTGGCTGAAGAAGCCGTGCAGGCGCTCGATTTGGGTGTCGGCCTGTAAGTTATAAGGCAGGGATATGAATATTGAGGGGCATTATCAATACCCCGGATTGGCGGCCCGCGTGGCCGCTTCTCTTCATTTAACGGACAATGGTTCGACGATGGCGCTGAACACCGGGTCATCGAACACCACATTTTCTCTTGAGCAGGTCACGGTTTCCGATGCGCTGGGGTCCATTCCTCTCACGTTAACGTTTCCTGACGGCGGTCGTTTTGTTCCTGCCGACGATCCTGATTTTCGCACATGGTATTCCGCACGGCGTCGACCGGGGTTGGTCCATCGGTTGGAACGCCATAAACGTGGCGTCATTCTCACGTTATTCGCCACCATATTGATGGTGATAAACTATGTTTATGTGGTGTTGCCGTGGGCAAGTTCTGCGCTGGCGCTGCGCATTCCTACCGTTATCGAACAGCAGTTGGGGCAAAACACGCTGAAGCTGTTACGGCACAGTGATTTTAAGCCTTCCAAACTGCCTGTTGAGCACCAGCAGGCGATGCAAACGCTGTTTCAGCAGGTTATGCCCGCGGACATGCGAGAAGATAAAACGCCGCTGCGTCTGGAGATCATGGCTGCGCCGATCGGGCCGAATGCTTTTATGCTGGCGGATGGCACGCTGATTATCAGTGACGATCTGGTGAAGCTGGCGAAAAATGACAACGAGTTGGCGGCAGTGATGTTGCACGAAATGGGGCACCATGCCTATCGTCATCCCATGCGTATGGTGGTGCGTTCATCGCTGATGTCGTTGATGTTCATGTGGATGACGGGAGATGTCAGTGGCGTCGGAGATACCGTATTGCAGTCTGCCGCCTTTATCAACGAGATGCAGTTTTCTCGTGATATGGAACGGGAAGCCGATGCATGGGCAATAGAAAAAATGCAGCAACAAGGGCGTTCACTTCAGTCAATGCAGGCAATGTATCAAGCCTTGCTCAATCACGACCGCAGTGGGGATGACGCTGAACCACTGGATTTACCTGACTGGCTGAGTACACACCCAGATATGGATGAGCGACTTAGAACGATTGAAAGAGAAATGAATCAGCACTGATCGTCAACGCCGATTTTACCCCCCAGCCTTATACCGATAGTGTGCAATATCACTGCGCACTATCGGTATTCTTGTTCGCGATGTGAACGATTTTTTCCACTTTTTGTTGTTTTTATGGACGTTAAAGCCAGGCGGAAAGTCTGTGCGGCATAGTAAGACGATTAACTCGAATGTGTTAAATGTCATACTATTGAAAACTCACTATAGAATATTTCGCTATAAGTAAAAAAATCAGCTAATAATATCTTTTTATTATTAGCTTACTTATGTTTATTGGGATTTTTCCTAATAGACATTAAAATCGCGGCTTCACGACTTCATGATTACCGAAGAGCTATTTATGGTTAACCGAATACTATCAGGGGTGGTGGGTGCATTTCTGTTAATGCTGTCACCATTAACGTATGCACAGACCAATTTTTCAGTGCCACAAGAAGGTGACTGGATCGCGCCAGAATTTACCTTCAACAGTGGTGATAAATTAAAAGATCTGCGCATCCACTATTACACGTTCGGTGATAAAACCAAACCAGCCGTGTTATTACTGCATGGAACGAATCAGCCGATTAACGCGTTGTTAGCAAATGGCTTTGGCGGAGAGCTTTTCGGGCCAGGTCAGGCGCTGGATAGCAGCAAATACTTTATAATCATGCCGGAGAGCATTGGTTCTGGAAAATCTTCCAAGCCGTCAGACGGCTTACGGATGAAATTTCCCCAGTACGATTATAACGATATGGTGCAGGCACAATATCGCTTAATCAAAGAAGGACTGGGTATTAACCACCTGCGTCTGGTGATGGGTTATTCCATGGGCGGAATGCAGACCTGGCTGTGGGGGGAAAAATACCCGGACATGATGGATGCATTGGTGCCAATGGCGTCGTTGCCAAACGAACTGTCTGGCCGTAACTGGATGATGCGTCGCATCTTGATTGAATCCATCAAGAACGATCCGGCTTGGAATAATGGCAATTATACGCAACAGCCGCCGACGCTAAAAACGGCTAGCATTATGTTTAGTATTGCTACTACTGGTGGAACGCTGGCTTATCAGAGCAAAGCACCGACACGCGCACAGGCGGACAAACTGGTAGAAGAGCGTCTTGCTGCACCGTCGACCAGCGATGCCAATGACTTTATTTATATCTGGGGCTCATCTGCAAATTATAACGCGGCACCGGAGTTGAATAAAATTAAGGCCCCCGTTCTGGTGATTAACTCTGCGGATGATGAGCGTAATCCTGTTGAAACCGGCATCCTGGATAATGAGCTTAAGAAAATTAAGCAGGCGACCGTGTTCCTTATTCCCGCCAGTAATGAAACCAGCGGGCATGGCACGATGATGTCGGCGAAGTTTTATAAAGATGAGCTGCAACGTTTCTTAGAAAAAAATCAGTCTCAGAAAAAGAACAAAAAATAAATTCCAATGACCGATAGAAAGTTTATTCTCTGTCGGTCATTATTTTCTTTATACGTTTATTTATTTTTATTACGGTGTTATAGCATATTTATTTCAGGTTTTAGTATATTAATATGCCTGAAAATTGAAATATAACGACTATTACGTAAATAACTGAACGGCTCTGCTCTGGAGCTGGCGCCCATCCTTTCTTATTTTCAGACCATAGGGATAATTTATGTTTCGTAAGGTAAAGATCCGTACTGCACTCAGCATGATGGTATTTTCGTTAGCGGCGCTACTGCTTTTTGTCGGCGTTTTAGGGTTGGTTGCGGTTCAGTCAGGGAATAAATCATTTGCCCGCGTCGATATAGAAGTGCTGCCAGGGTTGGTCGCGTTGAATGATAGCTCCGAACTGCTGTTGCGTGGTCGGTTAGATTTACGTTTGTATGAATCATTAATGGGGAAAGGGGACGTCGAGGCGGCTAAAGTCGCGCTGGGTCGTGCCAGGGGCAAGGTCGATGGTGCCAACGAGAAATGGCAGGAATACCTAAAATATCCGCAGTCCGAAGAAGAAAAAGTCATTTCTGTGGAGATGGCCGAGAAACGCAATACGCTGATGCAAGAGTTTATCGATCCGGCATTTGCAGCGCTTAACGCAGGGAATTTGGATGAATACCGCCAGCGTGCAGGGAAATCAACGGTGCTGTATGCCGCGTTTGATAAAGCTTCTAAGACGCTGGTTGCCTTCAAGCTGAAGAGCATTGATGAAGCCTACGCGGATTCGAATGGCCGTGTGGAACTCATGGAAACCATCCTGTACGCCGCGATTGCCTGTGCGTTGCTGCTGGCTGCATTGGCCTGGTCCGTGATGACCAACCTTATTGTGAAACCGTTGAATCAGGCTATTTCCGTCTTTGACCGCATCGCGGAAGGTGACCTGCGTGCGCAGATTGATAGCCGCGGGAAAAATGAAATTGCACAGTTGTTCGCTGCGGTTCAGCGTATGCGTGACGGGCTGGAAAATATGGTGCGCGTGGTGCGTAACGGTACTGATGCGATCAGCATCGGCGTTGAGGAAATCGCCTCCGGTAATATCGATCTCTCCAGCCGTACCGAGCAGCAGGCGGCCTCGTTGGACGAAACGGCTTCAAGCATGGAACAGATCATGTCAACGGTGAAAAACAACGAAGACAACACGCGTAAAGCCAACGATCTGGCGCAGAAAGCTTCAGATTCTGCGTCTCGCGGCGGGAATGTTGTCACCGAAGTAGTTGATACGATGCGTTCTATTAGGCAGAGCTCTGCCAAAATTTCCGACATTGTTGGAGTGATCGACGGTATCGCTTTCCAGACCAACCTGTTGGCACTGAACGCTGCGGTGGAATCTGCCCGTGCGGGTCAATATGGTAAAGGCTTTGCGGTGGTTGCTTCTGAAGTCCGGATGTTAGCTGCGCGCAGTGCGACAGCAGCGAAAGAGATTGGCACCATGATTGATGCCTCCCTCAGCCGCATTGAAAAGGGCGCAGGGCTGGTTGAACTGGCGGGTAACACCATGGACGAAGTGCTGATGGATGTGAAAAAAGTGGTCGATATCATGGATGAAATCACGCTTGCTTCCAGCGAGCAGAGCCGCGGCATTTCGCAGATTAATATCGCTATTAATCAGATGGACGGTGTGACGCAGCAGAATGCGTCATTGGTATCAGAAGTGGCGACCTCAGCAAATGCGCTTCAGGAACAGGTTATTAACCTGCAACAGTCCGTTTCCCGTTTTCAAATCGCAAGAGAAGAGGTGGAAATGAACCATGTTCTGCCCGGCTTGCGTCAGAACATTGCACTGGCCGATGCCCGTTATCATTAAATGATCCATTAGTTGTGTTGACCCCTGCCAAACGGGTTTGTCAGGGGTTTTTGCAAAATCAGAAGCTAGTCCAGTCTCCTGAGCTTGAGTTTGCTGCGCCCGAAGTCGCAGAAAGCATCGCTTGTGGCGGTGAGAGCCGGGGAGAGAATTGCGGCTCGGCAACTGATGGCTGATTGCCTGTCACTTTGAACACAGAGACCGCTCTAACAAGCAGATCGGCCTGTTCTTGAAGGCTGAGTGCTGCCGCTGCGGATTCTTCCACGAGGGCGGCGTTCTGTTGTGTTGTCTGATCCATCTGATTGACAGCGATACCAACCTGATCAACCCCCGTAGATTGCTCCGCGCTGGCTGAGCTAATTTCTGCCACCGTATCTGTTAACTGACGAATAGAAATTACGACTTGTCGCATGGTTTCCCCTGCTTTATTCGCCAAATCGGAACCCTGTCCTACGCGATCTACGCTTGTCATAATCAGATTTTTAATCTCTTTGGCAGCCCCTGCGCTTCGTTGTGCCAGATTACGCACTTCCCCTGCGACAACCGCAAACCCACGCCCCTGTTCACCTGCTCGGGCGGCTTCTACTGCGGCATTGAGGGCCAGTATGTTGGTTTGAAAGGCAATGCTATCGATGACATTGATGATATCAGCAATGCTTCGGGAGCTTTCATTAATGGCTTTCATCGTTTCCACGACGTTATTAACAACATCCCCCCCTTGTTGTGCCACCGTGCTGGCGTTTTTAGCGAGCTGATCTGCCTGACGAGCGTTATCGGCATTATTCTTCACCGTCATGCCAAGTTGGGTCATTGTGGAAGAGGTTTCTTCTAGCGCACTTGCCTGTTCCTCGGTTCGGGAAGACAGATCCGCATTGCCTTGGGCAATTTGCACACTCGCGGTGGCGACACTTTCTGCATTATCTCTGACGGTGACGACTGTTCTGGTCAGAGAGGATTGCATATCGCGCATTGCTGCCAGCAACTGGCCGACTTCGTCACGGCTATCAACCGCAATTGTTCCACGCAGGTCACCTTCACCAATGCGTTGGGCAGAAGACAACGCAAGGGATAGCGGTGCTGTCACGCTGCGAGTCAGCAGCCAGGCAATCAGCACTCCCAAAATGGCTGAAAAGGCGGACAATAATATTGTCCAGAAAAGCGCTTCGGAAATATATAAATCCGTCTCGCTTTTGGCTTCATGGACGTTTTTTTGTTGATAATCAATAAGATCACTTAGTGTGGTGAAGTAAGTTTTTTGAATTTTGGCTACGTCATTGAATAAAAATGCCGTAGCCTGTTCATCCGTTCCTTCAAGTGCATAGGCTAGAGCTTGATTGATGGTGACACTATATTGTTTTCTTATGTCGAGTAGTTGATCAAACAGTTCCCGGCCTTTGCCAAATTTTATTATTCCATCCAGGTGTTTATATATCTCGCTTGAGTTATTTGTTATTGTGGTGATAATTTTCCTTAAGTCCTGTTTTTCCTGACGTTTATCACTGGGAAGCAGGATAATATCCCGTACAGTCCGGACATTTTCATTTAAGTTATCTCTGATATCACGCAGCATATTGGATTTAACCATTCTGTCTTCGGTAATGATATCAACTTCTTTCCCTATATTTTTCATAAAAAAATATTCGAGCGACGACAAAGTCAACGTTAGCATAATCAGTAAACCGAACCCCAGAAAGAGTCGGTTGCCAATTTTCATATTTTTTAAAAAATTCATTATGGATATTCATCCTTCTTTATACTATGCATATTTTTTCCACACATAATGATCTTTCTAAAGCATATACCCTAAATAATTCTAGTTTTAGGACAAACGTTGGCGTTTTGAATAACGCAAAACGTTAGCCCGCACGAGCAAGGATTATTTATAAGCTTCGTAACACGGCAAGAGAAAGACAAATTTTTCTGGAACGAATTTGGCCAGCCAATGCACATGTAACTTGAAATATGATGGGTATAGAAAGAGTCATTTTCTTGCTGTAATGGGCTCTATCAACCTGGCGTTTACGCCATGGCTGATGAATTGGCAGCATCCTTTTCCTACCGTAGTCACTCTTACTAGCATTATTTTTCCATTCGGTTTAGCTCTCTGGGGGGGGGATGGCAGAGAAGTGGTTTTTTTTCCTTACATTTCATTGTGTTGGTTCTCCCATAGTGTTGGCTAAAAGGTAATGTTAAGGCCTGTACTGATTTGAAACATAAACTGAGTATTATTTTTATACAGATGCGAAAAAGCGCAATATCTGATTTTATAGCCTCACACTATAGTAATCGCATTATTGATCGAATTCACCAATCATTAAACCGTTCAATTTTTCATATTCGATCGTTAATTTCTATCAAAAAATAAACAGTTAAACGCTGTCGTATGAATCTGTTTTTTTTGTAAGGCTATTTTTGCAATTTTATGAATTTAATTTTTACTTAGGGCAAAGCAGATGCCTATATTTATTTAAATTAACAGGATAATAATTTATTAAAATATAGCAATGGGATGTGTGGAAAGAGCACGGATTAGATATTTAATCTATATTTATGCTAAATAAATGGTTTTGTTTGGTGGTATTTCATAAATAACGTGCATTCAGCAGAGGTTTATACAATATAACTGTCATACTTCAAGCCACAGGTATGCTGGCTGCGTTACTCAGTACGCTAACGTGTACTTTTCCCTATTTGGGTCGATGCCCGCTAATCATTAAATAAGCCTCACAGACATTCCCAGTTAGAGCGACAGTTTTGTCAATGGCCCCTTGTCTTTGCATGATAGATGGTGTTGCGCATAAACCGGTACGTGGCAGAATACGCGTTGGGGCAATCCCTCAATAAAAAAGCCCCGTTTTGCAACGAGGCTTTCATGCTTACCCTACTACCGCTGGAAATCGGTTAACGCTTACAGCTTACAGCGCTGCGATCACCGCTTGCTGTTCCAGCAGTTTGGCTTTGTCTACGGCGTAGCCGTCCAGCTTCTCACGCTCTTTGGCAACGACCGCTTCCGGTGCTCGTGCCACAAAGCCTTCGTTAGACAGCTTGCTTGCGATGCGCTCAATCTCTGCTTCGATTTTCGCCACTTCTTTTGCCAGACGATCCAACTCTGCCGCTTTGTCGATCAGGCCGGCCATTGGGATCAACAGCTCGGCACCTTCGATGAGTTTAGTGACGGAAACCGGGCCTTTATCGCCCGCTGGCAGTAGCGTAATGTTTTCCAGACGCGACAGCGTTTGGATAAAGCTGCGGTTCTCTTCCACACGACGCTGTGCTTCGGCCGTGGCATCGCGCAGTAAAACTGCCAGCGGTTTGCCCGGCGCGATATTCATTTCTGCACGAATGTTACGCACAGCGGTAATCGCCTGCTTGATCCACTCCAGATCGTTCAGCGCCAGCGTATCTTCCTGCGCGGCATCGAACTCTGGGAAGGGTTGCAACATGATTGTGTCGGCGCTAATGCCTTTCAGTGCTTTAACGCGTAGCCAGATGGTTTCGGTAATGAACGGAATAATCGGATGTGCCAGACGCAGTAACGCTTCCAGTACGGTAACCAGCGTGTGACGCGTGCCGCGCAGTTCTGCTTCCGTACCACCGTTCATCACTGGCTTCGTCAACTCCAGATACCAGTCGCAGAACTGGTTCCAGGTGAATTCATACAGAATGTTGGCGGCAATATCAAAGCGATAACTGTCCAGCGCATCGCGGTAGGCTTTCACTGTGCGGTTGAATTCCGCCAGAATCCAACGGTCAGCCAGCGACAGCACTTTTTCACCAGCACCAAAACCGCAATCCTGATCTTCAGTGTTCATCAGCACGAAACGGCTGGCGTTCCACAGCTTGTTACAGAAGTTACGGTAACCTTCCAGACGCTTCATATCCCAGTTGATGTCGCGGCCAGTAGACGCTAATGCCGCCAGCGTGAAGCGTAGGGCATCTGTACCGTGAGGTTCTATGCCATTCGGGAATTGCTTCTCGGTGCGCTTGCGGATTTTTTCCGCCAGTTGCGGCTGCATCATGTTGCCGGTACGTTTTTCCAGCAGCGCTTCCAGCGAGATACCGTCCACCATATCCAGCGGGTCGATGACGTTCCCTTTGGATTTGGACATTTTCTGGCCTTCCTCATCACGGATCAGGCCGGTCATGTAGACGGTATGGAATGGCACTTGTGGTTTGCCGTCTTCATCTTTGATGAAGTGCATGGTCAGCATGATCATGCGGGCAATCCAGAAGAAGATGATGTCGAAGCCGCTGACCATCACGCTGCTTGGGTGGAACGCTTTCAGATCGGGCGTTTGCTCTGGCCAACCCAGCGTAGAGAAGGTCCACAGCCCGGATGAGAACCAGGTATCCAGTACGTCTTCATCCTGATTCAGGACGATATCGTCAGCGAGATTGTTTTCACTCCGTACTTCCGCTTCGGTACGACCCACATAGACGTTGCCGTTGGTATCGTACCAGGCTGGGATACGGTGACCCCACCACAGTTGACGAGAAATACACCAGTCCTGAATGTCACGCATCCAACTGAAGTACATGTTTTCGTACTGTTTTGGTACGAACTGAATGCGGCCATCTTCCACCGCTTCCACTGCTGGTTTAGCCAGTACGGCAGCACGCACGTACCACTGGTCGGTCAGCATCGGCTCAATGACAACGCCGCCACGGTCGCCGTAAGGCACGGTCAGATCGTGCGCTTTGATCTCTTCCAGCAGGCCGAGCTCATCGAATGCGGCGACCAGCGCTTTACGTGCAGCAAAACGCTCCAGACCCTGGAAGGCTTCTGGAATGTCGCTGCTGTAAGCGGTGCTGGCTTCGCCATTGGTATCAAAAATTTCAGCGCTCTGGCGGATATCACCGTCGAACGTCAGGATGTTCACCATCGGCAACTGGTGGCGTTTACCCACTTCGTAGTCGTTGAAGTCGTGCGCTGGCGTGATCTTCACACAGCCGGTGCCTTTTTCCATATCGGCGTGTTCGTCGCCAACGATCGGAATTCGACGACCAATCAACGGCAAGATCACCTCTTTGCCGATCAGATCTTTATAACGCGGATCTTCCGGGTTAACAGCAACGCCGGTATCACCCAGCATCGTTTCCGGGCGAGTCGTCGCGACGACCAGATAGTCTTTCCCTTCGGCGGTTTTCACGCCATCGGCCAGCGGATAACGCAGGTGCCACATTGACCCTTTCACTTCGCGGTTTTCTACTTCCAGATCGGAAATCGCGGTGCGCAGCTTCGGGTCCCAGTTCACCAGACGCTTGCCACGGTAAATCAGGTCTTCTTTATACAGACGGACAAAAACTTCTTTCACCGCGTTGGACAGGCCCTCATCCATGGTGAAACGCTCGCGTTCCCAGTCAACGGAGTCGCCTAGACGGCGCATCTGGTTAGTAATGTTGCCACCGGATTCGCCTTTCCACTGCCAGATTTTGTCGATAAACGCTTCACGGCCATAATCGTGGCGCGTTTTGCCTTCTTCTGCGGCGATCTTGCGCTCAACCACCATCTGCGTGGCGATACCGGCGTGGTCGGTGCCCGCCTGCCAGAGAGTGTTTTTGCCCTGCATACGCTGATAGCGGATCAACGTATCCATAATGGTTTGCTGGAAAGCATGACCCATATGCAAGCTGCCGGTGACATTGGGCGGCGGGATCATAATGCTAAAGCTTTCTTTACTCGTGTCGCCGTGCGGCTTGAAGTAGCCTTGCTTTTCCCAGAGTTCGTAGAGCGGCTGCTCGATATCTTGCGGGTTATATTTCGTTTCCATTATGCTCAAAATTCAGTGAGTTGGCGGCGTAGCCGTGGTCAATTGGAAGCCGACGCTGCGATAGGTTTTATAGCGGTCGCGCGCCAACTGTTTTAAGGATTCTTCGTAAGGGACAAAGTCTATCACTTCATGGAAAGCGGTGGCAAAATCTGCGAACTGTGGCAATAGGCTGACCAGCAGGTCACGTGGTGCATTACCACGTCGCTGGGGCCAAGCCAGCTCGACCGGTGCGCCGTGACGCGGTCCTTCGCCTGCCAGATTATGTGGCACGAACGCGTTGGGGTCGCGCTGCCATAATGCTTCATCCAACCTGATAGCCTGCTGTTCGTCTTCGCAGGCTATCAACACGCGTTTTCCTGCTCGCCAACGTTCTGCCGCCAGATCGCATGCCAGTGCCTCATGGGCGCTGAGTTCACCGCTTTTGCTGTCGTGTTCGAGAAGATAGAACGTTGCGTTTTTCATTGTTTACACTATTGATAAGGGCCGGATAGTCCGACCCATTATACTCGTCATACTTCAAGTTGCATGTGCGTTGGCTGCGCTATTCTACGTCGTTCTGTCCGGCGCGGTTAAGCAGGAACTGTGATAACAGTGCGACCGGACGACCCGTTGCACCTTTAGCCTTGCCAGAACGCCACGCCGTACCCGCGATATCCAGATGCGCCCAACTGTACTTACGCGTAAAGCGTGATAGGAAGCAACCTGCGGTAATCGCGCCGCCAGGACGACCACCAATATTCGCCATGTCGGCAAAATTGGATTCCAACTGTTCCTGGAACTCGTCGGTCAGCGGCAGACGCCATGCACGGTCGCCAGATTGCTCGGACGCGCTCAACAGTTCGTGCGCCAGCGGATTGTGGTTCGCCATCAGTCCGGTGATGTGATGCCCCAGCGCAATCACACACGCGCCGGTCAGCGTCGCGACGTCAATGACGACGTCTGGCTCATAGCGCTCAACGTAGGTCAGTGTATCACACAAGACCAGACGACCTTCTGCATCGGTGTTCAGCACTTCTACCGTTTGACCGGACATCGTGGTCAGCACATCGCCAGGACGGTAGGCGCGCCCATCGACCATGTTTTCACAACCAGCCAGTACGCCGATGATATTCAACGGTAGCGCCAGCTCGGCCGCCATACGCATCACACCGTAGACCGTCGCCGCACCGCACATGTCGTATTTCATTTCATCCATGCTGTCGGCAGGTTTGATGGAGATGCCGCCGGAATCGAAGGTCAGCCCTTTACCGACCAGTACGATCGGGCGCGTTTCCGGGTTCGGATCGCCTTTATATTCGATCACGGACATCAGCGATTCATTCTGCGAGCCCTGACCGACGGCCAGATAGGCATTCATGCCCAGCTCTTTCATCTGCTGTTCGCCAATCACGCGTGTGATGATGTTCTGGCTGTAGGTATCAGCCAACTGACGCGCTTGCGACGCCAGATAGGCAGCATTACAGATGTTCGGTGGCATATTACCGAGATCTTTCGCGGCCTTGATGCCTGCGGCAATCGCCAGACCGTGTTGGATGGCGCGCTCGCCGCTGGTCAGCTCACGGCGCGTCGGTACGTTGAATACCATCTTGCGTAACGGACGGCGCAGCTCGACCTTGTTGCTTTTTAGCTGATCGAAGGTATATAGCGTCTCTTTCGCGGTTTCGACCGCCTGACGCACTTTCCAGTACGTATTACGACCTTTCACGTGTAGCTCAGTCAGGAAGCAGACTGCTTCCATCGAACCGGTTTCGTTTAGCGCGTTGATAGTTTTCTGAATCACCTGTTTGTACTGGCGCTCATCAAGTTCGCGCTCCTTACCGCAACCAATCAGTAGAATGCGCTCGGAAAGAATGTTAGGTACATGGTGCAAGAGCAGTGATTGTCCTACTTTGCCTTCTAATTCACCACGGCGAAGCAACGCGCTGATGTAGCCGTCGCTGATTTTATCGAGTTGTTCGGCAATAGGGGACAGACGACGCGGTTCAAACACGCCGACGACAATGCAGGCACTGCGTTGTTTTTCCGGGCTACCGCTTTTTACGCTGAACTCCATGTACTCTCCTGAATCTTAAAGACAAAGGCGGGAGCAACGGCTAGAATGTGACACTCCGTAATACTTCCCGCCGTTGCGTTAACATAACCTGTGTTAATCTTAACGACGTAGCGAACCTGTTTTAGTGACTAATAAGCAGGTTCTGATACAACTGCTCAAACGCAGTATGTTGTAATACAGTTTTAGCTAAGAGGGCAGCCAAAAATGAGTATAAATGGCGCGTTAGCGAAGAAACTATCGACTTTCCTGCAAAAAGACAAGTTTTCACAGGCGTAATTAAGCGTGATCATCATTCGATATCTGGTACGGGAAACCTTTAAGAGCCAACTGGCGATCCTTTTCATTCTGTTACTGATTTTCTTTTGTCAGAAATTGGTACGGATACTGGGTGCCGCGGTTGATGGTGAAATCCCGACAAATTTGGTTATCTCCCTGTTGGGATTGGGCGTGCCAGAGATGGTGCAACTCATCCTGCCATTAAGTCTGTTTCTTGGCGTATTGATGACGTTTGGCCGCCTCTATGCGGAAAGCGAGATCACCGTCATGCATGCCTGCGGGCTAGGCAAACGCGTGTTGCTGAAAGCTGCGCTGGTCCTGGCGGTGTTCACTGCCATCATCGCAACTATTAACGTCATGTGGCTCAGCCCGTGGTCGTCCCGGCATCAGGAAGAAGTGCTGGCAGAAGCGAAAGCCAACCCCGGCATGGCCGCGCTGGTGGAAGGACAGTTCCAGTCTGCACAGGGCGGTAATGCGGTGCTGTTTGTCGGCAATGTGAAAGGATCGGAGTTTCAGCACGTCTTTCTGGCACAGCTACGGCCCAGCGGTAACGCTCGGCCTTCTGTCGTTGTGGCCGATCGCGGTCATATCAAGCAAAATGAAGACGGTGCGCAGGTTGTAACGTTGGATAATGGATCGCGTTACGAAGGCACAGCGTTGCTGCGCGACTTCCGTATCACGGATTTCACCAACTATCAGGCCGTGATTGGCCACCAGGCCGTGACGCTAAATAATAGCGACGTGCAGCAAATGGATATGCCAACCCTCTGGCATTCGGATGCGCACGATGCGCGCGCAGAATTTCACTGGCGGCTGACGTTGATTATTTCGGTGCTGATCATGGCGCTGATGGTGGTGCCGCTGAGTGTGGTGAACCCACGTCAGGGTAGGGTGCTGAGTATGCTGCCTGCGATGCTGCTGTACCTGATCTTCTTCCTGCTGCAAAGCTCGCTGCGCTCTAACGCCAGTAAAGGAAAAATCGATCCGATGGTATGGATCTGGCTGACTAACCTGATGTATTTCGGCATCGCGGTGATGCTTAACCTGTGGGATACCGTGCCGATGCGCAAAATGCGCGCCCGCTTTAAGCCTCGTCCCCTTAGACTACAAGGAGCGGCCTGATGTTTGGTGTATTAGACCGCTATATCGGTAAAACGATTTTCACCACCATTATGACGACATTGTTCATGCTGGTGTCGCTCTCCGGCATCATCAAGTTTGTTGATCAGTTGCGTAAAGTCGGGCAGGGCGAGTATTCGGCGCTGGGCGCGGGGCTGTATACGCTGCTTAGCGTCCCAAAAGACATTGAGACGTTCTTTCCTATGGCTGCACTACTCGGAGCACTGCTTGGGCTGGGTCAGCTCGCGACCCGCAGTGAGCTGGTGGTGATGCAGGCCTCAGGCTTCACCCGCTTGCAGATCGCGACTGCTGTGATGAAAACGGCGATCCCACTGGTACTACTGACGATGGCGATTGGTGAGTGGGTTTCTCCGCAAGGGGAACAGATGGCGCGCAACTACCGTTCTCAGATGATCTCGGGTGGGTCGATGATCTCTACGCAGGGCGGGCTGTGGGCAAAAGATGGCAATGACTTTATCTATATTGAACGGGTCGTCGGCGATAAAGAGCTGTCTGGCGTCAATATTTATCACTTCGACGATCGGAACAAACTGCTGTCGCTACGCTACGCGGCCTCCGCTGAGTTTGATAAAGACAGGAATGTCTGGAACCTCTCGCAAGTTGATGAATCCGATTTGAGCGACGGCAAACAAATTGGCGGTAGCCAAACACTCAGCGGTGAATGGAAAACCAACCTGACGCCGGATAAACTGGGCGTGGTGGCGCTGGAGCCGAATGCGCTATCGATCCGTGGGTTGCATGATTACGCCAACTACTTGAAACAGAGTGGTCAGGAATCAAGCCGCTACCAGCTCAACATGTGGAGCAAGATCTTTGCACCGGTCTCGGTAGCGGTGATGATGCTTATGGCCGTCTCTTTCATCTTTGGCCCGCTGCGTAGCGTCTCGGCGGGTTCACGTATTGTTATAGGCATCAGCTTTGGCTTTCTTTTCTACCTGCTGAATGAGATTTTCCGTCCGCTCAGCCTAGTCTATGGTATTCCACCGATATTGGGCGCGGTTTTGCCTAGCTCGGTGTTTTTGTTCATCAGTGTGGCGTTGCTGCTGAAACGGCGATAATGCTAAACGAGTAAAAAAGCGTCGAGCGGGTAAACCTTCGGCGCTTTTTTGTTTGTGCGCCGGGCATGGCGCGTAGCGCCTTGACGGGCGCTGTCCGTTGACTGTAGTGGTCAAGGGGCGACTTGGCGGTGAAAGTCCTCTACACACCCGGCAAGGGGAAGTGTTAGCCGAACGGCAAGGGTGCCCACCGCGAGGTGGGATCTGAAGGAAGCTGAAGGCAAAATGCTGGCCTGACGAACAGGAAGCAGTTTAGGCGGCACAGCGGGGTAAGGTGGCAAATATCATCAAAGCCCAATACTTGCACAGAACGCTGTGACGTAAAGCTGACAGGCATAAGCAGGAAGGTCGCGCGAATTACCCCGGGAGGGCTGCACGTTTGCTTCAGGGCTACCGAGCGTCGAGAGGCGACGGGATGAACGTGCAGCAGTCAGCCGAAGCCGTAGTAGTGCTGCATAACTGGCAGCATGAAGGGCTGAACATGATTAACCGTGATTAGGACACCGATACTCGATGGGAATTAATGAGGCACAAGCGCAGAGCACTGCGGCCAGCGGCAGAGGAGACGGACAGTATCCGTCAGTGCTGCATGAGGGTGCTGAAATCCCCACGGCGGTCGGTGGGCAAACGAAAGCGGAAATGCCGTTGACGATGGAAACGGTGATAACGAGAGAGAACCTGATGCTGGCCTATCAGCGCGTGGTGGAAAACAACGGCGCGGCAGGGGTAGATAACCTGAAAGTGACGGAGTTGAAGCCGTGGCTGAAACAGAACTGGGCGAGTATCAGGCAGGCATTGATTACGGGCGCCTACCAGCCGCAGGCGATACGCAGAGTGGATATCCCAAAGCCGGACGGCGGCGTGAGAACCCTGGGTATCCCGACGGTAGTGGACAGGCTTATCCAGCAGGCGATAGCACAACAACTCAGTCCGGTCGTGGAGCCGCACTTCTGCGAATCGAGTTACGGGTTCAGAAGTAACCGCAATGCGTGGCAGGCAGTGCAACAGGCACAGCGCTACATACAAAGCGGGAAACGCTGGGTGGTCGATCTGGATCTGGAAAAGTTCTTTGACCGGGTGGATCATGACATTTTGATGTCACGTCTGGCGAGGCATGTCAGGGATAAACGGCTGTTGAAACTGATACGTCGCTACCTTGAAGCGGAAATGACGAACGGGTGCGAGACAGAGAAGCGAGGTAAGGGAATGCCGCAGGGCGGACCGTTGTCGCCGCTACTGTCGAACATTCTGCTGGATGAACTGGATAAAGAACTGGAGCGTCGAGGTCACAGCTTCTGTCGCTATGCGGATGACTGCAACATTTACGTGAGCAGTCGCAAAGCAGGCGAGCATATCTTTAGGGCAATCAGGGTGTACCTGAGAGACATACTGAAGCTAAAGGTCAATGAGCAGAAGAGTGCGGTGTCGCGACCGTGGGAGCGTAAGTTCCTGGGATACAGCGTGACACGGCACAAACAGACCCGACTGAAGATCGCAGGGAGCAGTGTCGAGAGGCTGAAGGAGAAGATCCGTAGCCTGACGACAGGGCACGCGACGAAATCAGTGAAAGGCGTAATCAATGAACTCACACCGATACTGCGAGGCTGGATGAGCTACTTCAGATACACGGAAGTAAAAGGAGTTCTGGAGAAGATTGACGGCTGGGTCAGGCGTAAACTGCGCAGTCTACTGTGGCGGCAATGGAAACGAACGTATACGCGAGCCCGAATGCTAATGCGAGCGGGCTTGTGTGAAAAGCGAGCGTGGAGGTCGGCGAGTAACCAGCGAGGAGCGTGGTGGAACGCGGGGTCGAGTCACATGAATGATGCGATAAAGACGGCGCAGTTCAGACGACTCGGCTTGATATCACTAGTGGAGCAGCAACGGCAGTTCCAGAGTTAACATGAACCGCCGTATGCGGAACCGCACGTACGGTGGTGTGAGAGGACGGCGGGAGTAATCTCGCCTCCTACTCGATTCACAACAACGTCACACCACACAATATTGACGGCAAAGTAGCCATAACGCGTTGCTAAAGATGATTTTTTCAGCACTTAGCCGAGTGTAGAGTGGATTAACGTTGCGCGTGGGCCGTCAAACGGTATAATGCACCCGTTTTCCGCATACTACTTCTGTGCCGAAGTGGCGAAATCGGTAGACGCAGTTGATTCAAAATCAACCGTAGAAATACGTGCCGGTTCGAGTCCGGCCTTCGGCACCAACAGTATGTAAATAGACGTCCACGGACGTCTTTTTTTATGTCTGAAATCCGCGCCACACAAGGCTTTACCCGAATTTTCTGTCAACGGAAGTCAATCTGAGTCCACCCACATCAATCTGCTTGTGAGTATAGAACCGAGTATATATGCTGGTTCGATATTGCTTATATACTCACAGCAGGATTATGGAAGGATAACCATTATGGCCCTGACAGATACTAAGGTACGTTCTGCTAAACCCGAGGAAAAAGAGTATTCGCTGGTTGATGGCGACGGCATGTTTTTGCTAGTTCATCCCAATGGCTCAAAATACTGGCGCTTTCGTTTTCGCTTCGGTGGCAAACAGCACCTGATGGCATTTGGCGTCTATCCCGAAGTTTCATTGGCTGATGCCAGACAAAAGCGGGAAGACGCCAGAAAGTTGGTTGCTGCGGGCATTGATCCGCGTGAGCAAAAACGTGCGGTACAAGAAGAACAGGCGAAAGCGGTATTCACTTTTGAGTTTGTAGCCCGAGAGTGGCACGCTACCAATCAAAAGTGGTCGGAAGAGCACAGCTGCCGCGTGCTGAAAAGCCTGGAAGATAACCTCTTCTCTGCTATCGGTAAACGCAACATTGCCGAACTCAAAACGCGAGACCTGTTAGCCCCTATTAAGGTGGTTGAACAATCAGGCCGTCTTGAAGTGGCATCACGACTTCAACAACGCACAACCGCAATAATGCGCTACGCGGTACAAAGCGGGTTAATCGACTACAACCCGGCGCAGGAAATGGCGGGCGCTGTGGCATCAAGTAATCGGCAGCATCGTCCTGCACTGGAATTAAAGCATACTCCCGAGCTGCTTCAGCGCATCGATAGCTATACCGGCAGGCCATTAACGCGTTTGGCGGTAGAGTTGACGTTATTGATCTTTATCCGCTCCAGCGAACTGCGCTTTGCCCGTTGGTCGGAGATCGATTTTGAAACCTCAATGTGGACTATCCCTCCTGAGAGAAAACCGATAGAGGGTGTGAAGCACTCTCATCGTGGTTCAAAAATGCGTACTCCGCATTTGGTGCCCCTTTCCCGACAGGCGTTGGTTATTTTGAAGCAAATACAGCAATTCAGCGGCAACCATGAACTGATCTTTATTGGCGATCACGATCCGCGTAAGCCCATGAGTGAAAATACGGTGAATAAGGCGCTGCGAGTAATGGGGTATGACACCAAGACTGAAGTCTGCGGCCACGGTTTCAGAACGATGGCCTGTAGCTCGCTGATTGAATCGGGGTTATGGTCGAGGGATGCAGTGGAGCGCCAGATGAGCCATATGGAACGTAACTCGGTGCGCGCGGCTTACATTCACAAAGCCGAGCATCTTGATGAGCGCAGGCTAATGCTGCAGTGGTGGGCTGATTTCCTGGATGCGAATCGGCAGCACGTTATATCGCCTTTTGATTACGCAAAAGTAAATAATCCATTCAAATAATCATCATCAATCTTTTATAGTAATACGTCTCATTCAATAATTTCATGTCACAGAAAGCCTCTGTCAAAAGACAGAGACTTTTTTGCAATTTAATGAATCTAAAAGGAAATCATGATGGAAGGTAGTGTAAGTATCCCGCTTAACCGAACCATTCACTTTTAGAGATCTTCCGACATACTGATTATGTTCCCGGAGGAGATCACCATGCGCAAAGCCCGATTTACCGAACACCAGATCATCGCCGTTCTGAAGTCCGTTGAAGCCGGACGCACCGTTAAGGACGTCTGCCGCGAAGCGGCAATATCTGAAGCCAGCTACTACAACTGGAAAGCAAAGTACGGCGGAATGGAAGCCTCTGATATCCGGAAAATAAAAGATCTTGAGGACGAGAATCGTCGCCTCAAGCAAATGTTTGCCGATATCAGTCTGGAATGCCGGGCCCTGAAAGACGTTATCGAAAAAAAGCTTTAAAACCAGCGATAAAGCGTGAGCTCGTCAGCTATCTGACAGCACAATTTGCCATGAGCTTACGCCAGGCGTGCAGGACATTATCGTTGAGCAGGACGGTGTACTTTTATCAGCCCGATACCCGGCGTGACGAACCGGTGATCCTGGCGCTTACAGACGTGGCTGAACGTTATCCCCGGTACGGCTTTAAGAAGCTGTTTCAGGTATTACGCAGACAGGGCAATGCCTGGAATCATAAACGTGTTCATCGAATTTACTGCCTGCTTAAACTGAATTTTCGTCGCAAGGGAAAACAACGTCTGCCGGTGCGTAATCCTGCGCCACTGGCCACGCCGGAGGCGCTCAATCAGAGCTGGTCCATCGATTTTATGCATGATGCGCTGGTCTGCGGCAGACGTTTCCGGACCTTCAACGTGGTGGATGATTTTAACCGCGAAGCACTGGCGATAGAAATTGACCTGAATATCCCGGCTCAGCGGGTGGTCAGGGTCCTGAACAGGATCGTGGCAAACCGGGGTTATCCGCTGAAGATGCGGATGGATAACGGGCCAGAACTGGTATCGCTGACGCTGGCACAATGGGCGGAAGAACACGGGGTGATGCTGGACTTTATCAGGCCGGGTAAACCGACGCAGAATGCCTTTATCGAGCGATTCAACCGGACGTACCGGACAGAAATCCTGGATTTTTATCTGTTCAGGACCCTGAATGAAGCGAGGGAAATCACCGAGCGCTGGCTGGCTGAATATAACAGTGAGCGGCCTCATGAATCCCTGAATAACCTGACGCCGGAAGAGTACAGGCTGATGGCAGAAAAACCGGAAATCTCAAAAAGTGCGTGGAACTAAAACGGGTGTGCTTACAGTAGTATTTGTTTTCCGGTAGACGCAGATCTGAAAGACAGATTTAGCCAGACCGATACTAATGACTTTTATCGAGTTCATGGTGCAGTTCCTCTGAAAAAAGAACACTCAGCATAAGTGTGGCAGGACTTACGCTGAGGGATGCACGTCCATTACATCACTTCATCAACAACATCACTATCACCCAAAAAATCATCTGTTTGTGCCAAAATAAACCGCTTTAAAAACTGCTCAATGCGAATATTCAGTTTAAAAAGAGGTATGGTTACGCCGTCTCGTTTTTCAAAATAGACCTTGGCTTTTGCCTTATCTACCGATTCTTTTAATGAGTCGAAGCGACCAAAGTCGTTGAGATTCTTATCATTAACACTATCAGCCATTAATGCTATGAGGAGTCCTTTATCTAAACCAAGAGCATTAACAACGGCGTTTAATTGTGCATTTTCAGCATTATCTTTGTAGGTGTTGATGTAGTCTCTAAAAGTATAGCCTTCAAGTAACTGCGCATCGCCGCGCTGCAAGTCGTGCAAGAAGAGCTTGGCGTACTTTTGCTCGCTTTGGGTGAGCGATGCAAACGACTTGTGCAGCTCATTTAAGGTGGTTTCAATGCTCGCAGAGTCTTGATGTTTGTTCAGCTCTTTTAAAAATTTATCAAAGCGGCTGTTCATATAGTCGGCATCGATTTTTCCAGTATCTATTTCAGTTAAATAGCCACTGATATCAAAAGGCACATCGCCGCCACCTGCGCTACCGCCATCACCTTTGCCTACCAATTCTTTATAGCGCAGGGCTAGGCTCAGGTAAGTTTGTTCGTCTATAGCCAGTATTACCTCATGTTCTACATCATTTTCAGTAAAGGAATAGACCGACTGTTCCCAATGTAAACCTTGTACTTTAGCCGCTTCGAGATGCTGGCTAAAGGTGTTAAATAATTTGGCGAATTGGGCACTGTCTTCTATATCTTCTGGCAGTTTTTCAAAGTTCTCAACACCTGCGCTGACAAACAGCTCGGTAATTTCAGCCACTAATTCATTTATGGCTTTAAGATTGCTTTCTAACTTATCTACGAAGAGGCCGATAGGTTTGTCGCCGGAATAGAGTTTTACCGCAGCGTTAATGTGCTGCTCCATGGTGTGCGGATAGCGATAATACCGGATAATGCCGTGGGGTTTGTCGGGACCAAACAAGCGATTGGTGCGTGAGAATGCTTGAATAATGTTTTGGTATCTAATCACCTTGTCTAAATACAAGGTATTAAGCCATTTAGAGTCAAAGCCAGTGAGCATTTGATCTACAACAATCAGTAAATCTAATTGCTTTGAAGGCTCGGTATGAATGCGTTCGTAGGGTTTTTTATGGGCGAGGCGTGCCGCTAAATCTTTTTTAAAGGCTGCATGGCGGGCAAAATCAAAATCCTGGCCATAACGCGCGTTATAGTCGGCCATAATTTCTTCCAGGCCATCGCCTTTAAAGGTGGGGCCACGGTCGCCACTGCCGTCGTTATCAATGTTCGGATCAAACAGGGCCGATACTTTAAGTTCAGGTTTGGTGGCTTTTAAATGACGGTAATAGTCAATGGCTTCGGCAATGCTATTAGTGGCCAAAATGGCGTGGAATTTATTGCCTTGGCTGAGCACATCCCATTTATGCAGAATATCTTCCACCACCTTGGTCTGGTGGGTTTCGCTTAAATATTGGCTTTTAGGCACATAGTCTTCAATGCCTTTGTGGTATTTGCCAGTGGCATCTTTATGGCCAGCCATAGGCATATCATTCATAAAGTGGTTAAATTTTTTCTTTTTGGCTGGGTTATCCATGGCCTCCATCACCGAGCCAGCTTTGGCTTGCTCTAACGCTACAGCTTGTCTTAAGTCACTGTCTTTAAAGGTGGGTATTTTATAAGGATCGAAACCCAGCACGTTGCCATCGCGTATGCCATCGGCGATGCTATAACGGTGTAGCTCGTTGCCAAATACGGTACTGGTGGTATTGCCGTTTTTTTCGTTTTCTTCTTGAATTGGTGTACCGGTAAACCCAAAAAATAAGGCTCGCGGAAAGGTACGTTTAATAATAATCAGCATGTCGCCAAAGGTAGAGCGATGCGCCTCATCGACAATAAACACCAAACGCTTAGCGCGAATTTTTTCAATATCTCCAGCGTTGGTGGCTACGCCTTCATCATTTACTGCTTCAAAAATATTACTCATTTTTTGAATGGAGCTAACAATTAAGGTATCGGCGGGATCGGTGCTTTTTAATTTGGTAATAAGTACGTGAGTATTTTCGGTGGCTTGAACGTCTTCGCCATCGCCCGCAAAATTGCGATATTCCGTCAGCGACTGAGTACCTAGCTCAATCCTGTCCATTAAAAAAATGACTTTATCGGCATCTTTGGATTGTGCAATCAACTGTGCCGATTTAAAGCTGGTCATGGTTTTACCCGAACCCGTGGTATGCCACACATATCCCCCGAGGCGATCGGGATTATTGACCGCGTTACCCAGTTGCTGCCAGTTGGTTTTGGCCACTTTGTCAGATATCGCATTGGCGGCGTAATACTGATAACTGCGCATCACTTTAAGCACACCATCGGTATCGTCGGCAACGGTATAAAAACCTATTAACTGGTGCGCCATGGGGATAGAAAGCAAGGTAGAGGCGATGTCTTTCCAGTGGTTCATGGGCTCGTTATTAAAATCGGCCCAGTTGAACTGATAGTCGGGATTAAACTTGCCGTCTAGTCCAGGGTTGGCAAAGTATTTGGCCTCGTTTGGCTCCATAGCTACAAACACCTGGATGAGCGAAAATAGATCGCTAAATACGCCCTCTTTGCTGTACTTTTCGATTTGATTTACTGCCTGGCTAACTGGTATACCGCTGCGCTTTAGTTCTACATGGATAACCGGCATACCGTTAATCAGTAGCAGCACATCACCGCGTCGGTCGTTACGCAAAGGGCTGCCGCGTTCAAATTTGGGTTGCTGCACAATTTGGTAACGGCTTTGACCGGCGGCGATTTCCTGGCGGTCGTATATTTTTAAGCTGACTTCTTTGCCTATATGCAAGGTATCGGCAGGGTTATCGCGCTTAATCGCCACGGTTTTGCCGTTAATTAAACCATTCAGCTTGAGCGGGGTTTTAAGTTCTTTGATTTGCTCAATAATTTGCTGCATTTCGGTCGTGGTAAGCGGCACATCGTTTAAGCGATCCCGCTGGCGATTGTTTTCAAACAAAATGTTTGCCCAGTTTTGCAGCAAATCCGCTTCGCTTTTATTTTTGAGTATCTCCGGCTCCCAACCCTTGTTGGTGAGTACCTCAATAAAGGCCTGCTCAAATTGCGTTTCGGTTTTAAAGGTGGTCATAATGGCGCTCCCTGTTAGACAAACATTTTACTTAAGCAGGCCTGCTTGATGTTATTGAGTTTGGTAATTTGTTGTTGGTGTTGGTTGATCAAGTTATCGAGTTTTTGGAAGTAGTTACCGATAACGACTTGCTCGTTAACAGTAGGCAGAACCAATGGTAACTCAAAAAATACTGAGTCCTTAATCGAAAACCTATCGGCCCTGGCTCCAGTATCACCATTAAGAAACATGAAAGCGTGCCAAAGTTTAGTCTGGAAAAAATACTCAATAAAAATGCTATTAACGTTTTTTGTTCTAAAGACAGTATAAAGTGGCGACATTACACCTGCTCTACCCAGTGTATTTCTATTGATAGGGCCGCAAGGAGCGAGTGTTGATATTCTGGGGTTGTAGACAAAGTCCTCTGGCTGAACTACGTAGTAACCACCTATGTTATTAGAATTTGAAATATCTTTATCAAAGTAATCTCGCTGACTGATTATTCCAAATTCAGCGGAATTGGTAAAAGTTTCAGAATAAATTCCTGAAGTGTTTTTTTCAGTAATCTTGTCAGAAATCTTACTTAGCTTCATCTCCTCCCACTCCGCACTAAACCCCTTAAAGCGGATTTCTGGTATAATTTCGCCTTGTTTGGGAAACATCTTTTCCAGCATGGCTTTTTTAATGTTGCTGAGCTTGTCATGCTTTTGTTGGTGTTGGTTGATCAGCGCGTCTAGCTTTTGGAAGTAGTTGCCGATCTGGATTTGTTCTTCATAATCACTGAAAAACATTTCAAATTCTTTCATTTCAGAAGAAAGGATATGTTTTATCGTATTACCAGTTGTGATTTCAGATAACTTTGTTTTTACTTTATCAATTTGAAATTGAAAGTTTAGGAAATGAGAACTAATCTCTTCTTTAGGATCAGTAAACATAATCAATGCATGCGCTGCGATATTATTTAGCTCAGGGGGTATTACGGCAGTATGACCGACATGGCCCGACTGAACCATGACTATGTCTCCCTCACGAAGCCATTTGTCAGATTGCTTATAGTAAAACTCATCATTAATAAAAATTTCATTTTTTCTGTTTATTTTGCCATCTTTGACATTATTAGACTCAAGATAAAAATGCCCTTTTTTTACATAATAAGGCGTTGCAGTTCCAACAAAGGCATTGCGTATTTTACCGAAAATTGTATCCAGTTTTCGTTGATTCCAATCCTCATGAAACTCTTCAAAGCGAATTTCTGGCACTTTCTTCTCCACACTCATCTTATTCGCCCTTCAATAAGTTAGTGAGTTCTGCCAAGCCCTGCATATCAAACTCATTACCCTTGAGTTCTCCCATCATCACCGCCAGCTCTCGCTCGGTAGTTTTAATGTCATTCGCCACTTGAGAGTAAGTGACGACGTATTTATCGGCAAGGGTTTGCACTTGGCTGGTGAGCTGGGTAATCACGGTGCTAGGCATAGTAGCGAGTTCGGTGCTTAATGGCGCAATCCATTTAAGGTGCAGCAAGTTGTTCACTTGTTCATCGGTTAATGCTTCGATGGTCGTTTTGGTTTTTAAATGCAGGGCAGTGGCGGCATCTTTGACCGTTTTTTTCAGGGCTTTTTCTTCATCGATTAATTTGTTTGCGCGAATGATTTTGGCTTCATAGCTTTCTTCTGCGAATTTAACTTTGCTGTCTTTTTGTTCTTTCAAGAAGGCTTTAGCAGCCTTGCTTAATTCGGCATTGGCAAAGCCGTCTTTGCTATCTTTGACGGTATCGTGTTCTTTTTCTTCTTCGGTTAGGGATTCTAAAATTTCTTCTAGCGTGCTGGCGATTTCTGCTAGTCGGGTTTCTTTAGCTGCCAGGGCTTGTAAGTCATCACTTAAGTAAGTTTGTTGCACTAAATCAAACGGCAATATGTGGCCTTTCCAGCCGTCTTGCACTTCGGTATCTTTACCGTCTTTCTTCTTGATGACGATATTAGGGTCAACTTGTCTGGTGGCGGCAAAGCCCTCTGTCTGCATCATTTCTAAATCGGCGCTGATGATTTGCCATTGGTTGTTCAGAAATTGGAAAGCCTGGTATTTGTCGATTAAGGCAATGGGAGCTAAACGAGTAAATAGTTCGGCACTTAATTCCGCTTCTTGTTGGTTACGTTTTACGCTTTGCCAGTTTTGTATTAACTGGGGGTTCAGGTGGTCATCAAAGCCATTAAAGGCTTGATTGTAGGCGCTGATAAACCCTACTACTTGCGGGTGCGCACTAATGCTGGCGTTAACGTCTTGTTTGGCAATGGCCAGATCACTGTAAGCGGCGGATTTTGGCGTAAACAGAGTGCCGTGTAATTGCGGGAAAGCTTGCCAATAGTTGTGTAGCTCGGCAATTTCGCTGTTGGGGATGCCGCCGAGCATGGTGGCGTGTAAATCCCAGCTTGGTGTCGCCGCAGAGGAATCCACATAGCGCGGTATGTTGAGGTTGTAGCCGTTGTCGACCAGGGCTTGTTTGCTTACCAGTTGCGAGAACTTGTCGATACTTTCGCGGTTAATCACCGCATCGGTAATACGCTTGATATCACTGGCTTGCAGTTTGTTGCTTTTGCCTTCTTTCATAAAATGCTTGGAGGCATCGACCACCAATACATCGGTGTTTTGACGTTTTTGTTTGAGGATCAAAATCACCGTGGGAATGCCGGTGCCAAAAAAGATATTGGCCGGTAGTCCGATAACAGTATCAATGTGATTCTGCTCAATAAGTTGCTTGCGAATTTCACCTTCTTCACCACCACGGAATAAGACCCCATGGGGTAGTACAATAGCCATAATACCATCGGGTTTTAGGTGGTAGAGATCGTGCAGCAAAAAAGCAAAATCGGCTTTGGTTTTAGGGGCTAAGCCAAAACGTGAATAGCGTGGATCGCTCTCTTTAAAGCTGGGGTCCCAGTTTTGTGAGTAAGGCGGGTTGGACACCACGGCATCGACATGCAAGGCGTAGTAAGAGCCTTGTGGATCGCTTTCATCAAAATACGGCCAATCGTCCTCTAAGGTATCGCCATTACGGGTTTTAATGTTGCTGGCTTTAATACCACGCATGATGAGGTTCATACGAGTTAGGTTGTAGGTGTTGGCTTTTAACTCTTGAGCGAAATAGGTGATGCTGTTTTTATTTTTAGCGTATTTCTCGACCGCCTCACCGATATTGATCAGCAATGAACCTGAGCCGGAAGTAGGGTCGTAAATCTTGATGGTATCTTTGTGTTTTAACTCATGGGCGATAATATTCGACATCAGTACCGAGACTTCATGAGGCGTGTAGAACTCACCGGCTTTTTTACCCGCATTGGCGGCAAATTTTTCAATCAGGTATTCGTAAATGTAGCCCAGCACGTCATACCCCTGATTACTATTCATGGGAATGCTTTTGATCAGGTGCAATAAATCGCTGATGGCTTTGGTGCGTTTGCCCGCACTTTCACCCAGTTTACTTAAACCTGTTTCTAGGGTGGTAAAAATGCCTTCAAACAGTTTTTTGTATGTTGGTGAAATCAAACGGCTAAAGGCTGAGAGCGCATCACGCACGTTCGATTCATCAAATTCGGATGTGGGATCAATCCATGTAGAAAACAGATTATCGTAGGCTATAAAGTAGCCCAGGTTGTCTTGCACGTATTTAACGGTGTCGGCGTCTACTTCATCGAGGGCTTTGATGTCTTCGGGTGTCATACCCTGTCTGGTGACAAACTGTACCAACTGGTCGCTTAGGTACTTGTAGAAGATAAAGCCGAGTATGTAATCTTTGTATTCGTTGGCCTCAATTTTAGAACGCATCTGGTTGGCTGATTCCCAGATTTTTGCCGCAAGTTGCTGTTTATTCACTATAAATCCTGTTATGAGCAATTCTTTTTCGAAAAGGGCTATTTTAGGGTTTTGATTGTACGTTTGATAAGAGCTCCTTGCTAGCGGCAAGGCTTTACGAGTCTGTGTTAGTGAGGTGTTTGCAGTCTCTATTTCTGCTAGGCATTTTAGACGATGATTGGTGAGTTATATGGGAAAGCCAAGTGACCACTAGCGAGCATATCAAAAATATTTTTGCAGAATATTGACTGGATGAAGAGGCAGTTGTTCGGTTTTACCGAACAACTGCCAGTGATTAAAAAATTATAAAATTCAATATGTTAACGTAGTATTATACCCGCGTTGGGCTATCGCGTCCGGTCCACTATAGGTACACAGTGCCGTCAGTGAGCCACACAAACCTTGCAGGAATACCTGATTAAAGGTTTTGTTATGGACGATGACCGACTGAAAAATCCACCCGTCGGCCAGTCAGTAGTGCCCGATTACTTTGGCGAAATGCTGGAACGCATCCGCGATATTCGGGCCAGTGAACGGCGCGTCTATTTACGGGTACGGGAAATCTTTGCTCTTGCAGCGGATAATCAACCCTCACTGAAAGAGACAACGCTCTTTTTCCAGACTATTCAGAATAAGCTGCATCTTGCCTGTACTGGAAAAACGGCTGCGGAGCTTATTCACCAACATGCCGATGCCAGTTTACCGAATATGGGGTTGACCAGCTTCAAAGGTGGCGAAGTGCGTAAAGAGGATGTCACTGTAGCTAAAAATTATCTCAATCAAAGCGAAGTTGATGAACTGAACCGTGTGGTCAATATGTGGCTGGATTTTGCTGAAGATCAGGCCAGACGCCGTCAGCAGGTATTTCTACGCGACTGGCAGGAAAAATTAGATCAATTTCTGCAATTCAACGATCGTGATGTCTTAAAAGGTACAGGTACGATCGGCAAGAAAATGGCAGATGACAAGGCTCAGGCTGAATATGAACAGTTTGCCGAGCAACAGCGCCGTATAAAAGAAGCTGAGGGCGAGCGGGATATCACTGAGCTATTACAGTGGCAAGTCAATCCGAAAACTAAGGATGCGCCATGGGCCAAAATTCCCGGAAGAATACAGCGCCAAAATTCTGGCTCTGACATTACTCCAAAATAGTTCTGGCTGTACTCTGTGATTTCAGCAGTGTGTCCTCAGCTAATTCCCTATACACCCGGAATATCTGAAATATTATCTGTTTTTATAAGGCTACCAGTAGGCTATTTACGGTTGTAATTCCCTGCACATGATGATGACACGCTACAGCCACAGGCCAGTTTCCCTGGCTCAAATATCATGGGGCGTCCATTATGAACCGCAGAACCATCACCGCCTGAAACCAGCGGAAACGTTCCCTTGTGGGTGGGACATACCGCGTTATCGCCAAGCAGACACTGCGGTATGCCATTAACAGGAAAGCCACTGGCTTCAATCATTTTTCCTCCACCTGAATGGGCATCCCCTAGGCGAATGGCACCACGTCCTGACATAGACTTTCTCCTTCGGTACAGAGCACCGTCAATTTTATCTACTGTCGCAACCGAGTTTCTTGCGCATCTGGTATTTCATGATAGCTGCTACCTGTTCTGACTGATCGCTGTAAGCCCTGTCTACATTCTCACATCCCTTCGGCTGTGGTGGTGGCGTATCGCTTTTGAGCGTTCCCCATACCACGTAGAGAGAGAAAACGACTATTACGGGTAGCACCAGCCACAAAAATATTCTGGTCTTACAGCGGTAAAGTTCGTCCCATATACTCTCTCTGTTGGCGCTGCGTCTGAAATAGGCTGATACCTGCGCCTGCCCGTAACGCTGTACGGCCCGTTGCAAATGCTCTGTGGGCACCAGCAGCCACTCTTCGGTGTCATTGACAACACCTTCTTCTGGGCGTCGGTAGAGGAAGTGATATCGATCTTTCATCAGTCGTTCGAGCTTTACCAAATCCTGCTCGAACTCACCCGTTCCCATTGAGTGATGAGATAGTACAATCACCCTGTCGCCAAAGCGCACTTTCACCGTATCGTTGTCGTAATCAAATTCGGCGGTGAAGGTATCCCCCAGCTTTTCTTCCAGCCACTCGACAATACTGAACGTGCCTTCTTTATAATCCAGAAAGTAACCATAGATTGCGATCAAGGCATTCACGTAGTTGTCTACGGATGATGCAGCCGGGTCGTCATCGAATTCGTTGTATTGCTGGAGCAATGCCTTTCGCACAGCCTGTGCCTGCTCGCCGCCGGAAGCGGCGAACACAGCAGAGAATTGTTCCCACGTTGGGATTTGCATGGTAGCGGTTCGCTCTCTTATAGGCCCGGCGGCAGCACCTGCGGATCACGCTGACGTACCACTTCAAGAAAGCGGTCAAGCAACTCATCGCGCTCAGTCACTTCTCCGGGCTGGCAGGTAATCGCGGCATAAGGTGTCTGCATCAGTGGATGGTCGATGTGAGCTGGGTTCGTCAACCCTATGATTTCGCGCAGACGCAATACAGCCAGGATCTCTGTGGGGTGGACGGCGAGGAATACGGAACCAAATTCAAATTGCCCGGTATCGTCTTCACGTTCAGTCAAGGCAATGCGTTCAATATGGGTATCACAAGCGGTGAGTAAAACAGGTAGAAATTTTTCTGGGTCTGGTTCACGCCAATGTGCCACCAACTGGCCCCAGGCGGGGTCGCGGGGTAAGGCGTGCTTGTCCAAGTCCAGCGGTTTACCTAACCAATCACCAATAATGGTCAGGCCGAAAGCAGCGTAGCGCAAAGTAGTGCCGAGTGGGAGATTGTGTCCATCATGAACGCCATAACCTCCATCAACACCATCAAATACTGTCTGATAGTGGAGTTGCACTAACTCAGGTCGTCCAGTCGCAATTGCCCCGAGCATCAAGTGTGTTTCGGTATCCAAATTTCCTGCGATTCGTCTGTCGGTGCCTTTCATTTCACGAATATCAAACATATTGGCTAGGATCATCCGCGTAAATGCGTGGGCCATATGTTTATTGGCATCACTGTGAGCCCCGTCTATTGCGGCGAGTAAGCTTTGATCGACCTTCGACATCCCGTAATCAAATAGGTCAGTATTAGCAAGAATTAATTTTCCTTCACCAGATAAATAAGCGGTGAGCCGATGTCCTCTTACTGGTGAACTTTCCTGTGCCCATTGTTTGACACTTTTTAATGACTTATCCAGTCTGCTTTTGGTATTACTAGTCATGATCTATCACCAAATATTAAGTTGAATACCGGACCCTGAGCCAACAAGACTATTTAATTTCCCTTTACTATCAAAGAATATTTGTGCATGCAGATACTTAATGGCACTTAATTTAGTCGCGTCATTAATAGCGTCTAGCTTATCCTGCACATTTGGGTCAACTTCCAGCATTTTTTCCTCAGTCCATCCTTGCCTTCGGTTTCTGATCTTTTTCTGGAGATCATTGAGTTTATCTGCTCCAGTTGACTGAGTCTTATTAAATCCCGGCGTCTTAGTCAAACCCAATGTCGTTTTGGTTTCAATCACCAGCAACGTGTCTTCCTTGAAGGTTAGCGTCTGGGTCGTGGCGGGAGTACCGTTTGCCCCATCCATGCTGTGGCGCATGGTGTTGGTTGTCGGTGCCCGCACGGTCAGCGACGGCGGCGGCGGCACCCAGACCAGCATATCCAGGCCGTGGCCGCTCTTGTTCGTCAGTCCGAAACGACTGGGCACTCCGGCTTTGTTACTGTAGCCGAGGATGCGTTCAGCGTTGAAACCCATCTTTTCCACCATGGCAGCGGCAAAGGCCTCTTCACCCGCATCACCGACCACTTTACAGACACGGCCTATGACTTTCAGGCTACTACCACGCTGGATAATCAACGATGTCAGATTGCTACGCAGCGTATTACTCATCACACAATAATTTGCTTTCCCTGTCGCCGTGGTCAGGGCAATCTGGCTGCGATTGGTATCTAATGATGGCCTGTTTCGCCATTCGATGTCACCGGTTTCGTCATGGCGTCCTGCCGGTCTGCGACCACGCAGTTCAATCGCCAGCGGCTCGCCGCTCGTGTGCCCCCCTAGTCGACGGCGCTCTTCTTCACTGATGGCATCGGTGTCGAAACGGGCGCTGGCGGGGACATCCCCCCGAATCTTGCGCAACACCCAGCGTGTCGCGCCCAGTGCCGCAGGGGAAAGCATCGCCAGGTTGATGAACATAAAGACCTGACGGCCACGCTCTTTGCCGTCTTGCGGATCGAATGCCTTGCCCAGGCTTTCAAAAAGGGCTTCGCCGTGGTCTATTCCTTCGCCGGTGATCAGTGTCGTGCTGCCGTTGGCAATGGCGTTGGCGGCCAGTGCCGCATCAATAGCCGCAAAGGTATACCGTACCCCTTTGTAGAGGCCGAAAAGCCCTCTGGCTACACCCACGACAGGAATAATCGACAAGACGCCAAGTCCTATCTGTGCGACGGCTAATACGCGCGTCCAGAGTTGGTTCAACGTTTTAGCCTGCTGATAGTGCTGAGCCAACGCCTGTGCGGCCTGCACCGGGTCGAACAGGCCGGAAACCGTCCACTCGAACTGCGTCAGAGCCAGGCGTTGTCCATCCGCGCCCATCAGTGGGTCTTCTCGATAACGGGCAGACGTAAATGTCCAGAAGTAGATACGGCTCCCCAGAAAGACACAGTTTGTCTGGTTACACGAGATCGTGGGGCGCTCGGTGATGTCTCCCCGGGTTACTTCTATTAGAAAGGCGGGCGTAACGTGGGTTTCCGTTTCCATGTCGTCTTCCAGACAGTGGAACGCCAACCCTTGTGCCGCCTGAAACGAATGGAGCTCGGCGAGATAAGCATCACCATGCTGCTCTCCCAGTTGGTGAAGAACTCGTTGCAGATAGGTATTACGGAAGTTTTCGACACGATCGGTGATCCAGGGATTTTGCATGAACCAGTCTGGCGTCGCCGCATCATCATAAGAGGGGATACCCAGCCATTGATCCGCGTCCCGTGGCCCGTTGCTGCCATTGATCGAGAACGGTACACCGAGTCCGGCACAATCGGTGCAAATCGATGCCGGGCTGGGTACATTACCATCCATTGCATCCTGAGAAAGTTGTTCAAAACTGGCACTGAGGGCGTTAGTTGTCATTGGATGTCTCCTCCATGAGCACACGCTGATGTTGTTGTAAAAATTGCAGCAAGAAATGGCAGAGCTGGCGCGGCTCCGCGTCCCGGCGTAACCCGTCATGCAACCCGCTGAATAACGGGTTGCAGTAAAATAAGCGTCCAAAGCTCAGTGCCAGTAAAACATGGCAGCCCAGACAAATCAGTTGATGCTGTTGCAGGTGCTGTAGGTCATCACTGGGCAGGGGCATATTTCCCGTCATCTGGCGTATGCCGAGCTGCTCATAAGCTGAATATGTCCGGCGCTTGACGGGGGGCAATGCCAGTTGGCGCAGCGCATCTGCTTCATAGGTTTCAAACAAGGCCTGTATCCGCTGAGGCGTATTGATACCGTACAGCAGTGCGGATTGCTCAAAGGCTCGCCAGATATTTTCTGCCTGTAATGCGCCAGGATTGATCGACAATAACGTGATAAAAATCTGATGCGCCTGCGGCATAACACGTTCAGTTTGTTGCCTCAGTGTAATGGCGGTGTTAACAGCCAGATTCAGCCGAGTCGGTTCAGGGAGTCCCGCCGCCGTCAAAATCGGATTGAGGGTGGCTTGATGGATATCATTCTGCCATCCCAGACCCAGCAGCAGGCTCAGGGTAACGTGTGTGTTGTATTGACGTCCATCGCTATATCCTGCCGCTATCGCTTCTTTACCGGCGGCTTCCACAAAAACAGGCATGTATTGTGGCGTGCTGGGCAGACGGGGTAACAGCGGAGCCAGTGTATCGCACAAGTAGCGTGATAACCGGATATCCGACTGCTTTCTGGCAACACGCGCCATGCTGTCGAGATCGATAGCATTCAGCATCATCTGGCCTCCTGATCAACGGGAAGATCGAGCCAGACCAGACAGCCATCGCACTCGGCTTCTTCATGGCGCTGTTGCTCAAACAGGGGTTGTACACGCCGTGACAGTGATGCCTGTGGGTCGTGGAAATACATCTCCTCAATCTCACCATCGGCGAAAAAACGTGATACGGCGGAAGACGTATGGGCAATGGAAGCAATATAAAGTTGCAGGGCTGACGGGGTGCCCAGACGCAAAATAAACCGCCGTGTTCCCTCCACAAACTTACTGAAATGCTTCAGATGTCGCCGCACCTCATCCGGTGACATGCGGGCAAATAGCACAATCATGGGCATCGTCTCAAACGCCTTGCCCAGCCACAGATCAAAGTCGCTGTCAGGCTCTGGCACACAAAGCCACGGTGTGTATGGCTCAAGCCCTGCCTGTGCATCCAGGTGCCATAACGGATAATGGACCACCTCGTGAAACTCCAGCCGCGCCAGCAGGTTTCGTTCAGCGCGGGTTTCAGTGAGCACATAGAGGCGAGTGCGGTTATTACGAATAGGAAGTCCGGCTTTCTCCAGTTGTTGATAGAAGCTCATTCTTTGCCCTCTTTAAGGGGGCACTCTTCAACCAGTGGTGTTCCTTGATTGATCGCCGCTTCAATGGCCTGAATTTGGTCGCCAGAGGGAGACGTAATGCTGACATTCCCTTTCAGTTGAATATTCGGCGCATTCAGTGTGATACCACTGCCATCAAGCAGGATGTTGCCTGCCGGGCCGCGAATTAAAATACGATCTGTGCCTTGCAGGATATATTCGGTCGTCAGCAATCTCTGACCACTTCTGGCCTCAATGGACTGTATGCCTTCAATGACCACTTTTTCATGCTCACCAATCGTGACGAGATGGCTGGCGGTAATATCTTCCTTCAGCGTATTACCGATGTTGCGTACTTCGTTACGATCAATGGTGACGAAGACGTCCTGGCGGATGTGCTCTTTGCGGTCGCGGCCAACCGTATTGGCTTCATCCTGACCAATATTGGTTTTGCGATCGCGCGCGACGGCAATTCTCTGATCATTACCGATAGAGAGTGTCTCATCATGATTGACCTGAATATTCTGGTCTTTTTGTGCATGGATAAAAATTTCTTCGTTGTTTGCGGCATCTTCAAAACGCAGTTCGTTAAATCCGCCCCCTTTGTGCGTTTTGCTCTTGATGGTCATCCGTGTTTTATGCAACGGTAGCTCATACGGCGAGGGGTTGGTGGCATGAAAGGTTCTGCCAGTGACAATCGGCTGGTCCGGGTCACCTTCGAGGAAGCTGACGATGACTTCATGCCCGATACGCGGGATGGCTATCAGCCCGTACTGACCACCGGCCCAGCCCTGACTGACTCGTACCCAGCAGGAACTCTGGTCATCGCTGGAACCATATCTGTCCCATGGGAATTGCAGTTTGATACGGCCATATTCGTCACAGTAGATTTCCTCACCGGCGGGGCCGACCACGGTAGCAATCTGCGGGCCATCGACCATCGGTTTGTACGGCAGGTCGGCACGCCAGGTGCTTTTGGCACTGATAACCTCGAAGCTGTTGCTGTAAGTGGTGGGTTCACCGCCGCTTTCCTCTTCCAGCGCCTGCGGCTGCTGCCCGCTGTGGGTGATGGCAACCAGTTGCCAGCCGCTGTTGAGTGCCGGATTGGGGTGTTCGGTGAGGGTAAAGCTGCTGCCCGGCATCAGCATCGCGGCATTGGATTCACCGGAGCCGGTCATCGCACCCGACCTCAGTGCGTCCAGCCGATAGCCGGTAAAGGCCTTGCCGCTCGGGTCTTGCTTGAAGCGTCCAGGGTAATCATAGTGCTGATAGCTTTCACGCTGATGTGCCAGCTCGCCGCCCATCTTGCTGTGCAGCAGGCCGTAGGCGGGGGTTTTGAAGCTGTAATCCTTGAGGGCCACTTCTGCGGTGCTGACAGCTTCGGCGTAGCGGAAGCGACGCACATAGTCGCCTTCGCTTAGGCCCTGTGTAGCAAGATTGAAGAACAGCGCCGGGCCTTTGGTCAATGCTCCCGCATCATCGGCAAAGACCACGCGGTGTTTACCTTCCTCAAACTCGTGGAAGAAATACAGCCCTTCCTCTGCCGCCAGTCGGGTGACAAACGCCAAATCACTTTCACGATACTGTACGCAGTATTCACGTGGCGCGTGGTCGTGACGTAATGCAAAGGCATAATCGGTAATGCCGGACTCTTCCAGCAACGTACCGATAATGGACTCCGGCTTTTGCGCCTGAAAGATGCGGGCATTGGTACGCAGCCCCATCCGCCACAGTGCCGGGCGAACCTCTGCCTGATAGCGGGTTCGGCGAAAGCCGGTGTCGCCCTGCGCGAACGCACTGACAATGCCGCTGACACGGCGCTTCAGTTCGCCTTCATACCACACCAGCAGCTCACAGGGCTGGTCAAGTACCGTACCAAAATCGACATCCGGCAAGGCACTCGCCAGATTCAGCGACAGGGCAAACGGCTGGTTTAGTGCCTCGCTGAGCTGAAAATCCACCACGGCAAAGGTCGAGGCGGGCAAGGCACCGACCTTTACCGTGAACTGTAATCCTGTACTGTTTGCCACGTTTATTCCCTCGCTTCCCGTGATGAAGACCGTGCTGTCTGCACTCAGGTCTGGAGAGTCAGACCTCAGGGCAGTACACGCGGAAAACCCGGCACACAGGCCGGGTTGAATACAGCAGGATTACGCTTCGACCGGCGCACGCCAGTCATCAGAACCCGAGGTTCCGGCAACGGTGTGTTCCCAGTCGATTTTGCGGTAGGCCAGCGAGACTTCGATTAACTGGGTGTAGTCCAGTTTTGACGGATCCTGGCAGTGTGGCATTTTGCAGTCGATGTCAACGATGGTGGCATCGGTCAGCACGGTAGAGAAGAAGTGCTCCTGCTTACCTTCAACCGAGGTGCGATACCACTTCAGGGTCACGGTCGGCAGCATTTCACCGGAGGCCAGTGAGTTGTACATCAACGGAACCGCTTTGTTCAGTGCGACGGTGAACTTGAACGGTTTGTGTACACGCTGGCCGGATGGCTGACCCGACTGCGGGTCGGTTGGTACGGTGACGATGTGTTTGAATTCCTGTACCAGCATTTCATCTTCGTGGCCTTCCACATAGATGTTGCCGACAGAATCAGAGGTGAACGCCCCTGCGGTGATATTGCCCTGAGTTTTCCCTTCGATGCTGATATAGCATGGAGTTGGCATAGTCTTGCTCCTTGTTGTTGAACGTGATGAGTAACTTCACATTCTGCATAGCAATTCACATGCCAGTTTTTATCTGATTGTTTTTGCTATTTATTTCCTTAACTCAAATTTTCCCTAAGCCAAATTTGAGCAAGAAGTTGCGCAGACCTCGCGAAAAAACGGCATCCATTGCGCAAAAAGTGATTTCCACCAGAAAGTGAGCAAGAAGTTGCGCAGAATGCGCAGTTATGCTGAAAGTTTGCGTTAGGGGTATGAGACTGTAGTCTATTTGAAAGATGTGACCGATGAATGATGCGTGGTTACTCATAAATTCATTAATATCAAGTAGGATAATAATTTCTCCAGTAACCAAAGCAGGTGAAGAAAACGTATTCATCAATCATCGCCAAAAGGGTTGGTTGAGTCTTCCGACGGGGGTTAATCCACACCTGAACCTGTCTGTCGGTTTTATTAGTCAGCGATGCCCATTCCCGAAAAAACAGGCCGTTAAGTCGCTCAGACCAGCACAGCAGCGTCAGGGCCTCCTGAATGCCGGGTTCATTTTCCCGATCAAATAGCATCTGAAGGCTGTCACTCAATACCTCCAGATGCAGTCGGTCACATTCGCTGATGAGAATACCGTTCAACATAGGGTATCGGCGAAGATGATGAGTATTTTTACTGGCAGAATAGCTCTGCTACCAGCCTCAATACGTGATATCCCTGATTGCTGCATTAGCCTGGTGGGAATAATCAGATGCGCTTTACGCTGGTCTGGCAGGGAAACTGCCGTCAGGCCTGACTGAGACGTTGTTGATGGGTAGGATCAGGAGACAGTAATGTTTCTTCTGCATCAACGCTGACTACACCCAAACGACCGTTCTTCCCTGCAATACGATTTGGTTCGTTCTTTGGCGAAGTAGCTCACTCGGAACGTCAGTTTTCCATAGACCGTTCGATAATCTTCAGCGTTGATATCCAGATAATAGAGCGGGTTTTCAGGGAAGTGTACCAGTGTCCGATAGTCAGGTCGGTTACTCTGGCCTAACCCACTCAGCCATGCAGACTGTATCAACGACGCTAACCCCGTTCCGCTTTCGTCATACCTCCCCAGGCTACTGAAAGTGTCTTTGTTGACGAATAAGATGACATGGTAATGCGACTTCTGATTTTCCTCTCCAACTTCGCGTACCCAGGCATGACGCAACTGACAGGGATAGGTCCGTTTCCCTTGCTTCTGCTTACTTCGATATCGCGCTTCAATCTTTGCAGCCAGTGATTCAATGAAACGGGACATCAAGCCCTGGCGTGCATTGAATTCATCGTCTGGCAGGCGCAAATCTACCCGTATTGCCAGGGTGCGCGGATGCTCGGTTATTGCGTTATTTATCACGTTAATCATACGTTGCAGATAAGACTCGTTAAACGGCGCATGGCGCTGATCGATACGAATGCTATTTATCATGGTTTTCACTTATAAGATTGCTACAGGCAGGGCATAGCCTTACCCGTAGTGGGCTAAGAAATGAGTTAAGTAATGTGTGGAGATACTGCTGAAGTAGGAGTAAGAAGGATCACACTTGCATGTGAATGACTACCTGCCTGATAATCAGATGGGCAGATAGTTTAATTAATAATATCAGTTGGTTAATAATACCAATCCGTCATCGACCACGCCGGATAGTTACCTGTGGCATACGGTGTTACCTGGAAAAATCAGGTTAATTTTTACTCCGAAGTTATCCTGCTCATACTATGGCCTGTTAACGTACCAAAACGCCTGAAGACGATTCGGTACGTGTTATATTTGGGGAGCTTCTGTAGAGCCTGCGTTTCAGTCTTTCAGGCAATTATATTTCCTGGCTGTAAATGCCTGTCTTGCACCGTGAGCATTGTTTCTTTCCCTGGTAGTGGCTACCACACATTGGGCATCGCCAGTGGGTAACCCGCTGAACGGGTGGTAGCGGTGCAATGAGCCTTTGCAGTTGCTTCATATTGGAGGACGTTTGATCCTTTGAGATAAGGTAAGCGCAATGTAATAGCGCTTCGGGATCACCAGTAGTAATGACATGCTCAAACCATGCAGGCGACATTACCGTTGCAGGATGAAATACCAACGGACACTGGCAGTGATGGCAGCACCACTCATCGTCAGCAGAATCGACCTGACGGGCTGCCACGATTTCACCGGTATTCCTCTGTGCGATGTAGCATTTTTCTATACGCATAGCCCACCTTCACAATGGCCGGGTAGCATCAATGTAATCCTTCGTCAGCGTTGCCAGCCCTCGGTAAGCTTTTTGTCGTGCCGATACCCACTGTTTTAACTCGTCAGCATTAGGCAAGTGTAGTGAATACCATTCATCCAAATCGCTACCCGTGGTGAGATCACACCAACACAGCAGTATTAGGGCATGACGCATCTCCGGTTGCGTATGCAATCGGAATAGCATTTTTAATTGTTCTGCCAGCTTTCTTTTTCCCAACCGGCAACATTCACTGAATAGCACACCTGGAAGCAAGGGGTAATCAATATGCTTAATCAGTTGGGGAATAATATTGCAATCTACTACCTGCTCCGTGCGTATAACCTGGAGCAGACACTGTGGAATGACAATAATGGATGTGCTGCCATCTTCTTGTTGGCCTGACGTAATCGTCAACTTGTGCCAGTGCTCTATTTTCTGCTGACACAAGCCATGCCACAAATTTATTCGAATAAAATCATCAAGCCAGGTTTGATAATGGTTAAGTAATGGAGGCTTTTTCATCGTTGTATTCCTTCAATGCTGGATTTCAGGCAGCAGAAAACCGCCGCTGACGCGGATAATGGTGATAGCTGACTAAAAGGTGTTATTAGTGGATAAAAAGGAGGGTTAGCGTTGCTTACGGGATTTGGCAATGCTCTCTTGTAACCAAGCCTCAACTTCACTCTTTAGCCAACGAGAACTCCGGCCAAATTTAACGGGCGCAGGAAAATCGCCATCCTGAATCAGCTTATAAAACCATTTATCCGTCATCTCCGTGAGGGTGGTGATAAATTTCATATCGATAAACTGATCTTCCAGTAAGGTCGGTTGTGTTGCCATATTGATATTCTCCGGCTGGTAAACAGATATCAGAATCGGGGATTTTGCTTACCTGCCGACTCCGCTATACCAACTGGTCAATCTGTAAAAAACCTTCAATTACGCAATTGCGTCCATAGAGGTAATCACATTATTATTCACACAAGAGTTAATTATCTCTACTGACTTCATCATTTTCCTTTCAGATGTGAATTATTAAACTCTCATCAAGATCGCAAAATCTATAGTTACTCGACTTTATTGATCCGTAATACACGTACTCCATACTCGTTGTCAAAATCCCTCCATCTACCTGCCAACCGCTCACTAAGCGAGCAATGTTCAACGGTCCCATGCAACATATCACCTGTTTGCCAGATGATCTCTGTTGTGAGTATGCATAGTGGGCCACCTTTACTTGTGATGGAAGCATAGCGTAACTCGAAAAAATCAAAGTAAAATGAATGTACTTATAACAGATAAACACACTATTCACTAAGTATTGAACTACATAAAAAAACACATTAATATATACACACATTACTACGTAGTTTACTACAAATCGGATGATTGATATGGCAGATCTAATACCCAGTTTACCTAAAATCAATACTGTAAGAGATTGCAAGGCATGCTTTATCTACATGGCCAGGAAAATAGAAAACTATAACGGCCCAGCTCTAGACATCATTTATAATGACTTTTCAATACCTCAAGGCAATAAGATTATTTTTGATGAGATTTTAAAACACTCTCAATCAGATGTGGATGCTAGATATTTTTTTAAAAAAATGGTTCGTGAACTTGAGGATATGCGTGTTCCATCATCTAATTTTGATTGGTTAAGTGATGAGACCGTCGTTAATTTTTTCTTTTTTTATATCACCACCTACAATTATCGTGATCATTTTATTAATGTAACGTTTTTCTTTGATGGGGTGTCGATAATTAACTTCCCCAAAAAATACAATTCAATAATGACAAAAGAAAACAAAGTTGATTTAATCACTATTTTCTTCAATGTATGGGAAATCTCAATAGACACAAAACTTAATATTATAAATGAAATAAAAATATTATGGATGAAAGGAAGTAAAGAATTCCCTAATCCATTTCACTGGTTGGACAATAAAGACATTGAACAGCAAAAGAAAATGACAGCCAGAATTCTAAAAAAAATAGAATCTGGTGCTCCAGACATATCACAACTAAATCTACTGAAGAGCAATCAGATCATTCATATTTTAAAAGCGGTTTTTTTGTTCTGGCCTGCTCACGATGACACCAAGAGAGTTGAGCTTGATAGAATAAAAAAGGCTTATAAACAAGAAAAGTTTAGGGAGAGTGTGAAAGATAAAAAAGTAATAAACACATATGTGAAAAATGAAGTAAAAATGATGCTAGATGAATTGGCAAAATATAATGAAAGAAATATAAGCCAAGAAATAGAGTTTTTGATAACACAAGCATGGGAGCATCATATGGAAAAAAAGCTATAGCTGTGATCAAATTAAAATAATCTCAGATAGATATTATCCCCATGCACATCCCAATCTGTGGCGGTTTTCAATATCCGCCACACTGTTTTTTCTGTCTGAGAAATCCTTATGCCCAACCACGAGAACCTACGCGAGATACAGGCGTCGCTGTCAGTATTGCCGGATAGCCTGCACCAGCACGTCATTGACCACATTGAACAACTGATCCAATACGAACCCGTCATCGGTATCATGGGCAAGACCGGGGCGGGTAAATCCAGTTTATGTAATGCGCTATTTCAGGGGGACGTGTCCCCGGTCAGTGATAGCCGAGCCTGTACGCGGCACGCCCTTACGCTTCGGCTGTCATCAGAACAACGCAGTATCCTGTTTGTTGATTTACCCGGTGTCGGCGAGAGTGAGGAGCGAGATCATGACTATGCAGCACTCTACCAGCACTGGCTGCCGCGCGTTGATCTTGTGCTCTGGCTGCTCAAGGCCGATGACCGGGCGTTTGCCATTGACCAGCATATCTATCGCACTGTTATCGGTGAGCACTACCGTGACAAGATACTGTTTGTCCTGAACCAGGTGGATAAGCTGGAGCCCAGTCACGAATGGGACCGGGAGTCACAGCAGCCCTCATTAAAGCAGTCCGGTAATATCTATGCCCGGCGCGTCGCCGTGCGTTCCACTTTCTTTCCTGCCCATCCAGTTTGCGCCGTGTCGGCGAAAACCGGTTGGGGTATGGCAGCAATGGTGGAAACGTTGTTTCAGAGTTTACCGCCAAAGGCCAGCAGTCCGCTGTCGGCTCGGCTACGGCCCAACTGGCGGTCAGTGGCTATTGAGAGCCGGGCTCGGGATGATTTTGCCCAGTCGGTCGGCGACATACTTGATAGCGTGATTGCACTGCCTGCTATTCCCTCACCGCTAAAAATACTTATCGGCGGCCTCAAACAAACTGTGGTGTCACTTGCCCGTTCATTGTGGTCACTGCTGTTCTAGGCAATACCTATGCTTTCCCATCCCGTCCGGCCCTGTCGCTTTTGCGCCAGGGCTTTTGTTTATTCTTTTTCTGAGGACATTCCTATGATTCGGTTAACGTGACTCGTCGTGATGGAGGAACCATGCTGGCGACATGCCAGTGAGTGATGTGCCGAGTGTTATCACGCTGTAACCACATGGACAGGGTATGTCCGACCGTTAGCGTTTGCCCCCATAGCCTGTTTACCTCAATCGCCTCTCAGGCCGCATCCCATCGGCTTTCTTACTGAAAATAAAAATATTTTTCATAGTGTCCATACCCTGACCACGCCCCTCTTTAAAGTAATCACAGGACTTTCATTCCGTTAACTGCCTCAGGAGGCTGCACCATGACACAGGCTGACCGCCGATATGACCGGCTGGCCGTCAGGCTGTCATTGATAATCAGTCGATTACTGGCGGGCGAAACGCTGAGCGTCAGAAAACTGGCAGCAGAGTTCGGCGTCTCTACCCGTACCTTGCGACGGGACTTCCGTGAACGGCTGATGTATCTCGACCTGGAATACCGTAACGGCCTTTGTCGTTTGCCGGAGCACCATAACCCGGCACGGCATGGGCAGGATGTGCTGATGTTTGTCCGACAGACCGGGATGGAGAACGTGTTTCCCGGTCTGGATAACCGGTTGGTTAATACCCTGCTGGACAGTGGGGAGGACGCGCCCTGTCTGGTCTGGCATCCGCCCTTGCGTGGTACACCGACGCTGCCGGGGCATTTTTACCGTCTGACCAGAGCGATTGGCGAGCAGCTACGCGTCACGATTCTGGCTGACGGTCAGCGTTATGACGGGTTATCGCCTTACCGGCTTATCTGCCTGTATGGCGAATGGTATCTGGTGGCCGAGTCGCTGGGGCATCTTCTGGTCCTGCCGCTGCATGAGATTCACGGCGTGACGGTGTCCACCGAGTCATTCCTGCGCCGCGATGATATCTGCCACCTGACCACGCAATCCGACTTCATCACGGCATTGCCGCACTTTCGCTTTATTCACGACGTACTCACCACCTTCGGCACGTCTCTAACCACGTAAGTCAAAGACGCGATGCCAACACCAGAGAAAACCAGAAAGACGGATAAAAAAGGACAGTACCCGTAGCGGCACACCGAGGCCGTTACCGGACAGTTCAGTGAAGGACCACACCAGACGTCACGGACAAGCACAGTCCTGTCTTGACGATATTCATGATGACTTCAACATAAAGGATACGATGATGTTTACCTACCTTCCGGGCAAACGGGGATGGTTGATAATCGGGCTACTGGCAACCCTCTCCGCTCAGGCAGAAACCGAGCTTCCTGCTCAGGTCACCTGGCTTACCTTCAAAAGGCTTGGCTGGACCAACCCTGATGGGCTGAGTGATGACCAGTTAATTCGCATGACCTATAAAGGCAGAACGTTTTTTAACTATCCCTGGACTGAGCAGTTTTTTGTCAGAGATGGCTACGGGCCGCTGTTTCTGGCGAATAAAAAGGCCAAAACCCTTTCTCGGGTCAATATGAATACGCGGTCAAAAACATCAGGTGACCTGGAGGTGGTTTATCGTGGTAACAAAACCAGCAACTGTACCTATGAAATTACCGACACAAAGGTCTATTTCAACGCCAATTTTGCCGACGGCAAGCCCGAGCAGCCGACGTTATTGCTGAGCATTCCAGAAAAGTGTATCGACCAGAAAAAGATGGCGGAAATTAAGGCGCAGAAACGTGAACAGGAGCAGAAACTGGGTAAATGGCTGGCAGACGGCTTCAACAAAGAGCACCACCGCCGTTACGGCTACTGACCCTGAGACGTGTCCATTCACACAGAGGAACTCGCATGAAACACATTCATTCACTTCTGTTCGCTGGCGCACTGTTGTTGCCGTTATCCGTACAGGCCGTACCGAACCTGTGGAGTACCGACTCCGGTCAGGGTGTCACCGAATATCGGATAGCCAATACCGAAGGCAGTATCTTTACCGTTAACTGTACCGGCAACCCTGACGAGGACCACACGCTGCAACACAGCGTGGCGGTGTCGCCCGTAGGTGGTCAGGGTGTTGATTCCCATTTTTCCACCGAGGTGTCTATCGTCGTCGTTATCGATGACCAGCAGTACGGTATTCCGTCCTCGTTAGGATGGCGTAATGCCGATAATGCCTGGTTCGCGTTTATTGAGGCGATTGGCAGCGCAACGCAGTTTGACGTTTATCTCAATGACCAGCATGTGGGTGCCTGGGAGCCCAGGCAGAAAAACGTGCAGAAGGTGCTGGCTGATATCGCGTCGTGCGTCACAACACGCCGGGAATAATCGGGAGAGGTAACCCATGCCCATTATTGCCATCATCGTTATTGTCGTGGTTGTGATTGTTTTAAGTAAAACCGGTATCTCGGACAGCCTTATTGGCCTGGTTATCGCCACCGTTGCAGGGTTGCTCACCGGCAGCGGAACTGCAGGTATTGCCAGCGTGGCGCTGACACCGTTTCTGGGTATCCCGATAGGGCTGTTTATCGGTGTAACCGTATTCGCCAAAGTACTGCGCTGGTTTTCCCGACGCTAGTGATAGCGTTAACCACACGAAGTAACCCCATCCCCGCTCCTGTTGCTTATGCAGCAGGGGTATTTTATTTATTAAGGAATCATCATGTCATGTAATTCATTGGCAGGCAGCGTTGTGTCCAAAGAGCAGCGCATTATTCAGATGGCGCTGTGCCTGCTGGAAAAGCGCGTGCGTAAAAATGCGCGGCAGTTCAAAACCTCGGAGGACACCAAAAGCTGGTTAATGCTGGAGCTCAGTAGCCTGGAGCGTGAAGTCTTTATGGTGCTGTATCTGGATAACCAGCACCGTCTGATAGAAAAGGAAGTTATCGCACTGGGTGGTATCAACAGCACCGAAGTGCATCCGCGTGAAATCCTCAAAGCCTCACTGCGTCATAACGCCGCTGCCGTGATACTGGCACACAATCATCCTTCCGGTTGGGCTGAGCCCAGTCAGGCTGACCGCAACATTACTGACAGGCTGAAGGACTCACTGTCACAACTCGACGTCAAAGTACTCGACCATCTGGTTGTCGGCGGCACTGAGGTGGTGTCGTTCGCTGAACGCGGCTGGCTGTGATGACCGCATTGACCACCATACTTTTATAAGGAAACCATTATGCCATCATCGGATACCCCGGAATGGGGACTAAAATGTGCCATCACGCCGCGATTCGGAGCCAGACTGGTGCAGGAAAGTAACCGTCTGCATTATCTGGCCGACCGGGCCAGTTTTATCGGTACGTTCAGCAAAACAGAAGCCCAAAGTCTGGAACGTTGCTTCCCTGAGCTGATTAAGCTGTTGGAGCAGAAACTGCTGGCGGGGCAATTGAATCCCCGCCAGCAGAGCTGCATCATTCTGCATTGCAACGAATGGACCTGTGAAGCCGATACGCTGGGCAGTTTTGGTTATGTGTATATTGTGATTTATCCCTCTTCGGTAGCAGCAGAATAATCCGTTGCTTCTCTCCCCATTCTGAGCATTTCCCTGATTTTATCGACTTAACCTGAGAGACAATTCCCATGCAACCATCACCGGCAATCCCGCCACGGGAGGATATCCCTTGCCCGTCACCTGTAGCCGTCTGGCAGCAACTGTTGACCTATCTACTGGAAAAGCACTACGGCCTCACGCTGAATGACACGCCGTTCTGTGAGGAAAATGTGATTCAGGAGCATATCGATGCTGGCATCACACTGGTCAATGCCGTCAATTTTCTGGTGGAAAAATACGAGCTGGTGCGTCTCGATCGCAACGGCTTTAACTGGCAGGAGCAATCGCCATTTCTTATCGCCGTTGATGTTCTCCGTGCCAGACGCGCTACTGGCCTGCTCAAGGCATAAAGACTGCGAGCCGCTTTCCAGTAATACCAGGCCAAATCTATTTATCTTCTTCCCCAATGCATAATGCGCCAGCCTTCACCGGCTGGCGCATTTGCTTGTATGTATGGACCATAAATGATGCAAACTGAACCCGAGGTGTTAACCGAACACACCGAGCTTATTTGCTCGACCAATATCGAACGCGTCGTCACCGGGCGCGACACCGCGCTGCAACAGATAGAGCAACTCCTCAATCAGCTACGGACGATCTCAACGCTAACAGCGACTATCGGTGGCGGCACTGCCGAAGACTGGGCATTGAAGCAAGGGCATCGCTACGATTGCTGGCTGACAGAAACGCCTGCTAAAGCGATGCCAGCTATCACCCGCGCGTTGGATCGCAATATCTGGCGTGATTTGATGCTGAAATCCGGCATGTTGGCTCTGATGGATGCTGAAGCGCGTAGCCAATGGCACAAGAATCTGGATGAGGGTGAGCTACCAGTCATCAGCGAAGCCAATATTCTCAGCACCTTTGAGCAACTTCATCAGAGTAAACAAGAGGTATTCGAGCGTGGGGTAATCAACGTATTCAAAGGACTATCGTGGGATTACAAAACCAATCACCCTTGTTATTTTGGCAAAAAAATTATCATCAGTAATCTGGTGACATACAACCGTTGGGGCTTCTGCCTGAACTGGGGCTGGCGACGCGATCAACTGGCCGACCTAGAGCGTATGCTGTATCTGTTGGATGGCAAACCGATCCCCGACAACCGAGGCGATGTCACTATCCGGCTGATGGACCATATTCGCGATAATCCTCATCAGCAGGAATATGAAGATGAGTATTTTAGCGTGCGTTACTTTCAGAAAGGCACCGGACATCTCACCTTTAAATGCCCCGACTTGATCGAGCAGATGAACGACATTATTGCCAAACATTATCCGGGGATGTTGGCGGCGCGGTGAGCGCGTGATGTAGCTGTAGCAGGGATGCTGATATTGTGCTCACTTGATGAATGATGTATCAATCACACAGGTTATCTTAATAAAAGGTGATGGGCCTTTCTTGCCGAGGTGATACTGATGGGAACGCCGTCTAAAAAGACGATCAGTGCTCAAATACCCGCCGAACTTGCTGCTGCGGTTGAAAATCTGGCTATTGAACTGGATAGATCCAAAAGCTGGGTGATTAAAGAAGCACTGACCGTAATGATCGAAGAGAGAGAACGGCGGCATCAGATGGTTCAAAAAGGACTTGCTGATGTTGATGCTGGGAAGGTGGTAAGCCATGCCGATGTGCTCGACTTTGCTAACGAGCTGAAAATGCATAATTGATAAGAACGCATAGGGCGAGTGTATCGATTTTCTTGCCAGTAACGGAGGAGAACATGACGATGAGAGATCGTATCCAGTCCAGACTGAAGCGCTCAATGCATTATGTCTTCACTCGTGATGACTTCAAGGATATTGGCAGCTATGCCCAAGTTGGAAAAGTATTACGTATTCTGGTCAGTGAAGGCCTATTGTTGAAAGTGGGTTATGGGGTATACACCAAAGCCCGTCAAAATAGCATTACCGGCAACATTATGCCCGCCGCGCCAGGGGGATCTTCAGCCGTGATTATTGAAACGCTAGAGCGTTTAAATGTCCCTTATCGTTTCGTCGGTGCAACGGCAGCGTATAACAGCGGAAAATCCACTCAGATCCCTGCTTTTCTGGAAATAGAAACCCCACCGAGTTTTAAGAGAGTGCTTAGCGTAGGGAACAGTAAGCTCAATCGATGACTTGAAGCATTAGCTCTTTCCTTAATCGTATTTGCTGCTATCAATATAGTGTAGTTCTACCTTACAGCTTGCTGATATTGCTGAAACGGCAAGGAGCTTGCCAATTAACCCTAATTGGTGTTTATAACGCTATTACGTGTTTTAATGCTGTTTACCGATTTCAGTAGGGTATGCTCCATGTTGCAAAACAAGATCAAACAGTTTCGTACCCAGCTATCTATCACTCAACGTGAGCTGGCAGAAAGAGTGGGAACCAGTCAGCAACAGATTCAGCGCATAGAGACAGGGAAAGTTGCCGCAAAGCTAGGTTTGGCACAGGCGATATGCGCTGTTTTGAATAAGCCGTTAAGCGCAGTGTTTCCTGATGGTGATGAAGTGTTAAAGGAGTTCCGCACTTATCGTACTCAGGCTGATGAAGAACTGGATAGCTGTGCTGCCAATGGCATTGAAATAGATAATGGTATTTGGTCCGTGAAGATCTATCTGCGAGGACATCAAGAACCACTCTGGCTGCCAATATCTGCGGCTGATAAGCGTCGATTCTTTGCCTATTTTCAAGAGAAAACAGATCTAGAAATTGAGCGATTTTTTATATTCGATTCAGAACAGCATCGCTATGCGTTAAATACCCGCGAAGTGGCTTTTCACCAGTTTCTGTTTGAACCACTTACTCCTATTTACGGCGATGGGGATGAGCATGGGACTGAAGATATCTATTATAATGTCCACATTACGCTGGAAAACGGTGGCCCGATTATCGGACTGAGTGTCGAATCAGATGAACCTGAGAACGAAGAGACAGGAGCCTTAGGACAGTTAGACGGACTCTTTGATATGCTTGAGTCTGGCCCTGAAAAAACAGCACGTTATGTGATAGCCGATGCTGATGGCGAAGATGCTTTTATCCGTATTGGCTCAATCGCTATGGTGAAGGTTTCGCTTGATGCGCTAGAGCCAGTTGAAGATGATGAAGAATAAGATTAATTAATTGATTTATATAAGTTTTTAAAATAAACGAGGCTGAGTATATATGTGAGTATACAATATAATAACATTGGTTTTTAAAATTATATTTATCAGTTGCTTACGTTGTAAAATTCGGTCCGGCCTTCGCACCATTGTATGAAAATTAAGTCACCTCAGGGTGGCTTTTTTTATGTCCATAATCGTCCATTGACGTCCATATCTACCTGTAAAATAACGATTTTAATTTCATTCCCCTCTCGCTATATTGTATGTTTTATCCACAGTGGTCTTTTTTCGTCCATTGACATCCAGACAATTTGGGGGTCAAAATAAGGGTCAATTCACTTCGATTATGAGTTGACCCCCAAATTATGGCGCTGACCGACGTTGTTGCCCGTACCGCCAAGCCTCGCGAGAAAGCCTATAAGCTCGCGGACGCGCATGGCCTGTATCTTTTAGTGAGTCCTAACGGCTCTAAGCGCTGGTATCTCAAATACCGCTTTGAAGGTAAGGAAAGCCGGATTGCATTCGGTGCCTATCCGCTGATCTCGCTGGCGAAGGCCAGAGAGAAGCGTGATGAGATACGATTGCTGCTGTTGGAGGGTATCCACCCAACGGAAAAGCGTGAAGGAGAAAAAGAGCAGGCGCAAGAAGCGTTGAATACTTTTGCGAAGGTCGCGCAGGACTGGCACCGAAACATTAGCCAAAACAGATGGTCAGAAACGCACGCCGGACGGGTATGGCGCGATATGGAACGAAATCTCCTGCCTGCTATTGGGCATCGCCATATTGCCGATCTGAAAACTAAAGACCTGCTGGAGCCGCTGAAAGTCGTCGAACAGAACGGTCATCTTGATTTGGCGTCACGGCTGCGCCAGCGCGTCACCGATATCATGCGCTACGCGGTGCAGAACGATCTGATAGAACGCAACCCCGCGCAAGACCTCTCCGGGGCGATAGCCGCACCAAAAGCTACCCATCGGCCAGCCCTGAAGCTGAATAAACTGTCTGACTTTCTGGCAAGGATAGAACGCCACAAAGGACGGGCGTTGACCAGACTGGCGTTAAAACTCACGCTGTGCGTTTTTATCCGCTCCAGTGAGCTACGTTTTGCCCGCTGGCCGGAAATCGATTTTAAACGCGCTATGTGGACGATACCGGCTGAACGTGAAGCCATTCCCGGCGTGAAGCACTCACAGCGCGGCGCAAAGATGCGCTCTGAACATCTGGTGCCCCTATCCCGACAGGCTTTAGCGCTGCTGGAAGAGATTAAGGCCATCAGCGGTGCTCATGAACTGATCTTCCCCGGCGATCGTTGGCCAACTAAACCGATGAGTGAAAACACCGTCAACAACGCATTACGAACCATGGGCTATGACACCACCACCGAAGTGTGCGGACACGGCTTTCGCACGATGGCCTGTAGCGCACTGGTGGAGTCCGGCCAGTGGTCACGGGATGCGGTAGAGCGCCAGATGAGTCATCAGGAACGCAACGGCGTTCGTGCTGCCTATATCCACAAAGCGGAACATCTGGATGAGCGCAGGCTAATGCTGCAATGGTGGGCGGATTATCTCGATGCGAATCGGGAGAAGGCGGTTAGTGCGTTTGATTTTGGGAAAATCAAAGATATAGGACATCAATAGTGAGTGTAATTTACGTGAATGAAATCCTTATTCACGTAAATTAAAGCTCTGATTACTTACCGGATGAAGTTTATCTGCATATAAATTTCATCTGGTAAACTCTCAAGGGGCGGCCGTACAACCTCTTCCATTGGGGGCTGATAGATTGTCTGAAGCTGGTCACACTAAACGAATGGTGCTCAGTTTTAGCAAACGGATCTGCTTCCAAGCGGTCTGTCATCAACATCGCATTAGCTACAGCCACGCAACAAAGATCACCAAAAAATAGTGCTATTTAGACTTAGACAATCGAGTTGTAAGTCGGATAAATAATTAGAAGAATTTACTAACATTTGGGTGATAACTATCACGCCTTACTCTCATGCTTGTATGGTTATAGAGTGAGCTTAGAATGGTATGAAAAACTAAACTCTACGCAGTTGATTGAATTCATAAAAATAATTATTGTTTCAGGGTAAAATGTAATCACATGAATTTATGTTCCACTTTTGGGAACATGTTGACACGGCAACTAGTGAACACTATGATGTTCCCATATTAGGAACAAGATATGAAGCTGCTCGGAAGAAACCGGTTGGATAACGTTAAAAATTTCAATGTTTCCAGCAAAGTATGGGTAAACGTTTGGTCTACTGAAGTAGATGCAGCCAGTTGGAGAACCGTTCAGGACATAAAGGAGCAATTTCCGACAGTCTCCAATCCTGCAAACGGGATGTTCAATTTTAAAGTAGACGGTTGTAGCGCAATCGTTGAAACAGTTATAGATTTCAACGTTTTATCAGTGCTCATAATTGCAGTTAAGGTTTTATGAATGGATATTAAAGTTATTAAAACAGAACAACAGCATCAGGACTACTTAGAGCGCATTCATTCTTTGATGCTCATGATGCCTCCTATCCGTTCCAAAGAACATGAAGAACTTGAGCTTCTGATAACGGTTGTTGAATCATATGAAAATTCTAAATATCCGATAGAACCGCCAGATCCAATCGATGCGATCTTGTTTAGAATGAACGAAAAAGGATTGAAACAAGTTGATCTTGTTCCCTATTTGGGAACAAGAAGCAGGGTGTCAGAGATATTGTCTAGAAAGCGGCCATTGACAGTGTCAATGATAAAGTCTCTCTCGATTGGACTTGGAATATCCACTGAAACTCTTGTGGGGGTTAATGCAACGAATGACCAAATGTCCGAAGACGGTGTAGATTGGTCTAAATTTCCGGTTAAAGAAATGATTAGCCGAGGTTGGATTAATGAAAAAAACGAAGCAATAAAAAATTCAGCCGAAGATGTTATAAAAAGTTTTATTAATCAAATGGGCTGGCAGACTGGTAGTCTCTCGTTTAAGAGAACATTATCCGGTGATGCCTACTCCCCCTCGACTAAATATGCCTTGTTTGCTTGGGTAAGTAGAGTGGTGCAGCAAGCCAGAAAGAGAAAAAATAAACTTGAAGTTTTTGACCCTTCGATTTTATCGACCAGTTTTTTGCGTGATTTGGCACAGTTGAGTTGGTTCGAAAAAGGACCACTTCTTGCAATCGAATTCCTTGAAAAGCACGGTATCATCGTAATTATTGAACCGAGCCTTAAAGGCACTCGTATTGATGGGGCTGCTTTAAAAGATATCGATGGACTTCCTATTATAGGATTGACTCTAAGGCATGATCGTTTGGATAACTTCTGGTTTACCCTGCTTCATGAGGTTGTTCATATATGGAAGCATGTTCATAGCGAAGAAACGTTCCTTGATGATTTAGATGCCTCATCGGAAGATAAAAAAGAAGCGGAAGCGAATAGATTAGCTAAAGAAGCATTTATTCCAAGAGCAGTATGGAAAAGAAGTGATGCTTACATCTCTCCTTCAAAAGAAAGCATTGATACCTTGTCGCGCGAATTAAAAATTACACCAGCGATCATTGCTGGCAGATTAAGAAGAGATTCAGGCAATTATCGTATATTTTCCGACCTAATTGGTCTGGGTGAAGTTAGTAAAATCCTTAACACAGTAACTAACGAGTAACTTTAGGAGGTCGTTGATGTACCCTACTTACGTTCCTATACTCAAAGCAAAACCGGGTGAATTTTCGGCCTTAGAGAAACTCAAGCCTATTTATTCACAAAAAATAACTCCTTTTTTTGAAATCCCTAAGTTTACTGAAAAAACAAAAGAATTGGCTTATCTTCGCGGTTCTGCGCAACCGAAGAAAGATTACCTAGACAAGGTTGCAAATGACATAACATCCTCATGCACTGCTATGAGTCTCTTCTTCGACCATTTTGAATGGAAACCGAATGAATATATTGAGACGGGAGAGCATGTATATAGCTATATGTTCCGTAAACTATGTGCAAGCGGTCTGAAAATATACCCTGTAATCGGACTTGATCGATGGGATGATATTGATTATCAAAATGCTTTGCGGAACTTGTCAACGCCAGAAGATACATTATATTGTTTACGCATCGATTCTGAGGCTATTGAGGATGCTTACGATGAAGAACATTTCATCGAGAGTATCGAAAAAATTATTGATGCGTTACACCTCTCAGGTGAGCAATTAATTGTATTGTTCGATTTTGGGGATGTAACCAAAAAATCCATTGTTTCACTGCTCGCAGATATGCATCACCTTCTAAAAGCAACAGCAGGATTTGGTTTTAGAGCATCTATGCTCGCTGGAGCATCATTTCCAACATTCGTAAATGAAGCAGTTAAGCACGAAGACTCAACAGGCTACGTTGAAAGACGTGAAATGGTAGTCTGGAAGGCTCTCCTTGCGGAAAGTACAGAGGGACTGATTTTCGCTGATTACGGCGTAAGAAACCCGAGCGCAGCTGATGATATACGTTCAAAACATACAAATGGAAAAATAAGGTATACGATTAACAATCGGTATTTTGTTGCTCGTGGGCATTCTAAGCAGAAAGGTAACAAAGGTGATCAAATTTATGACCTGGCAAAAGTCATAGTTGCCTCACCACATTACTTGGGTATTGGGTTCTCATGGGGGGATGAAAAAATCTTTGACTGCACCTTAAAAAAATTTAAAGGCAGGGCGCAAGATTGGATTGGTTACGATACTAACCATCATATTAGTTATGTCGTTGAGGAAATTGTTGAATTCAACCGTATCAAAGCAGCAAAGACATCGATCGCATAATTTTTTTAGATTAAAGACCCACCGGGTAGTTACCTGTTGTTTGTACTGGTAACTACCCAGTTAAGCCGCGATAAATACAATTCATCTATTGTGTGAAGCTATCTTTAACGATAGCTAGTATGGCTAAATTTGCCTGCCAACCCTTTTTAACTTATCAATAAAATCCACGATTTTTTGAAAAACGGCCTGTTGCTTGGTTTTTTTGTGGGCTTAGGCGTGTTTAGATCGTACTAAAGAACAGTCGGCCAAGGATAGAGTCATCACTCTTGCTCCAGACTTTGGATCAAATTACTTGGTACAATCTCAACACCTAGCCTAGTCTGACCAGACGTTCTCAGTTAGCCTGAAAGTGGACATAACTCGTTGTGCGGTAGGTGCGGTGAGATGACAAAACCAACCCTTTGTTACTTCATCATCAGCAATCTGATCAAATACAACTGTTGTGGATCTGGCGATGCGATCAACTGGCTGATTTGGAACGGATGCTGTATCTATTGAATGGCAAGCATAACCGGGGCGATATCACCATTCAGCCGATGGAGTATAAAAACGGAGACACCATGACAGATAAACACTTACCTGAAGCCCCGTCCGGTGAATTCATAATGTTTACCAGCCAGGATGGCAAAATACGTATTGAATGCCGTTTCGAAAACGATACGTTATGGTTATCGCAGGCGATGATCGGTGAGCTATATGGTAAAGCCAAATCGACTATCAGCGAGCATATCAAAAACATCTTTGAAGACGGTGAATTGGATGAAAATTCAGTTGTTCGGTTTTACCGAACAACTGCCAGCGATGAAAAAAATTATCAGGTTCAATATTTTAATCTGTCATTGGTACTGGCCGTCGGTTACCGCGTCCGTTCAACCCGAGGAACCCAGTTCCGCCAGTGGGCCACACAGACCTTGCAGGAATATCTGATTAAAGGTTTTGTAATGGACGATGAGCGGCTGAAAAATCCGCCTGTCGGCCCGTCAGTAGTGCCCGATTACTTTGGTGAAATGCTAGAACGCATCCGCGATATTCGTGCCAGCGAACGGCGCGTCTATTTACGGGTACGGGAAATTTTTGCTCTTGCAGCGGATTATCAACCCTCACTGAAAGAGACCACTCTCTTTTTCCAGACTATCCAGAATAAACTGCATTTCGCCTGTACTGGGAAAACGGCTGCTGAGCTTATTCACCAACGTGCCGATGCCAGTCTTCCTCATATGGGGCTGACCAGCTTTAAGGGTGATGAAGTGCGTAAAGGGGATGTCACCGTCGCTAAAAATTATCTCAATAAAAGCGAAGTTGATGAACTGAACCGCGTGGTCAATATGTGGCTGGATTTTGCTGAAGATCAGGCCAGACGTCGGCAGCAGATATTTCTACGTGACTGGCAGGAAAAATTAGATCAATTCCTGCAATTCAATGATCGTGATGTATTAAAAGGTGCAGGTACGATCAGCAAGAAAATAGCAGATGACAAGGCTCAGGCTGAATATGAACACTTTGCCGAGCAACAGCGCAGTTTAAAAGAAGCAGAGGGCGAACGGGATATCACTGAACTATTACAGTGGCAAGCCAGCCCGAAAGCTAAGGATGTGCCATGAGTATGCAATATGCTCTAAAACTCCTGCACTGACATTACTTACTAACCTAGATTTAACAGCGTCCAGTGACTTCAGGTCGTGTGACGTAGGCTGATTAAAGTACATCCAGATTGCCGGGGGCTGTGATTTTAAATAAACTGTATCATATCGCTGAACGTAGCTACAGCAAACGTTTTTATCGGTTAATGGGGCGGTGATGGCAGTTTGAAGTTCCTGGACAGATGACATATGCAACACGGGCTGAAAAGGGAATATATTGCGATAATGCTCGAAAAATCAGAGGGATTCAAGCTTCCTGTTGCTCTCAGAATGTTACCTCACGCCACCTTATCAACGTAGATAACCCTGTGATGTTCAGCATCAGTGATACTTTGCATATGTGAGATTCTGGCGATGAGTAAAAAGGTGAGCAGATCTTTTATGCCATATTTCTTGTAGATATTATTTTTCATGTTGTTGGCGGTTTTATGGGTTATCGTCATTTTTTTTGCGATATCTTTAATTGATATTCCATCCAACCAATAGCCGAAAAATACTTTCTCATTCGGTGATAACGATATCGTCTTACCTTTTATTTCCCTGGGCGATGACATTGCAGAGAGAACCTTTTTAATCGTGCTAATTGATGCGTGTTTTGATAACAGTAATACCTTTTTAGCCACCATTACCGGTGTATGTTTGCGGTTGTTGAGAATAATAATGAATGTCCGTTGACGATCGGTAATGATGCGAGTCAATAGCGTCATGTCGATACCGTGTTCAATATCAACAACAGTGATGGGTACATTACCGCCATCCCTATTTCCCAGACAGGCAAACGCTGCCGTGGTGAAAGGGCAGTGGCTGAATATTTCAATGCTCATGATGATAGTGATTCAGTAGAAAAATAGCAAAGTGGTACTCCTGACGGCACATCATCCCTGTAACAGCTTTAATACGTTTCCCGACTGCTGATTGGCTTGTGACAAGACGGACAGAGAAACCTGTTGCAGGATCTGGTTTTTTGTCATCGCGGAAACCTCAATGGCGTAATTGGCATCCAATATGCGTGAGCGGGCGGCAGCGGTGGCAACCTTCTCCTGCGACAGCACGGCAGTGACGGATTCAAAGCGGTTCATCTGGCTGCCGTATTCGCTGCGGTAACCGTCCAGCGTTTTGAGTGCATTATCGAACGTGGCTAATGCTTCACTGGCCTGTGCTGGTGTACTTAGCGTCACAGAGGAAAGCCCCAGTGACTGGCTGTCTGCTGGCGTTGGGTTAATAGTGACCGTTTGTAGTGCATCACCGAAACTTGCCCCGATGACAAACGTCGTTTCTTTGCTGATGGGTACGGAGGGCGGCAGTGGCGGGGCAGGCTCTGTCGGTGTGGGAAGTTCATCCCAGCTTGCGTTGCTGTAAAACACGCCGCTGCCAACCACAATGACAATCAGATCTTCTGTCACCTCATCAATGTGAATTTTTTCCAGCTGGTTTGCTGCGGCCACATTTCCATCGTTAAAGTCCCCAGTGTTGGCATCTTCAAAACGGTCGCCATCACCGCTGTAGGTGATGGTCATACCCTGATAAGTGGTCTGTGCCCCTGTGTTGATATTGTATTTCCCGGCTTGCAGCAGCGAATCTGCCGAGTAGGTGGCTCCAGGTAAAAAGCCGTTGTCTTGCGTAATCACGGCGGTATTCATGGTACTTTCATCTGTCACACCATTTACTGACCAGACGATATCGGCGTCTGTACCTTCTGCGGGTGTACCGGCCAGATGCCTGCCATCTCGTGCAAATAGCTGGATATCGTCATCGGCGCTCAATGAGTCGATGGTGATGGTGATATTTTTTGCGCCAGCAGGAATGTAAGCCAGCGAAATGACCCCAGAGGGAAATTGATGATTGATATTGGGGACGGGAAACTTTTCAGCCAGTGGCAAGGTTGTCCCTAATTTGGCAGGCTGAGGGCTCGGTTCAGCAGGAGCCAGCGGATAGCGGCCAAAGATCTGTGTCGATGAAGCGATGCGGTCGATTTCTTCCCTAATCTGCTGATATTCACTGTTCAGGCTGGTCTGGTCGGTATCTGACAACGTTCCGTTTGCCGCCTGCATTGCGAGTTGCCTGCCACGTTGTATCAGGCTATTGATGGTATTCAACCCGCTCTCGGCAGTTTGCATTAGGCTGAGGCCATCTTTCATACCATTGGTGATGACGCTGTTGGCATTCAGATTGGCGGTCATCCGGTTGGCAATCGCCTGACCAGCGGCATCATCCTTCGCGCCATTGATGCGCAGACCCGACGAAAGCCGTTCAATCGCCTGGCTCAGTCGGGTGGCCGATTTACCCTGTTGATTCAATATTGTTAAATAAAGAGAGGTAATCGGCGTCATTGCGCACCTGTCCTGATTTGGCAAAAACAACGGGATGGTTTTCATCTGCTGATTATTGATTCACTGGATAACAGGCAATAGTTAGCCCATTCCCGACAATGGAAATAAAAACAGATAAAACATTACGTTATGGTTATTCTCGGCAATAGCTTAGCGGCGCGAGGAATTAAAAGATAATCGTTTTGATAGATCGATGCTATCGTATCGATCGGCGTTACCGATCAAAAGTGCTTTGGGTACGTGTTCACGTAACGGCATGAAAGTTAAGCAGGTCGGCAGTCCAAAGCAGGCGTGCTCACCCCGGAAGCTCCGTAAGAGAGTGTATGACGGGCCATGCTTGCGGATAGTAGAAATGGTCAGTGCCACTAAATTATGCGAAGGGCAGTGGCTGAAGAGGCAGGATCCAGTACCGAGCAGACGCTTAAACTACGCATCATGTCCGACTACATTGTCATCACCACGCAAGATATCCGAGAACTGTGGGGCAACCGGCAAGCCCTGGGCCTCGCGCCGTTCGATGAGTACATGGTCACCCACTGGCTCAATCACTTTCCCGGTGGGTTGGATTTGGTGGGAAATAATTAAGTAATAAATAACGGCAACTGAGCGGCATGTCATTATTAGCTTGGTTTTTTTTGCGTCATCTTTATTTTTACTAAACATTGGATTTGTATGGTTAGCTCGCTGGTTTATTTTAGCATTCATTGTATTTGTTGTTATTAGTGGCGTGTCTTTATAATATTTCATTACAAGTGCATATGCAGCTAGCTATTTTATTCAAATGAGTAATATGGATGTCCGTGATTCTCCGTTGCTTGAACTTGGGTGGAAGTTGGCTTTTTTTGCTATTTATTTTTTATGATATTACAACCAATTTCATATGGAGCATTTCTATTAGTATCAGATAAATTGAAAGGACATCAATTAATTACTTTTTTTGGAGTCTTGATGTTAAATAGCTTTTCATAATACTGCTACACCCTTGCCTTTCCCGGTGCATTTCCAGGGAAAGGCGAAGCAGCCTCCATGAACTGGGCTACGTTCTGCAATAACTGCCACATGTAATGACAGTGATGATTTCGTGTTACCGTTTCATGCAACTTATGCCAGAGCCCTTCTATTCTGTTCAGCCAGGGCGAGTAAGTCGGCAAAAACAGCAGGTTGAACTTCGGATTCTCTGCCAGCCAGCGCTGGGTTTCCTTACTTTTATGAATGATGTAGTTATCTACTATCAGTGTGATAATGCTGGCGTGCCGGTATGTGCGTTTCAGTTTAACCAACAGATTTATAAACAATTTTGATGTCTTCTTTATTCCGCCTATATAGGTCACCTTTCCTGTGTCCGCGTGCAGTGCGCCAGCCAGATAATGTTTCTGATTCTGGCCCGGCGTCACTATCCGTTTTTGGTTACCTTTCTGGCTCCAGTCAGCGCCGATTTTCGGGTTGAGGGCAATATCAACCTCATCCTGATAAAACACGGGATGTTCCGAACTGTTGACAGCCAGCGCGGCCTGAATAGCGGTCATTTTTTCATCGTAATCTGGGTCGGAGAGCTTCAGTGTGGGGGCAGCCCGACGCCAGACAAGACCGGCCATCTTAACCCAGCGATACAGGGTACTTCGTGAGGCATTAATGTTGAAAAAACCATTTATCTCCATGGTCAGCAATTCCAGACTCCAGCGCGAGCGTAGCCATCCGACATCCTGTGGCGAGTAATCAACCAGATGAGATAGCAGCGGCAATACAGGCTCTGGCGACCATTTCGGCGGTCGTCCTGCGGGTCGGCTTTCCAGTCCTTCGGCGCCACTTTGGGTAAACCAGTTTATCCAGCGTCCGACGGTGGAACGAGCAGCCTGAAGGTGTTTAGCCACATCGGAAACGGAGATGCCATCATCAAGCATTAGTAGAGCGGCAAGCCTGCGATAATGGTTCTTGTCGCGTGTCGTCTGCATGGTTTTCTGCATCAATTGACGCTCGTCGGGTTGGATAGGTGTTATGATCGGCATGACTCAGTCCGGTTGGTGATTTGGGATATTCAGCGATTGATCAGATCGCTCAACTTGGACTGAGTTCCCCCCCAAGTGATCTATTATTTCGGAAAGCTATTTAACAGCTCTGCTGCTGTCTGCCATACCTCGCTGGACTGAAAATTTTATAGTCGTCGTACTTGATTGGGCTACGAGTAGTGAATGGCATACTTCTGCAACCTGTGGTTCTTTGACGATTAGTGACTCCACTGAGCGATATTTTGGATTCAATACAGACAAATACACAGTTTATTTTTCTAATCGTGATGGGAAATGGGGATTCGAAGAACTTCAATGTGCTAAAGATGACAACAATCAGGACTCGTTTACCCGCGTGCTTGTGGAACAGTCAAATATGCCTCAGTGGTTTAAAGAATAGGCCAATCAAGCAACAGAGTGCCCAGATAATACTTTCTATGGGTGTGTAAGGAATCCAGAGGCCTGAAGCTCGGTAGTGCGTTGGTAAAGGAAGCGGAACAGGAAGCAATACGTCTTGGGTGCCGTCATGCGCTTGTGGATACGTTTATTTTTCAGTTACTTACATTCTATGAAAAGCAAGGCTATCAGTTGCACATGTCGTTACCTGATTTTCCTGAAGAAGGTATGTTAAGGCATTATCTAATAAAGAAAAATATGCAGGCTGCATGATAGTTATCAGCCCATTGACCAATGACAAAGTAGATAGGGAATCACACTCTTTATAATCATGCCCGTTTGTTTTCTCACTGGTGTGAACGTATGGCTTATCAACTTAACCTTAATTGGCCCGAATTTTTAGAAAAATACTGGCAAAAACAACCTGTTGTATTGAAGAATGCTTTCCCGAATTTTGTCGATCCAATTACACCAGATGAGCTGGCGGGTCTGGCGATGGAGGCGGAAGTTGATAGCCGTCTGGTCAGCTATAAAAATGGTCAATGGCAGGCCAGCAACGGGCCGTTCGAACATTTTGATAATCTGGGGGAAACGGGTTGGTCGCTGCTGGCTCAGGCGGTAAACCACTGGCATGCGCCGTCAGCTGAACTCGTGCGTCCGTTCCGCGTGTTGCCGGACTGGCGTTTAGATGACCTGATGATCTCCTTTTCCGTACCGGGCGGTGGTGTTGGCCCACATATCGATCAGTACGATGTCTTTATCATTCAGGGGATGGGTAGCCGCCGTTGGCGCGTGGGTGACAAACTGCCGATGCGTCAGTTCTGCCCGCATCCTGCGTTACTGCATGTCGATCCTTTCCCACCGATCATTGATGAAGATCTTGAGCCGGGCGACATTCTTTATATTCCACCAGGCTTCCCGCACGATGGCTTCACTCATGAAACCGCGCTCAACTACTCCGTAGGGTTCCGTGGGCCGAACGGCAGAGACTTAATCAGCAGCTTTGCTGACTACGTGCTAGAGAACGATCTCGGCGGTGAGCATTACAGCGACCCTGATTTGACCTGTCGGGAGCATCCGGGGCGGGTTGAAGACTATGAGTTTGACCGTCTGCGCGAGATGATGATTGACGTAATTAATCAACCGGAAGCGCTGAAAGCGTGGTTCGGTCGTTTTGTAACGACGCCGCGTCACGAGCTGGATATCGCTCCGACGGAACTACCTTATGAGCAGGATGAGGTGGTGGAGGCGCTGATGGACGGCGGTGTGTTGACGCGTCTGAGTGGTCTGCGGGTACTGGAAGTAGGCGGTAGCTACTTCATCAACAGTGAACGGCTGGATGTGGTCGATCCAAAAGCGGCTGACGCATTGTGTCGTTACACCGTTCTCGGTAAACAAGAACTGGGCGAGGCGCTAGAGAACCCGGCCTTTGTGGCAGAATTAACCGCGCTGGTTAACCAGGGTTACTGGTTCTTCGACGAATAAACTCCCTTCTTTTTAGCGGCTTCCGAGCATGTATGGCATGACGTGCCTCGGAAGTCGCACATTATCATCCGAATGGTTCGCTGTATCAAAAGCGTATAGGTTCGTCCTGTGAATACTCGGCAGTCGATCTGACGTTGGTCATGCCAATGTGAAGATTGCTATGGCGTTAACTTCTCTTGACTAAAAATTAGCTAGCTATTGAATTTATTGATAAAAATAAATCCCTTCACGCAATTTAATCAATAACTGAACTATCTTTAGAGTGATGCCCACTTAAATAACTCTGGAGAAATGTCATGTTTCATGTGCCTAAACTAAAGCAAAAACCCTTAGCGCTACTTCTCGCCATCTCCATCGGGATGATGGCTCCGTTTACTTTCGCTGAGACGAAAACGCCGGGCACCCTGATAGAAAAGACGACGTTGGATACGGAAAATGGCCTAATGGAGGCGGGGGAACAGTATCGGATTCAGTATTATTCGAAGAGTGGGGTTGATGGCAAAAGCCTGCGGGAAGACACCGGCTCGGTTTTCATCCCTAAAGGTGAGGCACCAAAAGAGGGCTGGCCAGTCGTGGTATGGACACATGGGACAATTGGCGTGGGAACCTCCTGCGCACCGTCCCTCAATCCACGTTCTGCGCGGGATTCTCAGTATCTGAATACCTGGCTGTCGCTGGGTTTTGCCATTGTGGCACCAGACTACGCGGGGCTTGGGTCTGCTGGCTTGCATCACTACCTCAATGCGCGTGGTGAGGCATGGAGCGTGTTGGATAGCGTCAAAGCATCACTTACTGCATTCCCGCTGCACAATCAGTTGACTATCGTTGGCCAGTCACAGGGGGCGCATGCGGCCTTTGCGAGTACGGGTTACCAGCCGGACTATGCGCCGAATCTGAACATCGCATCGACCGTATTGACTGGCACGCCCTATTTTGACGATAAAACCTCTGCGAAAGATATTTTTGCCAAGGGGATCGAAGAAGGCGGCGACCCTAAACTCCCTTATGTAATGTATATCTATCTGTCAGCAACCGATACGAATCAAGGGCTTAATGTCGGTGATTATTTCGAGCCGGAAGCTGCTAAGCTCGTAGAGGATGCACGTAAGATGTGCATTGGTGAGTTGACGCAAAAAGTGATGAAAGAAGGGCTGAATGCGAAGAATAGCCTGAAGTCTGACATCTATAAATTATTGGATGACCAAATGGTGCATTTTCGCTACAACACACTACATGTTACCCCTCCCGTCTTTATCGGGATTGGAACCAATGACATCAACGTGCCTACCAAGATGCAGGTTCACTTTGCGGAAGATGTCGTGAGTGCGGGGACGTCAGCCGATGTGCACGAATATAAAGGCATGGACCACAGCGAAACCGTTAACGTTTCACTGCGCAATTCAGTTCCTTTCGTGTTGGGAAAATAGTGTAGACGTACAGCAAAACCGTAAACCTCTTGTCCCGGCGTGTCTGCTGGGACAATATTCCCTGAATCGTGAAGACGGCGCGCCTCCACTTCGAATGTCCGTATATCGAATCCTTGTCGGGTATCTGTTTGTGCGCCACGTGGCGAAATCCCCCATGACGGAAACGTAAGACACCTTAAACCGGAATGTCTGGTTGTTCAGCGCATCGACAACATCTAGCGAGGTCGACATGCCTTGCGTAAACGCCTTGTTGTGTAATTGGACGTTCTCTTCCGCCGGTTTTTGTGTGGATAACAGCGAGTTGAATTCCTCCAGCGCCTGTCGAGCGTCTCGCCATGTGGTTTCGACCAAGACTTCAAGGTTTTGCCGCATGTCGGCTTCCAGATGGTTAACCTGCATTTCTGCACTTTTTGCGGCGGCAATATTGTCGGAACGGCTTTCACGGCTGATGAGCGGGACGGACACACCGACACCCACCATCCAGTCCGGCGTGGTTCTGGCCGCCAGCGTGTCCTGTTCGTAAAGTTGATAGTTGCCGAACAGAAATACATCAGGAGCATATTTGGCGCGTTCAATACGAATGAGATCCTTGGCCTGATCGATTATTCAAATAATTTAAGGGGCTAAATTGGAAAATTTATTGGAAGGAACGTCGTGCGTGTGGCGCTGGATTTTATGATGTAAATAACGATGATTATTTTCTAGTAAATAATTAGCCAGAAAAGACCCAGGGTGTCGTCCTCCGGGTCTGCATGAATAAAAAACGATAATTAAACGGCTTCGTTTTCGTCGGTATAGCGTTTGGCTTTATAGGCTGGGTGCATCAGGTTCTGGATGGAGAAAATGTCGTCCAGCTGTTCTTCGGTCAGCAGACCGCGTTCCAGTACCACTTCACGCACACTCTTACCGGTTTCGGCACAGATTTTCCCAACGATATCGCCGTTGTGGTGACCGATGAACGGGTTCAGGTAGGTCACGATACCGATAGAGTTGAAAACGTAGGCTTCACACACCTCCTTGTTGGCGGTGATGCCGTCGACGCATTTTTCCAGCAGGTTGTAGCAAGCGCTGGACAGAATCTGGATGGACTCGAACATCGCCTGTCCGATAACCGGTTCCATCACGTTCAACTGTAGTTGACCGGCTTCTGCCGCCATGGTGACGCAGGTATCGTTGCCGATGACCTTGAAGCACACCTGATTCACCACTTCCGGTACAACCGGGTTAACTTTGGCTGGCATGATGGACGAGCCCGCCTGCAATTCCGGCAGGTTGATTTCGTTCAGGCCAGTACGCGGGCCCGAAGACAGCAGGCGCAGGTCGTTACAGATTTTTGACAGTTTAACCGCGACACGTTTCAGGGCGCTATGCATCATCACGTAAGCGCCGCAGTCGGAGGTGGCTTCGATCAGGTCTTCAGCCGGTACACAAGGCAGGCCGCTGACTTTCGCCAGATGCTGAACGGCCAGTTTCTGGTACTCATCCGGCGTGTTCAGTCGTGTACCGATGGCGGTGGCGCCAAGGTTCACTTCCAGCAGCAGCTCAGCGGTACGCAACAAGTTGCGGTTTTCTTCTTTCAGCAGCACGTTGAATGCGTGGAATTCCTGACCGAGCGTCATCGGTACGGCGTCCTGCAACTGGGTACGACCCATTTTCAGGATATTTTCGAACGCTTTCGCTTTGCGCTCAAAGCCATCGCTCAACTGGGTAATCGCTTCAACCAGTTTCAGGATGGAGGTGTACACCGCGATACGGAAGCCAGTTGGGTAGGCATCGTTGGTGGACTGGCATTTGTTCAGGTGGTCGTTCGGGTTCAGGTATTGGTATTCACCTTTCTGGTGACCCATCAGTTCCAGACCAATATTGGCTAATACTTCGTTGGTATTCATGTTGACTGACGTACCCGCGCCGCCCTGATACACATCGACAGGGAATTGATCCAGGCACTTACCGTTATTCAGCACTTCATCACAGGCTTGCAGGATGGTATCGGCAATTTTACGTGGGATGGTTTGCAGTTCTTTATTCGCCAGCGCGGCCGCTTTTTTTACCATCACCATGGCGCGGACAAATTCTGGAATATCGCTGATGGTGCTATTGCTGATATAAAAGTTCTCAATTGCACGCAGCGTATGGATACCATAATAGGCATCAGCAGGGACTTCACGGGTACCTAACAGGTCTTCTTCAATACGGATATTCGTTGACATGGTTCTTCTTCCTTTTTCTTGTTCGATGTACATAGCATCGTTTTCAATATTAAGATTATGATTTTTTAGGGTTTGTCTTTCCTGTTTTTTGATTTTCAGGTAACACTAACCCATCACGATTTTTATCAAATCATGACTAAAAAGCGTTCTCGGGGAGACGAACATTGAATTAGCATCGTTAAATGGCTAGTGGTGGATATATTCCTCCATTTATGTTTTGTCTCCCAATCGTGAATAGTTATACCTAACCGTTATTCCGTATTATCTGGGTTAATCTCAACCAGTTTTTCTATTCCACGGTTCAGCGTTTTCAATTTCGGAATAAATACGGTTTTGATAATGTCATGTGTGACATCGCACGCTTCTTCAAAGAACGCGCTGTATTCATCACGGTGCCCGACAATATAAAGCGAGCGCTTGATATTGACGGGTTCCGGCATATGCGTCAGCACCTCGCGGGAGTGTGCAACGGATTGCAGAAAACTGAGCGGGGTGGTGACCGCCCAACCGATACCTGCCGCCACCATTGACGTTAAGGTATCCGCATTATCAAATTCGAGCATGTTCGGCACGCGCACATCGATGCGGCGTAGGTAGCGCTCAATCTGCATCCCAATCTGCGAGTTCCGGTTAAAGCGCACCAGCGGCAGTGCGGCGGAAAGCTCGCGGATATCCTCAACCGTTTTGATGCGTTTGCGGTAATCCGGGGGTGTGATAATGAAATAGCCTTCGGAAAACAACTGATGACGCACCACGCTATCGCTGTCGATCAACGGGTCGCTGGTGACAATCATATCCAGCTCGCGGCGCATTAGCGCTTCACCCTGCTGCGGGCTGAGCCCGGTACGAATCAGCAACTGCGATGAACTCTTCATCAAACTCTTGGTAAACACCGAACCGCAGGTGATGGCAAACGAATCCACCAGGCCGATACGCAAGTCGGGCTTAATCCCTTTTCCTGCCTCCAACACCTGTGCCTTCAGGTTCGCGATCTCCTCCGTCAGGATTTCTCCGCGGTTTTTCAACGCAATGCCGTAGGGCGTCAGGACAAAGGGGCGGCGAGCCCGGTTAACCAATTTCACGCCGAAATCTTCTTCCAATAACCGGATCGTTTGCGAAATGGCAGAGGGCGTCAGGCCTAACCGCGTGGCGGCTGCCGTCATGCTTCCTGCTTCCGCCATCGTCACAAAAACATAGACGGCGTACATATCGATCGATTTATTGGCGGACACTGTGCGTTTAACCATGTGAGTTTGCCTATGCTGCAAGGTGAATGTCGTCGAAATATGAAGCGTTAGTCTATCTCATCTCGCTGACTACGACCTCGCTAACTGATGTCAGAATAGTCGGCTAACTTCAGAAAAAATACAGGTCGCGTCACTGATTAATTTTTTCTTATTTCTAGCTTTAGCGGATCTGAAGATGAAATGGATTACATGGTGTGACTACTCGTGCATCGGTTGTATTCCCTTGCTAGGGCTGTTTCTTATCCACATTTTTATGCCGCTGTTGAGGCAGTTTCGTGCGCGATAATACCGTCATTTTCATGCTACCCCGTAGCACGCGCCCGACTCGGGACGGCTCAAACGCCGCTCGCCCCGAGACCCCAGGCTTTTGGCAAAAATTATGCCGCTGGCGCGGTTCCTTCGTCGGTATCAGGCTTAACGGACCGCTTGCGACACGTTTACTCGCCCCATAAATGGGACTCGCCCTTCGGGCCAGCACTAGTGCTGTTCAAAAACGTCTCTGACGTTTTTGTCCGACGTGGCGCAAGCTTTCGCCGCATCCATGCGGCTCATCCGAAGCCTGCTATCTCCTCAGCATAATCTTTTACGCCGGATAACGGAAAAATCCGCGATGAACCCCTGTATTTGTGGATAAACGACAGTTGAGAAGTAGAGGGTGAGGGGAACCATCCACCTGTTAGGCATCGCGTATTGTTTTTACTGTGTGGTAAGAGGCACGTCACTCACTGACGTTATCGTTCGCACGTGACGTTCTGCCTGTTCACACATTTCCAGCAGTGCCGGAATCAGGTGTGCGGTGGCGTTGAGGCACGCGCCGAGTTGACTGAGGCTTTCTTGCGGCAGTTCAACGTCATTTTGCAGCGTGTCGCCGAGGTAATGCAGCCCGTGGCACAGGCCTTCAACCGATTCGGCGGCAATTGCGCCGAGGTCGCAGAGCTGAACGTCATCTAACTGCGCAAAAGGCAGGCTGGCGATCAGGTCACGGAAAATAGTAATGGTGCTGTCAGCGGGTGTGGCGTGAGTGTCCGTCATGGTCATTTTTTCCTTGAGATAATTAAGTCCGCCACCACACAAGGTTCCAAATTCGGGTGGTGACACAGACAGGATTGGAACCCCGGCTCTCAAGAAGACCGGTCAACCTTGCGGTTGCCCTGCCTGCGTCACCGTAAAGAGTGTGCACGCAGCCCCTGAAAAAACAAAGTGTTTTTCAGTCTTGAGAGGTTCGGGGTTCCAAGCCCGGCAGCGGATGTTGCCGCAGCACAGAAACTGTATTCCAACGATGAAAAACGTGAAAGAAGGTGGATGGATTTACAGTGGAATTACACTGTGTTTTGGAATGGTGCTCGCAGAAATGAGATGGGTTCTGGGAAAGACGTTGTTGATGAGGTGACAGGTATTCTTGAACAATAGGCAAGGCTTACGTACTTGTTTATGTCGTGTTTTTGGAAAACACCAGCGCGTCCTGTGGCAATGACACCGATACGCCATCATGAGGTGCTGAGAGACGTTGTTCAGTGGGATTTCATTTATTCAAAAGTTGACTATTTAAAGATCATAAAATCATTTGCTTTGCCGATCGGCAAGGCACACTATCACATTCATATTCTAATTAATTCGGTTAAGACCATTGTTTGCGAACTTTTTATTATATCTATTGTAATGCTGTTTTTAAGAGGTAGAACACCATGCCGCAATTAAGTGAAATTTTTTATACTTCACAGGAAAATATCAACTGGCATTTAGACAGCATTGTTGATGGATTAAAAGACGTTCGTCAGCAATGGCGTGATAAATACCTACAGGGTGATTATCATAATAAGCGCCTTTTCCCCTCCAAAGAGAATGTCAGTAGTATTGTCGATACGTTATCTAAAATCTTGTACCCCATGCGTTTAGGCGCCACCGATCTTAAAAAAGAGAGCGAAGACTATTACGTAGGGTATCTACTGGGTAACGTGCTCGATCGTCTGGCTGAAGAAGCCCTATTGGAGCAGCGTTATAATGCTGGCGAATTATCCCATCTGGACAATACGCAGGCTGGCGATCAACGTGTTATCAGTCGCATCAAGCAGTTCGCCGCGCAGTTGCCTGAAATACGCAAACTGCTCGACAGTGATATTCTGGCTGCCTATCAGGGGGACCCCTCTGCGCGCAGCATTGATGAAGTGCTGTTGTGCTACCCAGGTATTCACGCCGTGATTCATTACCGGTTAGCCCATGTGCTTTACCAACTGGATTTCCCACTACTGGCGCGAATAATCACAGAGAAAGCGCATAGCCAGACGGGTATCGATATTCATCCCGGTGCGCAGATTGATGAAGGATTTTTTATCGATCACGGCACTGGCGTGGTGATTGGTGAAACGGCAATTATTGGAAAACGAGTACGTATCTATCAGGCTGTCACGCTGGGTGCCAAGAACTTCATTACCGATGGCAATGGTAATTTGAAAAAATGTTATCCCCGTCACCCGATCATTGAAGACGATGTTGTAATCTACGCGGGTGCGACATTGCTGGGGCGTATTACTATTGGCGCTCGTTCGAGTATTGGCGGTAACGTGTGGTTAACTCGCGACACGCCGCCGGACAGCAATATTCGACAAGCCAGCCTATTACAAAGCCAATATAAAGATGGTGACGGGATTTGATTTTTTAATTTATCTTTCTGATTTTTTAGTAGAAATATAATATCACTGGTATTTATTTTTTGTCGGAAAATGAGAATTAATAACAATTTTCCATTATGACTGCCTCTGTTTTTTAAAACAGACAGCTTTCTGTTTTCTTTAATTAAAAATAAAGAATAAATCGCCCTGCTTACGGAAATAAGTATGAGTATTCTTGATCTTGTCGGAAATACGCCATTGTTAGCACTGCCGCATTTTTCTGAAAAAACGCCGGGTGTTTCTCTGTTGGCAAAAGCGGAGTTTATGAATCCCAGCGGTTCGGTAAAAGATCGAGCGGCAAAAGCTATGGTGCTTGACGGTATGGCTCAGGGGAAGCTCGTGCGTGGAAAGACGATCATTGACGCCACCAGCGGCAATACGGGTATTGCCTACGCGATGATCGGTGCGGCGCTTGGGTATGACGTGGTGCTCTATATGCCGCAGAACACCAGCAATGAGCGTAAACAGATTATTCGCCATTACGGTGCGACGATCGTAGAAACCGATCCGTTAGAAGGTTCCGATGGCGCTTATCTGGCGGTAAGAACGCAGGTGGAACAAGACCCCGAACGCTATTTTTACCCCGATCAATACAACAACCCCGTTAATGCCCATACGCATTTTGCCACAACCGGTTGGGAAATTTGGCAGCAAACGCACCAGCGTATTACGCATTTTATCACCAGCATGGGCACCTCTGGCAGCTTTGTCGGCAGTGCGCGGCGACTAAAGCAGGAAAATCCTCGTATTCAAACGTTAGCGGTACAGCCTGCGTCTCCTCTGCATGGTATTGAGGGCACCAAGCACATGGCCAGCAGCATCAAACCTGGCATTTTGGATGAAACTTTGCAGGACGGCGTGGTGACGGTAACGACGGAAGAAGCCTATGCCACCACTCGTCATCTGGCGAATTGCGAAGGTATTTTTACTGGCATCTCTTCGGGTGCCAATGTGGCGGCAGCCTTGAAACTAGCTCAGACGCTGCCGAGTGGGTCGGTGGTCGTGACACTGCTTTGCGATACCGGTTCGCGCTATCTGGCAGATCCTTTTTGGAATGAAAGCTGATGATTCGATTAACAACGGAAACGGAGCGCCTGATTCGCGTAGAGGGCGAAAAAACGTACCCCAATGAGTGTTGCGGTGCGCTATTGGGGAGTTTTGACAAGAACGGTGATGCACAAGTGACGGCGCTACTGCCCATCGTCAACGCGCGTGAGGCGCAGGAGCAATATCACCGTTTTATCATCACGGCGGACGACTACCTATTGGCAGAACGTACGGCGCGAGCGCAGGACATTGACGTGGTGGGTTTCTACCATTCACACCCGGATCATCCGGCCATCCCGTCCGAGTATGACCGTGAGCATGCCCTGCCGTTTTATGCCTACATCATCGTTGCTGTTGCCAAGGGGCAATCTACCGATCTCACCAGTTGGCGGTTGACGCAGGATCGACAGCGTTTTGAACAGGAAGTGGTCGACATTGCGCAGTGATCAGCAGCGATAAGCAGTAACAAAGTGATGGGGACGATGTGCCCTGATGTTGAACATGGCAGAGAGAGCATAACGATGGCAGTGACATTATTGATTCCGACCGCATTACGCGCTTTTACCGACGGTCAGGGGAAAGTGAGCCTGGAAGGTGAAACGGTTGGGCAACTGGTGGCGGCATTAGCTGCTGGTTACCCCGATATTCATCAGCATCTCTATGAAGAGAATGGTTCGCTGCGCGCTTTTATCAATTTATACGTAGGTGAAACCAATATAAAAACCACTGGTGGTTTAGATACGCCGGTTAAAAGTGGCGACGAGGTCCTTCTGGTGCCCGCCATTGCGGGTGGTGCCGGAGTGCGGGCATGAGTATTCCAAGCATTATCCCCGACGATCGTCTAACGGAACTGTCACATGCGGAGATCGCACGTTACAGCCGCCATCTGCTGCTGGCGGAAGTCGGGCTGGAAGGGCAACAACGCCTGAAAAGTGCACGCGTATTGCTGATTGGTACGGGGGGGCTGGGTGCACCGGTCGCACTGTATTTGGCCGCCGCAGGCGTAGGAACCATCGGCATCGTGGACTTCGATTTTGTCGAAGTATCCAACCTGCAACGGCAGATCATCCACAGCACCAAGGATATCGATCGCCCGAAGGTGGCGTCCGCCAAAGATAAAATCCGGGCCATCAATCCGGATATTGAGGTCGTAACCTACAACACGCAGCTCAGTAGTAAAAATGCGTTGGATATCATCCGCGATTACGACCTCGTTGTTGATGGCACCGATAACTACCCTACCCGCTATCTCATCAACGATGCCTGCGTACTGCTCGGTAAACCTAATGTGTACGGCTCTATTTTTCAGTTTGAAGGTCAGGCGAGCGTGTTCTATGCCAAAGCGGGCCCGTGCTATCGCTGCCTCTACCCGACGCCGCCGCCTCCAGGGCTGGTGCCTTCCTGTGCCGAAGGTGGCGTAGTGGGCGTGCTGCCGGGGATTATTGGCACCATCCAGGCGGCAGAGGCCATCAAACTGATCGTCGGCGGTAGTGAGAGTCTGGTCGGGCGTCTGCTGTTATTCGACGTCTGGGAGATGAAACAACGCGAGCTGAAGCTGGAAAAGGACGCCAACTGCCCGGTCTGTGGCGAGCACCCGACAATTCATGCGCTGATCGACTATGAGGAGTTCTGTGGCTTAAAACCTAACGAAGAAGAGGTGCCGATCGAAAGCGTCACGGCTCGTGAGTTGAAAGCGTGGTTGGATGCGGAGAAGCCGCTACAGCTGATCGATATTCGTGAACCACACGAGCGGGCGATCGTGAAGTTCCCCGATGCCAAGGTGATTCCGCTTGGGCAGATCGTGCGTCGTATTGATGAATTCGATCCTGCTGTGGATGCCGTGTTCCTCTGCAAAATCGGGCAGCGCAGTCTGTTTGCGATACGTGCCTTGCAGCGGGCTGGCTATACCGGTCGGGTATTAAATTTGAAAGATGGCATTAACGCGTGGGCGCAGGATGTGGATACCCGCCTGCCGCAGTACTGAAAACGCAGGGCAGTGTAAACATCACTTATTGAAAGTAAAACCTAAGGGAAAACATCATGACAGATAAAAACGTTCTGAACGCTCTGGGACGCGACGCCGCGTATCAACTCGCCAATGTGACCAAAACAGCACCGCAGTTTGGGGCAATTACTCCGCGCTGGGTCAGCAATTTTCTGGATTACAAGGGATTAGAAGCTGGGATCTATCGCGTTAACAAAGTGGTGGAAGGCGATACGCCGCTGGATGCGCTGTGCAGCCAGGACCCGACCCAGACCGAAATCCCTAAAGGGTATATCGAATACCAAACGCAGCCGCGTGAATATCAGTTGGATTCTCTCGCGACGATTATTAATGTCGATACCAAAATCGCGGATATCTATAGTTCACCGTTCGATCAGGCTTCCGAACAAATTGCGTTGGCGATTGAAAGCTTGCGCGAGCGTCAGGAAAGCCAGCTAATCAATAACGATGATTATGGCCTGCTCAAGAATATCGCTGATTCTCAGCGGATCCAGACGCGCAATGGACGACCGACGCCGGATGATTTGGATGAGCTGATTTCTAAAGTATGGAAAGAGCCGTCGTTTTTCCTCGCTCACCCGCGTGCTATTGCTGCGTTTACCCGTGAAGCGACTCGCCGCGGTGTTCCGCCCGTCACGGCCAACCTGCACGGCGGGACTTTTATTCTGTGGCGCGGTATCCCTGTGATCCCTTCGGACAAGCTGTTCGTTGACGGTTTGAAGAACCCGAAAGGTAAGGGCGGTAAAACCAACATTCTGCTGATTCGCTCTGGTGAAGCCAAGCGCGGCGTGCTGGGCTTGTATCAGTCAGGGTTGCCAAATGAACAATCTCGCGGTTTATCTGTACGTTTCCGTGGCATTGATGACAATGGCGTTGCTTCTTACCTGCTTTCACTCTATTGCTCCGCTGCCATTCTGGCCGATGATGCTATCGCCGTATTGGAAGATGTTGAAGTAGGTGAATATTATGACTACGAATAATCTTTCACTGCCGGGGATTCCCGGCCCGTGGCCAGGCAGTGGTGAGCGCCCGCTGTCAGCCCGAGATTACGGCCTGCCGGACGAGCGCGATTTGCTCGCGTTATTTGGGGGCAGAAGCCATCCACAGGGGACGCCGGATCCAGCCTATGCGCCGAAAGTGGTGCCCTACGGTCAGGATATCGCTGTGCCCTCGGGTGCAACGGTACAACGACTGGGCACCGCGTCTTCATCCGTGCCTGCACCGCTGGCGCGTGTTGGGCATGTTCCCGTAGAACAGATCCGCGCTGATTTCCCAATCCTGTCTGAACAGGTTGATGGCAAGCCGCTGGTCTGGCTGGACAATGCGGCGACCACTCAACGGCCAAGACAGGTTATTGATCGCATTAGCCATTTTTTCCTGCATGAAAACTCAAATATTCATCGTGCGGCGCATACGCTGGCTGCGCGCTCGACCGATGCTTACGAGGCTGCGCGGGATAAAGTGGCTCGTTTTATCGGAGCAGGCAGTTCGGACAATATTGTGTTCGTACGCGGCACGACAGAAGGGCTGAACCTGATTGCCCAAAGCTATGTCAAACCGCTGTTACGTCCAGGAGATGAGATTATCCTGACGTTGCTGGAGCACCACGCCAATATTGTGCCGTGGCAATTGGTGGCGCAGGAGACTGGCGCAGTAATCCGTGTGGCACCGGTGGATGAACACGGACAGCTGATTATTGAAGAGTATGTTCGCCTGTTCAATGACAAAACGCGTTTTGTTTCAGCCACCCACGTTTCCAATGCGTTGGGAACCGTGACGCCAATACAGGAGTTGGTGGCAATCGCCCACCGCTTTGGTGTACGTATTGCTATTGATGGTGCTCAGTCAATTTCGCATATTCCTGTGAATGTGACGACGCTGGATGCTGACTTCTTTGTCTTTTCCGGCCATAAAATATTCGGGCCCACCGGTATCGGCGTGGTGTATGGCAAAAAGGATGTGCTGGAGGAGGCTCGCCCGTATCAGGGTGGCGGCAATATGATCGCCGATGTGACCTTTGAGTTGACACGTTACCAGCCTGCACCGAATAAATTTGAGGCCGGAACGGGGAATATTGCTGACGCCGTTGGGCTTGGCGCGGCTATCGACTACGTCACTGCGCTGGGGATTGAGAATATCGCCCAGTATGAGCATGCGCTATTGGAGTACGGGATTGAGAAATTGTCACGGATTCCCGGGCTTAAACTGATCGGCACCGCCGCCCAGAAGACCAGCGTATTGTCGTTTGTGCTGCAAGGCCATGAAAACGAAGCGATAGGGCGTTACCTGAGTCAGGCGGGGATTGCCGTACGCTCTGGGCACCACTGTGCTCAGCCTATTTTGCGTCACTTTGGCTATGAAAGTACGGTGAGACCTTCTCTCGCCTTCTATAACACCCCGCAGGAAATTGATTTTCTGGCAGAAAAGATCTCACAGCTGGCAGCACGCTAATGCCTTCCCGTACCGCTCTGGCTTTTGGCAGGGGCGGTATCTTTTTTTCGTCGGGATGCGCTATCGGTTGTTGGATGAAAGGCAAACCGTAGCGAAGATGATTCAGTTTATTCCTCTCCCCCGTTTCAACCCCTCCCAACTCAGTCCAAAACGTGCCAGATATTTACGCAGTCGGTCGGCGTCGTTGGGCTTTTGTTTTTGCTGGCGTGAGACGGCAAACAAGCGACGGCCAGCTTCTGAGAGTGAATTAGAAGTGCGGCAGACGTCGAACACGGTTTCGAGCTGACGCTGCTCAAACAGATCGATGTTGGCGAGTTCGGGCGGTAGCGCGGTTGCTGGCGCATCACTTTGCCAACTGGCTCGCAGGCGGGTGATTTCCTCTTCTACTAGTTCGGTGGTGATACGACCTTGTTCCGCCAGCGTCGCCATGCGGGCGATGGAGGAACCGAGTTCGCGGAAGTTGCCGCGCCACGCTGCTGAGGCTTTCTTGCAGCAGTTCAACGTCATTTTACAGCGTATTTTGGAATGGTGTTCGCAGAAATGGGTTCAACTCTGGAAATAAGCGGGCTTCTTCTTTTTTAATTGGCCGTAGTAAAGGATATTGCGGTGTTTGCGAAAAATGACGACAGGGAGTGGTTTTGAAGAAATTCGCATTTGTTAACGATGCCGCTGAAAGGGAATACCGAACGCTTCCTGCGGATATACAGGATGAGTTTGGAAAAGACTTACGCCTCATTCAGTATGGGCAAGATCCTAAATTGCCAATTGATTTTCTTGATGGGGTTGGTATCGGTGTTATCGAACTAAAGATAAACGGTAGTCCTGCATATCGATGTGTCTATGTTGCCAAATATCTTGATACCGTGGTGGTTTTGCATTCCTTTAAGAAAACGACCAATAGCGTTGATCGTAAAGCTAAAGAGGTGGCTGAACAACGGCTCAAAGCGCTTATGGCCGATGTCAGAGAGGCTGAGCGTTGTAAAAAACGCTAAGCTGCTGATTCAGTGATTGTGATTGACGCCTGATGCAGGCTTGGCATCGACATTTTCGCTCGGAAACCGAGAGCGTCTAACATGTCAAACATGGCATCAATAGTGAAAAGCTCTATCTTGGCATTTTTCAGTTCTGAAACGCGCGACTGGTTGATGCCGAGTTTTTCTGCTGCCTCTTTTTGTGTCCAACCTTTCTCTTTGATTAAATTAGTGATCATGATCGATAAATCCATTTTCATTGCCATCTTGCTGGCAACTTCAGCGTCATGCGTCACATGAAACGGACTTTCGTAGAATTTTAACGCCATAATATGTACCTCCTCATCTCAGTAAATTAAATATCTAATATTTTAGATAGCTCGTCAAGTTTACTGGACAGAGGTTTCCTATTTACTTTCTGTTGCCAGCCTCCCTCAACCCCTCCCAACTCAGTCCAAAACGTGCCAGATATTTACGCAACCGATCGGCGTCGTTGGGCTTTTGTTTTTGCTGGCGTGAGACGGCGAACAGGCGACGGCCAGCTTCTGAGAGTGAATTAGAAGTGCGGCAGACGTCGAACACGGTTTCGAGCTGGCGCTGCTCAAACAGATCGATGTTGGCGAGTTCGGGCGGTAGCGCGGTTGCTGGCGCATCACTTTGCCAACTGGCTCGCAGGCGGGTGATTTCCTCTTCTACTAGTTCGGTGGTGATGCGACCTTGTTCCGCCAGCGTCGCCATGCGTGCGATGGAGGAACCAAGCTCGCGGAAGTTGCCGCGCCACGCGGCCTGCGGTGAGCAAGCGAAGGTGAGGTAGCGCTGTCGCGCGTCTTTATCGAAGCGGATCTGCGTTTGGTGATCGTGTGTGAAGCGTTGGAGTTCGTAGTCAATGTTGGGTTCGATATCTTCCCGACGTTCCGCTAACCCCGGTAGAGGGAAGGTCCACATGTTGATACGCGCATAAAGGTCTTCACGAAATTTACCCTGTGCGATCCACTCGCGCAGGTTGCGGTGTGTGCCAGCAATTAACTGAAAATCGCTGCTGACTTCTTTATCCGAACCAAACGGTAAAAAGCGTTTTTCTTCAATGGCCTTGAGCAGCATCGCCTGTTCGTCCAGCCCCAGTTCGGCGATTTCATCCAGAAACAGCATGCCGCCGTCCGCTTCACGCAGCAGCCCGCTTCTCGCCTGTAACGCACCGGTAAACGCCCCTTTTACGTGGCCGAATAATGTCGACATCGCATTGTCGCCGCGCAGCGTGGCACAGTTAACCGCAACAAAGCGGCCGCTGACCAGATGGCGAGATTGACGTAGCTGGTAGATACGCTGTGCCAGAAAGGATTTCCCCGCCCCGGTCGGGCCAGTCAGGAGCATCGGCGCGGTGGATCGCAGCGCGACGCGTTCAATCTGATCGATCAGTGTGTTGAATGTCGCGTTACGTGTCTCGATGCCGAATTTCAGGAACGAGACGGAACGCTCCTGCTCGTGTTGGAAGCGGCTGGTAAGCGTGGCATAGCGGCTGAGATCCAGATCGATGACGGCGTAGATGCCTTGCGGTGCCGGGCGATCCGCTTTTTCCCCCGGCGCGGTTTGTAGCAGCTTGGCGGGCAGATAGCGCGCTTCGGTCAGCAGGAACCAGCAAATCTGCACGACGTGAGTGCCGGTGGTGATGTGAACGAAATACTCTTCGTTCTCGGTATCGAATGGGTAGCGGCTCGCAAAGTCCAGAAAGGCGCTGTAGACCTCTTCTAGGTTCCACGGGTCGCGCAGTTCAACGGCCTGAAGCGTGACCTGCGTAGTCGGTGACACCACGGCGATATCTTCCGCCACCTGCTGTGCCATTCCTTCATTGCGTGATTGGTGCAACAGTTCCAGACGATCGACGGGGAAATCCGGCTGCTGACACAGGCCGACAGTCGGTCGCCATTTCGTCCAGCGGTTCTCCCGTTTACCCCGTTTGTCCAGCGTGGTGCCCAGCACACCAATGACGACGCGACGCTTCATGCTATACCTTTGTATAAAATATTATCCTTTAGGATAAATTTATCTGTTATTTTGATGCGTTGCTAGTTCAGGTGGTAAATTTTTTATTAATTAATTATCAATCAGTTATGTTTTTATTTTATCTATTCCATAAATCTGGCACGCCTTTCGCTATATCTCAGGTGAACAATGACAAACAAAGAGAAGAAAAAATGGAAGAAATGAAAACGCAGGATTACGACATGATGTCGCCAGTGAATAGCGCACCGGTAAAAATGTGGACGCAGGGCGTGCCTGTGGAACCAGAAGCCCGTGATCAACTGCTGAACACGGCCAAAATGCCGTTCATTTTTAAACATCTGGCGGTAATGCCGGATGTGCATCTGGGAAAAGGGTCGACGATTGGTAGCGTGATCCCCACGCGTGGTGCGATTATTCCCGCTGCGGTGGGTGTGGATATCGGCTGTGGGATGATTGCAGTGCGTACGTCACTGGTTGCCAGTGACTTGCCGGATAACCTGCTGGGGTTGCGTAGCGCGATTGAACAGGCAGTGCCGCACGGGCGTAGTGTTACGCGTTCTAAACGCGATGTCGGTTCCTGGCAAAACCCACCACAAACGGTGGATGCGCACTGGTCACTGCTGGAACCGCGTTTTAAACGTTTGACGGATAAATACCCGCAGTTGCTGAAAACCAACAACTATCAGCATTTGGGAACCTTAGGAACGGGTAACCACTTTATTGAAATCTGTCTGGATGAAGTCGATCACGTGTGGGTGATGTTGCATAGCGGGTCGCGCGGTGTGGGGAATGCGATTGGTTCGTTGTTCATCAAGCTGGCGCAGGAAGATATGCAGCAGCACATTGCGAACCTGCCGGACCGTAATCTGGCGTACTTCGAGGAAGGAAGCCTGCACTTTAACGATTACATCGAAGCGGTTGAATGGGCGCAGGATTTTGCCCGTCATAACCGCGAAGTGATGATGTCACATACGCTGGCGGCGCTGTCTCGTATTGTGACGAAGCCGTTTACCACCCAGCAGGAAGGCGTGAACTGCCACCATAACTATGTACAGCGCGAAACGCACTTTGGTGAATCAGTGCTGATTACTCGTAAAGGCGCGGTGTCGGCGCAGAAAGGCCAGATGGGGATCATTCCGGGGTCGATGGGGGCGAAGAGCTTCATCGTGCGGGGATTGGGGAACGAAGAGAGCTTCTGTTCCTGTAGCCACGGCGCGGGGAGAACCATGAGCCGTACCGCCGCGAAAAAACGTTTTACCGTGGAAGACCAGATCCGCGCGACCGCACACGTCGAGTGCAGAAAAGACAGCGACGTTATCGATGAAATCCCGATGGCGTACAAAGATATCGATAAGGTGATGGCGGCACAGTCATCGCTGGTGGAAATTGTACATACGCTGCGTCAGGTGGTGTGTGTGAAAGGATAAGATCATGATGGAAAACGATTATCGCGTCGATGCTGCCATGCGGACGCGGATAAAATTAGTCTTACAGGATGTAGAAGAACGGTATCAGGTGAAGGTGCTGTATGCCTGTGAATCGGGGAGCCGTGGCTGGGGATTTGCGTCTCCAGATAGCGACTACGACGTGCGCTTTCTCTACGTGCATCGGCCGGAATGGTATTTGCGCGTTGAAGCGCAGCGCGATGTGATAGAGCTGCCTATCGACGATGAGCTGGACGTCTGCGGTTGGGAATGGCGCAAAGCGCTCGGCCTGCTTAAACGGGCTAACCCGACGCTGATCGAATGGCTGGATTCACCAGTGGTCTATCAAGAAGATCGGGATGCTACATCCGCACTGCGGGCAGCGGTGCCGACGTGGTTCTCACCGTCCAAGGCTCGCTGGCACTACCTGTCTATGGCGCGTAAAAATTTTCGTGGTTATCTGCAAGAGGAAACGGTACGTCTCAAAAAGTATTTCTATGTCCTGCGCCCGCTACTGGCGGTGCGTTGGATTGAGGCAGGCAAGGGTATGCCGCCGATGCGTTTTTCTCAACTGCTCGCTGAAACGGTAGACGATCCGCACCTGTTGACTGAAATCCATCAACTACTTGAGATCAAGCAACGCTCGGGTGAAGCGGAATACGGCCCGCGTCGGGAGGTGATCCACGCGTTCATCACGCAGATGCTGAACGACGCCGATAGCCCAGCAATATTGCCAGACAGTAAGGCCGCTGACGACACGATGCTGGATGCGCTGCTGTACCGGACAGTGATGGCGTAAGGCATCTGTGAGCAACGGAAAAAGAAGAGGGCAGGGAATATGGCATCATATAACTTACTACTACACCAGTTAGAAAAGCTGGTGGCTTCGCCAGACAACTATTATCAGCCAGCGCAGGCAGATGCTCTGGGCTCGGTGTCACACCTGATAACGCTCACGCGTCACTATAACGGACATATTCGGCAGCGTGCAGTGCTGTGTCTGGGCTTCATGGACGAAGTCTCGGCATTGCCTGCATTGATTGAACGAGTGAATGATTGGGCGGAACCCGTGCGGCGTGCAGCTAAACAGAGCGTGCGGCTGCTGTTAACGCCGAAAAACAACGCGTCTTTTGTCGCCAATTTGCCTGCCATTTTCTGGCTGTTGCAGTGCCAGCGAGAAGATCATCAGCCGCTGGTGGATGAGATCGTCAGCTTTCTGTCCGAGGAGGCGCGCGCGCCGTCGTTACTGACGGGATTGTGTTCGGAAGATAAAATTGTTGCTCGATTATCACTGGATATTCTGGTTAAGCGCGAACAGTTTCCGTTGAAGCAGATCTTTGGTCAGACGATGTTGCATCGCGATCCGTTAGTCAGGGCGAACGCGGCGCGGTATTTGCTCAATGCGGATCAGGATGTCGATCATGAAGTGATGACGCGCTTATTAAAAGACACTTTCGCGCCCATTAAGCAGCTGGCATTGCAGTATGTAATGGATAATGCGTTTCCCGTGCCTGCACCTCTGTTGATAGCCTTATTGTTTGATAAGAATGCCTTGGTGCGCCAGCGTGCCTCAACGCTGCTGCGTGAAAAACACGACGATCCTGTGGCGCATTACCTTGCAGCGCTGGATCGGGCGGTTACTGTGACAGAGCGTAAAATCACGCTGTGGGGGCTGGATGAGCATCGCTACAACGGCGTTGTGGCGCTGGCAGAACGTAATCTGGATGTGCGTTACCCCAGCCTTTATCACAGCGCTTTACGTATTCTCATTCTACGTACCGGTGACGACGCGCGTGAGCAACTGCTGGCCGCTCTGCGTCATCACTCGCTGGCTATTGCTAAGGTGGCGCGGAAGCTGTTTTACCAGCAGAGGGGCTACTTGTCGCTGCCTGAACTTCAGCGCTGTCTGGAAGAGGCATCTTCCAAAGAACACGTTGAGGTGTACTATTTTCTAGCACACAAGCTGAACAAATGGGATTGGCTGATTTTCCTGCTGGATAACGCTAAGCCAGAGAATACGGCACTAACACAGGCTAGCGTGACGAGCTGGGTACAGCGGTTCAACCGTTCTGGCATATTACCGAATACGCGACAACAGGCGCGTTTGCGGATGCTGCTGGATGAAAATCCGCACGTTATCTCGCGCGAAAGCCCGTATATCGCCCTGTTTTTGTATCGCTGATTTGTCGCTTTTTACCCACGCCCCAAAAAAATATGCTCACGATGGTATGCCATCTGTGACAGGCTGGGCGGGTAGGTGTCTGGCAGATGGATTTGTTTGCCTTCGTATTGGGCGAAATTGACGTCGCTGATGGCGCTTTTCAGTTTTTTGATACGTGGAGAAAGTAGCATTTCCAGCGAGTCGTTGAAGCTGATAAGCCCCATATCAAAGGCTTTGTCATGCAGGTTGGACAAGCAGAGGCCGTTGCTGGGATCGAGGCGATATTCTGGCGTCGTTTTCCACGGTTGAATATGGCTGGCGACCAGCAGAGCGGGTTCTTCTAATCCAGTCACGCAGCAGCGTTCGCCGTAGTTGCTGAGTACGCGTTTGCGGAATAGCTGCTGACCAATACGCGTCTTTACCTGTGTAAGGCGCTCGCCGCCGTGATAATCAGGGATTTCGCTCTCGTTGGCTTGGAACGGTGATGGCACCGACGTCGCTTCTGCCGCCCGTTCTTCGAGCGATACCATCGCCTGCTGGCACTGCTGTTCGAATAGCTCGGGGTTGCTGTCCATTTCCTTCCACAGCGCGCGGTCGGAGTTGGACGCGCCGCGCAAGCCGGTGCGGCCGGAGTCGATAATAAACGGGTCGAGGCTGGCGAGATTGACTAGCTTCATCGCCAGTGCGGAAGGCGTGCGGTTAATCAACTCGGCGTAACGAATGATATCGGGGTTACGTGAATGCAGCCTGCCAAACGGTAGCTGACTGTACAGGGTGAAGGCGATCAGCAACTGATCCCGTGTCCAATGATTGGTGGCAGCCATGCGTGTGTCGTCCGTTCGTTAGCGCATTCGGTTAGTGATAGCGCTAACTATGCCAGGTCAGTCCGTAAAATGCATGCGCTTGATTCCGGCTGGATAATTGGTGCGGGCTGCGCTAACGTTCTGACAGCCTTCCTATCATGATGCCGAGAGATTATGCCCCGTTCTTCTATTCCCTTGTTTCGTCCCCTGTGTGCGTTGGCTCTGCTGGTGCTGGCGGGCTGTGCCAGTAAAACGGCGACGACGCCGGAATCGCGGCCTGCGGATGTTCGTGCGCAGCTACTCAAGCTGTTGCCGGACAACGTGAAAGATCGTCAGGGTTGGGCGACCGATATCGCCACGGCATTTACCACGCAGGGGCTCGATCCCAGTAATGAAAATCTGTGCTCGGTACTGGCCGTAACCGAACAGGAATCGACGTTTAATGCCGATCCGCAGGTGCCGAATCTGTCAAAAATCGCCTGGCAGGAGATTGACCGTCGTGCGGAGAAAATTCATGTTCCCGCATTTCTGGTGCGCACCGCGCTCCTCATCAAATCCCCTAACGGCAAAAGTTACAGTGAGCGGCTCGATAAGGTACGCACGGAAAAGGAACTCAGCGCGATCTTTGATGATTTCATCGACATGGTGCCGATGGGACAGACGCTGTTTGGTCGGTTGAACCCAGTGCATACCGGTGGGCCAATGCAGGTGAGCATCGCCTTTGCCGAAGCTAACGCAAAAGGTTATCCGTATACCGTGGACGGCTCTCTTCGCCGCGAAGTATTCAGCCGTCGTGGCGGGATGTATTTTGGCATCAAGCATCTGCTGGGCTATCCAGCGAATTACCCGCAGTCTATATATCGGTTCGCAGATTTCAATGCAGGACGGTATGCCAGCCGAAATGCGGCGTTCCAGCGAGCCGTCAGCCGTCTTACGGGGGTTAAGCTGGCACTGGATGGCGATTTAATCAACTACGGTTCGGATAAAGCCAGTGCTACGGAACAAGCGGTGCGTGTGTTGGGGAAACGGTTAGATATGAGCGAGAGCACGATTCGTCGTGCACTGGAGAAAGGCAATAGCCTCGATTTTGAAGACACCAGCCTGTATGAACGTGTCTTTGCGTTGGCGGATAAGTCGGGTTCGAAGGCTCCGCGCGCCATCCTGCCGGGGATCACGCTGGAAAGCCCGAAAATCACCCGTAAGCTCACCACGGCATGGTTTGCCCAACGTGTCGATGAGCGCCGTCAGCGGTGCTTAGTGAGAGCCAAATAGTCAACGCCCTCAATGAGGGCGTGAGTCTCATAATGCTGAGACCATTGGGCGATGTTGTCTCACTTCTTGAACGATATCGTCTCCGCTACCTTGATAACAGCGCGTGCGGCAAAGGCTGCTGTGGTGCGCTGTCGTCAACCTTGAAGCGGCTGACCAGCGATTCCATTTCAATGGCTTGCTCATCCAGTAATTGGCTGGCAACGGAAGCCTGCGAAACCAGCGTCGCATTTTGCTGCGTGACCATCTCCAATTGGCTGAGTGCTTCATTAATTTGCGCGATGCCCAGCGACTGCTCATCGGCAGCAACCGCAATCTCATTCACCAGATCGCGCACTTTACGCGTGCCAGTGACGATGTCGTTAATCCCCTGGTTCGATTGGTTCACCAGCTTTGTCCCTTCACTGACGCTGGCAATGCTATCGGCGATGAGCGCACGGATTTTCCCCGCTTCGTCTGCACTACGTTGCGACAGTTGACGCACCTCCGCCGCGACGACAGAGAATCCTCGGCCATGCTGTCCCGCCCGTGCTGCTTCAACCGCCGCGTTCAGCGCCAGCAAATTGGTTTGAAAGGCAATGGCATCAATGGCGGCAACGACGGCATTCACGCGCTGGCTGGTGTCCTGAATTTTGCTCATCGCGCTGCTGGCGGATTCAGTAATGGTTCCAACACGGTGAGCCTGATCGTCTACCTCCGTCGTTAACTGACGCGCCTGCCCGGCAAAATCTGCGGTTTGTTTTACCGTGACGGTGATTTCTTCCATGCTGCTGGCGGTTTGCACCAGCGAAGCGGATTGCTCTTCAGTACGCTGTGCCAGATCCTGATTTCCGTTGGCGATTTCGCTGCTGGCACGCCCGATAGTCTGTGAACTGCGCTTAATATTCACTACCATATCGGCGATGTTCTCCAGTGAAGTGTTATACGCCTGATTCAGTTGCGACAGTTCGTCGGTTCCCGGTACATGTAGGCGGCGCGTCAGATCTCCGCCCATCTCACGAATGGTCGTCAGCGTTTGCTGAAGTTGCTCGTTGATGCTGCGCATAATCATTAAGGCCAGGCCGATCGCCATCAGCAGAGAAATTAGCGCCCCTGCTAAATAGCTAATCCAGGACTGGCGGGCATCAGCAGCCAAGGTGTTAACCTGCGTAGCCAGATCTTGGGTGGCGAGCTGCTCAACTTTTTTTAGTTCATCGATCTTTACCGTTTGTTGGTTAAACCACTGGCTGGCATCAATCGCAAAATTTCCGCTAGAGGAAGCGATGGCTTTATTGCGCATTTGCAGCGCGCTCTGGGCTGAAGGCTGGTTAAGCGCCTGTTCGAAAGCCTTACGCAGCTCGGTATTGGCGAACATGTTATAGGCAGTGATATATGCCTCTCCCTTACCCACCATTTGGTTCAGACGCTCGAACATCCCGGTAGCAAAGCTATTGGCAGAGAAGGCGTTGGAGAGTACGGCGCGCTCAAGCCCGGCCTGTTCTTTGACGTTCAGCAGGTTGTAGTAGGCTGCCAGCCGCTGGGCAATGCCGCCGTCGCTGACCAGATGGGTCATATCCCCGACAATATTCAGCAGATAGGTGACCGAATCGGAATAGTAGCCTATGGCTTGGGCAACGGGTATCGATATGCTATCGACGCTGCGGCGATGTTCCGTAAGCTGCTGTGTTTTCTGTGTGACACGACTGAGTTCCTCGCTGACGGCATCGCCAAGCTCGGCGCGGCTCAGGTTTGCGGCGGTTTGCTCCAGCACCTGTTGTGCCCGATCGGTCGCTTGCCGCTGCGTAGTGAGCTCTGCACCAAAATTTTTCCCCTGACTGCCAAAATAGCCCGCACTCAAACCGCGCTCACGCTGGATCTGGTGGGCGAATTCGCCTGCATCGCGCGCCAGAGTAATCAGTTTCGCCATGCGGATCATTTCATTTTCCGTGCTGCGTCGCTCCACCACGCCGGAAAAACTAAACCACAGTAGGGCAAGGATTGGCGGTAGGAGAGCCAAAATGAACTTACTACGGATCGAGATGTGATGTAGGGACTGCATAGATATGCTCCATTGCCTGTAATCCGTCCGTTTCTGACATGTGCTGTATGCAAAAGTAGACAGGGGTTTATTTTAGTTTCGGCGTAATGGGACAATGGTTTAGCATTGATTTCATCGTTCCCATTAAAAAAATTACGCTTATTCCTAATACCACCGTATTGATGAAAATATATTTATTATTATTTAATGAGTTATGTAATTTTCTGCAATGAGACCTTTAACTTACATCACCTCTAAGGTGGTATGAATTTTTTGCCTCGATGTCGGTATTTTGACCCTCTGGCTTACGGCGGGTAATAACGCGCCCGCCGTGAAGATGTGGAGAAAAGATCAGAACCATTGGCCAAAGCGACGGATGTAGGCGCGTTTAACCAGTTGTGCGACGGTGCAGTAGCCAATCAGCGTAGCAGCCAGCCACGGGAAATATTCCCACGGCAGCGGCTGCAAACCGACCAGCGTTCCCAGTGGAGAGAACGGCAGATAGATGCCTAGCGCCATCACCAGTCCGGTCATCAACATCACTGGCAGTGCTGCCGTACTCTGAATGAATGGGATCTTCTGGGTACGCAGCATGTGTACCACCAGCGTTTGTGACAGCAACCCCTCAACGAACCAGCCTGACTGAAACAGAGCCTGATGCTCGACGCTGTTGGCGGCAAACACGAACCACATCAGCGCGTAGGTGGTGATGTCAAAAATCGATGACGTCGGCCCGATACACAGCATGAAGCGACCAATATTTTTAGCATCCCATTTGCGGGGTTTGCGCAGGAACTCCTTATCCATTTTGTCCCATGGCAGCGACAACTGAGAGATGTCGTACATCAAGTTCTGAATCAGCAGATGGATCGCCAGCATCGGTAGAAAAGGAATAAAGGCGCTGGCGACGAGTACTGAAAACACGTTGCCGAAGTTGGAACTGGCGGTCATGTTCAGGTATTTGATGATATTACCGAATGTCTCGCGCCCTTTGATCACGCCCTCTTCCAACACCATCAGGTTCTTTTCCAGCAGAATGATATCAGCCGATTCTTTGGCGATATCCGTCGCGGTATCGACGGATATCCCGATATCGGCATCGCGCAGGGCGGGCGCATCGTTGATACCGTCGCCCAAAAAGCCAACCGTATGATTATTGCCTTGCAGCGCCTTTAGCACGCGGGATTTTTGTAGCGGTGTCAGTCTGGCAAAAATGGTACGCTGCTCTACCAGTACGCCGAGCTGTTTATCGCTGAGTGCGTCGATCTCGTTCCCTTCTAGTACCTCGCCCGGTTCCAGCCCGACATCACGACAGATCTTGCGGGTAATAATCGCGTTATCGCCCGTCAGGACTTTCACTGTCACCCCGTTTTCATGCAGGGCGCGAATCGCGGCAGAGGCGCTTTCTTTCGGCGGATCGAGGAACGTCAGCAGGCCGCAGAGCGTTAGATCGCGTTCATCCTCGGTGCTGAGCGGTAGGGTGCTGCCGACCGGACTCAGTTCACGGGTGCCAATCATCAGCACACGAAATCCCTGCTGGTTATAGCTTTCTGCCAGCGTTTTCAGCATGTTGCGGCGCTCATCGTCCAGTTCGTGCCGCAGCCCGTTTTCACTGATATGCGTCGCGACAGCCAGCATCTCTTCTACCGCGCCTTTGCAAATTAGGCGCTGCTGGTTGTGTTCATCGGCCACGGTGATGGACAGACGACGGCGGATAAAATCAAACGGCAACTCATCGATTTTTCGGTAGTGACCCAGTGCGGCAATGGCGGGATTATGGCGACCAAACTGCATGATGGCCTGATCCATCAGGTTTTTCATGCCGCTCTGGTGTGCGCTGTTGAGCCAGGCAAGCTGGAGCACCGTCTCATCGACCTGACCCTGTGTATTTAGGTGATGCTCAAGGATGATACGATCCTGCGTTAGCGTGCCGGTTTTATCGGTGCACAGCACATCCATCGCGCCAAAGTTCTGAATCGCGTTCAGTCGTTTGACCACCACTTTGCGTCGCGCCATCGCAATCGCGCCTTTTGCCAGATTGGAAGAGACAATCATCGGCAGCATTTCTGGCGTCAGGCCAACGGCAACGGCCAGCGCAAACAGGCTAGCCTCCATCCAGTCACCTTTAGTGAAACCGTTAACCAGCAGTACGACAGGCACCATCACGATCATAAAGCGGATCAGCAGCCAACTTACACTGTTGACGCCGCGATCGAAGGCGGTTTGGGAACGGGTGCCGACGATGGATTTCGCCAGCGAGCCGAAGTAGGTGTGGCTGCCTGTTGCCACCACGATTGCTGTCGCCGTGCCGCTGGAAATGTTGGTGCCCATCAGACAGATATTGGAGAGCGCCAGCAGATCGCTTTCTCCGCTGCCGCCAGTGGGCTGACAGCCTTTTGCGCAGATATCGCTGAACACATCGTATTTTTCGATCGGCAGTGATTCACCGGTCAGTACTGCCTGGCTGACGAACAGGTCGCGTGATTCCACCAGCCGGACATCCGCAGGCACCATGTCGCCGGCTGAGAGGGTCAGAATATCGCCGGGAACCAGTTGCTGAAGTGGAATTTCCTGCATGACGGCAGCAGCGTTGGGGTGAGGGCGACGCAGCACGGTAGCCGTTGTTCGCACCATGGATTTCAGCGCTTCTGCGGCCTTATTGGTGCGAAACTCCTGCCAGAAGCGTAGCAGGCCGCTTAGGCTAACCATCACCAGAATGATGACAACGCCAGTAAGCGACGTTTCTTGATGATCACGCAGCGGTAGCCAGTAATCGGTGAAAAAGCTGATCGCGGCCAGCGCCATCAGTACGTAAATAAACGGGTTATTAAACGCGGCAGCCAACTGCACCAGTGCATGGGGTGCTTTTTCATGGGCGACGCGATTTTCGCCATAAGTCTGCTGACGCTCAACGATGTCATCATGGCTTAAGCCATGCAGATGGGTATTCAGGTTAGCCAGCGTTTGGTCGAGGCTGTTTTGCGCCTCACGGGCAATCGCAAAGGTGGCTGCGGGTGTCTTACGGGCACGGTGATGCCCCGTTTGCGTGATCATATCGGTCATGATGCTGCTCTCTTAATGGTGCCTGTCCGCCGCACACGGGCGCGCATCCCGGATAAAGGGACGTAAAGCGGAAAAAAATGAAGGTATTAAGGGCGGTAAACCGCGCAGACGGAGAGAACAGAGAGGTCGGGGAAGAAGACGGTCCTTATTCTAGCGGATGCGGTTTACCGGGCCATCTAGGGTGTTCGTCCATGTGGTCTCCTTATCGCCGTGCGGCGAGATGTAAAAATAATCGTCAACTGACGAAGCCGACTACGTAAAAACACAGTACGTAGTTTAGTGGTGCAACCATAACTCAGTTTGCCTAAACCGTACGTCAACGTTGACTCATGAGTGATATCAGGTGTGCTTGTCGCCAATCAGCGGGTGTCGGCGGCGTATTGCTATGCAGTGGTGAGGGGCGCTAAGAAGCCGTTTATTGCCCCGCCGAGTGGTCGACGGGGCAGAGGGGTTAATGAATTCTCAGCATGTGCTCCTGATTAACTTTGAAGAAACGAACTGCGTCGCGCAGTTGTTCACCCTGTTCCGTCATCGCGTGTGCTGCCGTGGCGGATTCTTCCACCAGCGCGGCGTTTTGTTGGGTGACGCGATCCATTTGTTCTACCGCGACGCTGATCTCTTTGATGCCAATATGCTGCTCGTTGGATGCCTGAGAAATTTCCGCCACGATATCCGTCACTTTTTTAACCGATTGCACAATCTCCGACATCGCCTGACTGGCTTTATCTGCCCGCGCGGAACCGTCGGTGATCTTCTCGACGGTGCCTTCGATCAGCGTTTTGATCTCTTTGGCGGCGTTGGCGCTCTTCTGCGCCAGCGTCCGTACTTCGCCCGCCACAACGGCAAAACCTTTCCCTTCGCTGCCTGCTCTGGCCGCTTCTACCGCGGCGTTCAGTGCCAGGATATTGGTCTGGAAGGCAATACCTTCGATCACGGCGATAATATCGACGATTTTCTGTGAACTGTCGGAGATTTCGTGCATACGTTTAAGCATGTCATCCACGATAAGCCCGCCTTGAGAAGCCGTTTCCGAGGTTTGCTGCGCCAACTGGCTGGCTTCTTTAGCGTTATCCGCATTCTGTCGCACGGTGTGCGTCAACTGCTGCATGTTGGCCGATGCCTGAATCAGCGAGGCAGCCTGCTCTTCGGTACGCTGTGACAAGTCACTGTTACCTTGCGCTATCTCGCTGGATGCCAGCGAGATGGATTCACTGCCGTTCATGATGGTATGCACGATGTTCATCAACTGTTGGTTCATGTGGTTGATTGAAGCGAGCAGACTTGAGTTGTCGCCCTGACGCAGTTGGATTTCTGCCGTCAGGTTACCGGATGCGATCTCGGTCATGATTTCTTGTGCGTAGTGAGGATCGCCACCGAGTTGGCGAGAAATATTACGTGAGATAAGGGCGGCGATAACGGTGGTTGTCAGCAGGGCGAGCAGCAGTAATCCCCAGACATAGTATTGTGACGTTCGATACGTTGAATCGGCACTGATAACGATATCTTTTGCCGTCGCCACTTCCATCTCCACCAATTTGGCCAGATCTTTCATTAGCTGAATGCGATATTTTGCTGAGTTTGCACCGCTGATTTTGCTGGCTTCGGCCAAATCGCCACGGTTAACGGTATCAATCAGCGTGGCATTGACCGAGTTAAAACCGGAAAAATCATCGCCAATAACTTTAATCAGCGCTTTTTTATCCTCGCTGTTCGCAACGGTTTGGTAATTCTTCAATGCGGTGAGGAAGGCATCGGCGTTTTGCAGTAATTCTTTGCGGTGACTTTCGCGTTCCTCGGGCGTTTTGGAGTCGATATACTGTATTTGCTGCAAACGCGTTTCAGACAACGTGCCGCGCATTTCCAGGCTATATCGCACACCGGGCAAGCTGTTGCTGCTTAATTCAACAATACGGCTGTTATTAACGCTAAGCTGGAGTAGTGAAACCACACCTAGTAGCAACATCATGGCTACCAGGACGGAAAATCCGAGTAATAACTTGGAAAACACTGTGAGTTGAGAAAATTTCATCGCTATTCTTATTGATTATAGAGAGAGAGTAGTAGTGATAACGGCAAAGAAAATAAGATCTTTATAATACGGAATTCGATAAATTGGCTTTAATGAGTAAACGGTTATTAATGTTGCCTTAAATTGAAATGTCAGCGATAAACCCTAATTAATAACAAATTTTCAATGCATAACACCTAATGGTGACGGTGCTCAACATTATTTTAATAGATCTTTTTGTTATTGATGTGAAGGAGAGGCTCTTCACAAATAGGATAGACAAAATGTGATTGTCATCAACAATCTCTAATTATTTATATCTTTTAAAATAACAACTCTCTGCAACAGAAGTTATTCATTAAATGACAAAATATTTCTTTTCATTTCTTTATTTATCAAATCACGCAGGTAATATATTTATTATATTACCTGCGCAGGATTATTCTTAGTTCAAAGCATTCCTCAGTCCAGATAGAACACTGGTTCCAGTGCAGTGCTAACCGGGCTACTGTCGGGATTGGAGGGCATGATGTCGCTCATGTGTTTCCACCAGCGTTGGCAGACTTCCGTTTGCGCAATGGCCTCCCAGCGCGCTTCGGATTCGACTTCCACATAGCCGAATAGCAGGTTGCGCGGTTTATCCAGAAAAATGCTGTAGTGGTGCGCGCCGTGGTTTTTCAGCACCTCGGCCAGCTCCGGCCAAATGGGGTTATGGCGACGCTGATAGTCGTCGTGGCAGTCAGGAAAAACCGACATCACAAAAGCTTTACGCAACATGGACGAATCCCCTGTAGTCGTTGGCAGAACGCCACGGCGGTGATGCCGTGGCGATTTGAGGCTGAAGCTAATGCTATCCGTAGATGGGTTACACGACCTACACGCGCAGCGCGGCTTCCAGTGGCGTCACGCCGAAACGTTTACCCAGAGCGATCAGCTCTTCGGTCGAAATCGTCTGTTTCTTACCGCCCATCGATCTCACTTTTACCATGACGTCGGCGGATTTCTCGGCAGTATCAATCAGGCCGAAGGCGTCATCCAGCGTTGGGCCAGTACCGAAGATGCCGTGAAATGGCCACAGCACCAGCGAATGACGTTTCATTTGCTCGGAGGTGGCATCGCCAATGGCATCGGTGCCCGGCACCATCCACGGCACAATGCCTACGCCGTCTGGGAAGACGACCAGACACTCCGTACTACCTTCCCATAGTTCACGGGTGAACGTGGCGGTATCCAGTTCCAGCACATAGCTCAGGGCAATCAGATTGGTCGCGTGGCAGTGCATGATGACGCGATCGTGTCCGTGGCTCACGCCCATGCGCACAATGTGCGACTGGAGATGCGAGGCCAGTTCAGACGTTGGCAGGCCACCGTTGGCCAGCCCCCAGAAAATGCGATAGCCTTTGCCATCACTATCGATCTGCAAGACCACCAGAGAATCCGCCGGGTCTAGTTGAACGTTGCGGAAGAACTTGCCGGAACCCGTAACGATGAACCAGCAGTCGGCCAGTTCCGACATCGGCTGCGATAGCGCTTCATGGCGCGGCTGCGGATAGAAATCGCTTTCATAAGGCGTCACATCCTCGGCCGTCAGGCGCAGGCTGACGTTACCGCCGTTACGTTCGTCCCAGCCTTTGAGCCACATGTCGCTAGTGGCTTTAATCATTCCCTTTACAAACCAGGAAGAGAGAATTGTTTGCATAGTCTTACCCTTGACGTTGAGTGAGGATGGTTTCTTCATACTGACGTACCTGTTGCAGCCAGTCGCTGCCTGGGATGACGTCATGACGCTGGCAGTAGTGTTCCCATACGGCTTGCCACGGCAGCGATTTTTGCTCTTCCAGCAGGGCGAGACGCGCGGTGTAATCGCCGTTTTGTTCCAGTGTGCGCAGGGTTTCCGTGGGCTCAAGCAGTGCGCGCAACAGGGCTTTCTTCATATTGCGTGTGCCGATGACCCAGGCTGCGATGCGGTTGATTGAGGCATCAAAGAAATCGAGCCCGATATGGACGCGGTTAAGCAATTTATGGCGCACGATCTCGTGAGCGATAGCCTGCGTTTCGTCATCCAGTAGCACGACATGATCGCTGTCCCAGCGTACCGGACGGCTGACGTGCAGCAGCAGGCGTGGAACGTACAGAATCGCGCTGGAGATCTTGTCGGAAATCACTTCGGTTGGATGGAAGTGCCCCGCATCCAGGCAGAGCGCGGTGCCGCGGCTGGTCGCGTAGCCGAGGTAGAATTCGCTGGAGCCGACGGTAAAACTTTCCGCACCTATGCCGAACAGCTTACTTTCCACTGCATCGATATGGTGTGACGGATCGAGCGGCTCGGCTATGACTTCATCCAGCGCGCTGAGTAGTCGTTGACGGAATGCCAGACGATCGATGGTCAAGTCTTTCATGCCGTCTGGCACCCAGATGTTCATGACTGACGGCGTACCGAGTTCGCGACCGAAGTAGGCGGAAATCCGGCGGCTGGCCTGACAGTGTTCAATCCAAAAGCGGCGCACTTTTTCGTCTGGGTGCGATAGGGTAAAGCCGTCTGCACTCAGCGGATGAGAAAAGCAGGTTGGGTTAAAATCCAGCCCAAGCTGGTGACGTTTGGCCCACGCGACCCAGGAACTGAAATGTTCGGGAGCAATCTCGTTACGGGCGACAGGCTGTGCGGATTCCAGATAGATGGCGTGCAGGTTCAGTCGCTTGGGGCCGGGGATCAACGCAAATGCCTGTTCCAGATCGGCACGCAGTTCATCCGGCGTACTTGCCTTACCGGGGTAATTGCCAGTGGCCTGAATACCGCCGGTTAATGGTCCGCCGATGTTCTCGAATCCGGCTACATCGTCTCCCTGCCAGCAGTGCATTGACACCGGAATCTGGTCGAGCTGTTCCAGCGCTGCCTCTACGTCAATATTCAGGCTGGCATAACGCGCTTTTGCCAACTGCCATGCGGTTTCAATTGGTGTGCTCATTGCGTTGTCTCCTTTTTGCCCTGTGGGGCGGTTTCTGGCTGGCTGAGCGCCTGAAAGCGACGCCAGTGCCCGGCAAAATCACTCTCCGCACGCGGGGTATAGCGATGCAGAGGGAAGTTATGAGTCAGCATGTGCCGGAAGGCGGCAAGGTCGGCGACAGCGCCCAGCGCCATCAGTTGGCAACCGATATTGCCAAGCGTTGAGGCCTCGACCGGCCCGGCCAGAACCGGAATCTGGCACACATCGGCGCACAGCTGGTTCAGAAACGCGTTCTGGCTGCCACCGCCGACAATATGCAATTGGCGGATTGGCGCATGGCGCAGTTCGCCGAGTTCCAGCACCACCTGCCGGTAGAGCAGCGCGAGGCTGTCGAAGATACAGCGTGCCAGTTCGGCATCGCTGTGGGGCACAGGCTGGTCGTGCTCACGGCAATAGTCGCGGATCGCCTGATGCATGGACGGCGGATTGATAAAGCGATCGTCATTGGGGTTAATCAGGCTGGCGAAGGCGGGTACGGCGGCGGCGGACTGAATCAGTGCGCCTAAATCCTTGATATTACGCTCCTGACAAACGCGCTGTAGCAGCCACAGACCCATGATGTTTTTTAGCACCCGATAGGTGCCGTCTACGCCGCCTTCGTTGGTGATATTGGCGGCCAGCGCCTGCGGGTTATTAAACGGCGTGTCGCTTTCGATGCCCATTAGCGACCAGGTGCCGGAACTGAGGTAGGCGCTGTCGCGGCTCAGCAACGGTGCGCCGACTACCGCGCTGGCGGTATCGTGCGTGGCGACAGCGATAACGGGGATCTGTCGTCCGCTTGGCGCAACCCAATTCCCGACGGTGTGTCCCGGCTGCACCGGATTGCTCAACCAGCGGCGCGGGATGCCCAGATACTCCAGCAGTTCGCTGTCCCAGGTTTTCTGTTGCAGATTAAGTAATTGGGTCGTGCTGGCGTTGGTGTATTCGCAGACGACATTCCCCGTGAGGCGATAGTGAAAATAGTCGGGGATCATCAGCAGGTGTGCCACCCGATCCAGATCGTCAGAGGGCGCATCGCCCAGCGCTTTAAGCTGGTATAGCGTATTAAATGGCAGGAACTGAATGCCGGTACGCCGGTAGATCGCTTCACGTCCCAGTTCTGCGGTAACCGCGGCCATTACGCCGTCGGTGCGGTGGTCGCGGTAGGAATACGGCAGGCCAACACGCTGCCCGTCCTTATCGAGTAGCACATAGTCCACGCCCCAACTGTCGATCCCGATGCTATCGGGGGCGATACCCATGGCATCGATTTGGTGCAATCCGGTGAGGATATCGTGTTCCAGCATGGTCAGATCCCACTGGTAATGACCGTCCTGAAACACCAACGTGTTGCTGAAACGGTGAATTTCTTTCAGCGTCAGATGCTGCGTGGCGGTATGGAACGTTGCCAGCATCACCCGACCGCTGGATGCGCCCAAATCCACCGCCACGATATTCTTCACCGCCATAGCCGCCACTCCTTATCATTGAATGTGTTGCAGTGTAAGGAGCGGTAACAGAAGCCACCTTCCGGTGAGTGCCACCTGCAACAAGCGATTGGCAAAATGACAAAGCTGACCGTGAAAGGGCTCACAATCTGGGAAATTATTCAGAGAATAACCATGAGAAATTCAGGGGAAAAGCCGTGTGATCCTTGCCACACTTCAATCAATTAGGCAGTGCAATCTTAAAAAAAGAGCAGGCAGATGGCGCGTGGGTGACGGTATTTGAAGGCTGGTTTTGTGGCTTATGACTACTCTTTTTCAAAGGCTGAGTTTTGCCAAAGGCGGAATGGAGAACTGAAATGACGTTACTTCGTGGTGATGATTTTTTTACTTCGCGTGCCGTGACGGTCGCGGTAGAGCCGCGTACCCCACAGACGGCCTTTCCTGAGCATTATCATGATTTCTGGGAAATTGTGCTGGTGGAACAGGGCGCTGGCGTCCATGTGTTTAACGACCAACCCTACGCCCTGTGTAGCGGGACGGTGTTCTTTGTTCGCGATAACGATCGCCATCTGTTCGAAGATGTAGAAGGGCTGTGCCTGACCAACATGCTGTACCGTTCGCCGCGCGGGTTTCGCTTCCTGTCTGATATCGCCGCGTTTTTACCGTATGGTTCGAACGGCGAGTGGCAGGGGCAGTGGCAGGTGAATGCGGTGGGAATGCAACAGTTGAAGCAGTCGCTGAACAGTTTGGCGGAGCTGGCACAGAGCGATGCGCCGGAAGCGATTGCGGCCAGCGAGAGCCTGTTTCTGCACATTCTGGTGCAACTGCGTCAGCACTGTTTCCAAACGCAGGGTAACGGCTCCGAGCGTCAGGGGGTACAGGCGCTGCTGGGCTGGCTGCAAAACAACTACAGTGAAGAAGTGAACTGGGGCGGTCTGGCCGAGCAATTCTCGCTTCCGCTGCGCACACTGCACCGCCAGCTAAAACAACACACGGGTATGACACCACAACGCTACCTGAATCGGTTAAGATTGCTGGAGGCGCGTCGGCGGTTGCAGCAGAGTGATGATTCCATTACCACGATTGCACACGCCTGTGGATTTAGCGACAGCAATCACTTCTCGACGCAATTCCGCAAGGCATTTTCGCAGGCGCCCAAATCACTACGCCATCAGGCGTTTTCTCGTGAAGAGTAGGCAATAGTCACTGCGGGTGAGGAAATGGCGACAGCAATACGGGGTTTGAAATTACAGACTGAAGACTATTTCCTCACCGACAAAAATGCCGTAATGGTTGCCGAACGGCACCCACAGCCTGTGTTTCCGCTGCATCATCATGATTTTGATGAACTGGTCATTGTCTGGCGTGGCAATGGCCTGCACCTCTGGAACGATGTGCCTTACCGTATTACCCGCGGCGATATGTTCTATGTTTCCGCGCACGATCGCCACAGCTATGAATCCGTCCACGAGCTTGAACTGGACAATATTCTCTATATCCGCAATCGCCTGACGTTATCCGCCGACTGGCAAACGTTACTGCCGGGCGGAGAGCATCCGCAAAGCCAGCGCCACTGGTGTTTGGGCTCGGAAGGCATGGATACCCTTCGTGAGAAGGTGGATGCGCTGACACAGGAGTGTATGAAATCGGATGCATTGTCGCTGCAACTGAGTGAGGCGCTGCTGTTGCAGATCGCGCTGCTGGCGGCGCGCTATCGCCACACGCCCGATAATCCGCAATTGGCGGATGCCCACCAGCTAGATATGTTGATGAATGCCCTACGCGCCAGTATTGCCACACCATTCCGTTTTGAAGCCTTCTGCGAACAGCACCACTTTAGCGCCCGTAGTTTGCGTTCTCGCTTTAAGGAACAAACTGGCATGAGTGTGCCGCATTACCTGCGTCAGCTACGGCTATGCAAAGCGATGGAGTTGCTGCGTTATGATTGGCAAACAATCGGTGAAGTTGCCGCACTGTGCGGTTTTGAAGACAGCAATTACTTTTCCGTGGTGTTCCATCAGGCGTTCGGTGTTTCGCCCAGCGCCTACCGCCAGCGTTTTCTGAATGTGGAGTGATTGTGCTTTTTTAGCGATTAAGTGTGATGAATCAATGAAGGGCTAATAGTGGTAGCGGCAGACGGCTATCATCATGGCGTCATCGGTGATGGCATAAACCAGACGATGTTCTTCGGTGATACGGCGCGACCAGAAACCAGCAAGGTTATGTTTAAGTGGCTCTGTTTTCCTTTTCCCTCAAAAGGTGTTCTGCGTGCTTCTTTTATTAATTCATTGGTCTTTTTGACCATCCACTTATCGATGTCTTGCCAGTACAGGTAGTCTTCCCATGCTTCTTCTGACCAGATTAGCTTCACTCAATGATATCTCTTTCTTCGCTATTGCCAGCCTTAAGGCTCTCGATTGAATTCATCAGTCTTTTGGCATTGGCGGGTGAACGCAGTAAATAGGCGGTTTCCTCTAGAGAGTTATACTCTTCCAGAGACATCAGCACACAGGCTTCACCATTCTGTCGAGTGATAAGAATAGGAGCACGGTCTTCGACCGTTTTCATCATGGTCGCCGATAGATTTTGTCGGGCTTCGCTGTCGCTAATTGTACGCATCTGTACCTCCTGATATGTACTTATCATTGTACAATGTCGCTGCGTTTTTAACCGCTCAATCTTTCGTCAACATCATTATTCCGCCACCGTCGAGAGCAATAAACGCGTGTAAGGATGCTGCGGCTGGTTGAAGATTTGTTCGACTGGCCCGGTTTCTACGATATCCCCGTCTTTCATCACCGCGATGCGGTGGCTCATGTGCTGCACTACGCCCAAATCGTGGGAAATGAACAGCATCGTCAACCCCAACTGGCGCTGCAATGCTACCAGCAAATCCAGCACCTGCGCCTGTGTGGTGACATCCAGCGCTGATACCGGTTCGTCACAGATCAGAATTTCAGGATCTGAAGCCAATGCCTGTGCGATGGAAACGCGCTGGCGTTGCCCGCCGGACAATGCCGTCGGACGTCGGGTGAGTAGGTCGGGTGTGAGTCCGACATAGTCCAGCAGTGTCAAAATGCGTCGCTGTTTTTCATCGTCGCTCAAATCGCGGCGCAAGCGCAGCGGCTGGCGCAAAATCTGGGCGACGGTAAATTGCGGATCGAAAGAACTGAGTGGATCCTGTGTGATGGTCTGAATACGGGCGCGCAGTGGTCGGCGCTCACGTTCTGTCAGTGTGCTCCAGGCGCTGTCTGCTAATCGGACGTCGCCGCTATCTGGTTTTTGTAGCGCCAGAATGACTTTCCCCAGCGTCGTTTTACCGGAGCCGGATTCTCCAACGATACCCAGCGTTTCACCGCGTTTGATCTGGAGAGAAACCTGATTCACCGCCTGCATCCGGCTACCGTCTGGGCGCTTGAATGACACGGCAATCCGATCCGCCGTCAGAGCTATCGCGTCGGTGCTGACGTGATCTGCTGCCAGAGAAGTCTGTGATGGCGCAATGCCACCTTGTAACGGATCAACGCCAGCCAGCCACTTTCCTCGCGTAGACGCGGTCGGGATCGCCGCCAGCAATTTGCGGGTGTAGGGGTGTGTCGGTGCTGACAGGATCTGTTTTGCCTCACCGCCTTCTACCAGCGCGCCTTGCTGCATGACGATCACGCGATCCGCCACGTCAGCGACGACGGCAAGATCGTGGGTGATCAGCAGAACGCCGTGACCTGCCTGCGCCAAGGCGGTGAAGACTTTTAGCACCTGCTTCTGCACCGTTGCATCCAGTGCGGTGGTCGGTTCATCGGCAATCAGCAACTGTGGACCCGCAGCCAATGCGGAAGCAATCAACGCGCGTTGGCGTAGGCCACCAGAAAGCTCATGCGGGTACTGCGCTGCGCGATTCTCAGGATCGGGAATACCTGCTTTTTTCAGGAGTTCGGCGACGCGGGTGGGAATTTGCTCGCGGGGCAACAGACGATGAGTCAGAATCGGCTCGGCGACTTCTTGCCCGATCTTGCGCAGGGGGTCGAGAGACACCAGCGCGTCCTGCAAAACAAAGCCAATTTCACGGCCGCGAATCGCCCGCCAGTCACGATCGGTCAGATAACGTAAATCGCACAGGCTGCCATCATGGCGTGTGAGTTCAATCGCGTTTGCTTGTACGTCAACGCCTTCACCGGATAACCCTACCAGCGTACGGGCGGTGACAGATTTACCTGAACCCGATTCGCCGACCAGCGCCAGAATTTCTCCCGCATTGACCTGAAAAGAGAGATTTTTAACCGAACGAATCGGACCGAAGGGACTGTGGAAAGTCACGCTCAAGTCGTCTACGCGCAGCAGCGGCGTTTTTGCGGGTGTATCTGAAGAGGGGTGAGGCAGTGTGTTCAGGCTCATCTAGCCTCTCCTTTTGCCAAAATAGCCTGTAAACGGCGACCGAGCACGGTAATGGAAATCACTGACAGCGCGACAACACTGGCGGGCAACAAGCTGACCCACGGTGCGATATCAAGAAAATTACGTCCGTCGGCGAGTAATGCGCCCCATTCTGCGGTCGGCGGAACGACGCCCAGCCCCAGAAAGCTCAGCGCCGAGGCGGACAGCACCGCGTGGCCGACGCCAATAGTGGCGACAATCAGCAGCGGGCGCAGCGTATTGGGAATGATATGGCGAAAGACGATATACAGCGGGTGTTCGCCCAGCGCAATGGCGTGCTCCACATAGCCCGAGAGCCTGACTTGCAGCACCTGAGAACGAATCAGGCGAGCATAACCCGCAATCCCCGCCAGACCGACGGCCAGCATAGTGTTTTCTGGCCCGCGCCCCAGCACGGCGATCACCAGCAGCGCCAGCAGCAGATCGGGAAACGCCAGCATGATGTCCAGCAGGCGCACCAGAACCTGGCGGATACGCAGCGGAGCGAGCACCGACAGCGTACCAAACAGTACACCGCCGAAGCAGGCGATAAGCATCGCCCCGACACCAATCCCTAGCGACAGCGACGTGCCGTGAACGATGCGAGCAAAAATGTCGCGTCCCAACTGATCGGTGCCGAACCAATAGGTGGCATTTGGTGACTGGAATACCGCGCCCATGTCCATTTCATCGGCGGTGCGGCTGGTAAACAGCGAGGGGAAAAAGACCGCCAGCGCGAGCAGGAAAACGAGTGCGGCAGGCAACAGCGTTGAGGTAGCCAGCCACGGGCTGCGGTAGTGTTTTCTTGATGGTGTCTGCGTGAAGGGCATCGGTTCACTACTCATGGGCGCTCGCCTTCTTGCGTAAGCGGGGATCGATGAGGAGATACAGCGCATCCACCAGCAGATTAATGACGACGAAGAGGAATGCGGACAACATGACGACACCTAGCACCAGCGGCATGTCGCGGTTTTCAATTGCACTCAACGTGACCTGCCCGATACCCGCGCGGCCAAAGACGGTTTCGGTCAGCACGGAGCCACCGAGTACGCTTGCCAGCAAGGTGCCAGTCAGCGTTGAGGCGGCCAGCGCCGCGTGGCGCAAACCGTGGCGGAAACGCAGTCGGATTTCGCTGACGCCGCGCGTGCGTACAGTGAGCGAGAACGGCTGGGAGAGCGCATCTTCCAAACCGTCGCGCAGTACCTGACTTAGAATGGCGGCAATCGGCAGGCTCAGCGTGATCACCGGTAATACCAACGACATAAAGCCGTCGTTACCCGTGACAGGAAACCATTGCAGGCGAAAACTGAACAGGCTTAATAGCACGATACCAATCCAGTAGACCGGTGTGCTAAGCAGCGTTAGCTCCAGCCACGATACGCTGGTACGCAGCGTACCATAGCGACCTGCGGTGAGCAGCGCGCTGGTAATCGCGAGGAACAGAGCCAGAATCAAGCCGCCAAGCGCCAGCGGCAGGGTTTCATGCATTGCATCACTAATCACGCTGCCGACTGGCAGACGATAGAGATAGCTGACGCCAAAATCGCCCTGTAACGCCTGTCCACAGTAGCGCAGATATTGCACCCACAGCGGCTGATCGAGCCCAAATTGTTTGATGAGTACAGCGCGATACGCTTCATCCACCACGTTATCGCCGCCACTCAGAATAGCGACGGGATCGCCGGGGATCAATTTGACGGCAATAAACGTCAATGTGGCTGCGCCCCAGAGCACAGCCAGAATGGTGAGTAGACGTTTACCTAGCGCGTACAGATTAACGTTTAATCCAGACATCATAGAAGTTCGGTTTTGCGTTGGTGGCCCAGCTTATGCCCTGTACCTGTTTGGACAGGCCGAGTTGGTAGGCTGGAACATACAGCGGAACAACATACGCTTGATCGATGACCTCTCGCTGTATTTCGCTATAGAGCTGTTTACGTTCCGCGTCACCCGCGCCAATCGCTTTTCTCAGTTTATCGTCCAGCACGCTGATGCGAGTAAAGCCGTTACCGTTCGGTGGCGCATAGGCCGAATCGAACACGGTACGCAGAATATCTGGCTCTGCGCGCACGAAGAAGTTGGAGGCGATATCGTACTCGTTGGCATTGGTGCGTGTGGTGAATTCACCCGCATCAACTGGCGTCAGTTTGACTTCGAAGCCTGCCTGCTTCACCTGATATTGCACCGCCTGGAACAGCGCGACATCTGCGGCTTCAACGTTGGTTGAAGCATAAACGAAGCTGACGCTCAGGCGCTTGCCATCTTTAGTACGGAAGCCTTCACCGTCTTTCTGTTTCCAGCCTGCGTTATCCAGCAGTTCGTTGGCTTTTTTCACATCAAAGCCCCAGCGGGAGGCGATGCTCGGATCGTAGTACAGCGTGGCTGGGCCGAGAACGTTATCGGCGGCTTTCAGTGTACCGAAGAAAGCGACTTTGACTGCCGCGTTGGTATCTACCGCGCTCTGGAATGCCTTACGCACCGCGACATCCTGGAAAGGGCCTTTGGTGGTATTCAGATAGAGCACACGGTTAACGCCCGGGTTCTCATAGGTAATCACTTCCAGCTTTGGATTGCGCTTCACTGTCGGGAAATTAGCAGGTGGCACGGCGTCAATGGCCTGAATCTGGCCGCTGCTCAGTGCGCCAAGGCGAACCGACGCTTCTGGCAGATATTTGAACACCAGACCATCCAGATAGGCGGGGCCCGTGTGCTTGGCATAACCCGGTCCCCAGTTGTAATCAGGGCGCTTCGTCAGCTTGCTGCCGCTGCCTTTCACAAAGGAATCAAGAATAAACGGACCGGAACCCACCACGGTGGTGCTGGTATTTGGTGTTTTCTTCAGGTACGTCGGCGATTGAATGCCCAGATATGGCAGGCTCAGGCCCTGTAACAGCGCCGCAAACGGTGAGCTGTAGTGGAGCACAATCGTATAGTCATCCGGCGTTGAGATCTTGTCGATAGGACCTAACAGCGATTTCGCGTAGCTGGAGGTGGTTTTCGGATCGAGAATACGCTCAATGTTGTATTTCACCGCTTCCGCATCCAGCTTGGTGCCGTCGCTGAATGTCACGTCCTTGCGCAGGTGGAAAGTGTACTCGGTGTTGTTGTCGTTAATTTTCCAGCTTTCCGCCAACCAGGGCGTAAAGCGGTTATCTTCCGCCTGTCCTACCAGTGAATCGACCACGTTGCGGGAAATCAGCGCCGTTACGCCATAGGCCGTAATGTGCGGGTCGATGATCGGCGTATCGCTACCCAGACCTACGTTCAGAATACCACCGGATACCGGTTTTTCAGTGCCTTGTGCAGCGTAAGCACCGGGATTGAGTGCGAAAAGCAGCGTGAGTAATCCTGCTGCGAGGGTCGTAACTTGTGGGTGATTTTTTTCCATTCCCTGTGTCCTTTACGATGACATGAGGCCATACACGGCGGTCTTTTCGCTACTCTAGAGAGCTGTCTTATGCATGTAAAAGAATAAAAATTGATTTTCAATTCCATAAAAATATATATGCGAAAGGGATTGGCAGAAACGCTTTACTTCGCTGATGTGGTGCTGCTGACTACATGGCGGGGTGTTCTTTGTCACTGGGTCATATGTGATGCAGGCGAGAACATGAGTTACTTAATTGTTATTATTTCACAAATAAACAACTAGCTTATTTATTAAGCCTTTTTATTGCTGAGTTATTATTCATTTCTCTCTGGAAATATACATTTCATCTACGTTTATAGAATCTGTTTTTTCAATTATTGAATAAAAAGTCCACAAAAAGTCAATGCATTATTTTTATTTTAATTTTATAAATTTTAAAGCGGCATTCCTAATAACAAAATAACCTAGAGAAATTGTTCGATATATCAATTAACCTCTTTATCAGTCCATCATACCTATGTAAGAATATAACCTTTAATGGTTAGATTGGTAGAAAAATGAACTTTTTTGAACAAACGGCTCCGTCCCGTAGACGTTATGGCTTAGCTGCTTTTATTGGTTTGATTGCTGGTATTGTTTCATCTTTTGTTAAGTGGGGCGCAGAAAATCCGCTTCCTCCACGTAGTCCTACTGATATGTTTAGTAGTGCTTGCGTACCTGAATCACTGATTAGAGCTGCCGAGCACATTGATTGCTCGCGTAATTTTCTTAACCCACCCTACATCTTTTTACGCGATTGGCTTGGCGTTGTTGACCCTAATGCTGCTGTTTATACCTTTGCCGGCCATGTATTCAATTGGGTTGGTGTGACGCATATTATTTTCTCTATTGTTTTCGCTGTTGGTTATTGCGTCGTTGCAGAAGTATTTCCTAAAATAAAATTATGGCAAGGACTGTTGGCGGGTGCACTGGCTCAACTGTTTGTTCATATGATTTCATTCCCATTAATGGGGCTGACGCCTTCTCTATTTGTTCTCCCTTGGTATGAACATGTATCAGAGATCGTGGGTCATTTAATTTGGTTTTGGTCTATTGAGATTATTCGTCGTGATTTGCGTAACCGTATGACGCACGAACCTGATCCAGAGATTGCTTTGGCTGCTTCACGATAGGCTGTGATTTTATTTTAGCGATATAACATATTGCGATGCTTATTATTTTAGTGTCGCACTATAAATTAACAGTAAATATCTCTGTCTATGCTAAACGCCTTGAGATGCTCTCAGGGCGTTTTTATTTCCCCGACCATACCGAACGCGATGGCGAAATGCTTACACGGCCATCCCTAACCCAACAATATTCGCCGCCAAAATAATCACCACGCAGCCCAATACCAGCATACGCACAGGTTTCTGCCCCACGGCTTTCCACTCCTTAAATAGCAAGCCGACAATGCCACCGCATAGCACGTAGAAGCTCATGTGCAGCATCCAACTGATATAGGTGTAATCGGCCGGAATATTGGCGTGCCCCCAGGCATAGAAGAAGAATTGCAAATACCACATGACGCCGCCCAGAATGGCGAAGAGTGCATTGGCAATCAGTAACGGTTTAGCCTGAGCCAGGTCGGCTTTTAGTGAGATTCCCTTGCAGGTAGCCAAACGGATAAAACAGAAGCCCAGATTGACGACAGCCCCGCCACCCATGATCACGACATAGCTGGGGAGCGCGATATACAGCGAGTTGATCCCCAACGCTTGTGCCGCAGTATGCATCGGCTTGGCAGCATCCATCGCAAAGGACATGCCAGCGGAGAAGATCCCGCACAGGATAGCCAGAATTAGCCCTTTTTTCAGGTTGAATTCTTCGGCGCGAATACCGAGCGCCCGCTCTTTCAACAAGCCAGCGTAGCTGACAATCGCGACGCCGATGACTGCGACCAGCACGCCCAGCAGCGTCATTTTGCCACCCGCCGAACCAAACAGAACCGAGAATTTACCTTGTAGGACGGGCGTCATCAGCGTACCAATAATCAGCGTCACGCCGATGGCGATACCGATGCCCATCGACATGCCAAGGTAGCGCATCGTCAAGCCGTAGTTGATATTGCCGATGCCCCACATCGCGCCGAAGAGAAAAACGGGGAGTAGGGTCGCCATATCGAACGAACCGTAATAACGCCAAAAATCAGGCAGTAACCACCAGCTGATACTCCAGGGCAGGATAATCCACGAGAAAAATCCGCCCAGTGACCACATGGTTTCCCACGACCAGTTTTTGACTTGTTTAAACGGTGCATAGAAACAGGCCGCGCTGGCCGCACCGATGAAATGCCAGAAAATACCAAGGAAAATAGGATCGCTCATTCGTAACCCCTTGTTTTAGTTTGTGGTAAGCCTGTATTCGGCTCTGAATGTAGAGTGCAGTGTATGATTGCTGCCAGACCTGCTGGCGCTAGACAGTGTAGGAAGGTGAAAAAGGGTGAACCTTCAGATGCGTGCCACGAGCGGCAGGAGGACGGCATCGGTTTGAAGGTGAGTGCAGGCCGGATCACAAAACGCGGAAATCATCGCTGGGGGCACAACAGGGCAGAGCTTTCTGTCAATGGTGCATTCTGCTCAAGAATTGATTACCACCACAGCAGGACTTTTCGCTATTATTTCCCTCTTTTCCACCTGCATATAGTGAGTTATGGAACGTTTTATTGAGAATCTGATGTACTCATCGCGCTGGCTGCTTGCCCCTGTTTATTTCGGGCTGTCGCTGGGTTTGCTGGCGCTGGCGATCAAATTTTTCCAGGAGGTGTTCCACGTCCTGCCTAATATCCTGGATATCGCTGAAGCCGATTTGGTGCTGGTGCTGCTGTCACTGATCGATATGACGCTGGTCGGCGGATTGTTGGTGATGGTCATGCTATCCGGTTACGAAAACTTTGTTTCGGCATTGGATATCACCGAAGGCAGAGAAAAGCTGAACTGGCTTGGTAAGATGGACTCCGGTTCGCTGAAAAATAAAGTTGCCGCCTCGATTGTCGCTATCTCGTCGATCCATCTGCTGCGCGTGTTCATGGATGCCCGTAATATCCCGGATAACAAGCTGATGTGGTACGTGATTATCCATTTGACGTTTGTGCTGTCTGCACTTGTCATGGGGTATCTGGATCGCATGTCGCGTTACGAAAAAAGCAAAACGGCATAATCAACGCCGCACGGTTTGCGTAGCCAGATGAAAGAACAGATCCTATTGTTAACGAAGTGATCTTATCAACACGCTTTGTTTAACGGAGGATATTATGCCGCAAACCGATCAAATTAACCGCCGTGTGGTTCTGGCTCAGCGCCCGCACGGCGCGCCAACACAAGAGACCTTCCGTCTGGAACAGCAGCCTGTCCCACAGATCGATTCAGGACATATTCTGCTGCGTACGGTGTTCCTTTCCCTTGACCCTTATATGCGTGGCCGCATGAGCGACGCACCTTCTTATGCCAAACCCGTCGAACTGAATGACGTGATGGTAGGCGGGACAATCAGCCGCGTGGTGGAGTCAAAACACCCGGATTATCAGGCAGGTGATTGGGTGCTGTCCTACAGCGGCTGGCAGGATTATGCGGTTTCTGACGGCAAAGGATTAACGAATTTGGGTCAGTCGCCGACGAATCCTTCCTACGCGTTGGGTGTACTGGGTATGCCGGGCTTCACCGCCTATATGGGCCTGACGGATATTGGCCAGCCTAAAGCGGGTGAAACGCTGGTGGTGGCCGCCGCGACCGGCCCGGTCGGTGCGACGGTTGGGCAACTCGGGAAATTAAAAGGCTGTCGGGTGGTTGGCGTGGCGGGGGGCGCAGAGAAATGTCGCTACGCGGTTGAGGTTCTGGGGTTTGATGCTTGCCTCGACCACCGAGCGGATGATTTTGCAGAACAGCTGAAACAGGCCTGTCCGCAGGGAATCGATATTTACTTTGAAAACGTTGGCGGAAAAGTCTTTGACGCCGTGCTGCCGCTGCTGAACACCTCGGCGCGTATTCCGGTGTGCGGACTCGTCTCTGGCTACAATGCCACAGGGTTACCGGATGGGCCAGATCACCTACCGCTACTGATGGGGACGATCCTGAAGAAACGTATTCGGATGCAGGGATTCATTATCTTTGATGATTATGGTCATCGCTTCGATGAGTTCTGGAAGGATGTGTCGCCATGGGTGGAGGAAGGTAAGATCAAATATCGGGAAGAGATTGTCGACGGGTTGGAAAATGCCCCAGAGGCCTTTATCGGCCTGCTGCACGGCCGAAACTTCGGTAAGTTAGTGGTCAGAATCGGGCCAGATGCCTGATACACTGGACTCGCCGCTGCGGCGGCGAGTTTTGCACTCGACAGAGTATGTTACCAGTACGGGCAGATAGTCACGCGTGTATAGAAACTGCCTGAGTAATACATGAGAATAACAAGGTAGGTAATTATTCTAGGTGGTGTTCGTTTAACCAAAAGAAAAGGGATAGACAAAGGGATGATAATGAAATTTGAAAAACTGTCAGCATAGCTTCTCGGATTTTCACAAAAATTTTTAAGTGAGCTGTCACCAAATAGCCATTCATATTCGATTGATGAAAAAGCATGAATTAAAAAAATACATAGGACAGAATAAGCACAAAAATAGATGTTATATATGTGATTTTTACTAATCATGCTTTCAAATTCATTTTTTAATTTTTATGAAAAATGAATCTTACTATTTAACAAATGAGATATCAATCGTTCTATTTTTATCATCTTGTATTAGATTAACCTCATCATTTCCTTTTATCCATATTTCACTTATATTTCCGTAACTCCATGGGATGCTTTGGTTTTTTTTAAACCCAAGCGTCTCTATGTATTTTACCAATTCAGCTTTACGTTCAGGCATTGGGTTATAAAAAACTACGCCATTGGTTAATCGCTGCGTGCCATCTGGTGAATAATAGTAAAATTCATAGTTATCAGAAATAACTGGTATGTTTTTTACTTCATCTAGGGTTAAGGTATAATATGTAAAATAATCATTTTTTTTGTAGTGGTAGCTTTCTTCGTAGAATAAACCTGCGGAAATAATAAATACGCCAATTGAGAAGAATAATAGAAATATTGCTTTTATGAAGTCACTGTATTTGAATTTCAACATATGATTGTCTTTTTTGTTTGTTATTCAATTCGTCAATTTTATTGATTTATAGTTTGCTCAAAATAGACTAATTTGGACAAAGACTGATTCGTGTATAAAAACGGTATGAATGATATCCGAGGATGATAAGATAAGTAATGATTCTAGGTAGGCTTTTTTTAAAAATGAAAAAAGGGATAGATAAAGGAACGATAATGACACTGAAAAAGCCATCAGCATCGGCTTCCGGCACTTCACAGAAATCTTCAACTGAGTCGCCATCTATCATCCATTCATATTCGGTGGTAGAAAAAGCATTGATTAAAAAAAGGCATAACGCAGAATAGGCATAAAAATAGACGTTGTGGATATACCTGATTTTCATTAACATTTTTCAATTGCCTGATTACTATATGTCTGATAATGAGTATTTGAAAGTATAATTATTTTTTTTCAAATGAAATAATAATGATTTTCCTTTCATGATCTTGTATGACGCTAACGCTGTTATCTCCTTTTTTCCAAATTTCCCCACTCTTAATCCAAAACATATCTTCATGTTTTTTAAAGCCCAGTTTGTTGAGGTAATTGATTATTTCTGATTTTTTTTCAAGGTTAACATTTGAAAAGAAAACACTGTTAGTTGACCCAGATGTACCATCTGGGGAATCATATTCAATCGAGTAGTTTGTTGAAATAAAAGGCATTTCCTTTACTTCTTTAAAAGTGAGAAAATGATACTTTATATAGTCATCTTTTGTATAAGAATAACTTGCATTAACGAATAAATACGGCAGCAGTAGCATAAACCCTATGCAAGTAATGAAAAATGCAGTGATTTTAATAATGTTACTCGATTTGAATAGTGACACGGCGTTCTACTCCAATGTTGAATCCTGTTTTATCATTAAGATGTGTTAAAAGATCACTCTTTTCAATATTATTTATGGGTGATACTGATTTCATAAATTCAGGAAGAACAGTGTAATAAGGCCTGGCATTATTTGGGTATTTCTCTGGGTGTGGGAAAAGTAAGGGTCTAAACTCTTTATTTTTATATTGTCCTATAGGGCCATAGTAATCCCACCTTATAAATGTGTCGGCTTGACTAGCAACCCTGAGTTGAAGTAAATAATTGATGTTATCTACTGCCCGATAAAATCCGAGTAGATTAGATACTAAATCTTCACCACTATATCCACTATCACTGTACCAACTGAATAGCGGTGAACCTTGATAGGATTCGAATAGATGACTTGTATATATAATAATAGTGAGAGCGACTCTTTTTTTATCATGCGAAGATAGCCCTTTCCTTATTTTCCATCTTGTGGTTTTTGATGTTCCGTATTTGAATCCTTTTCCCATGTACTGTGAGTATATGACAATAAAATGGTCTTCTATTCTCTCTTCACCTGAATTTATTGCAGCCATTAATGCCCTGGCATCATCTCCTTTGGCATGAGCTAGGTCTACCCATCCTAGTACCTCAGTATAAACTAATGTTCCTTTCTCTATATCACTTCTTTTGCTCATAAAGAACCTATAATTTACTATAAAGTTAACTAGGTGGTGTTTTTGTGGTAATTCAGTACATATTTTCCGTTAATATGCTGTACCCTGATGTCCCTGCAATATTGTGTTGGCAGGTAATGCTTTCATAGCGCAGGCTCAGGATTTCAAACGGCTGCATGTCGCTATGCGTCAATGAATTGGGGTTCTGGTTAGAGAGGTTGACAATAGAGGCATCTCTTAATGTTATTGTCATGTAGTTCTCTTGCGTCCCGCTGGCGGAGGTGCGGTAATATCTCAACTCAACTTCCAGCAGTTCATTATTAGCGATGCTGGTTAGGACTAACGGTGTAGACTTATCAACGACTTTGGTCACGGAAAAGGGATGATGATTGACGTGTCGATCTCTTGATAAGTCGTAATTTGTGGCATAAACAAAAATCTCATCTTCGTGACCAGATATATGTTTATTTCCTACGGAGTCGATACTTAAACACCCTTCCGAGATCAGTCCCTGAATTTTTCCGGTGATCTTCATGAAAATAGAATTAGCCATTCGTGTAACTCTCTGTTAAAAAATCCTTGTTGGGAACGTTATAACGTAAATCTTGATTGAACAAAAGAAGAACTCGATTCTTTAATAAGAAATATGATTCCTGTCAGAAAAATGCCCTTTCCAAAAAAATATAATAAATTGTTTTTATTGATAAATGGTTATGCGGGAATAAATTTATTTATTAGCCAGCTAATTATATTTTAATGATGAATTTATTATACTCAATAAACCTCAAGGTGTAGGTTTGAGCATCTGAAGGCGATCGTGGATTCTAAGCCAAAGGCAGCTAGAACGCAAATGTAATCATATTTTAAGTCATTATTCTATTCACTCAATTATAGTATTAATTAGCGTTGCTCCTTGGATAAATCCAACATTAGACATTCGATTTCTTTCATCGTTACCCTATCTTTCTCTTTTGTTTTAATGATCTGAAAATATTCATCGAATGATGGATAATTACCTAAGGAAAAATCATCAACTAATGGGATTCCAGTACTGTTAACATAATCGAGTAGCTCATCGTAAGCCTCATTAATGTTATCTAGATCGCATAAATATATTGTACTTATCTGAGGGGTTGCCTCATCACTCGGCCCATAAGAAAAATAATAATTATTTGACAGCCTCGGCACGTCCCTGATTTTTTTATAGGTTAATGTATAGTACTTAAAAATGTCTTTTTCCGTATAAACGGTATAAGGAACGATGATAAGCCATCCCCAAAAAAACAGCAGGGAAGATAATGAAATGAAGATGGTTAAGATCGTTTTCATACGATGAAAATGGCTTTCTCGTGACCAGATATATGTTTATTTCCTACAGAATCGATACTTAAACACCCTTCAGAGATCAGTCCCTGAATTTTTCCGGTGATCTTCATGAAAATAGAATTAGCCATTCGTATCACTCCCTGTTAAAAAATCCTTGTTGGGAACGTTATAACGTAAATCTTGATTGAACAAAAGAAGAACTCGATTATTTAATAAGAAATATGATTCCTGTCAGAAAAATGTCCTTTCCAAAAAAATATAATCAATTGTTTTTATTGATAAATGGTTATGCGGGATAAAATTTATTTATTAGCCAGCTAATTATATTTAGTGATGGGTTTATTATATAAATAAAAAATTGGTGACTAAAATAACAAGAGAGATGGTTGAAGACGTTAGTGCTTTAATTAACAATGCAGTGTTATTGATATCTCGCCGCTTAAGCGGCGAGGTTGATCAATGCCGATCTTATTATTTCCCGGCACTGAGCCAATCTGGCAGATCGTGTAATCCCATTGCCTGACGTACCAGTGTGGGTTTAATACCGGGCAGTTTATCCGCCAACACCAGACCGACATCGCGCAGCAGCTTTTTCGCCGGATTGTCACCGTCAAACAGTTCACGGAACCCCTGCATGCTGGCGAGCATCACGGCGGCGCTGTGTTTGCGACGGCGTTCATAGCGCCGCAAATAAAGATGCTGGCCGATATCTTTGCCCTGTGCCTGTAAACGCTTCAGCTCGGCAATCAGTTCGGCGACATCCATGAAGCCCAGATTGACGCCTTGCCCTGCCAGTGGGTGAATGGTGTGCGCCGCGTCACCGACCAGCACCAGCCGGTGTGCCGCGAAGCTGCGAGCGTAGCGTCCCACCAGTGGGAAAGTCTGGCGCTCGCTTTCCAGTTCACACAGCCCCAATCGCATATCAAACGCCATGGCGGCCTGACGGTTGAATTCCTCCACCGGTAAGCTCTGCATCATCTGCGCTTGCTCTGGTGAAAGCGACCAGACAATCGAACAAAGGTGCGGATCGTCCAGTGGCAGGAATGCCAGAATGCCGTCGCCGTGGAACGCCTGACGTGCGACGGATTGGTGAGGCTGTTCTGTCCGAATGTTGGCGACCAACGCATGATGGCCGTAATCCCAAAAGGTCAACGGAATATCCGCATGCTGACGCAGCCACGAATGGGCACCGTCCGCCGCGACCACTAGCCGGGCGGTCAGCATGCTGTCGTCCTGCAACGTAATAAAGGCTTCGTTCTCGCCCCAGGCAACCTGTTTTAGCGACGCGGGAGAGAGCAGGGTGATATCGCTTAACTGAGAGGCGCGTTGCCACAGTACCTGCTGAATCACCGGATTTTCAATGATATGCCCAAGGTGGGAAAAGCCGAATTCTTCGCCGCTAAAACTGATTTTACCGAAGCTGTCTTTATCCCAGACCTGCATATCGTTGTAAGGGCTGACGCGTTGCGCCACGAGATTTTCCCAAACACCGATATGGCGCAGAAGACACTCGCTGGCGGCGTTGATGGCGGAGACGCGCAGAGCATGGCCTTTCCCAAGCGGCTGAGATTCTGCCGCCTGCTTTTCCAGTACGGCGATGCGCAGGCCACTCCCCTGTAAACCACAGGCAAGTGCCAGACCGACCATACCGCCACCGGCAATAACCACGTCGAATGATTGCATTTCCGTATTTTCCTGTTGGCGAGCTTAATTAACGTTTTACCCAACCCAGCGTGCGACGGGCAAAGGCATCGCGCATCAGCGGCAGGTTATTCATGGCGATCAGACCCAAATTACGACTGACGGCCAATGCGGTATAGCGGTTAGCGAACAGTCTGACCAGACCATCGGTAATTGTCACGGTGGCGTGCTGATCGGGTTCACGCCGTTGCTGATAGCGGCTGAGCACGCTGTACTGGCCGATATCTTGCTGATTTTTCGCTGCATCGACGACCGTCTCCGCCAGCGACATCACATCGCGAATTCCCAGATTAAAGCCTTGTCCGGCAATGGGATGTAGTGTTTGTGCCGCGTTGCCTACCAGCGCCAGCCGATGGCTAATATGCTGGTTGGCCGTGAGTAAGCGTAGCGGATAGCTATGGTGCTCGCCGATATGAGTAAATTGCCCCAGACGCCAGCCAAAGGCCTGCTGTAGCTGCTGACGAAATTCGCCTTCGCTCCAGCTATCAACTTCATGTTGACGGTGTTTATCATGGCACCAGACGAGCGAGCAGCGACCGTTATTCATCGGCAAGAGCGCCAGCGGGCCGTGCGGAGTAAATCGCTCGAATGCGCGCCCACGATGAGGCTCGGCGGTCGTCACATTGGCGATCACGGCGATCTGATCATAATCATGCTGTTGCCACTGAATCCCGCAGGATTGTGACAACATGGAGTGCGAACCATCGGCAGCAACCAGTAGCTGGCCCGTTAGCTCAGTGCCATTGTCTAGCGTTAGCGTCGCATTCTCTTGCGTCCGCGTGACGGTAACCACTTTGGCGGGACAGTGTAGGCGCACGCCGGGAGCTTGTTGCAGCAGGTAAAACAGGCGTTGCCCGACGTCGTGCAGCTCAACCACATGGCCCAATGCCTGAACGTGATAGTCTGACGCGTGCAGATTCACCGCGCTGGCATGTCCGCGTTCGCTGACGTGAATGTCGGTAATCGCTGTCGCATGGCCTGACAGGGGTTGCCAGATGCCCAGCGCCGCGAGCTGCTGGCGGGTGCCGTCAGACAGCGCGATGGCGCGTGCGTCAAAGCCCGGATGTTCCTTGTCGAGCGGCGAATGCGCCTCGATAAGATCAACCGGGATCGTACCTTGTGAAAGCCGCGATACCGCCAGCGCTAGCGTCGCGCCCGCCATGCCGCCACCGACAATCATGACCGCCATGCTGTTGTCCTTTGCAATGATGTCATTGTCCTTTGAAAGCGCTGCTTAGTTCTGTTTGTCATGCTGTTGCGCCATCAGCGCTTCGATGGCATCGGCGTCTTTGACTACGCTAGCCGTCAGGTTTTCGTTGCCGTTTTCGGTGATGACGATGTTGTCTTCGATACGCACACCGATCCCCCGGTACTGCTGTGGCACTTTGGCATCGGGCGCGATGTAAAGGCCTGGCTCGATGGTCAGTACCATACCCGGTTCAAGCGGACGGCCCCGATCGGTGGTGCCGTAATTTCCAACGTCGTGCACATCCAGACCCAGCCAGTGGCTGAGACCATGCATAAAGAATTGGCGATGTGCCTGCTCTGCAATCAGCTCTTCGACTTCACCCTTCAGCACGCCGAGCTTGATAAGGCCGCTGACCATAATGCGCACCACTTCATCATTCACGTCGCGGATGCTGCGACCCGGCCCGAATAGCTCCAGTGCGCGTAACTGTGAGCGCAGTACGATGTCGTAAATGGCACGCTGCGGCGCGGTAAATTTACCGTTGACGGGGAAGGTGCGGGTAATATCGCCAGCATAGCTTTTGTATTCACAGCCCGCGTCAATCAACACCAGATCGCCGTCGCGCATTTGCGTTTCGTTTTCGGTGTAATGCAGGATACAGGCGTTGTCACCGCTGCCAACAATCGTGTTGTAGGAAGGGTAGCGTGCGCCGTGACGGGTAAATTCGTGGTGAATTTCACCTTCAAGCTGGTATTCATACATGCCGGGGCGGCATTTTTGCATGGCGCGGGTGTGCGCCAGTGCGGTAATTTCGCAGGCGCGACGCATGACGCTGATTTCTTCCGGTGATTTGAACAGACGCATCTCATGTACCCACGGACGCCAGTCGGTCAGTGTCGCGGGGGCAGCCAATCCCTGACGGGTGCCGTTGCGCAAGGTATCCAGCGCAGTGAAGACCAGCTCGTCGGCGTAATCGTACTGCCCCTGCGCGTGGTACACCACGTCCAATCCATTCAATAACAGATGCAGTTGTGCACTGATTTCATCAAACGGCAGTGCGCGGTCAACGCCGAGCTTGGCGGGTGCCGCTTCCTGACCAAGACGGCGACCAAACCAGATTTCAGCGGTCAGGTCGCGCACGCGATTGAAGAGTACGCTGTGATGGTGTTTAGCATCGCTTTTTACCAGCAATAGAACGGATTCTGGTTCGTTGAACCCTGTGAAATACCAGAAATCGCTGTTTTGACGATAAGGATATTCACTGTCGGCATTACGCTGCGCTTCCGGCGCGGCAAAAATAATCGCCGCGCTGCCCGGTGCCATTTTTTCTAACAGACCCTGACGACGACGAAGAAATTCTTGTGGATTCATCACCTGCTCCTGAAAGTAGTCCGTGCGGTTGTGTTTCCCTACCGCCTGGCGTAATACGGTATTAGTGCAACGTTGGTTTTTGCTGTTCTGGCGCAGTCACAACGTGCTGGTTGGTAAATTCGGTATGGCACAAAATGGCAGAAACGCGAACATACTCAATCACCTCTTCCAGTGATTGTTCCAGTTCTTCCTGATCTTCATCTTCGTCGTAGCCAAGCTGTGCGATGTTGCGTAAATCGTCGATGGCTTCTTTCAACTCGCCCTTAACCTTGTTCAACTTAGGTTGAGCGACACCCAGACCAAGCAGGAAGTGGTTGACCCAACCTGCCAGCGCATCGGCGCGATCAAAGACGCTTACCTCGTCCTGCGAATCATCTGGCAGAAAAAGCTGAAACAGGAAGCCATCATCTTCCAGTGCTTCACGCGTAGTCTGATACAGGTCCTGAAGCGGTTGCGACAGTGTTTGAGTAAACGCCATACCTTCATTCGTCAGTTCAAAAACCAGCGTTCTCCAACTGTCGTCATGGTTTCCACCACACAGCATTCCGCTGATCAAGCCGTGCATTTCTGCAGCGGTCAGCGCGACTTGCTGTTGGTGAAGCAGTTGGTCAAGGCCTTCATAGGCAGGAAACGTATTCTCTATGGACATGCGGATTCGTCATCGTTGGCTGGATTGGTTCGTGCTATGCTACCACCAAGCTCCCTTTGGATTCCAGAAAGGGCTTGTATCTTAGATCTCGGCTATATATAGTGGCGCCCGCTTTAACGAACCCGATGTAACGGGTAATGCTCATGCTATGCGACACGCGGGCGCAAGAACGACAAAAGGCAGGAAGGTGGTATGTCTGCACAACCAGTAGATATTCAAATTTTTGGCCGTTCGTTAAGAGTGAATTGTCCGCCAGAACAACAGGAAGCGTTGAATCAGGCAGCGGAAGATCTTAACCAGCGGTTGCAAGATCTTAAAGTTCGCACTAGAGTCACCAACACCGAGCAACTGGTGTTTATTGCCGCGCTGAATGTGTGCCATGAACTGGCGCAGGAACGGGGCAAAACGCGTGATTATGCGTCGAATATGGAACAACGTATTCGTATGTTACAGCAGACTATTGAGCAGGCGCTGCTGGAGCAAGGTAAGATCACAGAGCGTCAGGGTACACAATTTGAATAACGTCGTATTTTGACAAAAGTACGGTGTTTTTACGCGATAAGACGTGCTAAGGTTTATCGCGAGTAACGAATAAAATTTCTCTGAGATGTTTGTCAGCGGGTCAGTCCCCTGAGCCGATATTTCATACCAAACAGAATGTAATGCTCTGCGGTTGGTGAGCACGCTCGGTTCGTCCGAGAAGCCTTAAAACTGCGACGTTATGTTCACCTTGAACCAAGGGTTCAAGGGTTACAGCCTGCGGCGGCATCTCGGAGATTCCCTTTCTTTTATTATTCTTGACCCGTGGCGAATATAGCCCATGTCATCTTCTGAACCGCCAATTTCTCCCAAACCCTCATTCTCTTCTACGGCCGTATCACGTCAGCAGATTCGTCAGACTGTACGTCAGCAGCGTCGTTTACTGACGTCGGAACAGCAGTCGCGCTTTGCGCAGCAGGCGTGTGAATGCGTCATGGCGCACCCGAAAATCATACGGGCAGATAGCGTGGCGGCTTTTCTGTCGTTTGACGGCGAGCTGGATACCTCCACGCTGATTCAACAGCTATGGCAGCAGGGGAAGCGCGTCTATTTGCCGGTTCTGCACCCGTTTCGTACCGGGCATCTGTTGTTCCTGCGCTATGCGCCGGACACCGAACTGGTGCGCAATCGTCTGAAGATTATGGAGCCGCGTCTGGATGTGCGTCAGGTGTTGCCGTTAGCGCAGTTAGACGTCCTGCTGACGCCGCTGGTGGCGTTTGATCGTCAGGGGCAGCGGCTGGGTATGGGGGGCGGGTTTTATGACCGAACATTGCAGTATCGCAATGAGACATCTCGCGGGCCTTACCCGATCGGTCTGGCCCACGATTGTCAGCAGGTTGGTGCTTTGCCAGTGGAAAGTTGGGACATTCCGCTGCCGGAAATTATTACCCCCTCCCACCATTGGCAGTGGCATTCGCGCTAGCTTTTGATCGGTTCAGGCGACCGATCGTGACCCAACATCTGCTGTACCAATTCCACACAGTGCAGGAAACGCGAATCGTAGTCCGACTCTCTGATGTAAACGTACGGGATATTATTGTTAGCCAGCATCGTTTTCAGCAGGTTCTGGAACTCCGAACGGGCGGTGGTACTGCCTAAACTGCGCAGCCCGTCGGCTACCCACGGTGTATTATTCTCCAGCAAAATCACCAGATCGAAGCGGTATTCGTCGACCAGCGCCTGAACAAAGGGGTGTTCACGCCCTTCATATTTTTTGCAGAATGCCTGCGTGGTGACAAAATCGGTGTCGATAAAGGCCACTTTATTGGCATATTTGACCGCAAAATCAATGTACTGCGCTTGACCTAGCGCGATCTTGTCGTAGTCGGAATACTGCAACGCCATCTCGTCGCCACCCAGATGGGAGAACACGTAATCGCGGCCATATTCCCAGGCGCTGGTGGTGTTGAAGATGTTAGCCAACTTGTTCACCAGCGTGGATTTACCGCTGGATTCCCCGCCAAGAATGGCAACGGTACGCACAAAGAACGGCTTCACTTCGGTCGGGATATAGTCCCAATAACGGAAAGGATCGTGGCGAATCTGCGAGCCGCTGATGTTCATGAAAGATCGCTGTGGGTCGATCAAGACTGCCTCAATCCCCAGATGTTCGCGATATTGCGCGGCATCCTGTTCTTCGCTGGTGTAGACGAAATTAGGCGTGATGCTTTTTTCCTGCATGAACGCCTGAATTCCTTTGCTCCACACATCCCAACCGTGCGGGTAAGGCTCCATCCCTTGCTCATTAAAGGCGTGAATATGAATATTTTTCTGATACTTAAAGGTCTGTAATAGCCAGCGCAGGCGGTCACTAACGGTGGGCTGCTGTGACATCGAACTGTTCTCAAACAGCAGGCGGTCACGCGGTTCGTCGTAACCTAAAATCACATGCAGTTCATCGACCTGGCTGCAAGCGCGTTGAATCAGATAAATATGGCCTGTGTGTAGCGGATAGAACTTACCGAAGACAATACCAATATTCTTTTCGTAGCGCGGGAATTCCAGTTCAAGAAAGCGATGCAGCGCTTCCAGTTTCTGGGCGCTAGGGCTTTTTATTTTGGCATTAAGTAATTGACTGAGATAGCCTTTGGTCATATCGGTTGCGTCGGCAACCTGCTGTAGGGTGCAACCCTTTTGGCGGATAGCGGATTTCAGGTAATCAAAGGATGACATGGTGCAACACTCTTGTTTAGCTTACTAAACAAAATACCACAAGATAGGGTAACCTCCGCTACTCTTTCACACGCCTGTTTGCGCTAAAGGTACACAGGGGGAAGCGCAACGGATAGTTTTCTGTGGTCCGTTTAGAGATCGTCGAGGATCGCCAGCGCGTCGGCCAGCTTTTTCACGCCGAACACCTGCATGCTGGCCGGGGCTTTCTTCGGCATATTGGCATGAGGAACGATGGCGCGTTTAAAACCGTGTTTGGCAGCTTCGGCAATTCGCTCTTGTCCGCTGGGAACCGGGCGAATTTCGCCCGCCAGACCGACTTCGCCGAAGATGACCAGATCCTGTGGCAGCGGGCGATCGCGGAAGCTGGAAACCAGCGAGAGCAGCAGCGCCAGGTCAGCGCTGGTTTCGGTGACTTTGACGCCGCCGACGACATTCACGAATACATCCTGATCCGACATCTGCAAGCCGCCGTGGCGATGCAGTACCGCCAGCAGGATCGCCAGTCGGTTTTGCTCCAGCCCAACCGCGACGCGACGCGGGTTCGCCATCATCGATTGATCGACCAGCGCCTGAATCTCCACCAACAGCGGGCGCGTGCCTTCCCACACCACCATGACCGAACTGCCGGACGTCACTTCATCTCCGCGACTGAGGAAAATGGCTGACGGGTTGCTGATCTCACGCAGTCCTTGTTCCGTCATGGCGAACACGCCTAACTCATTGACGGCACCGAAACGGTTTTTATGGCTGCGTAGCGTGCGGAAACGCGAATCGGCATCGCCGTCCAGCAGCACGGAGCAATCGATGCAGTGTTCCAATACTTTCGGCCCAGCGAGTGAGCCATCTTTGGTGACGTGGCCGACCATGACGATAGCCACGCCGCGCGTTTTGGCAAAGCGCGTCAGGTAGGCGGCGGTTTCACGCACCTGCGCCACGCTGCCGGGAGACGACTGAATATCGGCGAGATGCATGACCTGAATGGAGTCGATCACCATCAATTTCGGCTGTTCCTGCTCGGCAATCAGGCAAATCTGTTCGATGCTGGTTTCCGACAGCATGTTGAGATTCTGGGTCGGCAGATTGAGGCGATGTGCCCGCATTGCCACCTGCTGCAAGGATTCTTCGCCGGTGACGTACAGGGTTTTCATATTTTCTGACAGCTTGCACAGCGTTTGCAGCAGCAGGGTACTTTTACCTGCGCCGGGGTTACCGCCGATCAGGATCGCGCTGCCCGGAACGACGCCGCCGCCCAGAACACGGTCAAACTCCTGAAAGCCTGTAGAAAAGCGAGGCAGCGCTTCAAGACTGATTTCCGAGAGCTTCTGTACCCGACTGACGCCAGCGCTTTCGCCTGCATAGCCAGTGAGACGGTCAGAACGTGACACAGACGCCGAGGCCAGGCGGACTTCGGTAATGGTATTCCAGGCGTGGCAGGCGCTGCACTGCCCTTGCCAGCGTGGGTAATCCGCCCCGCATTCATTACATACAAACGCCCGTTTGACGGCTTTTGCCACGGTTCACCTCCTGCTAATTAACGCTTTTCGTGTCTCATGCTGCCGCTGAGGATGCAAAGCACGCCAGTCAGATCGGCATGACGGATCGTCACCGCCGCCTGCTCATTGACCTTGGGCTTAGCGTGATAGGCAATGCCTAAGCTAGCGGTCTTGATCATCGGAAGATCGTTTGCGCCGTCCCCGATGGCAACGGTCTGGTGCATGGGGATTTCCAGCTTTTCTGCCAACTGTTGCAGCGTAGTCGCTTTATATTTAGCATCAACAATCGTGCCGATGACTTCACCCGTCAGCTTGCCGTCTTGCATGCCTAATTCGTTGGCAACGGCGGCGACCAGACCTAGCTCGTCACGCAGATAATCAGCAAAGTAGGTAAACCCGCCCGATGCAATCGCAACGTGCCAACCCGCTTCCTGAAGCTGGCTAACCATATGGGTTAGGCCCGGCATCAGCGGCAGGGTTTTGCGTACCGTCTGTAAAATAGTGGCGTCGGCACCTTTTAATGTCCCTACGCGCTGACGCAGGCTGGCGGCGAAATCTAGTTCGCCACGCATCGCGCGTTCGGTGACTTCCGCCACCAACTCGCCTGTGCCTGCCAGCTTGGCGATTTCATCAATGCATTCGATCTGAATCGCGGTGGAATCCATGTCCATCACCAGTAAACCCGGTGACCGCAGCGTCGGTGCGTTACGCATGGCCGCAACATCGATACCCAGCTCGTGAGCCAGTTTGGTGGCACGTGGCGTCAGCGTACCCGCCAAACGGACGACCTGATAATCGCCCACATTCCAGGCGCTCACGATGACCATGGCACTCCCTAGCTTGCGCTGGTAGCGGGAAATCAGGTTTTTATCGAGGACATCGCTATAAATCAGCCAGCCGGTGTCGCCAGCGCGGTAGTCAAGCGGCATCACTTCGTCACCGCTCAGTGATAATGGCAGTCCCGGCCAACAGTTGATCTCATCGGGGAGATCACAATAGGTCAGACTATTCGACATGGGGAAAATCCTCTGCTGGCAGTCGTGCGATAAAGTCGTGCGATAAAAAGGGATCTGGCGTCGAGCAAACATATCCCTCCAAAAACTGGGCAACAAGCTATCCTATCGCTGGCGCTTCTGGCAACATGAAAGTATCCAAATCGTGTAAGGATTATCATGGTTCGCGCCCGGTTGAAATTTCGTCTACACCGCACGGTGATTGTGCTGATTTGCCTCGCCTTACTGGTGGTGTTAATGCAAGGTGCGTCCTATTTCAGTTTAAGTCACCAGATGGCGCGCTCTGAACAGGTCGAAGATCTGTCGCGCACGCTCTCCAGACAGGTGGCTTACAGCCTTTCGCCGCTGATGACCAGTGTGGATGATAATAGTCAAAAGATTACGACCATCCTCAAACAGCTTACCGATCATAGCCGTATTCTGGATGCTGGCGTGTATCAGCAGGACGGCTCGCTGGTGGCACATGTTGGTGAACAGGTGCAACTGCGAGATCGGCTGGCGCTGGACGGTAATCGAGTCGGAAGCTACTTTAACCATCAACTGGTGCAGCCCATTGAGGGAAAAGAAGGGCCTATCGGTTTCCTGCGTATTACTTTAGATACCCATGTGCTGGCGACCGAAGCCAGGCAAGTGGATAACACTACCAATATTCTGCGTCTGATGATCTTACTTTCGCTGGCTATCGGCATCATTCTGACCCGAACGCTGTTGCAGAATCGCCGTACTCGCTGGCAGCAGTCACCTTACCTTCTTACTGCGAGTACACCAGTGAAAGAAGAAGAGGATGAGGTAGAGAGCGATAGCGGGGCAGTGAGAAAGGATGGGGAAGAAAAACGCCTCTGATACGCTAATGGCTCAAAGACGTCGCTTTGCTGTTTATGCCATCACTGATTGTGTCTGCACGTTAAATCAGGGAAAATGCTCTGCTACCGTTTATTTCCGCTTTGCCTGACGATCTGACATCGGTGTGTTGTTGACTTGATGCTGACGCCGGGTGGCTAACAAAAGAAACCTGAAAATCATGTCTCCAAGTGAATACGCCCGCGAAGTCTCCAAAAGAAGAACGTTCGCTATCATTTCTCACCCCGATGCCGGTAAAACCACGATTACCGAAAAGGTCCTGCTGTTCGGACAGGCGATTCAGACTGCCGGTACGGTAAAAGGGCGTGGTTCCAACCAGCATGCGAAATCCGACTGGATGGAGATGGAAAAGCAGCGCGGTATCTCCATCACCACGTCCGTGATGCAGTTTCCTTATCATGAATGTCTGGTTAACCTGCTGGATACCCCGGGGCATGAAGACTTCTCCGAAGATACTTACCGCACGCTGACGGCGGTAGACTGCTGCCTGATGGTGATCGACGCCGCAAAAGGGGTCGAAGATCGTACGCGTAAGCTGATGGAAGTCACTCGCCTGCGTGATACCCCGATTCTGACGTTCATGAACAAACTTGACCGTGACATCCGCGATCCGATGGAAGTGCTGGATGAAGTCGAGAGCGAGCTGAAGATTGCCTGCGCACCGATCACCTGGCCGATTGGCTGCGGTAAATTGTTTAAAGGCGTGTACCACCTTTATAAAGATGAAACTTATCTGTATCAGACCGGTAAAGGCCATACGATTCAGGAAGTGCGCATTGTTAAAGGGCTGGATAATCCAGAGCTGGATATCGCTGTTGGTGAAGAACTGGCAGCACAACTGCGCGAAGAGCTGGAGCTGGTGCAAGGAGCATCGCACGAATTTGAGCTGGACGCGTTTCTGGCTGGTGAACTGACGCCGGTCTTCTTTGGCACCGCGCTGGGTAACTTCGGCGTTGACCATATGCTGGACGGGTTAGTCGCCTGGGCACCGACGCCGATGCCGCGTAAAACGGATACCCGAGAAGTCACGGCGGCGGAAGAGAAATTCACCGGTTTTGTATTCAAAATTCAGGCCAATATGGACCCGAAACACCGTGACCGCGTGGCGTTTATGCGCGTTGTATCCGGGAGATATGAAAAAAGCATGAAGCTGCGTCAGGTGCGTACGGGCAAAGACGTGGTGATTTCAGATGCGCTGACCTTCATGGCGGGCGACCGTTCCCACATTGAAGAAGCCTACCCGGGCGATATCATCGGGTTACACAACCACGGTACAATCCAGATTGGCGATACGTTTACGCAGGGTGAAGACATGAAATTCACCGGTATCCCCAACTTTGCGCCGGAACTGTTCCGTCGTATCCGCTTGCGTGATCCGCTTAAGCAGAAACAACTGCTGAAAGGGCTGGTACAGCTGTCTGAGGAAGGTGCTGTACAGGTATTCCGTCCGTTGACCAACAACGACCTTATTGTGGGAGCTGTCGGGGTGTTGCAGTTTGATGTGGTGGTTGCCCGTCTGAAAACGGAATACAACGTTGAGGCGATTTACGAGTCCGTTAACGTTTCAACCGCGCGCTGGGTTGAGTGCAGCGATGCGAAGAAATTCGAAGAGTTTACGCGTAAGAACGAGCTGCATTTGGCGTTGGATGGTGGCGATAATCTGGCCTATATCGCCCCGACGATGGTGAACCTGAACCTGACGCGGGAACGCTACCCTGAAGTCACGTTCCACCAAACGCGTGAGCATTAATCGTTATCACTACATGGATTGATAAAGCCACGGTTTTACTAAAATAATCGTGACTGTGGCGTTTAAATAGTGACCACATCGCTAAAAGAAACATCACCCGGTTAGGTTTGGTTTTAGGCCAAAAATAGCCGGGTTTTTTATTTTAAAATGTATTAAAAAACAAATAATTAAGTTTATTTCCTGCAAATAACTTCTTTTCACTCTGGTGCCACAGACAAATCTGAATTGCTGTGTATATCCCCCTGTTCCCCTGTGATTTTTCATTCTGTGGGCTATAGTTAACAGCGTGTTAACTGATTTGGCTTGTTCAACTGTTAATGCAATTTAAGTTGGTTCATTATTTTTATTTGTTTCGCTTTTGCAATTCAATACTCCGATTTTTTATGCAGAAAGAGAGAGTCATCGGAGTGTTGGCAACGTCATTATCACCTTGATTTGCTGATGACTGTGCAGGCGTTAACGTGACCCAAATAGGTTATTTCGGGTTTACAGAAAAGCATAAGAAGGAAGACATCGATGAAAAAGACTACATTGACAAAATCGCTGATCGTAGTTGCTCTGGGTTCTATTCTGGCTGGTGGTGCGATGGCTGAAGAAACGTTAGGGCAGAAAGTCGATCGTATCGCGGATACAACGGGTACAAAAATTGATAGCTCCGCGAATAAAGCGTCTGACTACATGAGCGACAGCGCTATCACAGCAAAAGTGAAGAGTGCGTTGCTGGAAGACAAATCGATTACCAGCAGCGACATTTCCGTTGAAACGTCCAAAGGTGTCGTTACGCTGAGTGGTTTTGTCAGTAGCCAAGCACTCAGTACCCGAGCGGTGGAAATTACCACTCAGGTTGAGGGTGTCGAATCTGTCAGCGACAAATTGCAGGTGAAAGATAATCCGTCACAATCGGTTGGCGCTTACACCGATGATGCCGTGGTAACGAGTACGATTAAGGCCAAACTGTTGGCGGATGACATTGTTCCGTCCCGTAAAGTGAAAGTCGAAACTCAGGAAGGCGTTGTGCTATTGAGTGGCACAGTGGATAACAAAGCGCAGTCCGACCGTGCAGAGAGTATTGCGAAGGCCGTTGACGGTGTGAAAAGCGTCAAGAATGACCTGACAGTTAAATAATAGCCATTTCACACGGGGTTATCCGTCATCGCGGATAACCTTATTAAATCCGCACTATAAAACACCACCTGTGGATACGCAGTCAGGACGCACGAAGCGCGTCAGGATGACCACCATGATTTTCCATTTTGTCTGGTAAGGAGAGCGTATGTTTCGTTGGGGCATTATATTCTTAGTTATCGCACTGATCGCGGCAGCGCTAGGTTTCGGCGGGTTGGCCGGTACGGCAGCTGGCGCGGCGAAAATCGTCTTTGTCGTCGGTATTATTCTGTTTCTGGTTAGCTTGTTCACGGGTCGGAAGCGGCCGTAGCACCGCACATTTATACATTCGTCATACAGAGCACACAGCCGCGCCACGCGGCTGTCATATTTTATCGGCACACTATCTTTTACTGATGCTACCCGCGTATTTGCTGCATTTCGACAGTTTATCAGGAGGTTTGTGATGAATAGCGATATCATTGTTGGCAAATGGAAACAGTGGAAAGGGAACTTTCTGGCGCTGTGGGCCGATTGGTTTGACAGCGACTGTGCCTGGCTGGAAGGAAGTAACGATTACCTGTCCGGTGTCTTGCAAGAGGGTTACGGAAAAGCGCACGAAGAGGTATCCTCAGATAAAACCACGTTACACTGAGGCCTCACCGCAACGACAGGTTCGATTCTGCCATGAGGCTTTGGCAGGATAGTTCTTTGGCGTAGATTAGGTCGCCTCATCCAGACGGACCTAATTTTGACGGAGAGAAGCGACGTGCCCGCTGAACGATACCGTTTTATCGATACCCACTGCCATTTTGATTTCCCCTTATTCTATGATGACGCACCGGAAAGCTTGCGTCTGGCGCAAGACGCGGGAGTTGATCGCATCATCATTCCTGCCGTGGCTGCTCAGCATTTTGAGCGTGTATTGACGCTCACTCGTACTTATTCACCGCTCTATGCCGCACTGGGCCTTCACCCGCTTTATATCGCCGAGCATCAGGAGAGCGACCTGCTCCGTCTGGAAGACGAACTGCGCCAGTTGCCCGCCAAACTGGTGGCGGTGGGGGAGATTGGGTTGGATCTCACTATGCCAGAACCGCAGTTTGAGCGGCAGTTTACCTTCCTTGAGGCTCAACTTCGGCTGGCGAAAAAATACGATCTCCCGACGATCTTGCACTCGCGACGTAGCCACGACAGGCTGGCGCAATTACTGCGTCGTATCGATGTGCCGCGTACCGGCGTGGTTCACGGGTTTGCAGGCAGCCTGGCACAGGCGCAGGCCTTTATCCGGCTGGGCTATTACATCGGCGTAGGGGGAACCATAACCTATGACCGAGCGAATAAAACGCGTCAGGCAATCGCGCAACTGCCGTTAGATCGGTTGCTGCTGGAAACCGACGCCCCTGATATGCCGATGAGCGGCTATCAGGGGCAACCAAACCGACCCGAACGTATTTCGTGTGCGTTTCAAACGCTATGTGAGCTACGGGCTGAATCGCCTGAGGTGATAGCGGAGGCACTCTGGCAGAATTCGTTTAGGCTGTTTGGGCGGCTCACTCCGGCGTAACACGGCTGTTGTTAGTGAACGGCCTGTTACGCCACGATCGTTCCCCAAGCGGAAGGACGTACTGCTTCTGCTTTTCTGTTATTTCTGTGCGACAACAGGCAGAACAGCCATTTCGATTTCATATACCAATCATTAAATTGTGACGTAGATCACTATTATGTGTTTTGGACTGTTCGATGTTGTATGTATTTGTGACATAAATTAGCGACCTTCACGAGCCTATCTCTATAATCAGCTCGCCAGAGCGTTATTTTGCTCTGGCGGCTGATTTTTATTTTTGCTCTCACTTTTTCACGCGTTATAGGGAACTACACATGCAACTCGTTATGAGTCTCATCGGCATGATTGTTCTGATACTGTGCGCGGTTATGCTGTCCAATAACCGTAAAGCTATCAGATTGCGCACCGTAGCCGGTGCTTTCATTCTTCAGATCGGTATTGGTGCGCTGGTGCTGTATGTACCAGTAGGCCGCAAGATTCTGGAAGGGTTGACGGGCGGTGTAGCAAACGTTATCGCCTATGGAAATCAAGGCGTGTCGTTCATGTTTGGCGGTCTGGTCTCCGACAAAATGTTCGAAGTATTTGGCGGTGGTGGCTTTGTTTTTGCACTCCGCGTCTTGCCGATTATCGTCTTTTTCTCTTCTCTTATCGCCGTGTTGTACTACATGGGCATTATGCAGATAGTCATCAAGGTACTCGGTGGCGGATTACAGAAACTGCTGGGAACCTCCCGTACTGAATCGCTCTCTGCGACGGCCAATATCTTTGTCGGTCAAACGGAAGCGCCTCTGGTGGTCCGTCCGTATATTGCCAACATGACGCAGTCAGAACTGTTTGCGGTGATGTGTGGTGGGTTGGCATCGATTGCTGGTGCCGTGATGGCGGGTTATGCCCAGATGGGCGTGCCGTTGGAATACCTGATTGCGGCGTCCTTCATGGCGGCTCCGGGCGGGTTACTGTTTGCCAAACTGATGGTGCCGGAAACGGAAAAAACGCACGACCATGATGAAATGGTTGGGTTTGTCGATGAAGACGATCGCCCAGCTAACGTCATCGATGCGGCGGCAAGCGGTGCCGCTTCCGGTATGCAGTTGGCGCTGAATGTGGGGGCGATGCTACTGGCATTTATCGCCTTGATCGCCGTGTTGAACGGTATTCTGGGCGGCATTGGCGGCTGGTTTGACTATCCGCAGCTGTCACTGGAACTGATTCTGGGCTGGTGCTTTGCGCCTGTCGCGTTCCTGATTGGTATTCCCTGGAGTGAAGCGACCGTTGCGGGTTCGTTCATTGGGCAGAAACTGATCGTCAACGAGTTCGTTGCTTACCTGAATTTCAGTGAATATCTGAAAGCGGATGAGGTGGTGCAGGCCGCGGGCTTGCAGGTTCTGTCGGATCATACCAAAGCGGTGATTTCGTTTGCACTGTGCGGCTTTGCTAACCTTTCGTCTATTGCTATTCTTATTGGAGGTTTGGGCAGTATGGCACCGACTCGGCGTCAGGATATTGCCCGCTTTGGTTTGAAAGCGGTTGCGGCAGGTACGCTTTCTAACCTGATGAGCGCCTGCATTGCAGGGTTCTTTTTGGCTTTGTAAATGTAACCAGGCATTCTTGCAGTAGCGAGATGATGGGCGGCGAAAGTCGCCCATTGTTCGTTTATGCCCCTACATTTTTCATGGTTTAAGCGTGGCTTGCGCAGCATTTACCGAATGCGGGTGCGATATGCTTGCCTGAGTGGAGCAACATGCTTTCTGCTTTTATTGATGATGTTGAATGGATTTCTTTTCCACGGGCAACGGACGGTGCCGCCTACCCAGGTATTACTGCACGCTGCCATTTCCATTTGTCTGCCTACGACGACGCGCTTTTTGCCGAGGCGAACATTCCTTTTTCCGACGCGCTAGAGCGCGCCGTACCGAAACGACGGGCTGAATTTTTGGCTGGACGTTATCTTGCCAGACATGTGTTGAATAAGTTGAGCCACCCCGATTTTGTTCTGCATAGCGGGGAAGATCGCTCGCCGCAATGGCCGGAAAACATCGCCGGTTCGCTGAGCCATAACAAAGACAGCGTACTCTGCGCCGCCCATTTACGTAGCGATGCGCTATCGTGCGTGGGTGTGGATATCGAAGGATTTATGTCCGACGAGCGTGCGCAGTCGCTGTGGCCCGGCATCATTGGCGATGAAGAGTTCCAGTGGTTTCAGGAGCGAGATGAGGCATTTAGCTGCTTGCTGACGATCAGCTTCTCGGCGAAAGAGAGTCTGTTCAAGGCGCTTTACCCGCAGGTCCGGCACTATTTCGATTTTCTGGATGCCCGGCTGGTGGCGCTGGATATCACCAAACGCGAATTCGAGCTGGAACTGCTGACCGATCTGACGCCAACGTTTTATGCCGGACGCCGTTTTAAAGGTGCGTATCTGTTAAGAGAGTACGACGTCACCACCTTTCTCTGCTGCTAAAAAAGCCCGCGAATAGCGGGCTAGAGTCATTGTTCAGAACTTATCTGCTTAGAACTTATAGCTCACGCCACCGTACACCGTACGCCCAGACAGGAAGTAGTCGATATCGGTAGCAACGTAGTCCCGCTTTTCGTTGGTCAGGTTAGTGACGCCCAGTTTCAGGTCCACGTTTTTAACCGGCGTATAGGTGGCACCGATATCTACGGTATTGAAGCCGCGTGTTTTATACGCTTCTTTATCGCGTAAAAATTGGTTACTGGTGTACTGATAGGACACATAGGTCGAGAGGTTATCCAGTGCCTGCCAGTTCAACTGCGTGTTAACCGTATTTTTCGGCGTTTGCTTCAGGCGCTTTCTGGTGGTGCGGTCTTCAGCATCAACCACAGTCCAGTTGGTGGTCCAGTTTAGATCCTCTATTACATCGACCCAGAATGAAGTCTCGATTCCCTGCACCCGTGCTTTACTCACGTTTTCATAGGTTCGTGTCACTGCATTGGTTTGAATCATATCCTTGATGTCATTGTTAAACAGGGTGATGCCCGTACCGAAGTGCTCGGCTTCGTAGGCGGTACCCAATTCATAGCTGATGGATGTTTCAGCCTTCAGATCAGGGTTACCGACGATGTAGCATTGGCCGCGGCATGCTGCTTTTGTATAGCCCGTGGTAAATTGAGCGAGAGTTGGGGCTTTAAACGCCTTATTGACGCCACCTTTGATCACCCAGTTGTCGGTTAGACTATAAGTGGCGTAGGCGCGTGGGCTGAACTCGGTGCCGTAGACTTCATGATGGTCAACACGACCGCCAAAGGTGAGGGCTAAATCCGCAATCTTGAATTCATCTTGCAGGAAGAGTGCGCTCTGGTTGACGTCCACTTTGCCATTTTTCAGGTTCATGCTGTGTTCCAGCGATGTGATGCGGTATTCGCCGCCGCCGGTCAGCAGGTGATCGCCCAGATAGCCAGATATTTGCCCGTCAACCGTCTGATTATTCTGAGTGATATCGGCAATGCCTTTATTAAGCTCAGAATTATCCATTAAATCGATATTTTCGTAGTAGTAGCGCAGCCGCGTATCGAAATTATCCCAGCTACCGTTATGCGTGAGTCCCAGACCGAGGCGATCAAGTTTTTGTGTGTTGTGAGCTGTTGCGCCAGAGTTATTCCAATCGACGAAGCGGTCATCTTTGGTATAAGTCGCATCAAAATCCAGGCTCTGCTGAGAATCGATCAACCACGTCAGGTTGCCTAGTACGCTGTAGTTATCGCGTTTTTCCAAGGCATCTGAGTTGCGATTCTTGGATTGCTCGGTACGCCAGGCGTCACGTTTGCCACCATCCACAATCAAGCTGCCCAGCAGCGTATTTTCCACCAATGGTCCACTGACGTAGCCATTCAGACGATTATGGTCACCGCCGGAACCTTCGGTCGGTGCCTGAAAGTTATAGCCGAGTTCACCGGTAACGTTCTCACCCGGCTGGCGCAGAATCACGTTTACCACACCGCCCAGCGCGTCGGCACCGTACAAGGAAGACATTGGGCCGCGAATGACTTCGATACGTTCAATCGCCGACATAGGAATGGAGCTCAGATCGAAATCATTCCCCATATCAGTTGCGAGTGATTCTTGGGTGTTGATACGTCGACCATTCACCAGTAGCAGCGTGTAGTCTGCCCGCATACCACGGATTTTGATCTCGTTACGGCCATAGCTGGTAGAAGGGTTAATATTAATGCTCGGCAGCTTTTTGATGGCGTCGGAAACGTTATTCACTGACATCTTTTCCAGCTCGGCGCGGGTGATGACAGAGACGCTGGCGGGAGCACTCAGCGTGGTGTGTTTCGTCTGTGTTGCTGTCACGACGATTTTTTCATCTGCCGCGTTTTCTGCCTGAGCGAGTGCAGGTAGTGCCAATAATCCGGTCACCAGCAGGGCGTGATACACCTTGCTGTGTGGAAAATGATGATGTGAAAAACGACTGTCCGGTTTTAGCTGCATGTCAAAGACCCCATCAAAGAGTAGAAAAAAACATCCCCGTAAGTAACTCACTGTGTTGCGTGTATTGCCGACCTACTCGGTTTATTGCTCTGTAACCTGTACCGTTTGGTGTGCGGCCATCTTTCGGCTGCGCTCAGCCAACTGCGGAATCAAGCGCATGGTCAGCAGCATAGCGACCAGCGCAAATACGGTGCTGGCCACGGCAAGCTGTGAGAATCCGTCAATTTTCCCCTCGGCGGAGGTGCTCAGATAAGCGGCTGAGGCAACGCTGGCCAACCCTGACGCAACGTTGGCTGCGGTTCCCTGATAGGACATGAACGCGGCGCGCTGATGCGGCAGCGGAATACCGGCGGTAATTGCCAGCGTGCTGCTGGAGCGGGCGGCGCTGAGCGCCATGAACAGAGTGAACACCAGATACAGGGAAAGTGAAAAAGGCAAAACGAAACCGCAGAGAATCACAACGGCCAGCAGCAGCGTTGTGACTACGATCGTCTGGCTGGCATATCCTCGATCCAACAGGTTGCCGCACAATTGCATGGTCACCATGCTTGCCAGCCCGCCACAGAGATAGAGCAGGGAAATATCATCCCGTGGGAAAGTCAGATTGAACTGAAAATAGTTGGAGAAATGAGGGATCAGCAGGAAATGTCCGAACATTTGTAGCGAAATCACCGTCAGCCCCAATAGGAAAATGGGGGATGCCAGCAGGTCGTTTAATACGGAAACGGACGCGGTACCAGGAGAAAGACCTTGTTGAGTCCGGCGTGTCGGTGGCATAGAAGGAAACAGCCACAGTACCAGCAATACCAACAGCAGACCACCGAGGCCGAACGTATAAAACGGTGCTTGCCAGTTAATACGGTGAGCCAACTCCAGTGACAGCGGCATGATGACAATCGCCGCGAGCGAAAAGCTCATGCCGACATAGGCCAACTGCTTTCCACGCTCGTTGGCCGGCACGATATCAACAACCGCCGCCATCAAGACGCCAGATGCCGGGCCAGCAACACAGCCTGCCAGAATAAACAGCAGCAAAAGATGGGTTTGGCTGGTGGCAAACATGCAGGCAGCCGTCAGGGCGAAGCGCAACGTCAGCAGAACGAGCAGGGCGTGTTTACGGTTAAATCTATCCAGATAAGGCGCGGCGAGGAAGCCGACGATGGCGGAGGCAAACGTTGCGCCGCCGCTAATATAGCCGATGTTCTTGGCATCCATCGATAGCGCGCTGATGAAATCGGGGCCTAGTGGCATCACCATCATCAGGCTACCGAGAGAAAGCATGTTGATTAGCAACGCCAGATGCACAACGGATCGGGTGTGCTGGCGGTACATGCTTTCATCCATGACGGTCTCACATTTAGACACAATTAGTAAAATATTGGCGCAGTTTAGCGCAGCTTAATTCTCCTGACAATAAATGATAAGTATTTTCATTATCATTTGTGAGGTGGGTTTTATAATCAATGCATTTCTATTGCTAATCATTAATGGTTGTGAAAGATGAACAGTAAAATTGATTAACATTAATATAACCCTCAACTAATGGGAGGGAATAACCATTTTGTGGAAGGATTGACCGAACACGTTACTTCAGTGTAGGTTAACTGTGCTTGGTATAAATGATAATGATTTTAATAATCATTGGTATTTAATTTGCGAGCGCAGGAGCTGTCTTGTGGATACACTGATTACAGAAACTGAAACATTTAGCGGGCTAACCTATCCAGAACAGACCGCTTTTTTATATGTATCGGAACACCAAAGCCTTTCTACTTCAGGCTTATTTGAACGTATTTCGTCCCCTGTTTGTGTTCCTGGCTCGCACGATGACAGGCTTAGTCCTGCAATCGTGCAGGCATTCCAGCGAGCGCGTCAGGCAGGGCAGTCGCTGCCTATTGTTGTGGGGGCGATTCCCTTTGATACCACGCAACCGTCTTGTCTCTATATCCCTGATAGTTATACCGTTACGACGAAATCTGAACTCGTCAGCCGTGCCCGTAAGCACACGGCTGCGGGCCCTACCGCACTAACGTTAAACAGCGTCCCAGACGAATGCCAGTTCAAGTCCATCGTGGCTGAGGCGGTTGAACGCTTCCGCCGTGGGGAACTGAGCAAAGTGGTACTGTCGCGTATTCTGGACATTGAGCTGATCCAGCCCGTTAAGGCTCAGACGATCCTCAATAACCTGATGGTACAGAATGCGGGGGGGTATCACTTCTCACTGCCGTTGCCGGATGGTTCCGTATTACTGGGTGCCAGCCCGGAGCTACTGCTGCGTAAGCAGGGGAGTGTGATTGTCTCTAATCCGCTGGCGGGTTCGGCACGACGGATGAGCGATGAACATCTGGACTACCTGAACAGCCAGCGTTTGTTGAATTCTGGCAAGGATAAGCACGAGCATAAGCTGGTGGTGAATGACGTTCGCCAACGCCTGATGCCGCTGTGCGCGTCGTTAACGATTCCATCGGCACCTTCGTTGATGCACACCGCCTCCATGTGGCACCTGTCTACCGCTATCCGCGGTGAGCTGGCGAACCCAGAGATGACGGCGCTTCAGGTCGCCTGCCAGCTCCATCCTACCCCCGCACTGTGTGGCTTCCCCACACAGGAAGCGCGTCAGCTGATTGCCGAGCTGGAGCCGCACGATCGCGGCGTATTCAGCGGCATCGTCGGCTGGTGTGATGCCAACGGCGATGGTGAATGGGCGATCGCGATTCGCTGCGGCACCATCAAACACAACAAAGTCCGCCTGTTTGCCGGTGCGGGCATTGTTGAGGCGTCCGTCCCCGAGGAGGAATGGGCTGAAACCGCCGCCAAATTAAACACGATGCTGAATGCGTTTGGGCTTAACTCAGGTGTGGATGGACTATGAGCATTGAATTTACGCCTTGGCCAGAGGAACTGGCACTGCGTTATCGCGACAAGGGGTACTGGGTTGGCCTGCCGTTAACGGACGTCTGGGAACGCCATTTGACGACGCAACCAGATGCGGTAGCGGTCGTGTGCGGTGAACGTCAGTGGAGCTATCGGGAACTGGACCAACAGGCTTCCGCGTTGGCATCGCGCTTGACGGAAAGCGGCCTGCGCAGTGGCGACACCGCGCTGGTGCAGTTACCGAACGTGGCCGAGTTTTACCTGACCTTTTTTGCGCTGCTGAAAATTGGCGTCGCGCCCGTTAACGCGTTGTTCAGCCATAACAAGCTGGAGCTGCTGTCGTACGCCACGCAGATCGAACCACGCTTACTGATCGCCTCGGCCGAACATTCGCTGTTTGGCAACGGTGAATTTCTGGATCGGCTACAGACGCAGGTTCCCCGCCTGCAAACGGTGGTGATGCTCGGCGACAGCCCGCTGGGGCACAGTCTGACGGAGTGGCTGCAACCGCGTGCTTCAGTCAGCCAATATCAGCCTTCCGCGCCGGGGCAAGTGGCCTTCTTTCAGCTTTCTGGCGGCAGCACTGGTACGCCGAAGCTGATTCCTCGCACCCATGACGATTACTACTACAGCGTGCGTCGCAGCGTGGAAATTTGCGAGCTGACGCCACACACCCGCTACCTATGCGCGTTGCCTGCTCCACATAACTTTCCCTTAAGTTCGCCCGGTTCGCTCGGCGTGTTTTACGCAGGTGGACGCGTCGTGCTGGCGCCCGATCCGGGGGCAATGACCTGTTTCCCGCTGATTGAACGCCACCAGATCGATATGACCTCGCTGGTGCCGCCTGCCGCCGCGCTGTGGATCCAGGCCGCCGAACAATTTGGCGGCGCGCTGCGTAGCCTGAAAATCTTGCAGGTGGGCGGCGCGAAGTTAAGTGAAACCGTTGCCCGACGTATTCCAGCGGTGCTGGGCTGCCAGCTACAGCAGGTGCTCGGTATGGCGGAAGGGCTGGTGAACTACACCCGACTGGATGACAGCGATGAACATACCTTCACCACGCAAGGTTACCCGATGAGCCCGGACGATGAAGTGAAGGTGTTAGACATGGACGGTAATCCGGTGCCGAGAGGCGAAGCGGGGCTGCTGGCGACGCGAGGGCCATACACCTTCCGTGGCTATTACCGCAGCCCAGAACACAATGCCCGTGCTTTCGACGTAGAAGGTTTCTATCACTCGGGTGATGTGGTGCAGATGACTGAAGAGGGCTATTTGCGCGTGGTCGGACGGGAGAAAGATCAGATTAACCGCGGCGGTGAAAAGATTGCTGCCGAAGAAATCGAAAACCTGTTGCTTAAGCATGACGGCATTCTCCATGCCGCGCTGGTGTCCATGCCTGACCCGGTTATGGGCGAAAAGAGCTGCGCTTTTCTGGTGGTCAGCGATCCTACGCTGAAAGCCATCACATTAAGAAAATATCTTCGCAATCAGGGTATTGCTGAATTCAAACTGCCAGACCGCTTCGAGATGATCGACACCTTGCCCGTTACACCCGTCGGCAAGATTGATAAGAAATCACTCCGTCAGCGCATTCAGACCCAACTTAGCACTCAAAATAAATAAGGATTTTGTGATGGCAATCCCTTCTATTGCTTCGTATCCCCTGCCGCGCGCACAGGATTTCCCGGACAACAAGGTTTCCTGGGCGTTTGAACCTGCGCGTGCGGTACTGCTGATTCACGACATGCAGGACTATTTCGTGAATTTCTATGGCGCGGACAGCCCGTTGGCGCAGCAACTGATTGAGAACATTGCGGCGTTACGAGCCTACTGCAAATCGCAGGGGATTCCGGTGGTGTATACCGCGCAGCCGAACGCACAAAGCGCAGCCGACCGTGCGCTGCTGAACGACATGTGGGGCGCGGGGCTGAATAATCACCCCGAAAAGCAGCGTGTTGTGAGCGCACTGGCACCGGATGAGCACGACACCGTGCTGGTGAAATGGCGCTATAGCGCCTTCCATCGTTCGCCGCTGGAATCCATGATGAAGGAGATGGGTAAAGATCAACTGATTATCTGCGGCGTTTACGCGCATATCGGCTGCATGATTACCGCGACAGATGCTTTCATGCGCGACATCAAGCCCTTCATGGTCGGCGATGCGGTCGCGGATTTCTCACTTCAGGAACACCAGATGGCGCTGAAATATGTGGCGACGCGCGCCGGACAGGTGGTTAGCACGGCAGAACTCACAGGAGCGAAAATGGCACAGGCACTGACGAAACAAGGATTGAGAGCACATCTGCTGACGTTGATCGACGAAGATGAAGATCAGTTCGATGAAGATGAAAACCTGATCGACTACGGTCTGGATTCGGTGCGCATGATGGCGCTGCTGACCGAATGGCGCAATCAGGGTGTCACGCTGAGCTTTGTCGATCTGGCGCGTAACCCTAGCCTGAATGCCTGGTGGGCGTTGATTGAAAAACAGCAGGGAACTGCATCATGAAGCCCTTGAGCGTTGCGCAGCGCGGACTGTGGTTAGGTCATGCCCTGAATGATGATAAAGCGACGTTCAATACGGCGGAGTGCATCGCGTTTGATGGCAAAATCGATATTGAAGCCATGTTAAGCGCGATCCGTCAGGCAGTCATGGAGTGTGAGTGCCTGTACTGCCAGTTTGTTGAAATTGCGGGTGAACAGGCCGCCCAGCCGGAAATCGGTTTTGTGGCTTCACAATTGCCGGTGCCGATCGGTGTGTTGCCGATTGTTGAACTGTTGCCTGCGCCGATGACGGATGAAGAGCAGACGATACGCCGGTGGGCGCGTGACGAAATCTCTCGGCCGCTGGATTTGCTGAACGGATTGCCCTGCCGCTTTGCGCTGCTGTGCGGTGAAAAGCGCGATTTTCTCTACAGTTGCGTTCACCACATTGCGTTGGATGGTTTTGGCACCACGATGCTGTTTCAACGCATCGCCCAGATTTACACTGCACTGACGGCGGGGCAACCTGTGGCGGTGGCGGAATTCGACCCGTTCAGCGAGGTATTGGAAGAAGAGCAGCAGCGTGATGCCAGCGGGCAGACGGCGCAGGCGCGTGATTTCTGGCTGGAAACGCTGAATGCGATGCCGGAACCGGCCAGTTTCAGCGAGAGGAGAGCCCCGATCGCGGCGCGTTTTTTGCGCCAGAGCAGTGTGTTGCCGGCGGATCTCTGGCAGCCGCTGACAGCACTGTGTGAAGGCAACAAAATCAGTTGGCCGGATCTGTTTCTGGCGATGCTGGCGACGCATCTTAAGCTGGTGTCCGGTAGCGACAGGCTGACGTTTGGCTTGATGGTGATGAACCGTATCGATTCCGCCTCGCTGATGGTGCCGAGCATGCAGATGAATATCGTGCCGCTGTGCATTCAGGTGGATGAGCAGGCGGACTTTGTCACACTGGCGCAGCAGGTTGCCCGTACCAAGCGCACGCTGCGTCGTCATCAACATTATCGCTATGAGCATTTACGGCGCGATCTGAACCGCGTCGGCGGCGAACAGCGCCTCTTCGGTCCGCTGATCAATATCATGCCGTTCGATCATCCGCTCAATTACGGATCGCTGTCGTCCTGCACGCTGAATATCAGTGCCGGGCCAGTAGAAGATCTGACGATCGAGATCCATTTTAAATCGGATGGCACCCCGGTGCTGGATTTTGATGCTAACCCAGCCTGTTACAGCGCAGAAGCACTTGCCAGCCTGCAAGAAACCCTGTTCACGCTGCTTCAACGCTGGTTGGCGCGGCCGCAGCAAACCAGTGGCGAACTGCTAGAGTGCTGGCTGCGAGAAGAACGCGAACTGGCGCTAATCACCAGCCGTGAGCCTGAGCCGTTTGCCGAACCGGTTCTGACGGCGATCGCCAAACAGGCGCGTAAAAACCCGAACCATCCGGCGCTGACGCAGCGCGATCGACAGTACAGCTACCAGCAGTTGCTGGATCTGAGCGGTCAGGTCGCCGCGGGGCTGCATGAACGCGGCGTTCAGCCCGGCGAACGCATCGGCATCATGCTGAACCGTAGCCCTGAAACCATCATTTGCCTGCTGGCCGTGATGCAGTGCGGTGCGGTGTATGTGCCGCTCGATCCTGAACAGCCGCGTGAACGTCAGCAGCACATCATCCAGATTGCCGATCTGCATACGATCGTCACGCAGGCGGATTATCAACATCGGCTGGCGTCGGTCTTTTCCGGCGAGATCGTGCTGGCGGGGCATCTTCTGTCATCCCACGCACAGGCCGCCGCACTGCCGCCTGTGGAAGCGAGAGACGGGCAGATTGCCTATGTCATGTTCACATCGGGATCGACCGGATTGCCGAAAGGCGTGGAGATCGGCACCAGCGCGTTGGATCACTTCACGGCGGCGGCACGTCAGCGCTATGGCCTGCGTGCGGCGGATCGCGTGCTGCAATTTGCTCCGTTTAATTTTGATGCCAGCATTGAAGAAATTTTTGCCACGCTGACCAGCGGTGCGACGCTGGTGCTGCGTACCGATGAGATGCTGGAATCGATACCGACCTTTGTCGAACAGGTTGAAGAACAGGCGATTACGCTGCTCGATCTGCCAACGGCATTCTGGAATGAATGGGTGGTGGGGCTGAAAACCGGCACGCTGACCATGCCTTCCGCACTGCGCGCCATCATCATCGGCGGTGAAGCGGTGTACCCCGAACAGCTGGTGCAGTGGCAACGCCATGCGCCGAACACATTGCGCTTAATCAACACGTATGGCCCAACGGAAACCACGGTGGTGGCGACCAGTTGCGATCTGCAAACGCAGTCTGCCGATGTGGCGCAGCTTCCTATCGGTCTGCCGTTGGCGGGCGTCAACGCGCTGATTTTGGCAGCGGGCGATCGCCCCGCGACAGAAGGAGAACTGGTGCTGCTGGGGCCAACGCTGGCAGCGGGTTACATCGGTACAGAACACACGGCGTTTACGCAAATAGCGGTGGGTGATCAGGATCTTCCGGCTTACCGTACCGGCGACAGAGTTCGGCTGGAAAAAGGGCGGCTGCTGTACCTCGGACGGATGGATAACGAATTTAAAATCAGTGGCTATCGGATTCAGCCAGGGGAAGTCGAGGCGCATCTGCTGGCACAACCTGATATCGATGAAGCCTGCGTGCAGGGCATGGTTTATCCCAACGGGGTGCGGCGTCTGGTGGCGTTTGTTGCGACGAAAGCGGGCGAAATGGATGCACGCGCGCTGAAGCAGCGTCTGAGCAACGTGCTGCCGCCTGCGATGATCCCCACCGATTACCGTGCCTTCCGCCAGTTGCCGAAAACCGGTTCCAACAAGGTCGATCGCAAGCGTCTGCTGGCGGAATATCACGATGAGGCACCGACGCAGGCGTTAGCCAGCGAAACCGAGAATCGGGTCAGCGCCATCTGGCAGCAGATCCTCGGCGTGTCGGGGATTCAATCGCGGGATAACTTCTTCGAACTGGGCGGGCAGTCATTGCAGACCATCCAGATCGTTAATCGTCTGGCTGCCGAATTTTCCGTCAGCATCAAGGTGTCTGATGTGTTCGATCATCCCCAGCTCAGCGATTTCTGCCGTTATCTGGACGACAGGCTGTCACAGGACGAAAACAGCGTGGAAATGGTGTGGTAGGGAAAATGATGAACAAGGCACAACCTCTTCAGTTTGATTTCAGCGGCAAGACCATTTGGGTAACCGGAGCGGCGAGCGGCATTGGCGAAAGCATTGCCCGCCAGTTTGTCGCACTGGGCGCGAACGTGATCGGTTTCGATCGCGCATTCCAGCATCAGGACACACCGGATCAGGAATGTCCGTTTACTTGCGTGACGCTGGATATCAGCGAGCCGGACAGCGTGGCGACGGTGTGTCGCCAGCAGTTGGCGGAAACCGGGCTCGACGTTCTGGTCAACGCGGCCGGGATTCTGCGTCTGGGCGACATCGATGCGCTGAGTGTGGACGACTGGCACCAGTGCATTAACGTTAACGCTTCTGGCGCGTTTTACCTGCTGAACGCACTGGTACCGCATTTCAAGCAGCAGCGTCGCGGCGCGATTGTCTGCGTCGGCTCCAATGCCGCTCATGTTCCCCGCATGCAAATGGCGGCGTACTGTGCCTCGAAAGCGGCGCTCACTAGCCTGTCTCACTGTGCGGGTCTGGAGTTAGCGCCTTACGGCGTGCGCTGCAATCTGGTGTCGCCAGGCTCAACGGATACGCCGATGCAGCGCGGCATGTGGCACAGCGCGGATGCCGAGCAGCACACTATCGCGGGCTTTCCTGACCAGTACAAACTGGGAATTCCTCTGGGCAAGATCGCTCAGCCGGAAGAGATCGCCAATACCGTGGTTTTTCTGGCTTCCGATCTGGCCAGCCACATCACCATGCAGGACGTGGTGGTGGATGGCGGGGCAACGCTGACGGCTTGATTTGCGAAGAGAGTGATAAGTCATGAAAGATATCGTAACGCTGTTAAAACAGTTGGAACGGCAGGGCGTTCGTCTGGCGTTGAATGCACAGGGGCAGCTGATTTCGCAGTCCAACAAAGACGCGATCACGGCAGACATTGGGCGCACGATTAAGGAAAACAAAGATGCTATTGTGCGCTGCCTGACGGCGCAGCAGGCGTTTGAGCGCCCCATCACGCCGCAGAATGCGACGTCTGGCCCGCTGTCATCATCGCAAAGCGGACTGTGGTTTATCGAGCAGTACGAAGAGCAATCACACCTCTACAATATGCCGGTCTACTTTCGTCTGACCGGCACGCTGGATGTGGCTGCGCTGGAGTTTGCCTTTGACGCGCTGGCGCAGCGTCATGCCAGCTTGCGCACCCGTTTTGTGGTCAATGAACAAGGCAAAGGTGAGCAGCGTATCGATGCCTATCAACCGTTTGTGATACAGCATGATGACTTCTCACTGTTGCCGGAAGCCGAACGGGAAGGGTGTTTGCAGCAGCAGGTGAAAGCGGAAATCAGCCGGCCGTTCGATCTCACGGCGGGGGATCTCACCCGCGTGCGGCTGGTGAAGATGAGCGAATGGGTGCATGTTCTGATGATCACCCAGCACCATATTATTTCCGATGGCTGGTCGGTGAAGAATATGTTCGCGGACTTCAAACCGGCTTTTCTTGCTTGTCAAAATCGCCAGCCTCATCCCGTCGAACCGACCCAACTTAACTATATCGATTACGCACACTGGTTTAATTCCGCCTCGTTTCTGGATTACCACAATGAATTCAAACCGTTCTGGGTTGAGCGTCTGACAGGGATCCCCGAAGTGCACAGCCTGCCGCTGGATAAACCGCGTCCGGCGCATCAGAACAGCGGTGGGGAAGTGATCTTCTCCGCGATCAACAACGATCTGTGGGATAAATTCAAACGCCTGTGCCAGCGCTATAACACATCTAATTTCATTGGCTTGCATGCGGTGTTTTCCTTGATGCTGGCGCGGATCAGCGGCGAGAAAGATATCGTGATTGGTTCGCCGCTGGCCTACCGCGAGCGGCCGGATATCGAAGATGTCGTCGGCTTTTTCGTTAACACTATTGTGCTGCGTACCCAGTTGCAGGACAGCCAGAGTTTCGTCGATTACCTGCAATACTGCCGCGAGCAGGATCTGTCGGCTTTCGATCATCAACTCTACCGTTTTGAAGCATTAAGCGAGGCGATCGGCTCCGATCGCACCACTGCGATCAACCCGATCTTTCAGGTGATGCTGGTTTATCAGGCCAAAGTAGATTTCAACGATCTGATCCCCGGTTGTGATGCGGCGGAAGAAACCTCGCCCGTGCTGCCTGCCAAGACGGATATTTCGGTCAAGGTGACGGAACTGATGGGTGAAGTGCGGCTGGACTGGCTGTTTGCCACCGCGCTGTTTGAGCGCGAGACGATCCAGTATTACGCCGACCGCTTTATGCGACTGATTGAAGCTGTGGTTGAGGCACCGGAAACCGATGTCTGGCACCTGCCGCTGATGGAAGCGGATCGGTTTGCTGCCGTGCTGGCGGAAACGCAGCAGTTGCCGCGTAGCTATCCGCAGCCACAGCTGACGGTAACCGACGTGATTGAAGCGGTAGCTCAGCGCGATCCACAGCAATTGGCAATTACTTTTGACGGTGAACATCTCTCCGACACACTGACGTATGGCGAGCTAAACAGGCAGGCGAATCAGCTGGCACACTGGTTGCACCGCCAGGGTCTGGGTGAACAGTCGCTGGTTGGCGTGCTGGCGAAACGCGATCGCTATTTTGTCATTGCGCTGCTGGCTGTCTGGAAAGCGGGGGCTGCCTATGTGCCGTTGGATCCCGACTATCCACCGGAGCGGCTGCGCCACATCATTACCGATGCCAATCTTGCCGTCATTCTCGGCGGCGATGGGCAGCAACTGGCGCAGTGGTCTGCCGAACAGTGCATCGATCTGACCGATCCTACGGTTGTCGCGCAGTGGCACGATCTACCGGGCGATGAACCGCCAGCCATTCCGCGTCATGCACAGCAACTGGCACAGGTGATCTACACCTCGGGATCGACCGGTTTGCCGAAGGGCGTCATGATCGAACACGGTTCGCTGATCAATCTGCTGGACGATCACCGCGATCGTATCGGTTTCACACCGCAAAGCACCATGTTCAACTGCATGTCGCTCTCGTTTGACGCCGGTAACATGACGACGCTGCTGCCGCTGAGCAGCGGTGGCACGCTGGCGTTTGGCGAACCCAACGATCGGGCGATTGTGCAGGCCGAACAGGCGGGCGCGACGCATCTGATCCTGCCAACGGCGCTGATGTCGATTCTCGATCCACAGCAGGTTAATGGCATTCAGGCGATTGGCATGGGCGGAGAAGCCTGCCCGAATGCGGTGGTGGAAAACTGGGCCGATAAGGTGGCGCTGTACAACATGTACGGGCCGACGGAGTGTACCGTCACGGCGTTGAGTACCCGTCTGCGCAAAGGCCAGCCTGTCACTATCGGCAAATCCATCACCCATATTCAGGCGCTGATTCTGGATGCGGCCGGGCAACTGTGTCCGGCGGGCGTACCGGGAGAGCTGTGTCTTGCGGGGCTTGGGCTGGCGCGTGGCTACCTCAACCAGCCACAAATGACGGCCAGCCGCTTCGAACACATCACGCTGAATGACGTGAATAATGCTGAACACGGCACGGCGACGCTGCGCATTTATCGCACGGGTGACAAGGCCAGACTGCTGAACAACGGCGACTATGAATACTGTGGCCGTATTGATGAGCAGATCAAGCTGCGCGGTTACCGCATTGAACCGGGTGAAATCGAGGCACAGCTGGCGACAGTATGCCCGTCGCTGAAGCAGGTTAAAGTCATCGTGGCACAGGTGGGGAACCGCCCGGCGCTGGTCGCCTATGGCACGGTGAAAGCCGGTAGCAGCACGCCGGAACCCGCCGCCGTGCTGATTGATGTCGCAAAGCATCTTCCCGAATACATGGTGCCGTTCCGACTGATTCTGCTAGAAGACATGCCGCTGACGCCGAACGGCAAGCTCGATACGAAACAGCTGCCGCCGGTGCTGGAAACCAGCGAGGGCGACGGCGAAGCCGATAATCCGCTGGAAGCGGACGTGCTGGCGATTTGGCGCAGCGTGCTGAATACACCGCTGGGCGTTGAGGATGATTTCTTCCGCTTAGGCGGAGATTCCATCCTCAGTATCCAACTGACCACCCGCCTGCGCAGTGTGGGCTATGTCTGCACGGTGAAGGACGTTTTTGAAGCGAAGAGCGTGCGGCGTCTGTGCCGCGTGCTGGCGCAGAATAACCGTGATGTTGGTATCGTGGCAGAGCAGGGCACGCTGGAAGGCGAATTCGCGCTGCTGCCGATTCAGCGCTGGTTTATGGAACAGCCGCTGGCACGTCCAGAGCACTGGAATCAGGCGGCGATGATCCAACTGCCAGACGTGGATACCGAACGACTGACCACGCTGTTGCAGGCGCTGATGGCGCAGCATGACGCGCTGCGTCTGGCCTGTGATACCGACGGGCAACGTTATCTGACGGAGGTGCCTTGCCCGGTTGTGTCGACGCTGGATTATCGCCAGCTTGGCGATGGCGGCCTGCAACAGGCGTTTACCGCGTTGCAGAGTGAATTCGATCCCGCGCAGGGAAGAACGATGGGGTGTGCGCTGGTGCGGCACCATCCGCAGGCGGACACGGCGGTGTTCCTCGCTTTCCACCATCTGGTGATTGATGCCGTGTCTTGGCGCATTCTGGTTGACGATCTGGAACGGCTGTACCTTGGTGAAGCGCTGGCGCCGAAAACGTCGAGCTATCGCCAGTGGGGCACGGCGCTGCATAACTACGCCACACAGCATGCGGATCAGTTGACGTACTGGCAGGCGCAGGAAGACGGCGTGGATCAGGCAGCGCTGCTGGCGGCGAAAGATCCGCAGGGCCAGGCCAGCGCCGCGATTCTGACTCTGGATGCCGAAACTACAGGCCAACTGGTAAGCGAGGCCAATCGTGCCTTTAACACCGAAGTCAGTGATTTACTGCTGGCGGCACTGACCCGCACGTTAAACGATCTCGGCTGGGGCGACAACGCGCGCATCATGCTGGAAGGGCACGGCCGCGAAGCGATTGATCCGACGCTGGATGTCAGCCGCACGGTGGGGTGGTTTACCAGCACCTATCCGGTGTGTCTGCAAGATAAACCTGACTGGGCTTCCCTGATTAAATCCAGCAAGGAACAGCTGCGTCAGGTGCCGGATAAAGGCGTTGGGTTTAACCCGTTACGCTACCATCATCCGCAGGGCAGTGTGCTAACGCTGTCGCCGATTGTGTTCAACTATCTCGGGCTGTCGGTTCAGGCTGCTGGCACATGGCGTCCGGTGGACGTCGCACCGGGCTGCTGCGTAGCGCCGGAGAATAAACCAGCGGAGGTGATCAGTCTCCACGGCGGTATTGCCGGCGGGCAGTTAACGCTGCGTCAGGTCGGCTGCCTCAATCAGCGCGACAGCGAACGCCTGATGCTGCGGCTGACGGAGAATCTGCGGGCGCTAACGGCAGCCTGTCTGGCACAGTTGCACCACGGCACGGCCTTTACCCCCAGCGATTTCCCAGCGGTTGCGCTGAGCCAGACGCAACTCGATAACCTGTCGCAGCGTTATGACATCGACACCTTGTTGCCGCTGTCATCGCTTCAGCAGTCGATGTTGTATCACCGCCTGCGCTGTCCGCAGGATGATGCTTATCATCTGCAAACGCCGATTCGCTATGCGCAGGCGCTGGATATGGAAGGCTATCGTCAGGCATGGCAGCGTCAGATTCAGCGTTTCCCGGCGCTGCGTGCCGCGTTGGAAAGCGAATGTGCCAGCGTGCAGGTGATTGTGAAGCAGGCAGACCTGCCTTTCTACTATCAGGATGTGGCGCAGGACGCCGATCCGCACGTTGTCATCGAGCGCTATCGCCAGCAGGATTTACGTTCAGGATTTGACTTGTCGCAGCCGCCGTTGTTGCGCATCGCCTGTTTCCGTTTGGGTGAGCGTGACTATCGAGTGCTCCTGAGCTGTCACCATAGCGTGATTGATGGCTGGAGCGGGCCACAGCTACTGGGCGCGGTACACCGCGACTATCTGCTGCTGATGCGCGGTGAAACATTTATGCACGGCGAAACATCCGCGATTCAGTCGGATCGTGCTTATGTGGATCATGCGCTGCACGCCGTGGCGCAGCAGCCTGCCGTCGATGCCTTCTGGCAGCAGCGTCAGCCGCTGCTGGCGCAGACGAATGATGTGGCGATGCTGTTTGCGGCGGCAGGGAAACGTGCCGATCTCAGCCAGCATCTGATGCAGGTTGAACCGCAGGTTACCGGTGTGAGCCTGAACGAGCAGGATCAGGCTGCACTCATTGCCTTTGCCCGCGAGGTGGGGGTCACGCACAGCATTATCGCGCAATATGCCTGGCACCGGCTGCTGGCGCGCTCGACTGGCGATGCGGTCAGTATTGTCGGCAACGTGCTGTCGGGCAGGGAAAGTCCGGTAGAAGATGTGGCGAGCAGCGTGGGTCTGTACATCAACAGCCTGCCGCTGGTGTTGAGCTGGCAGCAGCCGATATCGCTGCAACAGCATCTGGTGCAGTTGCAGAATGAGCTGATGGCGATGAATCAGCATGCCACGCAGTCGCTGATTGCGCTGACGGCTGGACGCCCGCGTCTGTTCAACAGCCTGTTTATTTATGAAAACTATCCTGCTTATGAAAACCAGCCCGGCGCGAAAGCGGAGCAAGGCCAACGTGCTGACGATCCGCATCGGCTATCTCCCGAATTCTCCGCGGCCTATGAAAAGGTCGAAATGCCGCTGAATCTGGTGGTGCGTGAGCAGGCGGGCTGCATGCTGCTGCGCTTCGAGTTTGATGCCGATGTGCTGGACAGTGCGCAGGTGCGTCGGGTGCTGATGCGCTGGCATGACGAAGTGGTGGCGCTGGTGAATAGCTCACCGCAGCAGCCAGCCGAGATCGTTGGACATAATAAGGTGGCAGATGCAGCGATGAGACAGGCTGTCACGCCGGATAGCCGTGCAGGCTCGCCTGATACGCCGTCAGCCCAGTCGCTGCTGCGAGTGTGGGCGCAGACGCTGCATCTCAGTGAACCTGGCCTCTGGTCGCAGACGCTGTGTGAAAGCGGTGTCGATTCACTCCAGCGTATTGCGCTGGCACAGGCATTGAGCCGTGCGTTAGCGCTGCCGATAAATGTTGCGCTCTTGCAGCGTTACCCGTCACCGCAGGCGCTGAGCGAGTATCTGGCACAGTCGAGGGTTACCGCCAATGAGGAAACGCTGTCATGACAGGGTGCAATAAAGCCGTTGGGAACCCGTTAGCGGATATCCAACAGCCCACGGCCTTCGGGCAGCGGGTAGGTGCCGCGCACGGTGAACAGCGGCACAGCAGTGAGCTGATTAAGCATTATCCCGCGTCGCTGGTGAGCGCAGCATGGAGCTGGCTGCTGTACAAATACAGCGGTGAAGAGCAGGTGTGCGCCGCGCTCGTCACGGCCGATCTTCCTGATAACGTAAGGCCGCTGATCGCCCATTTTCAACAGCGCGATCGTCTCGTCAGCGAGTGGATCGCTGCGGTGGGATCGTCGTGCGATCCGCAGTCTGCGTCAGAGCTTCTGGCAGCAGACATCCAGCATGCGCTGTTTAGCAGCCTGCTGATCGTGGGGGAGATGACATCGTTACCTGTGGTAGTACAAAAAGCGGCGCAAAACGTGGCGCTGATCGTACAGGTTCAAAACGATCGGGTCATTCTGACTGCGCCTGACGGACAGTTCGATAATCGGCAGCTACAGCGCATTGCCCGCCATCTCACGCAGCTACTTGATGGCCTGCTGGCAGCGCACTGGGAACGGCTGGCGCAGATCCGCCTCAGTCCGCGGGTGGCGCCGTTACCGCACCGAGCGGCGACGCACGCGCTGCACGATGAACTGCTGGCGCGCTTAACTCAGGAAGCGCGTCAGGATTGTGTGGCGATCGTCTTTCAGGAGCGTGACATTCGCTATCGGGAACTGCTGCAACGCGTGGCGCTAATTCAACAGGCACTGGCTGCACAGGGGGTGACGGCGGGTCAGCGCGTGGGGCTGCACCTGAGTCGTCAGCCTGATACGGTTGCGGCGCTGCTGGCTTGCCTGTTTTCTCAGGTGACGTTTGTGCCGCTGGAGCCGGATTTTCCGGGAGAGCGTCTACAGGCGATTCAGCAGGAGGCGGCGTTAGCTACGGTCTTACAGGACGGTTATACCGGCGGTTCGCTGGCGTTTGACTGCCCGATACTGAACCTTTGCGATTTACCGTATGCCGCCAGTGATTCCACGGCGAGCGTACAGCTGGCGCGCGCTGGTGGACCGGAAACGGCCGCCTACATGATGTTTACCTCCGGTTCGACGGGGAAACCAAAAGGCGTTGTGATTGGTCAGCGGGCGCTGCAAACCTTTATTCATGCCAGCGTAGCGCGGCTGGCTTTAACGGATAAAGCCAACTGGCTGCTGATTACCACGTTGGCGTTTGATATCTCCATGCTGGAAGTGTTTGCGCCGCTGTGGGTGGGTGGCGTGCAGCACCTGACCACGCACGAGGAATACAAAGATCCGCAGGCGGTCGCGGCGTATTTGCAGACTCGGCCGGAAATCAACGTATTGCAGGCCACACCCGCGTTTTGGCGCATGATGTTCAAAGCGGGCTGGCAGGGCAAACCCGATCTGGTGGCGCTGTGCGGCGGTGAAGCGCTGGATCTGCGGCTGGCACAGCGTCTGGTTAGCCGTTGTAGGACGCTGTGGAATTGCTATGGGCCAACCGAAGCGACGATTTGGTCGCAGATGGCGCAGATAGACAGCGCAGCGTTGGAGAATCAGCACACGGTCACGCTGGGGAACACGTTGGCAGGCTATCAGCATCTGGTGATCGATGACGATCGCCATCCGTTAGAGGAAGGGATGGTCGGCGAACTGTGCATTCTCGGTGATGCACTGAGCAGTGGATACTGGCAGCGTGACGATCTGACGCAGGATCGTTTTATTCAGCAGATGGAATCCGGGCAGCGGATGTATCGCACTGGCGATAAAGTCCGGCTGCTAGCGGACGATCGTTATCAGTATCTTGGTCGCTTCGACGATCAGGTAAAATTACGGGGATTTCGCATCGAATTAGGGGAGATCGAGGCGCAATTGAAACGGATCGAACAAGTGCAGGATGCGGCTGTTAAACTTCAGAGGGAAGGGGATGAGGCGGTGCTGGTTGGCTACGTTGAGTATAAACCCGGCTCGGAGATGACCAAACTGGCGCTGCGCAAACAGTTGCATCAGTTCTTACCAGCTTACATGGTGCCAGGGCGCATTGTGGTACTCGACAAACTGCCGAAAACCGGCAGCGGCAAGGTCGATCGCAAGCGCCTGACGGACGTCTGACCGTAGGAGGGGCAGCGGTGCTGCCCCTCCTACTCGCGTAAAACATGATATTTCAGGCACGACAATAGTGCGTATCAGAACGATTGCAAGGTACTGATTTTACCCTGTTGCCAGTTGATGTCAGATTGACGCAGTGCCTGACTGATATCTGCAAGGCTGTTGGACGGGAGGGTTTTCGGTAGCAAATCCAGTCCGATCGTTGAGAATATCTGACCGTAGGTATTGCGTAGTTCTGCATAGGCCAGATCCTGACGTAAACTGGCGTTGAGGGCGTTCAGCTCACCTTGAATCAACTGTAGTTCACCGATGCTGTTAGCCTTATAGCGGTTTCTCAGCTGTTCGACAATTTTAGTGTCAAGATTACGCAATTCTGAACTGGTTTTATATTGTCGCTGCGCCTCATTGAAGTTGGCTCGGGCGATGTATAACTGTGCCATAATTGCCAGTGACATCGCCTGGCGTTGCACTTCCGACACGGACTCGTTAGCCTGAGCGGCTTTACGCGCGGCGGGGCCGGACAGCAGATTGAACAGGTTCCAGGTGGCTTTCACGCCGACGTCAGCCCAGCTGTTGTTGACCAGAAAAGAGTTGCTGTCATAGTGGCCACCTGCGCTGATTTCCACGCCGGGCAGCATACGCAGCAGCGCTTTACGGGTTTCAGCGGCATGAATTCGGACCTGATAATCCTGCTCGCGCAGTTCTGGGCGACTGACCAGCGCCGCTTCTTCCAGCACCTTCACATCGACATTCAGCTGCGGTACGGTTTCGTCACCGCTTTGTGGCAATGCAAGCTTGTAGGCCGTATCCAATGGCAGGTTCATCAAGGTCGCCAGCTCAGTCTTGGCTAGCGACAGTGCGCGACGCTGTTCTTCCAATTGGCGTGTGGCGTCGATCAGCGCGCGTTGATAGCTAAGGACTTCAATGGGGTCGCCAATCTGCTGTGACGACATGTGTTCGCTCGCGTCGCGCGCAGCGTTGACACGGACGATCAGGCCATCAATCTGCCCCAACAAGCGTTCAGCTGCCACGGCGCGCCAGTAGGCGGAGCGTACGTCTTGCTGGATGGTGTGCACGACCTTGCGTTTACGCTCTTCGGCAATCCAGCGCTGATCTGATTTTTGCTGGGCGGTCACGTAGCTGACGCCAAAGTCGAGCACGTTCCACACCATAGTCAGATCGGCTACATCTCGGTCGCGATCCTGTGAGGTGGAAGGTTCCAGAGAAGTACGTCCTGTTTCCACGCTGCGGCTACTGGAGGCACTCATATTATTACGCCCCACATAGCCCGCTGATGCCGCCAGTTTCGGCAACATATCGTAGCGTGCTAGCTCCACCTGCTGCTGGCTCAGCGCATATTCCATCACTTTTAAGCGTGATTCGAGGTTATATTTCAGCGCACGTGCCATGGCATCATACAGCGTGATCGGTGCCGTGACGGGCTCCTGCTGGCTGAACATGGCGACTCGGTCCTGCTGGCTGCGTTGCCCGCTTTCGACCTTGCTGATCGGCTGTGTGGTCACGGCACAGCCGCTGGCGGCTAGCACGATGGCGCTAAGGCTAAATAGTTTCCGACCCTTTAACACGATTCCGCTCCTCGTCATTATCATCATTACCCATGTTATTTTTGTGATGGTTCTGGATGTTCTTGCGATCGTCCTGCGTATCGCCAGTTGCTGCGCTGTCGCGCAGGGCTATCCCTGCTGCTGACCACTTTCCTGCAATGCTTGCTCAATGGCCGCGAGGCGTTGCAGTTTAGAATCACCTATCTGTTGTAATTGCTGATGCAGCGAAGGTGTAAATGCCACCGAGCGTCCCGTGCCGTTATCCGTGCTATTCATCGCACTACTCGTCCTATCGAGCGGAATATCCTTCCAACTACCGCCGGAGAAGACCTCCATTGGCGTCAGTGAAGGCAGATAGATTCCCGAGAACACGCTAGCCAGCGATGAGGTGCCGCCTAAAGCGGGATCTTTGCTGAAGCTGGGGAAGGAACCTAGTGTGCTGTCGAAGTTAATGCCAATGCCGCTGGCGACTCCACGTCCGAAAGTGCTAGCCACCTGGCTAGTTGGGATAGTGCCTCCCTCGGTGTTCTGGCGTCCGGTAGTAAAAATGGCAGACATCACTGACCTCGGTGCACCGTCGTTACCCACGGTGAAACTGCCGAGCGACGGATTGGCAATCAGACCATCCAATGCCGGCAGTGCTATCGTGGCATCCTGCGTAAACAGCTGGCGTGTATCGCTGGCTGACGGTGTCCGTCCAATACCGTCGTTGGCTTTGAACTGAGGATCGCTGCTTACAATACTGCTCGTCACCGTCAAGCCAAAGCTGGTGCTGATGGATGTATTACTGCCGTCGGTGGCCGTAACCCTGATCACCAAAGTACCGACATCTGCGTTGCCCGGTGTGCCGGAGAAGGTGCCGATAGCAGGATCGAAGCGCAGCCAGCTTGGCAGCGGTGACCCGTTGGCGAGGGTGGCGCTCAGCGTCAGCGTGTCACCATCGGGATCGCTAAAGGTGCCGTCAGGCACGGTAAAGTTGAAGCCACCCCCCTGTGCCATGCTTTGCGGCGGGATTGGCGTGGCGACCACTGGCGCATCGTTAACGTTAGTTACCGTCAGGCCAAAACTGGTGCTGATGGAGGTATTACTGCCGTCGGTGGCCGTAACCCTGATCACCAACGTACCGACATCTGCGTTGCCCGGTGTACCGGAGAAAGTGCCGATGGTCGGATCGAAGCGCAGCCAGCTTGGCAGCGGCGACCCGTTGGCGAGGGTGGCGCTGAGGATCAGGGTATCGCCATCCGGATCGGTAAAGGTGCCGTCAGGCACGGTAAAGTTGAAGCCACCCCCCTGAGCCACGTTTTGCGGCGGGATAGGCGTGGCAACCACGGGGGCATCGTTAACGTTGGTGATCGTCAGGCCAAAGCTGGTACTGATGGACGTATTACTGCCGTCGGTGGCCGTTACCCGGATTACCAAGGTACCGACATCTGCATTGCCCGGCGTGCCGGAGAAGGTGCCGATGGCCGGATCGAAGCGCAGCCAGCTCGGCAGCGGTGATCCGTTGGCTAGGGTGGCGCGTAGCGTCAGCGTGTCACCATCGGGATCGCTAAAGGTGCCGTCAGGCACGGTAAAGTTGAAGCCACCCCCCTGAGCCACGCTTTGCGACGGGATTGGCGTGGCGACTACGGGTGCATCGTTGACGTTAGTTACCGTCAGGCCAAAACTGGTGCTGATGAATGTATTACTGCCGTCGGTGGCCGTAACCCTGATCACCAACGTACCGACATCCGCGTTGCCCGGCGTGCCGGAGAAGGTGCCGATGGTCGGATCGAAACGAAGCCAGCTTGGCAGCGGTGACCCGTTGGCGAGGGTGGCGCTCAGCGTCAGCGTGTCACCATCGGGATCGCTAAAGGTGCCGTCAGGCACGGTAAAGTTGAAGCCACTGCCCTGAACCACGCTTTGCGGCGGGATTGGCGTGGCGACCACTGGCGCATCGTTAACGTTGGTGATCGTCAGGCCAAAGGTGGTGCTGACCGAGGCGTTGCTGCCGTCGGTGGCGGTGACCTTGATGGTCAGGTTGCCGACATCCCCGTTGGCAGGTGTGCCAGAGAAAGTACCGGTGGCAGGGTTAAACGACAGCCAGGCTGGCAGCATGGCGCCGTCCGCCAGCGTGGCATTGAGCGTCAGGGTATCGCCATCGGGATCGGTAAAGGTACCGGTGGGTACGGTGACATTCAGACTACCGCCTTGCGCGATGCTCTGTGCGGCAATCGTGCCGGAGACCACCGGGGCATCGTTCACATTGGTGACGGTCAGGCCAAAGGTGGTGCTGACCGAGGCGCTGCTGCCGTCGGTGGCGGTGATCTTGATGGTCAGGTTGCCGACATCCCCGTTGGCAGGTGTGCCAGAGAAAGTACCGGTGGCCGGGTTAAACGACAGCCAGGCTGGCAGCATGGTGCCGTCCGCCAGCGTGGCGCTGAGCGTTAGCGTATCGCCATCCGGATCGGTAAAGGTGCCTGCCGGGATGGTGACATTCAGACTGCCACCTTGCACAATGCTCTGCGCGGCAATCGTGCCGGAGACCACTGGGGCATCGTTCACATTGGTGACGGTCAGGCCAAAGGTGGTGCTGACCGAGGCGCTGCTGCCGTCGGTGGCGGTGACCTTGATGGTCAGGCTGCCGACATCGCTATTGCCCGGCGTACCGGAGAAGGTGCCGGTCGCTGGGTTAAACGACAGCCAACTGGGCAGTGCCGTGCCATCCGCCAGCGTGGCGCTGAGCGTCAGCATATCGCCATCGGGATCGGTAAAGGTGCCTGCGGACACGGTGAAGTTCAGGCTGCCATCCTGCGCGACACTTTGCGCGGGGATTGGGGTTGCGACGATCGGCGCATCATTGATGTTAGTGACGGTCAGGCCAAAGGTGGTGCTGACCGAGGCGCTGCTGCCATCGGTGGCGGTGACCTTGATGGTCAGGCTGCCCACATCCCCATTGGCCGGTGTGCCGGAGAAGGTGCCGGTAGCCGGGTTAAACGACAGCCAGGCGGGCAGTGCGGTGCCGTCCGCCAGCGTGGCGCTCAGCGTCAGCGTATCGCCATCCGGATCGGTAAAGGTGCCTGCTGGGATGGTGATATTCAGACTGCCGCCTTGCGCGATGCTCTGTGCGGCAATCGTGCCGGAGACCACCGGCGCATCGTTCGCGGTGGTAACGGTCAGGCTAAAGCTGGTACTGACGGTAGCATTGCCATCGCTGGCCGTGACCTTGATGGAAAGATTGCCCACATCCCCATTGCCCGGTGTGCCAGAGAAAGTACCGGTGACAGGGTTAAAGGTCAGCCACGCTGGCAGCGCGGTGCCGTCCGCCAGCGTGGCGCTGAGCGTCAGGGTATCGCCATCCGGATCGGTAAAGGTACCGGTGGGTACGGTGACATTCAGACTACCGCCTTGCGCGATGCTCTGTGCGGCAATCGTGCCGGAGACCACCGGGGCTTCATTAACGGTGGTGACCGTCAAACTAAAGGTGGTGCTGACCGAGGCGCTGCTGCCATCGGTGGCGGTGACCTTGATGGTCAGGCTGCCCACATCCCCATTGGCCGGTGTGCCGGAGAAGGTGCCGGTAGCCGGGTTAAACGACAGCCAGGCGGGCAGTGCGGTGCCGTCCGCCAGCGTGGCGCTCAGCGTCAGCGTATCGCCATCCGGATCGGTAAAGGTGCCTGCTGGGATGGTGATATTCAGACTGCCGCCTTGCGCGATGTTCTGTGCGGCAATCGTGCCGGAGACCACCGGGGCTTCATTCACATTGGTGACGGTCAGGCCAAAGGTGGTGCTGACCGAGGCGTTGCTGCCGTCGGTGGCGGTGACCTTGATGGTCAGGTTGCCGACATCCCCGTTGGCAGGTGTGCCAGAGAAAGTACCGGTGGCAGGGTTAAACGACAGCCAACTGGGTAGTGCCGTGCCATCCGCCAGCGTGGCACTGAGCGTCAGGGTATCGCCATCGGGATCGGTAAAGGTACCTGCCGGGATGGTGACATTCAGACTACCGCCCTGCGCAATGCTCTGCGCCGGGATGGTACCGGAGACCACCGGGGCATCGTTAACGTTGGTAACGGTCAGGCCAAAGGTGGTGCTGACCGAGGCGTTGCTGCCATCGGTGGCGGTGACCTTGATGGTCAGGTTGCCCACATCCCCGTTGGCCGGTGTGCCGGAGAACGTGCCGGTAGCTGCGTTAAAGGTCAACCAACTTGGCAGCGGAGAACCGTTGGCAAGGGTGGCGCTCAGGGTCAGCGTATCGCCCACATCGGGATCGGTAAAGGTGCCTGCGGGTACGGTGACACTCAGACTACCGCCCTGCGCAATGCTCTGCGCCGGGATGGTACCGGAGACCACCGGGGCATCGTTAACGTTGGTAACGGTCAGGCCAAAGGTGGTGCTGACCGAGGCGTTGCTGCCATCGGTGGCGGTGACCTTGATGGTCAGGTTGCCCACATCCCCGTTGGCCGGTGTGCCGGAGAACGTGCCGGTAGCTGCGTTAAAGGTCAACCAACTTGGCAGCGGAGAACCGTTGGCAAGGGTGGCGCTCAGGGTCAGCGTATCGCCCACATCGGGATCGGTAAAGGTGCCTGCGGGTACGGTGACACTCAGACTGCCGCCTTGCGCGATGCTCTGCGCGGCAATCGTGCCGGACACTACCGGAGACGCGTTGTTACTCGCAGTCAATGTCAAGGTAGAGGTTGCGGCGCTACTGGCATCATCATTGGCCGTTACCGATACGGTCCGATTTCCTGCCGTTGGCGTAGCGGCTACGTTGGCATACACAATGGCACGTAGCGCGATCTGGAAGGCTTCCTGCGTCGCACCGCCTGTCAGCGTCAGCGTCTGGCTACCATTACCGGTTACGTTGATGCCGGCAGCATGGGCTGCGAGCAATGCCTGCCGTGAAAGGGATAAGGACTCACTGCTACCGTCTGTCGTTCCTGCCAAATTGAGCGTCAGCGTCCAGAGGCGGGCATCCCCGTCGGTTTGACTCAGGGTTGCTAAGGCATCCGTCACAGAAATACCCGTAGCGGCGGAGGCGGCGGGTACCGTCGTGGAGTAATTATTGCCTGTGGTGCTGCCATTCAAATCGACCTGCGGGGCGGTACCCGCAGCAAACTGCGATTCATAAGCGCCAATATCAACGGCGCCTTGCCGTACCCTATCCAAGCCGCGCACATCTGTCTCACCCGTAACATAGAAACGGTTGCCTTGATTAATCGCATTGCTGGCCGTGGCGGCCAGTCGCGGATCGGTTGACGACACCTGATTCACGCTGCCACTCAGGATGTTGTTGCCGCCGTACAAGGTGTAGCTGCCGCCGGCGGGTTGTCCCGTTGGGGTGTAGGCTACAATATCCTGGCTGGTGCCGGTAATGATGGAATTGCGCACGCTGGCGACCCAACTGAGGGCATTGTTGATGAATTCGAAGACGATGCCGTTGTTCTGACCGGTAATGGTGGTGTTGATCAGGCTGATGTGGGTAGCGGTGGGGTTACCCTGGTTCCCGGTTAACCACAACCCGCTGACACCGAAGGTGCTGCCCGCCGAGTTGATACCGGTATTGTTGGTGATGGCGGAATTGGTGATCGACAAGAACACCGTTTGCTGGGTTCTGGACACAAACAGTCTGATCACCCCTTCATTCAAATTGCCAACCATCAGGTTGTCGTGAATATTCACTCGGTCGAAATCAAAGTTGTAGCTGCCGGGCGCAATGTTGTACAGGTCGAAGACGCCATTGCCGAACGTGGTGTCACGGTTGCCCGAAATATCCACGTTGTACAGTCGGAAGTTGACATCGCTGGCACTGTAGCTGAGCCCCAGCACACCGCCGGTGTCGGTGCTGTTATCGGTGGTAAAATTGGTCAGTGTCAGGTTTTGGATGGCCAGGGTGATCGACCCGGTAACGATTTGGAAACCGGAATAGCCGCCCCCGTTCAGGGTGAAACTCTGACCGTCAATCAGCACGCTGTCGGTCGGCGACAGAAGGGAATTGGCCAGCGTCACGTCGGTTTGGAACACAATACGGTCAATACCCGCTGTGTTATTCGCCCAATACAGGGCTTCACGCAGGCTGAGCCCGCCGCCGTCATTGGCATCCTCTTGCACCGAACTGCCGAAAGTTGCATTGTCGCCAGTATCATCCCCGGCGGTCACATACAATGCGCTGTTGCTGGCAAGCACGTTCACCGTTGAGGTCAGGTTGAGTGCTGTGCTGTTGTTACTGCTGCCACTATCGCTGACAGCACTCAGGGTGACAGCACGCGTAGCCGCAGTGGCGCTGGCGCTGGTATTACCATAGCGCAAGCCATCTACTACCCCGGCCATCTCACTGTTACTGGCGCTCATGCCGCTCAATTGCAGCGTGACGGTATTACCGGAGCGTGTCACGCTATAGTTACCGATACCGGTCAGGGTGCCGGAATTGTTGGCGCTCAGGTTGATGTTATTGCCGCCAACGTTGATAAATTCGCCGCTGTCGGTGGCATTGGAAACCGTCAACGTTAGCGAACTAAAGGTCTGGCTGCTGTCGTTGGTATTGGCGCTGACGCCGCTGAACAGATCAATCGAACCCGCCATACCGCCGATAAATACCGGATTGTTGCCGGTGGCGCTGAGTGTCGGCGCTGTGCCCGCGCTGGTCGTTGTGGCATCAACCTTAACTACACTGACCGTATTATTACCTGCACTGTCCCTAGCCACCACATACACATCATACGCAGTGCTGGCGGCAAGGCCGGTCAAGGTAAAGCTAAAGTTGAATGGCGAAGAACCCAGCACCTGGCTGCCGGAGGCAGTGGCGCTGCTGCCTGTGGCGGTTTGCCCGGCGATCACTTGCGTCGCGGTTGGAGCACTGGCACCGTCAGCCACCACCACATAATACACATTGCCAGTTTCAGTGAGGCTGCCGCTTAGGTTAAAACCGCCCACGGTGGCGTTGGAGACGCTGGGTGACTGGTCAAACGTGGGGGCGATATCATCCACCACCACCAATGACACCACTTTGTCATAGGTAGCGGCACCGTCAGACACTTGCAGGCGCACCGAGTAGGTGCCCGCCGCCATGCCAGTGGCGTTGACTGCTTTTAGGGTGTTGCCGCTAATGGTGAACAGCGCGTTATCGGTACTGCCGCTGCCACTCACCAGACTGTAGGTAAAGACGCTGGAATCCACATCGGTCGTTGTCAGGGTGGCGACAGTGCCATTGCTGCCGAGCGATTGCGCAAAGGTGGTGGCAGAGAGTGTAATATCGGTCGGTGCATCGTTCACCGGCACCACGGTGATGGCGCTGCTGATATTCGGCGCAACGGTATTGTTACTGGTGCCGGAATCGGTCAGTTGCGTCAGCGTCACTGTGCGTGTGGCATTGCCGGGGTTGTCGCTGCTATTGCTATACGTCATGCCGGACAACAGGCTGCCCATGTCGCTGTTACTCAGCGTTGCACCCGTGATGCTGACCGTAGCAATCCCGCCGCTCAGGCTAACGCTGGCGGAGCCATAGCCACTGCCGAGCGAGACGCTGTTACCATTGCTCAGTGCCACATTGATGCCGTGAAGGGTCAGATATTCCGTGTTGCCTGCCACGTTGCTGACCGTAAAAACTGCACTGGCGAAGGTCTGTCCGGTGTCATGGGTGTCGACGCTGACACCAGTAAACAGGCCGACAGCCGCACCGTTTTCGGTGTAGGTCGGGTTGGCTCCGATGGCGACCACGCTAGGTGCCGTATCGGTACTGCCGCCGGTATTGGTGGAGGTAAAGTGCCACACCAGCACGCCGTCACCACCGGTTTCATTGGTGTTGATATGGAAGGTGATGGTTTTATCGTTGCCGTTGACCGTGGCAGAGAAATCTGCCGCACTGGTGGTGGCCGCATTGTCTTTGGTGACCGAGGTAATGGCAAGTAGCGTGCTGCCGGAGAAGGTAAAATCAAACGAGGTCAGTCCGTCGCTGGCGTAGATGCCGTTACGCATGGTCATGGTGATGGTGGAAGTGGTGGGATCGATATCGGCGTACCAGTTGGAACTGTCGACATCGAGCCCGCCATCAAGAAACAGTTCCACACCAGAACCGACCGTGCCAGTGGAATAGGAAACACCGTTAATCACAAAATCTGCTGTGGTGCCGCTAACATCCAGTGTGTGCCGATAGCTGTCCATCTGTAACGCACCGGTTTCTATCGAGCCACTGTGGCTTTCCAGATCCCAGTCTCCTCCGAGGGCGCTTGCTCCGGTGGAATCGCTGGAGGCGGCGACATCGGCTCCTGTCAACTGTGCAAGCAGCGTGACAAAACTTTGCCCGGAATCCTGTGCCACGTCGCAGCCGTAAATCATTAGATCGCCTGAGTCAGTTAGCGCGGCACCCAAGGTGGCGAGATCGGCGGCACGGGTGTTAGCGGTATCGCTATCCAGTTTCAGGCTACCTAGCTGAATTTCCCCTTCTGCACCGTGGCTCAGAATGTGGATCGCGTCATAACCATTGTGGTCCTGCGCCCACTGTGCCAGTTGGCTGAGGCCATCCTTACTACCATCAAATAGTTCAACCTCAATACTGCTCGGCACATTGTTCACCAGCGTTTGATAATCGGTGAGCGAGGTATCGATAAACACTACTTCTTTGCGTGGTGCTTCACCGGCGACGGCAATATTGCTGGTGGCATCATCCGGTGTAACGCCGTGATCGTCTTGCCCATTTTGTGTTTGATCGTTGTTATGGGTCTGCGAGTCATCCGTCGCGTGTGCCGCGCTGTTGGCTGCCTGCATCGCCTCACTGGTGTTCTGTGCCGCATCGGCCTGCGTGGCGGTGGCGGCTACCGCTCCGTCAAACATCATGCGTGCCTCCAGAGCGAACCCGAGTGGTGTTGATGAAGCCGCGTCAGCCGCAGTTGTGTGGTGGCGAGGTGTGCGTAACGTTGCAAAAAGGCGCCGAAGCATAGGCTTTACTCCCGATAATCATATTTGTTGCATGGCTGCTTGTGTGAAAAACAGCGGGATTAACATTGCTGGGAGACGGAAAACCTCATGTGGCGAAAGTGTAATGAAACTATTGCGACATGATTCTTCTGTTGTCTGTCTGTAAACTTAAGTTAAAATTCGAATATTGAAAATATTAATATTGCAACCATTAAATAATAATTTAATTGATTTTTGAGATTTTTCCTGAAAATTCGGTTTTGGACGATTTTTTTCCTGCGATAAATAATCGGTACCGATCGTCGGAAATACGGTAATCAGTACCGACTTACTCCGTAAGTGCCTGATTAGGGATGCTGTGGGTAGATACCTTGCGTTGCGATGCAGGCTGTCAGCCCTAACGCCGGGTCGCGTACCGCGACGGGGGTGCTTGAACCCGTAGTTCCGACCGTGACAGTCGGCACCTTAAACGAGAATGCTGGGATGGTGGAATTTCCTGTCGTCACCACGTCAGCGGGCAGGGTGGCACCGGCGCTGGGTTTGGTTTGCGTATAGGGACCTTTGAAGGTCACATTCGCTGTGCCAGCACCGGCGGGCACCGTGCCGGCGATGGCTGTGAGGTAGTTAAGTCCGCTAACTGGCGCGGCACCGCCACTGGCGGGCGCGGTGGTGGCAAGTGGCAGGCTGGCTGTTACGTTTAAAGTGCCCGGCACGGCAGGGATGAACACGTTATCTGCCGGGGGTTGAGTCTGGGTAACGGTGTGACTGTGTGCGGCCAGATTCGCGATGCTGAGGGTAGCGGTTTCGGCCCCCAACATTTGACCGAGGGCTATATTGCTCAGACCAGTCCCCTGGTCGGTGCCGATGGCGCCTCTGCCACGCAAATCGGGAAGACCAAAGGTGCCTGATGCCGCTGAACCCCCATAGGTGTTACTGACCAGCGCATAGAGTGCCTGGTAAGCATTGATTTGTACGACTTGCCCTTTCGCGGGTATAAATCCCTGCGGACAATAATTGGTGGCCATAAAACAGACCGAGCCGATTAAAGGTTCGGCGGCGCAAGCTGAAGCATTTTCTGTGTGCAGTAGGACAACCGCCAACGTCGATGCTAGGGCCGTTTTGGCAAATAACGCTTTGCTAAGTTTCATAACGACTCTCCTTGATAGATTTACTGTCTGTTGTGGGAATACCATCTCGGTCAATTAATTATCTGACTTATTATTTAATATGATTTTTTTGTATAAATTTTAGTTATTTATGAAACATAGCTAAGGCCACCAATTTTGTTAGCTGTGCGGGATAATTAATTTCAATATTCTGAAGAAAGAGGATGCAAAGCGGCCTATCTCGCCAACTCACAATGATGGCCTGTATGACACTGGCTATATTCCAACATGACTCTGTCATCTTCCACGGCGGCGGAAGATCTCTCATAGGCGGGATGCGTTAATACTGAAGACGATTCCCGCTTGCGCAGGAATTGCAGAATATAGTCTGCCTATTAGCAAGTGTACTAGTGGCTAGAAACCGCTTTCTCTGATGCCTAATGCCGCGATACGACGCCACACGGTACTTAATAACGATTCTTTCTCACCTTGTAAAATGACGCTGCCGCGTAGCGGCTGAGACGGCAAGGCAATATCCTGTTCCAGGGTAAAGCGCACGCTGTATTGCGCTTGCACTGGCTGAGGATTACGATCGTTATCGCGGCGTACGGCGATAGGCCCGTGGCGATCGGACGCTAGCATCTCTTGTTGCAAATAGGCACTGCCAGTGGGGGCGATGGCATGCAGTTGCACCGCTAAACGCGGATAGGCGGGATCATCGGCGATAAACACGCCACGCATGCCCTCTTTGACGCGCGCCAGATTATCTTCGGGCAGATAGCCCAGTACTTTGCCGCGTGTGGGTTCTACAACGCGTAGCACTGGCATATCGGCGGTGAGCCAGCGTCCGGCAGTCATGTCGCGCGCGGTATCGCGTACCGTGCCGTCCTGCGGTGCCACAATCGACAAGCGCTGGCGCTGGGCTGCCAATCCCCGGTAACGTGCCAGCGATTCCGCCAGTTGACGGTCGATCACCTGAGTTTCACTTGCGGTTTCCTGACGCGCCGCGCCGCGTTGGCGCTGCTGTTGCAGCAGGGTAATCCGCTGACGTTCAATGTCTAGCCGATAATCGAGATCGCTCGAAGTCAATTCCAACAACGTATCACCCGCTTTTACCAACTGACCGTCGCTAACATGCAGTGTTTTCACCTGAGCGGGAATCGCCGCATAGAGCGTGCTCACGTTTTCGGCTTCCAGCACGGCGGGCACTTGCACGCTGCCTCGCCAGGGGAAAAACAGTACCAGTAACATGATCAGGCACAGCAGGGCGGATCGCAGTAAGGTTGAAGGACGGATGGCATTGCGCATAGACCACCAAATGTAAATTTCTTTCACGATAGGAAGTGCAATAAACCAAGCGATCTCAATAAGCATCAAGCCAATACCGATTACCTTGATAAAAAAATGATACACCACCAGTGCAATACCGAAGAACAGGAAAAAACGCCATATCCAGGAGGCGTATCCCCAGAAAAGCAGCTTACGTTGCATTGCAGGTGACCAGATTTCTGGCGGCGGGTGGCCGTAACCAAACAGACTTTCGCGCAGGTGCCAGCGGCATAGTGCATACGCCCGTTCCTGCAAGTTCTCGACGCGCCAGTAGTCGCTCAGCAAAAAATAGCCATCGAAACGCATCAACGGATTCAGGTTTACTGCCAGCGTGGTGAGCCAGGTTGCGCTAGAGAGCATAAAGGCCGCGGTGCGCGCCGGGCCGTCAGGCAGCAGCGCCCACACCAGCAGCGCGATCCCAGCCAGAACCAGCTCGGCCAGAATACCGCCTGCACCGATCAGCAGCCGTGCCTTGTGATCCTTGAGCCTCCAGGCATCGGTCACGTCGGTGTAAAACAACGGGAACAGCACGATAAAGGCCACCCCCATGCTCTGCACGCGACAGCCCGCACGCTTAGCCATAAAAGCATGCCCCAGTTCATGGAAAAACTTGGCGAAAATCAGCGTCAAGCCAAACAGCGCCATGCCGGTCAGGCTGAACAGGTGTGGAAACGAATGGGAATAACGTACCCAGTCGCGGCTGACCAGAAACGCACCCAGCAGCACTAACAGAGGAAACAGGTAGCGGAGAAACGGCCCGCCGTAGCGCTGTAGCCAGGGCCAACAGAGGTTGAGAAGGGGATCGGGTCGAAACAGCGAAATGCGAAAAAACAGATACTGGTGCAGCACGGTTTTCCACAGGCTGGTGCGCATGGCGTTGGCTTTGCCTATATAGCGCTGGCGCTGATCGGGATCGCTCGCCGCGACCAGATCGTGCTGACGTAAAAATTGCACCAATTGTTCCAGATCCTTCGGCCGTAGCGGTAATCCGGGTTCGCTATTAGCCGCTGCCAGTACCTGCTGCGGATGGCATAGCGCCCAGTGGCGCAACATTCGGATGGCGGCGGGCGTCAGGTTGAAATAGCGTCCGGTCACGGGATCGGACAGTATCCACTGTGGCGCGCCGTTTAGCCCGGTGGCAGATTCCGCCAACTGAATGTCGGCGCGCAGGGCGGGCAGCAACGAACTCATATCCCGATGGTCTGACGGATTACCGCCAGCGGGCGGCGAAACAGATAGACAGCCAGCGGCACGTAGTCACCAGAGATTTTGGCGGTGCCGCGCAGACCGATACGAGGAGGGGCGTCGCTGAAGCGCCCGTCCAATCGATAGGCCAGATTACCCGCGGGTGTCAGTTCAGATTCATAAGCGATACGTTCCAGCAGCGCGGCGTGTGGGGTGAGTGGATCGCTATCAAGAAAGAGGGTGATCGGTGCTTTAGCACCAAGCTGAATGGCGTCACCCACGTCCAGCTCGATGCGCAACGCCGCGAGTGCCGGATCTGCCAGCTCCATCAATCGCTCGCCAGTACGCACCGGCTTGCCATTCCAACGTTCGGCATCGGCGAATACGGCAATACCATCGCGATCGGCGCGGATCTCGGCTCGATTTAGTAGTGCATTGGCGTAATCACGTTCGGCACGCTTCTGCGCCACCTGCGCGGCGAGAAAATCGAGCCTTGCCTTGGAATCGGCATCCTGGAAGGCGCGTTGCGAACTGGTGCGGTGTTCTGCCTCCGCGACGTTCAGCGCCCGCTCTGCCACGTCAGCTTGTGCTTTTAGACTGGTGGCGTCAAAGCGTACCAGCACATCACCCGTGCGCACGCTCTGGTTGGGTAATACGGCAAACGTCTGGACAACGCCATCTAGCGGTGCGGCCACCACACGTCCTTGATGAGGGATGACTTCGGCGGGTGCCAACACGGATTGGCGCACCGGAATGAACAGGCTAGCAAGCAGCAACAGCACCGGTATGGCGATCTTCCAGAGTGGTCGGCGATGTCGCCAGGTGCCGGTCTTGGGCTCCAGCGCCAACCAGGCGTGGCTGAATGTGTCGGTAAGCTGCTCGGCCAGCACACGATCGGCAGATTGCCAAGGTTGTTCGCGAGCATACCAGATGCCGCCGAAGAGGTTTCCCTGTCGATCCTTTAGCGGTGCCCATAGTGCTTCCGGTGCCGACAGCGCCTGCCAGTCACTGTGGCTCTGCTCATCAAGCTGTGAGGCCTCAATGATGGTGCACTGGTGATATTTCTTGTCTGGCTCCGCCAGTAACTGGGTGCAGGCTCGTTCGATAAAAGCGACAAAAGGCGCATGGGGAGAGGGTTGGGTCACGCCAGTTACCGCACGTATCCGACCATGGATCATCAACGCCGCGTGGCGAAAACCAAACAGCGGTTGACTGTCGTTAACGATGCAATAGGCAAGCTCCTCACTATTTTTTGCTGCGCGAGCCTGACGCTCTACATCAAGAAAACGGGCGAAAACTGGCGCGCCCAGAACGGAAGGCGGGGTGTTCACGGTGCCTCCGGAAATTGCGCCGTGCCGCTCATACCGGCCATCAGGCTGCTGTCTTTGCTTTCGATAACGCCAGTCAGGCTTAGCGTTTGGCTGCTCTCATCAATACGTGCGCCCAATCGGGCCACGCTGGCCTGTAGTGGTTTACCGGTTTCATCCGGCGTAAACGTAAATATCAGGCCAGGTTTAATGGCCGACAACCAGCGGGAGGACACTAGAAGGTTAATCTCAAGGTGGCGATTATTGACGATATCCAGCACCGGCACGCCAACGCCGACGCTTTCATACGTTTGGGCTCGGCGTTTGACCACTTGTCCATCGAACGGGGCCAGAAGGCGACAGCGATTGACCTGGATCTGATAGACCTGACTTTCCGCCTGAGACTGCGCAAAGCGCGCGGCGGATAACGATACCGCGTGTCTTCCCACCGATTTCATTTGTGCCAGTTGCTGATTTTGACTTAACTCTGCTTCCGCTGCCCGCATGGCTGCCTGAGCCGCTGCTAATTGAGCCTGGTAAACCGAGCAGTCAAACCGCACCAATAGGTCGCCTTTCTTGAAGGCTTCCCCTTCTCTAAATGGTATTTCCACAATACGCCCAGCCAGATCGCTGGACAGCGTGGCCTGATCGACGGCGACCAAAATCCCACGCGCCTGATTGTCTGCGGGGGTAGAGGTTTGGTTATCATGAGAAGGATGCGTCAGTAGCGGATCGCTAGTTTGGGCATGAGCGCTAAATGCCAATAGGCAAAATGCCAGCGACGTAAAAGCACGACGAAGTGCTGAGCGATTGAAACTATCCACACTGACCTGCCTTAATTTCGTTGAGATGTATGCCAAGTCAGAAAGCGTGGTGGCCCTCTGAATTTTCACCCATTAGCGGTTCTTATTTTGGTAGATATCATGGTACAGAATGGACCAAACTGACAATATCAATAGCGTTCCTTCGAACATAATGTGTCAATTGTCGCTATAAGGTAGGTTAGGGTCATCCAGCCAAATCTGGTGTTCTTGCTCTAGCAGGTTATCAAGGTCATCGAATTGATGTATCGCGAACATCTCGCGTAACTGCTGCGGGGACCAAATACAGGGGCAACAACCTGTTTTCTTTTTGTCATACCAAAGCCAGTGCTGCTGTTTTTTATTCCCCGTGAATGACCCTTGTTCATTCAGTTCACAAGTCAGGATGAGAGCGTCATAGACGGTGGGTTTGCTTGTTACTTGTCGCGGTGCGAGTTTTTTAATGTGCTCATGACGGTGTTCATACTGATTTTCAGAACTCGCCCCGTGTCTCTGACCCCAGCTCCATTCATAACCATATCGACAATTTTTTCTTTTGTTCCGGGCTTATGGGCGTTATAGCGGTAGTTAATCGGGAAAGTACGGCGACAATGTTGACAGTAATATCGGGGAAATCCTGCCTTTCCCATTCCATGCTTACGGACGGGTTCTGTTTGCTGACAATATCGGCAGGAAACATCAATAGTGGCGGTCAAAAAACGCTTTTAAGTCATTATCGATTTTTTCATGATATTTTCTTATGTAGCACAATGTTTTATTTCAGAGGCAGAGTCATATTGACTTCTTTGTAAGCACAGCAGTGAATAGTATTCTCCTTGCTTTGCTTCAAGCTCAGTTGGAGTTCCACTTTCAATAATCTCATCTTGTTTAAGTACCACAATACGAGTTGAATTTTTAACAGCACTCAAGCGATGAGTAACCATTACAGATGTCCGCCCCTGAATCAGCTCCGAAAAACGTGTAAATAGCTCAGTTTCAATTCTCGGATCCATTGCACTTGTAGGTTCATCGAGTATTATCAATTCACCATCAGAAAACAAAGCGCGTGCCAGAGCAAGGCGTTGCCATTGTCCCCCTGAAAGTTCAGTCCCTGAGTATTCCTTACCTATAAAATCGTCGGAATCATGGGGGAACTCAAGTGGAAATTGAGCCTGCTGGCAAGCAAGTAAAAAGCGCTGCTGCTCGAATTCATTCATATGGGTTTTAAATGTAACATTATCTTTTACGGTCATGTTGTAGTGACCAAAATCCTGAAAAATAGCACTAAGCCGACGATGCCATGTCACTATATCAATACTGGAAACATCTATTCCATTCCATGTAATCCGGCCCGATGTTGGCTGATACAGGCGACAGAGTAATTTTACAAGAGTCGATTTACCTGCCCCATTTTCACCAACAATTGAAAGATGATCACCTGCATGGATCGTAAGATTGATATTACTGAGGACAGGATGGCCGTCCTGATAGGAAAAAGAAACATTCTCAAACCTGATTTCGTCGAGTGCAGAAATCGCAGTAAATGGATAATTGATCTCTTGAGCAACCTTTTCAAGGTCTCTTAATCGAGAAAAGAAGCTAAAACAAACTCCTACATTTGCAAATGAATATACCATCCATTGGCAAGAAAGACCAAAATATGAAATTGACTGAATAGTGCCTAACAGCCCCCCAATAGAAATTCTTCCTGCCTGTATATATTCAACAAACCAGTACATGACACCTAAGGCACATATGAGATACAATAAATTCCATGGCTGAGGTCTTAACAATTGCTTACGTCGAACCTGGTTGAGTTCATCTTCAAGTTCTTCAAAAGCTTGTGCATGCTTAGTAAAAAAGAAGGTAGCAGATCTAAAGATCCGAATTTCTTTGGCTAATTTGACATCAAGTAGAACGGAAAGATAATATCTTATAAGACGTGCTGCTGCCCCTTTCCCGAGTAAAGCGCGAAAGATATCTATTTGTGATAGAGCTACTGTAAATGTTACTGGAATAAGAGGAAGAAGAAATGCCAATGGCAGCCACCAGACAACAGCAGCTAATACAAAGGAAAGTGACAAAAGAGTCAGTAGACCTCGAAATATCTCAACGAGATTAACCAGAAGATTAAGAGGACGATGTGCTGCCTCCCTAGAAAGTACTTCCAGATTATCGTGAATATCAGATTTCTCAATAATTTTCAAATCTTCGATACGGCAGGCTGCTTCCATCACTGTTCTCTGAGTAAGATAGGTAGCATGCTGATTTAGAATACTTTGTAGTGTACTTGTTATGGGAGCTAGCACCCCGGGGAAGACAAACGTTAACGCCCAGAATATCGCCACCATCATTAGCTCAGAATGATCGGAGCTACTAATAATATTTCCCAGTTTGATGCTTGCTATAACACTCATGGTCGGCAGCAATCCCTGCAAGGCGATAAGAATAATGAATAGTATTGATAACCATGGCGATTTCCTGAATAATAATGAAAGTGAGTAAGTCACCAACTTTATTTTTTCCTGCATTTTCTTCATCAGTAAAGCTCCATGTTCAGTTTCTTCCCATGGGGGAAAATAACAAATTCATCGAAATGTTGAGGAGCATTAAGAATCGGCTCCATCACATCACTATTTTCTGTTCTGTAATGAGAGGATATCATTTTTACTTTGTATGTTTGACTATCAATTTTTTCGCAAGTGTTTTTTACAGTGTTTACTGCCAAAGAATGTCCGTCTGGCGTGGCAATAAACTCTATGTTTTCCGAAAAGAGTCCATACGATGTGATACCAACGTTCTTACAAAATCTGTCTTCGATAATCTGGCATAGCGAAGGATAGTTAAGCCAAGAGTTGTACGTTGCATGAAAGTTATGGCAAATAACGATGATGGACTCAAAACTAAGTTTTACGGCAATTTCAATCTTTTTCGCCATAGTGACTTCACGTTGCTCGGGAGTTGCATTAGCTATACAAAGTCCGTTATCAAGATCATACTCAAGCAACCCGAGTAATAATTCTCGCTCAGGAAAAGTGACCGATTGAATACGTTTAATGTAATCTTTGTGTTGTGTGATCGATAAGGGTAAGTCAAATCCGGCTATATACGTTGTCTTTGGCACAGCATGAAGGAATATTGCAAATTCTATTGAACGCATCCACCAGTATGTTGATTATTTAAGATAAGGCGTCTCTCCTTTTTTTATTTTCCTGAATCTTCTCAAAGCAAAAACGATCAGGTCAAGGTTCAGGGCGGGATCCCACTTTACTTATTGAAATAGAGAACTTATTTCGATTTCATTGTCCTGAGTTTTATCCCCCCAAAACACAGTGAAAGATAATGACTCTCTTTAATTATATCAATGAAATACCCAACCCACGTTGCGAAACGAACAAAAAGCATGAATTGATGGACGTCATCTTCCTCACCTTTGCTGCCGTGCTCAGTGGCGCATCGGGATAGAAAGCCATACAGCAGTTCGGCGAGTGTCAGCTCCCGTGGCTAAGGCAGCATTCCCCTTTTATTCACGGCATTCCCAGACGTCATTGTATCGCCAATATTATCAAGGCATTAGATAGCGAGTCTCTGATGTCGGCACTGTTAAGCTGTATGAATTTGTTAAGCAACGTTTTTCTTCATGTTATGACGATAAGGGGCTGGCGACGCATACGGAAAATAATCAGGCTCATGGGCGGGCGGAGCATCGTCAGGTAATGCAGATAAGTGCGGACTTTCCCGACGAACTAACACAACGCTGGCCAACAATCCGTACGTTAATAGAAGTAGTGAGTGAGCGTGGCGAGCGGGGAAAAACGGTACACAGAGAGTCGCGCTGGTATGTCAGTTCGTTACCGGTGTGGGTTACTCTTCTATGTTATTAGCATTATATTATCGAAATTGCTCAGACGTGTTTGTAAGTATGACTCCCGCATCAGTGCGGCTTAATCCGGTGCAAGGGGCAGGGCGGTGCCGGATTTTACTTTGCCCATCACTACCCAGGTAGTAAAACTACGTACGTTCTGTTCGGCCATTATGACCTCTTGCGTAAAACGTTCATAATCCTGAAGGTCGCGGCAGACTACCGTCAAAATAAAGTCATACTCTCCGGTGACGTAATAACACTGTTGGACTTGTGCTTGCTTAAGCATCGCTTGTTTAAACGCTTTGATCTGTTCGTTGCGCTCTTCAAGCAAATTGATACCCACCAGGCACGTTACCGGGTAGCCGAGGACGTGGGCGTCCAGCGTGGCGGTCTCCTGCTCGATGCTGCTGCTCTCGCGCATCCGTTTAAGCCGCCGTTGCACCGCAGCAGCCGACAGGCCAGCCTCTTCACCGATGCTTTGCGCAATATGGCGGGTATCGCGTTGGTAACGCGCCAAGATACGGCGGTCGAACTCGTCGATAGCGGTTATGCTGTGGTTCTGTTGCAGTTTAGCCGCGTTTTTATCGCTCATTTATTCGTTAGTCCGCAAGAACGCGCCTGAATATGCCGTCACCAGGCGCTGCAACGCCGTTAAACTACGTTAACACTAACGGCGGAGGGGGAAAAGATGTCCCGAGTGCTCACCATTATCACCGACGACGCGCCGGGGTTGCATGGCATTGCCGATCCGGTCATTGATTTCGATCCCGAACTGCGGCGAATTATCGGCGATTTGCAGGCCACGCTGGCGGATTTTCGCCTGAGGGCTGGTTTTGGCTGGGCGATGGCCGCGCCGCAGGTTGATATCCCAGAACTGATCCAACATGAAATCGATCACCTCGACGGCATCTTGATGACCGACCGGGCGATGAGTGCTGGTGCCATCCGACCCATAGCCGAACGTTCAGCCCTGATCAACGGACAGCGGCCCGCGCACCGGCTCAGCCTGGACCATATCCGCCAGGCGCCCGATGCCATCGATCCTGTATTCCTTAATACGCCGCAGTATGAATGCCCCCAGCTATCTGCTCAGCTCGGGCGCGGCGCAGGCTTGGTTATCGCCGGCGCGCTCGCCCGCAGCGAATCGCGTCCGCTGGTCTGCGCCAGCGCGGGCAATTGGGGTCTGGTGCTGGCGTTCTATTGCCATAAGGCCAGCTTGCCAGTGACGGTGTTTGCCGCGAAAAATGCCAACCCGCTGAAAATTGAGGCCATTGCAGCCTACAGCGCAGGCAGATATCAGGCAGGTCGGCGCCGATTTTGATAGCGCCAAGGAACTGGGCCAACGATATTGCGCCAGGATCGGCGGCTGGTTTATCGAAGACGGCCTGGCGGTGCGTGTGTCGGTGCCGCAGGCGCTGGAAGAACTGGAAGGTGCAGTGACCGATGCGGTTCAGGAGGCAGATCGCCCGTCTGGCCTACTGCGGCTCAACGTTGCGAGAGTGGCTGCAATACACTACCTGGCGCCAATATTAGGTGGCTTTCTTAGCGCTTTCCTGGATATCACCGTGGATGTGGTGACGGATGACCGGCTGATTGATATCGTGGCCGAACGTTTCGATGCTGGGATGCGGCTTGGTGAAAAGCTGCATCGTGATATGGTGGCTGTCAGGCTCAGCGGCGATCTGGAAATGAAAGTCGTTGCCAGCCCTGCTTATCTGGTGAAGGCAGGGTATCCACGCAAACCACAGGATCTGGTTCGTCACCGGTGTCTGACCTATCGCCGTCCAAGCGATAACAGCGTTTACCGGTGGGAATTCCAGCGTCAGAGTGAACAACTGGAAGTGCACGTCAAGGGTGCGCTGATAGTCGATGAACCGGCGATGCCTACTCAAATCTCACTGGATGGTGCAGGAATAGCGTATCAGTTCGCACACCAGGTCGATCCCTTTCTGGAAAATGGACAACTGATACAACTTTTAAAAGATTGGACGCCCGCTTTCCCTGGTTTTTATGTGTACTACACCAGCCGCCGGCAAATGATCCCACCATTACGGGCATTTCTTGATTTTTTGGCAAAGGGTCACTCCCGTTCATCGAACTGAATGACCCGCAATCTGATCCACAAATTCCTCGATACGAAGGGATAAATCAAAACGCATCGGAAAAGATTTTTACGCCAACTTATTGAATCACAACAATATAGGGATTGATAAGGAGGCATAAAAAAGGAAAGGTGGTGCCGGACTCGGGATCATTCAGCTTTCTATTAAGTTGAAATACAGCATAAATTTTAAGCGTGGCTGTTGTCAAGACCCGTAGGTTGACCCGTATTTTCATAGATAGATCAGAATGATGGGATGTATACGATAAAAAATTCCCGGTTCGTTCCTTCGGTTCGGTTCCCATGGTATCTGCAAATCGTAATGATATAAGCCTTATGCAAACTGTATAATTACTCTCCAGAGGGAACCATGAGGGATGACATTATGTCGGCAGCAAAAGACGTTTCTGCTAAACGCGTGGCATTAAATTTACGTACCGAGCCCGATGAACAAGCTGTTACTGAGGAGACGTTGATCGATCAGCCGCTTATCATGGCAAGTTCAGATGCTTATCCGGAATTCCTCGTCCGCTTGGATCAGCCTCCTGCACCAAATGCCTCACTTTGCAACACCATGCAAACACTGGCACCGTGGGAACAGAAAAAATGAGCTCAGCCCCTGAGCCACCCCACGCCGCATTGGAAGGTTCATGCGAGCAGAGACCTAAATGCGCTCTCTAATTTGTTGTATTGTCTTCCCCTTTGGCCAATAGGGAAGATAATAGTAGTGAAAAAACGTATAAAAAAGATACTGTTAAGTAAAGCGTTGGATAAGTATTTTTCCACGGTATCTCGACACAAGCGAGGAGAATTGCAGGAGTTCTATCGAATCAATGTTATCAAGCGTTCGCGTTTGGCTAATAGAAATATGGATGAAATTTCATCCATAGACATTGCAGAATATAGAGATAATAGATTATCGGAATTTAACTCTAGAACGCAAAAGCCGATAAGTGCGAATACGGTACGACTGGAATTAGCATTGTTATCGGCGCTTTATAATCTGGCAAAAGTTGAGTGGGGCACATGTTCTATAAACCCTGTTGAAAATGTTCGCAAACCTACCGTATCGTCAGGCCGTACCCGGAGGTTAACGACTCAGGAAGAACGACAGCTAACTAGATACTTCAAAGATAAAAATCCTGAATTATTGGCTATTTTTCAGATCGCATTGGAAACCGGAATGCGGCAAGGCGAAATTTTGTCGTTGAGATGGGAATATACCGATCTTCGCCTCGGCGTTGCCCATTTGCCTTTGACGAAAAATGGGACATCGCGAGACGTTCCATTATCATCAAAAGCACGGCAAATTCTGTGTGGTCTAGGTGAACGGCCACATCATGAGAATGGCTATATCTTTAGCTACACGTCGAGTGGCTTTAAAAGCGCATGGCGTGTGGCTTTGAAGGCTCTGGCTATCGACGATCTACATTTTCACGATCTCAGACATGAGGCAATCAGCCGATTCTTTGAACTGGGAACGTTAAATGTTATGGAAGTGGCGGCGATATCAGGTCATAAATCAATGAATATGTTGAAACGCTATACCCACCTTCGTGCAACACACCTCGTGAGCAAACTGGATGCACATAAGAAACAGGCTAAAAAACTCGCCTCCATCTTTGTTCCTTACCCAGCGGATATTGATGTCGATGATACAACGGTTACATTGAAATTCTCCGATCTTGATAACCTGTCTGTGACGGCTTCAACGCATGATGATGCCCTGAAAATTGCCTCTGTGGAATTACTTCGATTTCAGGCTATAGCAGCGAAAAACGGTAAGAGACTTCCGCCACCCGGCGCTATCTCAGTCAATTCAGTTGATAGGGTTCTTATCAGCCCACTTTAGCAATGTAGATAACTTTTATATGACGATGTTGAGCTAAATATCGTCATTTTTTATGTCGGGATCTCGACTAATCAGACTGTCTATCCAGACGACGTGTTTTACATATCACACTGATAATCCGGTGTGTTTTAGTGATTGTTGTACATAACATATGAATGTTACGAGTCATTGAGTCGATAGCAAAACTTAATTTAGCACTTCAGAGCGAGGATGCCTGCTGATTCTGACTGATGTCACACCGGATTATCAGTATGGCAAATGAACGTATTACTGAATATAGCGCTAAACAGAAAGAAAATGCGGAACAACGTTGCAGTGTTGATGCTTTGGCCGAGGGCCAGAAGAAGGTGTCTCGTTCATCATTTTCTGATATCAGCAACGACCTCTTTGAGATCCCGAGCACAACCCCGAATTTTCGCACCGAACTGGCTGGTCAGCTTGCCGAACTGATTCCAGAGGCTGTTGCTGATGGTAAGTTGGATGTTGAAAAGCTCCGTGAGCTGCTGGCTGATGATGTGGCTGACAGTAACGAGCGCTTTGGCCTGTTCTGGCCGGGCAAAAAGCGTGCGCTGCGTGCCGCACAAGCACCGACGACTGCAACACTGAAACCAGACTTCGCCAATTCGAAAGAGTGGGACACAACGCAGAATGCGTTTATTGAGGGAGACAACCTTGAGGTACTAAAGATTCTGCAACGACACTATCACAACAAGGTCAAACTGATTTACATCGATCCCCCTTATAACACCGGCAAGGATTTTGTTTATCCCGATAACTACAAGGAGGGGCTGGACAGTTATCTGGAGTGGACGCGGCAGGTGAATGAGGAAGGTAAGAAAGTTTCCACCAACAGCGAGACCGAAGGGCGTTATCACTCCAACTGGCTGAACATGATGTATCCGCGCCTTAAGTTAGCCCGTAATCTGCTTGCTGATGATGGGGTGATTTTTATTAGTATTGATGATCATGAGGCGGATAATCTCAAGAAACTCTGCAATGAGGTCTTTGGTGAGGATAATTTTGTTGCAAATATAATTTGGCAAAAAAAGTTTAGTCGTTCGAATGATGCTAGGTACTTCTCCACAATGCATGATCATATATTGTGCTATGTAAAGTCGAGCTCTCTGACAAGTATTGAAAATTCGTGGGTACTGAACTTACTTCCAAGGGGAAAGGAAATACCAGCCGGTTACTCGAATCCTGATAACGACCCTAGAGGGATTTGGACCTCTGTTGTTTTATCTGCTAAATCAGGTACAGATAAGCTTCGCTATGACATAACTACACCTAGTGGTAGAGTTTGCCCACCCCCAGATGGGCGTTTTTGGAGCGTAAGTAAACAAAAATTCGACGAGCTGGTGAGAGGTAAACGCATTTGGTTCGGTAAAGAGGGGAGTGGTACACCAAGGCTCAAAACTTTCTTATCTGAGGTTCAAGATGGACTTAGACCAAATACTATCTGGATGCATTCAGATGTAGGGCATAATCAAGAAGCTAAACAGGAAGTAAAAGCTCTATTTGATGATAAAGCTTATTTTGATAGTCCTAAGCCTGTTCGGTTAATTGAGCACATTCTCACTATAGCTTCAAAAAAAGATAATTTTACTGTACTGGATTTCTTCGCTGGCAGTGCCACCACCGCTCATGCCGTAATGCAGCTTAATGCTGAAGACAACGGCAAACGTCGTTTTATCATGGTACAACTGCCGGAACCTACTCCTGAAGCTTCAGAAGCGCGCAAGGCAGGCTTTGCCACTATTGCTGATATCTCACGCAAGCGCATCGAACTAGCGGGCGAGAAAATAAAATCCGATGTTGCAGAAAGCAATATAGATACCGGCTTTCGCGCCTATAAGCTGACGGACACCAATTTCACCAAATGGCGCGTCACCAGCGATATCGAACCTGACAAGCTAGCCCAGCATTTGCTCGACCTGCGTGGTAGTAGCGTTGATGATGCCAGTCTCGATGATCTGCTTACTGAGCTGCTGTTGAAACTTGGCTATTCGTTGAACGAACATCTCAGTATGCAGACTATCGCCGGGCTGGACATCCATGCCATAGTTGGCGATACCGATAAGCCACGCCTGCTGGCCTACTTAAACGAGCGAACCAAGCCCACACTGGAACAATTGCGGGAACTGGTGAATGCCGAACCTACGCGCCTGATCGTTCTGGAAGATGCTTTCCACGGCGATGATGAATTGAAAACCAATATTGCTCAATATGCCAGAAGCAAAGGTATTGATCTGAGGACAGCGTGATGAACAGTCATTCTCAAAATACGGGCTTTCAATTTGATTCGCATCAGCAATATCAGCTTGATGCCATCAACGCCGTGGTGGATTTGTTCGATGGTCAGCCAAAGGATGCCGACAAGCTCGCGATTGCCTTGCGTGGCAGCGTTGCCAGACGGGAAGGTGAGCTGGATTTAGGTATTGAGCAGGAGATCGGCGCTATCGGCAATAATTTGGTACTGGATGAAGGCACTATCCTTGCTAACTTACAAACGGTACAGGATCGCAACGGGTTGGAGGTCAGCGAAAAGCTGGTTGATGGCAAACTGGATTTCGACATCGAAATGGAGACCGGTACGGGCAAAACTTACGTTTATCTGCGTACCGTTTTCGAACTTGCAAAGAAATATGGCTTTACCAAATTTATCATTCTGGTTCCCAGCGTCGCCATTCGTGAAGGCGTGAACACCAGTATTCGCCTGATGCGCGAGCACTTCCGTAGCCTCTATCCGGCGGAGCCTTTCGATGCGAATGTCTACAGAGGCGACAAGGCCGAGGAAGTACAGGCTTTTGCTACTGCAACCAACGTGCAAATACTGGTGATGACGATTGATGCGATACGTAGTGACAAGAATAAAAATGAAAAAAAGAATGCGCGCATCATTCACAAACCTTATGACAAGCTCAATGGCTTGCGTCCGTTGGATTACCTGAAAGGCACGCATCCTGTGGTGATCATGGATGAACCACAAAATATGGAATCACTGCTATCGCAGTCTGCTGTGGGTGATTTTGATCCTGTATTCACACTACGCTACTCAGCTACGCATAAGCAGCGGCGAAACCTGGTCTATCGGCTCGATCCGGTTGACGCGCACGATCTCGGTTTGGTGAAACAGATCGTCGTGGCTGAAGTCGCACAGCACGGTGCGGATGTGGCTCCTTACGTCAAGTTGCTCGAAGTGAAAGACACGAAAGCCGCGAAGCTTGAACTGGCTTGCCGCAAGGCCGATGGCTCTATCGCGCGTCGTAGCAAAAAGGTCAAACCGCATCAGGAATTGTCAGACGTCACTGGAAATCCTGCTTATGCAGGCTGGCGTATTAATGCGTTGAGCATCGCCGCTTTCGGTGAACCAGCCAGTATTGAACTGACGCCGAACGGAAACCTGCTGCATGAAGGCGAATCCCTCGGGGGCGCAACGGGCGCGATTTACAAGGAGATGATTCGGGAAACCGTGCGTGAGCATTTGCGCAAGGAAGCCATGTTGCACCCGAAGGGGATTAAAGTATTGAGTCTGTTTTTCGTAGACAAAGTGGCGAGTTTTCTCGGCGACGGGGTCAATAACGAAGACGCAAACGGCGAGTTTACCAAGTGGTTCGATGAGGTGTTCAGAGAAGAGCGTAGCAAGTCTGACGTCTACCAAAAATTACTGCCGCAGGATCCTGGCGAGTTACGGCGGGCGTATTTTTCCCAATTGAAAATGCGTGGTGGCACGACCTTTGTGGATTCATCTGGTACGACGGTCAAAGATGATGACGCTTACAAACTCATCATGCAAGATAAGCAGCGCTTGCTGGATGGTGATGAGCCTGTGCGCTTCATCTTTAGCCATTCCGCACTGCGCGAGGGTTGGGACAATCCCAACGTGTTTCAGATTTGTACGCTGCGTGAAATGGGCGCGGACACGGAACGTCGACAGACGCTGGGGCGTGGTCTGCGTCTGCCTGTAGCGAAAACAGTAAAAGGTTATGAGCGCGTTACCGACCGCAGTGTTGCACAACTCACGGTGGTTGCTAATGAGTCTTATGCTACTTTCGCTGAGAATCTGCAAGCCGAATACAAAGATGCGGGCGTAGCCATCGGACAGGTGCGACCCAATGAATTCTCCAGGCTGACGAAGCGAGATATTCATGGCGTGATGACCGATGATATGCTGGGGTTTAAGGTATCTTCTGCCATCTTCAAGCATCTGGAAAACGCAGGATTCATCAAGGATGGTAAGACAACGTCCATGTTTCTGCCGGATGCAGAAGGATTCTCATTACATTTGCCTGATGATCTCAGGCCTTACGAATCAGATATTATCCGGTGCATCCTTAATGCGGGTATTGAGAAATATGTGAAACCTGTAAGTGCGCGGGCTAAGCGCAAATTCAATAAAGAGCTCTACGCCTCGCCGGATTTTGAGAAGCTTTGGAGCGCTATCAGCCAGAAAACTACTTATCGGGTGACAGTTAAACACCCTATGCTGGTTGAGGCGTGTATAAAGGCGATCAAGGCTGAACCGAAAATCCAGCCGTTACGTATTGATGTCACTCGTGCTGGTGTCAGGGTGCTACGTGGCGGCACGCAAGGGCTAGAACTGGGGGCACGAACTGTCGATCTCAAAGGCAGTTATGATCTGCCGGACATTATCGGTGAGTTGCAGCAAGGTACGTCTCTTACACGCAAGACGCTGGTGGATATTCTCATTGGTAGCGGAAGATTGGATGAGTTCATTGCCAATCCGAACGACTTTATGGCGATGGTACGCCGTTGCGTAGAGGGTGAGCTACAGCGTGTCATTGTGGAGGGTGTTCAGTATGAAAAGATCGGCGGCTCCATCTATGAACTCCGCGAGTTGCAAGCCGATGGCCTTGCCGAAAAGGATTTCTTCAAAGAGCATTTGTACCGTGTCGAACACCCCGAGAAAACCGATTTTGATTACGTCGTGTTTGATGGCGGGCCGGACAGCCCGGAGCGGAAGTTCGCCGAGTTTCTCGATCACCGCGAGGATATCAGGCTGTTTATGAAGCTACCGCCAAGATTCCAGATCGACACGCCAGTTGGCCCTTATAACCCCGACTGGGCCATCATCAAATCCGAAGAAGGTGAGGATCGAATCTACATGGTGCGTGAAACCAAGAGCACTATGGATGAACAAAAAAGGAGACCCTCCGAAAATGCCAAAATCAAGTCTGCCGAGGCACACTTTAGAGAAATTGGTATCGAGTATGCGGTTTCAGTACCTGAACAGTGGAATATCTGACTATCTGCTGTAGCGGTATGGGCTCGTGGTGAATTGGCCGGATAATCAGTGTGGTAAACCTGTCTCTCTGCTGGAAGACAGGTTTACCAAAAATAGATTACTTAATCTTTTCAACGTTACGTTTTGGCACTCAGTTTTCTGCCGACAGGGAATTTTCGATATAAGGTATCTACTGCTACGTCATAAATCAGTGCCACCTGCTGTCGCGGGACGCCATTAGCCAGAAGATGTCCGGCTTGCGCCCATTGCTCCGGCGTCAGCTTGGGTCTGCGTCCGCCTATACGTCCTTTAGCCCTAGCGGCAGCCAAACCTGCGCGGGTTCGCTCGACAATAAGTTCTCGTTCCATTTCAGCCATCGCCCCCATAATGTGAAAAACAAACCTTCCCATTGGCGTGGCGGTATCTATGGAATCGGTCACACTACGAAAATGAATCCCGCGTTGTTGCAACGTGTCCATTAATTTGACAAGTTGTCTCATGCTTCGTCCCAATCGATCCAGTTTCCACACCGCGAGCGTATCCCCCGCCTGTAATGCCTTCAGAGCACTATTGAGTTTCGGTTTTTTCTCTGTAGTCCCACTGATTTTCTCTTCAAATATCTGTTCACATCCTAGCCGTTCCAACGCTTCGCGTTGTAAATCGGTGTTTTGGTCATTTGTTGATACCCTGACATAGCCTATTAACACGCCATTTCCTCCTGCTAAAAGCACGGAGAATGCCAGATCGCCAGATAACGCTCATCTGCATAATTGTTGATTTAGGAAAATCAAAAGCGGCCATAAAACCATAAATAAATTCATCACGATTCAGCTCGTGGGTTATCTGTTCAAGCTGCTCGAAAATCCTCGCCTGATTCACTGCCATACATGATCCTTCAGAATGCATAACTTGTTTTTTGCCATAACTATATACCGCTTGTAGGTAAACCAACGATTACACAGGTGCGTCAGGGCAGTAGCCGTAACATCGCTAAAGAGCCTGGTCAGGTCGGTATCAAGAATAAACTCTGGTTTCAGTCTGCTGCGGAAGGAGAAGAGCTTGAGACTCTGCTAAATCAGTGCATTGATGACCCAGCGATAGCTAAAAATAAGATCCGCTTCGTGCTGATCACTGATTTTACTCGCTTTCTGGCTTGGGATACCGCAAGTAAAGAGCGGCTCGACATTGAAATGGACGAGTTACATAGCAACTATGGTTTCTTTTTGCCGTTAGTGGGCCTTGAGAAAGCCATTATCAGCAGTGAAAACCCTGCTGATGTGAAGGCCGCCGAGAAGATGGGGAGATTGTTTGACCTCATCCGAGTCCACAATGACCTCAGTAAGTCGGAAGATATCCATGCCCTTAACGTCTTCCTGACTCGCTTGTTATTTTGCCTTTTTGCCGAAGACACCGGTATTTTTGCCCTCGCCCAGTTCACGTCTGCTGTCAAAAGTTTCACCGAAGAAGATGGCAGCGATCTGGATTCATTTCTTTATCAGTTATTTGGTGTGTTAGATGAGAAGCCTGACAGCCCGCAGCGACAAAGGCTACCCGCCCATCTTGCAGCATTTCCGTATGTAAATGGTGGATTGTTTGCCAGCGATGAACCGGTTCCCGAACTGCGCAAAAAGGGGCGCAAGATCTTACTCGAATGCGGAACCATGAATTGGAGTGAGATTAACCCAGACATTTTCGGCAGCATGTTCCAGGCCGTGATTGATGTGGAACAGCGCAGCCGCTTAGGGCAGCACTACACCTCATATCGCAATATCATGAAGGTGATTCAGCCCCTGTTTCTTGATCCGTTACGCGTTGAACTGGATAAACAACGTAACAATGCCAAGGGGCTTAAAGCGTTACTGGTGCGACTCGGCAAGATCAAAGTATTCGATCCTGCATGTGGATCCGGTAATTTCCTGATTGTGGCCTACAAAGCGTTACGCAATCTGGAAATTGAAGTGATTGAGGCTCTGCGTGAGCTGGAACCTCAAACATTTTCAATGAGCGGTCTTCACCTGTCACAGTTTTACGGCATTGAGATTGATGATTTCGCCTGCCAGATTGCTCGGTTATCCCTCTGGCTGGCGGAGCACCAGGTGAATTGTCAGTGGGAAAAAGCGTTTGGTTTCGCGCCACCGGCATTGCCGTTACGTGAAAGTGGAAATATTCATAGTGGTAATAGTTTGCGTCTTGACTGGCATCAGGTCTGTCCTAAGCAAGCTGATGACGAAGTGTATGTAATCGGTAACCCGCCATTTTTAGGAACACTGGGACGTTCAGATGAGCAACGTGCTGATATGCAGGCTGTATTTAGCGACTTCAAAGCGTTAGGAACCTTAGATTTTGTTGCTTGCTGGTTCTGGAAAGGGGCGCAATATATTCAAAATTCACGTGCTGAGCTGGCTCTGGTAGCAACCAATTCCATTTGTCAGGGAGAGCAGGTTGCGACACTGTGGCCGCCAATTTTTTCCCTCGGGCTAAATATCCATTTTGCATACCCAACATTTCCATGGGCAAATAATGCCCGTGATAAAGCGGCGGTACATGTAATCATTATTGGGCTTTCAGCGAGTTCAGAAAAGAGCAGACTTTATCAATACGTACAAGGCGAATGGCATTGCAAAATGGTCGACAATATCAGCCCATACTTAGTAGAAGGAAGCCGGCTGGCAATTATTCCACGAAACTCCCCGTTAATAAAAGGTGTACCTCCATTATTTTTTGGAAATAAACCTACTGATGGTGGTTATCTACTGTTAGATCGTTTTGAACGTGATGAATTACTCAAACAAGAACCGCAAGCTGAACGCTGGCTCAAAAAGGTATTAGGCGCCGATGAGTTTTTTAATGGAAAAGAACGTTGGTGCTTATGGTTGGTTGAGGCGAGTGTTGCTGATTTAGAATCAATGCCATTAGTCGGGAAAAGGGTTCTTGCTGTTAAAAATGCCCGTCTTAAAAGCTCCAAATCTGGCACAAGAAAAAAATCGAATAGCCCGCATCTGTTTGACGAAAACAGACATCCAGCATCAGGAAGTTACATTCTTGTTCCAAGTGTTTCTTCTGAACGCCGTATTTATGTTCCTCTTGGTTTTTTTAATGCAGAAGTAATTTCAACAAATGCAAATTATATTATCCCTGACGGCACGTTATACGAATTCGCAATACTTTCTTCGTTAATGCATAACGACTGGATGAGACTGGTTGCTGGTAGGTTGAAAAGTGACTATCGCTATTCCGCTTCAGTCGTTTACAACCCTTTTCCTTGGCCTGAAGTGACATCCATACAACGCAAACAAATCGAGATGCTCGCCGAAGACGTGATTTTAATCCGTGAAGAATTCCTAGGACGTACACTTGCTGAACTCTATGATCCCGATAAGATGCCGCAAAAGCTGTTAACCGCCCATCAGGCTCTCGATACCGCGGTGGATCGACTTTACCGTGAGCGCCCATTCAAAGATGCAGCCGACCGCTTAAGCTGCCTGCTGGCACGTTATGAAGCACTGACGCAGAAACTGACAGTAACTCAGGCTAAACCAAGAAAGAGCAGAACACCGGCCAACGCAGGAAACCATAATGAATAATTTATTGCACGTTGAGTATGGTCAGACGGGGCAAAGTACCGGCCTTAATTCGATGGGAATGCGTGAAATGCAGGCCCGAGCTTTTGCTGAACGAAATAGTCAGTATCTATTGATCAAGGCCCCTCCGGCTTCGGGGAAATCGCGTGCGTTAATGTTTCTGGGGCTGGATAAACTGGAAAATCAGAACGTGCGAAAAGTGATTGTCGCCGTTCCGGAAAAGTCTATCGGTGGCTCTTTTCAGGAGACCAATTTAACCGAACAAGGTTTTTTTGCTGACTGGCGTGTTACATCCGAGAACAATCTGTGTGTGGATGGTGGGGAAGCGGGTAAGGTTCATGCTTTCCAACGCTTTATGCATGGCAACGAACGTATTCTGATATGTACTCATGCGACCTTGCGTTTTGCCTTTGATAAATTAGTGGTAACAGATTTCGATAATTGCCTGGTGGCTATTGATGAGTTTCACCATGTTTCTGCCGATGGTGATAATCGGCTTGGTAATCTTATTGATGAGCTCATAAAAAAATCGAGTGTGCATATCGTTGCCATGACCGGATCATATTTCCGAGGCGATACCGTGCCGATCTTGTTGCCTGAGGATGAGGCGCAGTTCACTAAGGTGACATACACCTATTACGAGCAGTTGAATGGCTATCAATATCTTAAATCTCTGGGTATTGGTTATCATTTTTATCAGGGGCGTTATATTGATGCATTGCCCACGGTACTCGATACCAGCAAAAAAACGATTATTCATATCCCGAATGTTAATTCCGGTGAATCGACCAAAGATAAATATGGAGAAGTTGATTCTATCCTTGATGTGATTGGCAGCGTGATAAAACGCGATCCTCTGACTGGGGTTTATTATATTGCGGGAAAAAATGGCTGTGAGCTCAAATTAGCCAATCTGGTTGATGATAATCCTAACGAACGATCCAAAGTCCAGGCGTATTTACGTAATATCAAAGCGGTTGATGATATGGACATCATCATCGCCTTAGGCATGGCGAAAGAAGGGTTTGATTGGCCTTGCTGTGAGCATGTGTTGACGATTGGCTATCGCAGCTCTCTGACAGAAATTGTGCAGATTATCGGCCGGGCGACCCGAGATTGTACGGGAAAAACGCATGCTCAGTTTACCAATCTCATCGCTCAACCTGATGCACAGGATGATGATGTGAAGGCATCGGTCAATAATATGCTTAAGGCGATCACCACGTCGTTATTGATGGAGCAGATCCTGGCTCCCAACATCCAGTTCAAGCCTCGTTCTCAATGGGACGGTCAGCCACTACCACCTAATACTCTGCTTGTAGATGATTCCGCAACCTTACCGGTATCCCCGAAAGTATTGGATATTCTGAACAGCGACAAGAACGAAATTATGGCGACTCTGATGGCTAACGAACAGTTGGTCAAAGAGACAATTAGTGAAACCATCCCCCCCGAAACTTTCACTCAAGTGGCTTTGCCTGCTGTGATTCAGACGCTTTACCCAGATTTGACCGACGAAGAGCAGGAACAGGTACGCATAGGAGTATTACAAAGTATGTTGATCACTCAGAAAGGGGGCGTGGTTGATTGGGAAGACCTGCCGCAGGATGCCAATGTGGATATGGCGAATGGCGCTGAAGAAGAGTCAGTAAACAGTGTCGCAGGTAAGCAGTTCCTGAAGATGGGTGAAAAGTTCATCTGTATTGATAATCTGGATATAGACCTGATAGATGCGGTGAATCCGTTCCATGGTGCTTATGAAATTATCTCTAAATCGGTAACTGCGCCTATGCTGAAAACCATTCAGGAAGCAGTAAGTGCCAGCCGATCGCAGGTCTCCGAAGAAGAGGCAATTATCCTTTGGCCTAAGATCAAGCAGTTCACCCGAGAACAACAGAGAGAGCCATCGCTGAATGCCAGTGATCCGATTGAGAAGCGTTATGCCGAAGCGCTGGCGTTTATCCGCAAAATGAAGCAACAGAAGTTGGCTAATCAGGAGCAGTAAAATGATCCGGTTATCGACAACGCGATTAGCGGCCAAATCAACATTAGATGAGATCCTCAGTGAAGAAGATGATCTCTGTTTATTGGATGTTCACCCTCTGAAGCACAAGGCGAGTCCCGTCGATTTGGCTGGCAATCAGTTTGCTGAAATTGCCGCGTTTTACGATCGGCATGGCCGTCTGCCAACTGAAAACAGCGCCGCTTCTCTTGATGAAAAACGCCTAGCAAGACGATTGCGCATCATTAAAGAAAATCCCAACATATGTGCTTCGTTGCAAACGCTGGATTGCCGAGGGCTTCTGGCTTCAAATCACATTGAAAATGGTAGAACCCCACTAGCCGCTGAACCAACACCATTATCCTATGCCAACAAATCAGAACTGGTGACTTCTTTAGAGGATATTTTTGCCGACGATGAGGACGGTTTATTAAATTTTGCAGAGCCTGATATCTTCAGCTTACAGTATGTTTCTGCTGATAAAAAAGAGCAGCCAGATGACATTGCTCAGCGCCAGCCGTGTCAAGACTTCCAGCGTTTCGAGCCCTTGTTTTATAGCCTGCATAAAGGCTTAAAAAATGGGGTTTTTAGTCTTGAGCGTTTTACACATAAATTGAAAATTGTTGAAGGCGATTTTTTTATTCTTAATGGGTTACTGGGATATGTCCATAGTGCTGGTGAACGTCTGGGTCAGTACCGTACTTACAACGCCCGATTGCGACTGATATTTGAGAATGGCACCGAAATGAACATGCTCTATCAATCCTTAACTCACGGTTTGGTGAGGGATAAAGAAGGGCGCAAGGTGCAACTCAATGGCAAGACGTTGCAACCATCAGATACTGCGGTGCCGACCGGCTTGGTTTATGTGCTCGCGACCACAAGTACAGACCCAGCGCTTATTCCTTATAAACAAAGTCTTTACAAAATTGGTTTTACTGAAACAACTGTGGAGCAGCGCATTGAGCATGCCGAGAAAGACCGTACTTTCCTTGAAGCACCTGTCAGGATTGTGGCTACCAGCCAGTGTTTTAACCTCAATGCTCAAAAATTAGAGGCATTGGTACATGGTTTCCTCGCTGCCCGTCGGCTCAACATTACGCTCAAGAGCCATAATGGTCAGATCTATACTCCAAGAGAGTGGTTTAATGTCCCATTGGCTACAGTTCAGGCCGTTATCCAGCACATTGTGGACGGAACTATTTCGCAGTACCGACTGGATAATACTACTGGGAAAATTGTTGCGAAACACCCTGGGTATGGCCTGTAAGTATACCAATAAGCTGAGGCATTCACTTTTAGAGCTCTTCCGACATACTGATTGTACTCAGCTTAAGAGACGCTATGCATAAGACTTGATGCAAGCACAATGAACCCCTCTCAAATCCCCCAAAACATAAGATTAATAGCATCCTTAATCTCATCGGCATACTCGCCAAGATCCGCGATCTCTTCACCAATAACCTCAGCCGGAACACTAGACAGCTCAGTTGTCATCAGCCGATAATCTTCGCCGTCGATGCGGATCAGAGGAAACAAAGTCTTATTCACTTTCTCAGACAGGTGATGCGATTCGATAAGCGGGATGACCATGCGCCGCTTCGGTGTCTCGACAATATCGCTTTGCACATCGACAAACATTTTGTAGTGACTGGCTCGTTTGTATTGATAAACCATGAATTGCATGATCACCAGTTCCTGTTTTCATCTGCAAAGGAGCCATGCTGCGCGATAAATCGGGTGACTTCCTCCATCCCTTCGCGATTTTCCTTTTTCCACTCCTCAGCCTTAATGCGACGGGCTTCTTTGCCAATGGCATCATTCACCAGCCCGGAAATATTGACTCCGGCAGCACTCAGAACCTGATAATTGTCTTTGTCTACGGTAACGCTGACGCGGTGTTTCATGATAGTGATCCTCTTTTATGCACACTCTGAGTATATACTTCGCATGGTTGTTCAGCAATTAGCCAAGATTCAAATCCAACCCCTTCAACTCCTCAAACGTATAAACCCGAAAAACATTGCGGTGCTTCGCTTCCAGCGGGATACGCTGATGGCTGACGATGGCGTATTGCACGCTATTGAACATCCGTTCAATAGCTCGCTTTATCTGCGGATCGGGCACGATATAGAAGACGTACATCCAACGTTTTTGAGTACGAGTTATCAAATGTTGGGTGATAATCGCCTGATAACGGGCTTTGGTTTTCAGATGGCGTTCAGTCTCAACGGCGATGACGGTTTCGTCTGGTAACGTTATCACCCCGGCCGGGCGATGATGTACCTCATAGCGGCTGCGGAATGTTGAATCCGCGCCGCTGATCCACCCATAAGCGCCTTTCTTCTCAAGAAGGAGCCGTGCTAGCTGACGATCAAGGCGCTGCATCAGCGTCCAGCCAGTGACTTTCGAGGGCTCAAACCGTGCAGGAAAACCATCCTCATGGGGTGTGACAACAACGGATAATCCGTCATTGGTGATCCCCCACAGAGAGGTTTTCACCATTCTGGTGTTTATTTCATACTTTTGGATCAATCCCATGTCGATGGCTTTTGCCAGCAACAGATAAAGCGGCTTGTGATTTTTATAATCAAAAAGCAGCATTAACGTTTTAAAGTCGCTGTAGGTTTCTTCTTTCAGAAAGGTGAGCAGAAGTCGCATTTTTTCGTGACTACGCGCCCGGCGTTCACGGTAATCAGAAATCAGCATGGTTCCTCCTTCGCATTTTACTGGGGTGTTCGTTCTTTCGGCTTTATCGCCTCATTACATGGGCGCATACCTTGGGGTACTGGCATGAGTCGACGTCATGAGGCGATCTTGTGGGGATAAAGAGGTGGCAGCTTTGCAGCCATGCGCCGGAAAATACATTTCCCGGCACAGAACGGCGTGCGCCAGTTCATGCGGGCTGGACGCCCTTATTGCCTGTCGCATGGGGGTAATGTCGCTGCTGGACGCCACGCCAAAACCCCCAACGTCAACAGCGGCACACCGTCGCGCGCTACGCGCGACTACCCCCTTTGATACGCCGTTTTTAGCCCACTTTTTCTTTTGCCCGTTCCGGTCAGCGAAAAAATGGGAAAACGCCTTCAAAGCGGGTAGTCGCGCCTCGCTACCGGCTTGTGGCCGGAGACTTAGCCGCGACGGTGTGCGGGGCTGAAGCCCCCCAAATAAACCGACGCGTGGGCGCGTCTTTTTGCTCGCTGGGGCGGCAAAATTTATTCGGCTCCCCCCGGCCTGCTCGGTTTCCCTTGGGGGAAGCGCTCGCAGGTGGGTTCGGGCGACGCAAATGTGCCCTTTCTGCGAAATGGCATTTACTCGCCTCACGCCACGGTTTAATGCGCGTGAGGCGCAGGCATTCAATCGCCTAACCCCGTCGCGTCCTGCATCGTGGCTGAATGGTCTGTTGAGCGCGGTCAGCGTTGCGAAAATAAAACGTGCTGGCATATCTATCCCCACTGAAATCAGCCAGTAGGGAAGGCTACAGGGAAAGGGCGATGTTGCCTGCAAACAACTCAATATCGGATGGGAAGAATTATTGTTATTCAGCCACAAAAGCAAAAAAGCTCTGACCGTGAGTCAACAACGGCAGAGCTTTAATCAGGCAGTCTATATTCAGATGGCTATCTGGCGGTGAGTGAATGTGCGCGTTTTTGCATATCGGTAAGTGCAGGGATGAGTAAACTGATTGCGGTTAGTCCATGTCCCAACTGGCACAGGCTTTCCGGTGTCGATTCGCACACGTCATTATCGGCAAAGGTAATTAGCGCATCGCCAATGAAATTCAGGCAATGGCAAAGTCCTGCCTGCGTTTCGGCGCAATATTCAGTGACCAGCGAAAGTTCGTCATTGTCCATGTGTGAAAAGTCCAGACGAGCCAGCGCGGCACTCATGGCAGAGTAACGGTTCTCATAATCCGGCAGTGATTGATAAGACGCGCCCGTGTTACTATTGGTGTCAGCCATAGCATTAGTCCTCATAATGTTGTGGTCAGAAGCCCGGTTAGTGTTGGCGCACTGCCGGGTTTCGTTTTTCACCATGAATTCACTCTTGGTGTTCATACACCTTAACGCTAGGTGCACATACACGTCAACGTGTTTAAAAATATTTTTCCTTGTATAGTATGCGTTCAGCGAGAAAGGAAAACGGCATGCCTACAGGTTCTAAAAACAAGCGTTCGACCACGAAGGGAATCCGCTTCCCGCATGAGCTTATCGAAGAAATAAACGCCAGCGTTGCGCAGGAGAAAACGGAAGATCCCGATGCTAATTTCTCAGCCTGGGTTCTGGATGCTTGCAACCGAAAACTGGCAGCGCCAAAACGCGACAAGCCTGTGAAACCCTGACGTATAAGAAACATTTGGCAGAATGCTCGAATGGTTTTACGACAACGCTCCTGACGGGTTTTCTATCACATAGAAAGCCCGTCAGGAGCCAACAAGCGCAGCGCGTTAGTCTGCCGAATGACTCCGCGCATAGATATACGGCGCGACATATCCTTCGCGGTTGACGTCCAGATAATCCGACCACCACTGCATCATTTCGATTCTGGCTTCCAGATGCTCCGCTTTATGCACGTAAGCCGCCCGCACGCCGTTGCGCTCTTTGTGGCTCATCTGTCGCTCAATGGCGTCTTTTGACCAGCGTCCGGACTCGTTCAGGGCGCTACAGGCCATGGTTCTGAAACCATGCCCACAGATTTCGGTTTTGGTGTCGTAGCCAATCACGCGCAGCGCCTTGTTGATGGTGTTTTCACTCATCGGCTTGTTCAGCGTATGTGCGCCCGGAAAAACGAAGACCGATTCGCCGGAAAGCGCCTGAATCTGTTTCAGCAGGGCGACCGCCTGCCGTGACAGCGGCACCAGATGTTCATCTTTCATCTTTGCGCCACGCTCTGAAAATCTCACGCCGTTTACCGGTTCGCGCTGGGCGGGTACGCTCCAGATATGCGCTTTCAGGTTGAATTCATCCCAGCGGGCAAAACGCAGTTCACTGGATCGCAAGAAAACATGCAGATTCAGCTCCAGCGCCAGACGGGTGAGCATCCGGCCTTTGTAGCTGTCAATCTTCGCCAGCAGTTCAGGCAGGCGTTTCAGCGGCAGGGCGGGGTGATGTTGGGTCACAACCGGGGTCACGACGCCATCTAAATCGTAAGCCGGATTGTATTTGATGACACCCTGCTGGACGGCGTGACGCATGATTTTGGTCAGATGCTGGCGTACCCGTCCGGCGACGTCATGCACGCCTTTATCGTCAATTGCCTTAACCAACTGCGCCAGATGGCGGGTTTCAACCTGCGCGATATCCATCGCACCAATGGACGGGAAAACGTAGCGTTTCAGGCAGGTGAGAATTTTATCGGCGTGCGCGTCCGACCAGAGTTTCAGGCTGCTGGTGTGCCACGTCTGAGCGACATACTGAAAGGTGCGGGATTCATCAACGGCGGGGTTGTTCGTTTTGCGAAGCTGAGAAGGGCTGATGCCGGATGCCAGCAGCTTACGCGCTGCATCGCGCTTTTCACGGGCTTCCGCCAGTGTAGTTTGCGGGTAGGGGCCAAAAGCCAGACGGTTTTCTTTACCGCCGAAACGGTAGCGGAAATACCATAGCTTAGCGCCGCTGGTGGATACCGTCAGGTATAAGCCTTGCGAGTCGGTGAGCTTGTAAGATTTTGCGAGAGGTTTCGCGGATCGGACTTTGCTGTCAGTTAACATGTGAGGGTCACTCCCGTTCATCGAACTGAATGACCCGCAATCTGACCCACAAATTCCCCGATACGAAGGGATAAATCAAAACGCATCGGAAAAGATTTTCACGCCAACTTATTGAATCGCAACAATATAGGGATTGATAAGGAAGCATAAAAAAGGAAAGATGGTGCCCGGACTCGGAATCGAACCAAGGACACGAGGATTTTCAATCCTCTGCTCTACCGACTGAGCTATCCGGGCAACGGGGCGCATTAAACCGTATTGGCCGCACGGCGTCAACGGGTTTATCAACGAAAGCGCGGAAAACCCTGCTGACTGCCGACTTTTCAGCCAAAATGCGGGCTTTACCGCATTTTGTTTCTGAAATCAGGTGAGTGCGCCATTTTTGCGGCACAGCGCAAAGCGTAAGACATCTTCTGCCAGCCGCTGGGCGGTGGCGATGCTGGCGGCCTGATGCTTGACCAGCAGGTTGCTCAGGCAGCCTTCCAGAATCAACTCCATCTGCTGTGCCACCATCTCGGGATCGTCCGTTTCCAGTTCTTCCAGTAAATCGCGAGTGTACTGGTAAGACGCCAGCTTCTGCTGTTCCGCAATCTGGTGAATAGGGTGGTTGATATCGGGGAAGAAGCTGCACGCCGCAATAAACAAACAGCCTGGATAGCGCTGTTTGTTCACCGACTCATGTAAAACCTGATAGCGCGCCAGCAGCTTTTGCTCGATGCTTCTCTCGTCATCCAATAATAGCTGACGCCGCCAGGTATCGACCTGCTGGCTGTGGTGACGCAGGCCGTCGTACAGCAGCGCCTCCCGATCCGGCCAGAATGGCGTCAGTTCCTCTACCGAAACCCCCAGTTTTTCCGCCAGCATATCCAGCGTCGTCATGGCAAATCCGTGCTGCTCCAGCAGAGTAAGCGCATGTTCAAGAACGTCTTCCCGTTGCATTAAGTCTCCTCCAGAAGCACATATATCGTGTTGTTTATGGGCTGAATTTCTGCAAATGTGCCTGAAATTGTTCAGCGTTCATAAAGCCAGTGACGCGCGAGCCGGGGATCTCTTTCCCCTGAGCGTCAAAAAAGACGATGGTCGGCAGCCCTAAAACCTGTAGCTTTTTCAGCAACGCGTTTTGTTCTTCGCGGTTAGCGGTGACGTCCGCTTGTAGTAACGTGATGCGCGACAGATGGTTTTGCACCGCTGGGTCGCTGAACGTGTATTTCTCGAACTCTTTGCAGGCCACGCACCAGTCAGCGTAAAGATCGAGCATAACAGGCTGAGCGCTCTTTGCCAGCGCGCTGTTGAGATCGGCAATGTTGGCGACTGGGGAGAAGTTCAGTGCCGAGGTGTGGGTTTGCGCCACGCCAGTTGGGGGGAATACCCAGTCTTGCAGCGGTTTAGCGCTGATCACTACGCCTGCCAGCAGCAGCAACTGTACGCCGCGCATCCAGCCTTTGCTGCTACGCAACGTCAGCATGAGCGCCCAGCCGAAGAAGGCGATGCCGAGTGTGCTCCACATACGCATTCCCCACGTTTCGCCCAGAATGCGTTCCAGCAGAAAGACGGGCAGTGCCAGAATAATGAAGCCAAACGCTTCCTTAACGTACTGCATCCACGGGCCGCTGCGCGGCAGCAGTTTGTTGCCAAACAGCGTGACCAGAATGAGCGGTAAACCCATTCCGAGTGCGTAGAGATAGAGCGTGCCGCCGCCTGCCAGCATGTTGCCGCTCTGGGCGATGTAAAGCAGGATGGCACTGAGCGGGGCGGTGGTGCAGGGGGAACAAATCAGCCCTGCCAGCGCGCCCATGAAGAATACGCCAGTGACGGAGCCGCCTTGCTGGCGGTTGCTCCACTCTGTCAGCCGAGTCTGTACGGATGACGGGAGTTGTAGCGTATAAAGGCCAAACATTGAAAGCGCCAGTGCGACAAACATCACCGACAGGCTAATCAGAATGTACGGATGCTGGAGCGCGGCCTGAAAGCGTAATCCGGCTGCGGCGACAACCAGCCCGAGAAGTGTGTAGGTCAAGGCCATGCCTTGAACATAGGTCATCGACAGTAGCAGCGTGCGGCGCGGTGTCAGCTGTTCTTTTCTGCCCAGCACCAGACTGGCAATCAACGGGTACATCGGCAGGACGCAGGGGGTAAAGGCGACGCCGATACCAATCAACAGCGCCCACCATGGTGAGAAGGGCATCGGTGTGTTCTGCGGCGGTGCGCTTTGGTTTGATGTGGTATTGAGCGGCGCTCCTGTGCCTGCGTTAGTCAACACCTGACTGAGAGGAACGACACGGGTTTCCGGCGGATAGCAGAAACCTGCATCAGCGCAGCCTTGATAGGTTACTTTGACGGTCGTGCTGTTTTCGGCCTGTTCAATCGGGACCGTTAGCGCCAATCGATCCCGCAGAATAAAGACCTGACCGAAGAACTCGTCGTTATGGCTTTCTCCCTGTGGCAGTTCCACCTTGCCAAGCGTGGCACCGTTTCCCTCGATCTTGATTTGCGCGCGGTACAGGTAGTAATCGGGATGGATATCCCAGCGCAGGTTGAGCTGGTTATCCTGCTGATGAAACTCAAAGGCGAAAGCCCCATCGACTGGTAGAAAGCGTGACGTCGTACTGTTGCCAAATAGCTTCTGACCAAAAGAAGAGGCGGCCACACTGGGTGTGCCGACAGCTGTCCATAACAGGAAAATCAGCGTAAAGATGCGTTGAGCCATGTCAGATAATCGCCGTCGCCCCGGATACCGGCAGGACTAACAGTTCCGGCGTATCATAAGGGTGTTGTTGTTTCAGGTGGGTCAGCAGCGCTTGCTGATGTGAGATATCGCTTTTTATCAGCATTTGTACTTCTGATTGCTGTTCGAGCTTTCCTTCCCAGTAGTAGAGCGAACGTGCGCCGGGCAGCAGAGTGATGCAGGCTGCAAGCCGCGCTTCCAGCAGCGCGTTGGCAAGCTGTTGCGCACAGGCATCGTCAGGTGCGGTACATAATATGACGACAGCGTCGCAAAGCGGGCGGTCAGACATCATATCCTCCGTGTCAGATGAGCAAAATCCCAGACAACCAGAACCACACTATACCTTGCTTTATTTGCGTGAGGAAATGATACGGATCGACCTGTCAGGTCGATCCGCGAGGCCTATCTGAAGGGAAATCTTTAGATCAGGATGCTACCGAGGATGAAGCCAAATATTACCGACAGCGTAATCGCTATCACGCCGGGGATCAGAAAGGAGTGGTTAAACACAAACTTGCCAATGCGTGTTGAGCCGGTGTCGTCCATCTCCACTGCTGCGAGTAGGGTCGGGTAGGTCGGCAGAACGAACAGGGCGGAAACGGCAGCAAAAGACGCTACCGCTGTGACCGGAGACACACCCAGCAGCAGCGCCGCAGGCATCAGCGCCTTCGCTGTTGCCGCCTGAGAGTAAAGCAGTGTAGCGGCGAAGAACAGCACGACGGCCAGCATCCACGGGTAGCTTTGCAGCAGTGCGCCTGCGGTGTCCTGAATATCGGAAATGTGGGCTTTAACAAAGGTATCGCCCAGCCAGGCCACGCCCATTACGCAGATACAGGCGCTCATGCCAGATTTAAACGTGCTGGCAGAGAGGATGCGCGAGGTGTCGATTTTGCAGGTGAGGCAAATCAGCGTGGCGATGGTCAGCATGAAGACCACAATCGCTTCGTTGCGTGGCAGTACCGGGTTTTGAATCAGCCCAACGGTGCCGCTGATTGCCGTGGCATACAGAACGACAGCGACGATGCCGATTAGAAACAGCAGCACAGACAGCTTGGCTCCCGGTTTGATCTCATGCTGGCTATTACCGCGCAGCGTGGTTTCACCTTTTTTCAGCCGTTCCTGATAAATCGGATCATCTTTTAGCTCTTTGCCCAGGAAATTGGTCACAATCGCTGTCAGCATAATCGCTGCGAGCGTGGTAGGAATACAAATCCCTAACAGCAGCAGGTAGCTGACCCCGTGCGGCTCAAGAATACCGGCGACAAACACCACCGCCGCAGAGATGGGGGACGCGGTAATCGCGATTTGCGACGCGACAACGGCGATAGAGAGCGGGCGAGACGGGCGAATCCCTTGCTCTTTGGCAACTTCGGCGATAACTGGCAGAGTGGAGAACGCGGTGTGTCCGGTTCCCGCCAGAATCGTCATGAAGTAAGTGACCAGTGGCGCGAGAAAGGTGACGTATTTCGGGTGCGTACGCAGCAGTTTTTCCGCTAGGCTGACCAAATAATCCATTCCGCCCGCCACCTGCATGGCGGCGATGGCGGCGATAACGGCCATGATAATTTCAATGACATCAAAAGGGATGACGCCGGGTTTGATCTGAAACCCTAGCGTAAGTATGAGCACCCCTAGGCCACCAGCGAAACCAATGCCGATGCCTCCCAGTCGAGCCCCCAAATAGATGGCGAGCAGAACGATGAGTAACTCAAGACCAAGCATGACTGCGCTCCTTAATTAATAATAAAAATTTCATAACTTATTCTTATGGCTGTATGCAGCAAAAAATAAAGGCACGCTGTTCTTCGTGAACGGACGTGCCTGTTGGAATTAGATGTCGGTATTAGGGAAGCTCGTTTTCATCGGTATAGCGTTTGGCTTTGTACGCCGGATGCATCAAGTTCTGGATGGAGAAAATGTCATCCAGCTCGGCTTCTGTCAGTAGACCGCGCTCCAGTACGACTTCACGCACGCTTTTGCCTGTTTCGGCGCAGATTCTGCCGACGATATCGCCGTTGTGGTGGCCGATGAACGGGTTCAGGTACGTCACAATGCCGATAGAGTTGAAAACATAGGCTTCGCAGACACCTTTATTGGCGGTGATGCCGTTGACGCATTTCTCCAGCAGGTTGTAGCAAGCGTTGGTCAGGATATGGGTCGATTCAAACATCGCCTGGCCGATAACCGGTTCCATCACGTTCAACTGTAATTGTCCAGCTTCCGATGCCATGGTGACGCAGGTGTCGTTACCGATGACCTTGAAGCACACCTGATTGACCACTTCCGGCACCACGGGGTTAACCTTGGCTGGCATGATCGAAGAGCCTGCCTGTAACTCCGGCAGGTTGATTTCATTCAGGCCAGCGCGCGGGCCTGAAGAGAGCAGACGCAAGTCATTACAGATCTTCGACAGTTTCACGGCCAGACGTTTCAGCGAACTGTGCACCATCACATAGGCACCGCAGTCTGACGTCGCCTCGATCAAATCTTCTGCGGGCACGCACGGCAGGCCGCTGACTTCCGCCAAACGCTGTACCGCCAGTTGCTGGTAGCCGTCTGGCGTGTTCAAGCGCGTACCGATTGCAGTCGCGCCCAGATTGACTTCAAGCAGCAGTTCCGCCGTGCGCAACAGGTTTTTGATTTCTTCCTGCAACAGCACGTTGAACGCATGAAATTCTTGTCCGAGCGTCATCGGCACCGCGTCCTGCAACTGGGTGCGGCCCATCTTCAGAACGTCTTCAAACTCTTTAGCTTTGCGTTCGAAACCCTCACTCAACTTCGCTATCGCTTCCGTCAGCTTCAGTACGGCCGCGTAGACCGCGATACGAAATCCGGTGGGGTAGGCATCATTGGTGGATTGGCATTTATTCAGGTGATCGTTGGGGTTCAGATACTGGTATTCGCCTTTCTGGTGGCCCATCAACTCCAGACCAATATTGGCTAATACTTCGTTGGTATTCATATTCACCGACGTGCCCGCGCCCCCTTGATAGACATCTACCGGGAACTGATCCATGCATTTGCCGTTATTCAGCACTTCATCACAGGCGCGGATGATGACGTCGGCGATTTTTTTCGGGATAGTTTGCAGTTCTTTGTTCGCCAGCGCGGCGGCTTTCTTCACCATGACCATGCCGCGCACGAACTCGGGAATGTCGCTGACTTTATTGTTACTGATATAGAAGTTTTCGACGGCGCGCAGCGTATGAACACCATAATACGCGTCTGCGGGAACTTCTCGGGTGCCTAACAGGTCTTCTTCAATACGGATGTTTTCTGACATGAAAATTCCTATCCTGTTGTACGACTAGTGAGGTGACTAGACGTTGTGGGCTGGTTTTTCAGATGGCTTTACTTCGGAAAATAGAGCGACTACGGATAAACCGTCTTCTCTCGGCAATAGTATTGGGATGTTTGACCAACCATATATCCATTGCCGTGAGGATATGTCGTTATGGCAGTGAAAAACAGGTGTTTAGATCACTATACTGGTGCTCTCTACCGTTACAGTAAATGAACTGTGATTGTAGTCACGAGTCATTATTTTAGAACAATAATCGTAGCGTGGCGGCTTGAAAACGTGCAAAGGCACACCCATTTAACTAAATCATGATGTGCCGGATTGCAGGGCAGAGCGCGTGTCTCACCTAATCCATTGGGAGTAAAGCGTATCTGGATTTTCAATCGTGATGGCTTAACACGTTTTCATTAACACACGTTCTTATTAACGACAGTACGCGTTAAAAAAACACAGGAGAACCGGGTGCGCTGGTTACCGTTATTACTGATTTTTCTTTTAGCATACATCGAGATATCGCTGTTTATTCAAGTGGCTGAAGTATTGGGTGTCGCCATGGCTCTGCTGCTGGTGGTCTTCACGTCCTGCGTGGGCGTCTCGCTGGTGCGTAATCAGGGAATGAAAACGCTGGTGCAGATGCAGCAGAAAATGGCGGCAGGTGAAAGCCCTGCGGCTGAAATGGTTAAAAGCGTTTCACTGGTGCTGGCTGGCTTCCTGCTCCTGATTCCGGGTTTCCTGACCGACTTTCTGGGGCTGTTGTTGTTACTGCCGCCAGTACAGAAAAGCCTGACGCTCAAACTGATGCCTCACTTACACATTTGGCGTTCCGGTTCCGACGCACCGCCTTCTGGCGGGAATACTTTTGAAGGTGAATATCAGCGCAAGGACGGTGGGCGCGGAAATATTGAACACCGCGACGATCGGGACGAGCGCTAACGTCGCGACTGCCTGAAAAACAGATAAGGATTATCATGTTGATAATCCTTATTTTTTATCTGGCATCGGTTACATGTAACCGCCTAACGCAAAAAAAATGAATTTTCTCCCTTGAAGGGCAGCGAAACGCCCCCACTTAGAACACCACAAGGCCGATTATGAAAAGCATAGTCGTTATGAAAACATCGTCGGCGTTTATCCTAAACCGATATGGACTTTCTCAAAGGAGAGCTATCAATGAATATTCGTCCATTGCATGACCGCGTGATCGTCAAGCGCAAAGAAGTCGAGTCAAAATCTGCTGGCGGTATCGTACTGACTGGTTCCGCTGCTGGTAAATCTACCCGTGGTGAGGTTCTGGCCGTAGGTCACGGACGTATCCTGGAAAATGGCGAAGTGAAGCCGCTGGATGTGAAAGTGGGCGACATCGTTATTTTCAATGATGGCTATGGCGTGAAAGCAGAGAAGATCGATAACGAAGAAGTGTTGATCATGTCTGAAAGCGACATTCTGGCAATTGTTGAAGCGTAATTGCGCGTAATCATCTGAACTGAACGAATTTAAGGGAAATACACCATGGCAGCTAAAGACGTAAAATTCGGTAATGACGCTCGCGTAAAAATGCTGCGCGGCGTGAATGTACTGGCTGATGCAGTGAAGGTTACCCTGGGCCCAAAAGGCCGTAACGTAGTTTTGGATAAATCCTTCGGTGCACCGACCATTACTAAAGACGGCGTATCTGTTGCGCGTGAAATCGAGCTGGAAGACAAGTTCGAGAACATGGGCGCACAAATGGTGAAAGAAGTTGCCTCTAAAGCGAATGACGCAGCAGGCGACGGCACCACGACCGCAACCGTATTGGCGCAGGCTATCATCACTGAAGGCTTGAAAGCTGTTGCCGCGGGCATGAACCCGATGGATCTGAAGCGCGGTATCGATAAAGCCGTTATCGCCGCTGTTGAAGAGCTGAAAACACTGTCTGTACCGTGCTCTGACTCTAAAGCTATCGCTCAGGTGGGTACCATCTCTGCTAACTCCGACGAAACCGTAGGCAAAATGATTGCCGAAGCAATGGATAAAGTCGGTAAAGAAGGTGTTATCACCGTTGAAGAAGGTACCGGTCTGCAAGACGAGTTGGATGTGGTTGAAGGTATGCAGTTCGACCGTGGCTACCTGTCTCCGTACTTCATCAACAAACCGGAAACCGGTGCTGTAGAACTGGAAAGCCCGTTCATTCTGCTGGCTGACAAAAAAATCTCCAATATCCGCGAAATGCTGCCAGTTCTGGAAGCGGTAGCGAAAGCGGGCAAACCGCTGGTTATCGTTGCTGAAGACGTTGAAGGCGAAGCGCTGGCGACACTGGTGGTTAACACCATGCGTGGCATCGTGAAAGTCGCTGCGGTGAAAGCGCCGGGCTTCGGTGACCGCCGTAAAGCTATGCTGCAAGACATCGCTACGCTGACTGGCGGTACTGTTATTTCTGAAGAGATCGGTCTGGAGTTGGAAAAAGCAACGCTGGAAGATCTGGGTCAGGCAAAACGCGTTGTGATCAACAAAGACACTACCACCATCATCGATGGTACGGGTGAAGAAGCTGCGATCCAGGGCCGTGTTGCTCAGATCCGTCAGCAGGTTGAAGAAGCAACCTCAGATTACGACAAAGAAAAACTGCAAGAGCGAGTGGCTAAACTGGCTGGCGGCGTAGCTGTCATCAAAGTTGGCGCAGCAACTGAAGTTGAAATGAAAGAGAAGAAAGCACGCGTTGAAGATGCCCTGGCTGCGACTCGCGCCGCGGTAGAAGAAGGTGTGGTTGCTGGTGGTGGTGTGGCGCTGGTTCGTGTCGCGGCTAAACTGGCTTCTCTGACTGCTCAAAACGAAGACCAGAACGTGGGTATCAAAGTTGCGCTGCGCGCGATGGAAGCGCCACTGCGTCAGATCGTTTCCAATGCTGGCGAAGAGCCATCTGTGGTTGCGAACAGCGTTAAAGCAGGCGAAGGTAACTACGGTTACAACGCAGCAACTGAAGAATACGGCAACATGATCGACTTCGGTATCCTGGACCCGACCAAAGTTACCCGTTCTGCGCTGCAGTTCGCGGCTTCCGTTGCTGGTCTGATGATCACCACCGAATGTATGGTCACCGACCTGCCGAAAGGCGATGCACCTGACTTAGGTGCTGCTGGTGGCATGGGCGGTATGGGTGGTATGGGCGGCATGATGTAATGTGACACTCCTGCCACCAGAAGCCGTTTTCCGGTGACAGGGCGTCGATTACAGAAGCTCGTCTTTCTGTCCTTTAAAGAGCACTATCCGGTCGCGATACTGGGTGGTGCTTTTTTTATGCGCCCCATTTCTATTTAATCAATTCAATGGATTATTGAGGTAGTCGTTTCTTTTGGCTGATTTTTCGCCAGATTATCTAATGAATGGTTACTGAAACATCGCGATGGACGTGACACATTTAGTCCCATTGCTGAAATGTTGCCACATCAGGGATGAATTGGGTTATAGCGTGTTATCGGGGAAGCATTCTGCGCTACAATAGGTGCGCTTACTTTATTTACGAATGCTTTATCGATAAGCAACCCTGTTTGGAGTCGGGACAATGTCTGACGATGCGTCAACGCTTCTACGCACCATATCCTGGTTTACTGAACCCCCTTCGGTATTACCTGAACACATTGGTGACTGGCTGATGGAAACCAGTTCCATGACGCAGCGGCTTGAAAAATACTGTGCCCAACTGAGGGTCACGCTTTGTCGTGAGGGGGTCATTACGTCACAGGTGTTGGGCGAAGAGCGCGATCAACTCCCTCTCGATGAACGTTACTGGCTGCGTGAAGTGGTGCTGTATGGTGACGATCGCCCTTGGCTTTTCGGCAGAACGATTGTTCCGCAACAGACGCTCGATGGTTCAGGTGCAGCGTTGACGAAAATAGGCCATCAGCCGTTAGGTCGTTATCTGTTTGAGCAAAAATCGCTGACGCGTGATTATATTCATACCGGGTGCAGTGAAGGCTTATGGGCTCGGCGTTCCCGCCTGTGTCTTTCTGGTCATCCGTTACTGTTGACTGAGCTTTTCTTACCGGAATCACCCGTTTATTACACACCAGGTGATGAAGGTTGGCAGGTAATTTGAGGAGATAAATCCTTGGAAAGAAGTGTTACCGCAGGGAAATGGCTGGCTTATTGTCGCTTGATGCGGATTGATAAACCGGTAGGTTCTCTGTTACTGCTGTGGCCGACGCTATGGGCGCTGTGGCTGGCGGGAGGAGGAACACCTGCACCGTGGACGCTCATTGTTTTTGTCGCAGGTGTTTTCCTTATGCGTGCGGCGGGTTGCGTCATTAATGATTATGCCGACAGGCATTTTGACGGCCATGTAAAACGTACGGCTTCTCGCCCCTTGCCCAGCGGTGAGGTGAGCGAGCAATCTGCCAAAGTTCTGTTTGTGGTGCTGGTCTTGTTGGCGTTTGGTCTGGTGTTGACGCTGAATAAGATGACTATCTTATTGTCTGTCGCCGGGCTGGCTCTGGCGTGGGTTTATCCGTTTATGAAACGGGTCAGCCATCTGCCTCAGTTCGTGCTGGGGGCGGCGTTTGGCTGGTCGATTCCGATGGCCTACGCTGCGGTCAGTGAAAGCTTGCCGGTGACCTGCTGGATGATGTTTTTGGCGTATATTTGCTGGACGGTGGCTTACGATACGCAATATGCGATGGTAGATCGTGATGACGACTTGAAGATCGGCGTGAAATCCACAGCGATCTTATTTGGCCGTTTTGACAATATCATCATCGGGTTATTGCAGTTCAGTATGCTGCTGTTGCTACTGGCTTTGGGAAGCATTACCGGACTGGCAATTCCCTACTACATTTCGCTGCTGGTAGCTGGCGCGATGTTTGTCTATCAGCAAATATTGACTGCCAGGCGTGAACGTGATGCTTGTTTCAAAGCATTCCACAATAATAAGTACGCGGGTATGGCGATATTTATTGGCGTGCTGTTTGGCTTGTAGAGCTTATCGTCAGAGACAAAAAAGCAGCGATTTCTCGCTGCTTTTTTTATGACGGAATGTCGGGTTCGTTTGTCATGCTAAACGTGTCCACGGCTTGATGGCGGCATGTTATCCGCCATTTCCCCGGCTTATTATTCCTGCTTTGCCTCTTACACCGTCTGGCTGTTTGTTTCCATTTCGGCAGATGAGCTGGCACTTTCGATAGTCAACTTAACTTCCGGGGTGATCAGATCGCCAAGGATGTTGTAGATTGCCACGATATCGCCTTGCGCCGCTTCTGCACTGTCGGTGATATATCCGGCTGTACGTAACGTCGCAACCAGCGTGGAGAACACCGCTTTATCGAAAAACTCCGGCGCATTAATTCCGTGCAGAACAGACAGACGCTGTGCCATATTCCGGCTTTCTTTCTCCAGCGTTCCTCGGTTAATTTCTGGATTTGCGCATAGCAAGGACAGCGTAATCGCATAACGTTGCAGCGTCTCGCGCACGCCAGCTGACAACAGTTGCAGCGTACGGATGCGTGGTGGATTAATGGCTAGCCCGCCGTCACGGCTACACAGTAACTGTTGTCGAATCAGTTCATTAGCCAAGGTTTCCAGCACACCTGGTAATTGGTCTTCGGAATAATGTAAGAACAATTCTGCTTGCAGCAGTGGATAGATGAGCGTGATTTGTTGCACGACGTCGGCAAGTGTAATCCGACGATGATGGATGACGATGCTGGCGATCAGCGACGGCAAGACCAACAGGTGCTGGATGTTATTGCGATAATACGTCATCAGAACGGCCTGCTCGCGCGGCAGAATGATGATGTCGCCAATACTGTCCTTCTCTACTTCAAACTTGTTCATGCCCAGCGCGTGTTCCAACAGTTCATCCGCTGTCTTCTTAGGCGCTGTAATATCTTTGTGGTAAGGAACCTGACGCAGCAGTTGCAGGTAGCAATCTAGCTGTTCATGCATTTGCTCGCGGGTCAGAGAACGCTGGCGCGATGCTAACAGGGCGGTGGAACATAGGTTCATTGCGTTCGCTGCCGCAGCATTATTGATGCGCACCATGATATCCATGGAGATATCCTGCACCGTCGGCGTTAGCCAGCTTGGGCGTTGCGCTTCAATCGGATCAATCGCGTCACGCCATTGCGGCACATGCTGGTTCAGATAGGTTGTCAGCGGAAGTGGTTCGCCGAAGTTCACATAGCCCTGACCCAGATTACGCAGCTTACGTAAGCCACGCACCATCTGCATAAAGCCTTCTTTTTCTTTCACCGCGCCGCGTAGCTCTTTCGCATAGGTACCGACTTCCATCACGTGTTCGTAACCGACATAAATCGGCACCAGCGTGATAGGGCGTGTACCGCCTCTGAGCATGGCTTGGATGGTCATCGCCAGCGTACCGGTTTTCGGCTCTAACAGACGACCCGTGCGCGAACGCCCGCCTTCCATGAAGTATTCAACGGAATAACCACGGGCAAATAGCTCGCCCAGGTATTCGCGGAAAATGGTGGAATAAAGTTTGTTACCTTTGAAGGTTCGGCGAATAAAGAACGCACCAAGACGGCGGAAGATCGGTCCCGCTGGCCAGAAATTAAGATTGATACCTGCGGCGATGTGCGGCGGCACTAAACCCTGATGGTACAAGACGTAGGACAGCAGCAGGTAATCCATATGGCTGCGGTGGCAGGGCACATAGACAATGCCATGACCATCCTGCGCCAGTTGCCGCACGCGTTCGGCGTTATGGACGTTAATCCCCTGATAAAGACGGTTCCACGTCCAACTCAAGACGCGATCTGACAGACGCACCGCTTCGTAGGAGAAGTCGGCAGCGATTTCTTCCATCAGCTCGATGGCATTTTGCTGCGCTTTCTCGTGGGAAATCTTCTTACTGCGTGCCTCATCGTCTACGGCTTTCTTGATCGCTTTGGAGTCCAGCAGCTTGTTAAATAGTTCCTGACGCACCGGCAAGCGTGGCCCAACTGCCGCCAAACGCTGGCGGGAGAAATGCATACGTGCGACACGCGCCAGTTTGTGGGCTATGGTTTTGTCAGTGCCGTGCTCGGTCGCCATATAGCGCAGCGACACCGGGCTGGAGAAGCGGACAAAGCTGTCGCGACCTAGCCACAGGACGGCGAAGAATTTCTCTATACCGTTGAGCAATCTCAGGTGTGGTGCGGCCTGAGAGTGGCCTTCCCGACCCGGGGAGCGCCCAAACATCACGGAAACCGGCACCATCTGTACGTCTAAATCTGGATTGGCACGATGCAGGTCCAGATAGTCGTGGAACAGTTTGACGGATTTCTGCTTGGGAACGTAATAGCGGAAGACGCGCGGCCCGTCATTAATAAAGACGTGGCTAGGAAGTTCGACGCCATTGAATTCGAACGATAACGAAGGATCGGATAGCCCCAATGCCAAGCATTTCGCACGTAGCGTCAAGAGATCCGCCTGAGAGTTATAAGGCAGAACATAGAGTATAGGACGTGAGGGATCTAACCCCAACTCGACCACTGGATCTGCGGGAATAACTTTGCTTTTTACCAGCAATTTCAGTGGTAGATTCAATAATTTATAGTAAATTTTACGCCAACCTGACATAACAACGTGGAGCCTCTTGTTAGCAATGCGCCGCAAGGATACCAGAAACTGCGCCGGAGATCTGTGGTGATGAGACAACGTAGGTGCGTTAAAATGCGAACTATTTTGCATAAATAGCGGAGGATAAATGAATAAAGCAACGGGGGTGACCCGGATTATTAAGGCAACCGGTTATTCCTTTAAGGGGCTGAAGCAGGCGTGGCAGCATGAGGCGGCATTTCGTCAGGAGACGATACTGACCCTGGTCGGCGTCATTATCGCGTGTTTACTGCCAGTTACGCTGGTCGAAAAACTGCTGCTGATCGGGTCTGTGGTATTGATTATGCTGTTTGAGTTGGCTAATAGCGCCATTGAAGCGGTTGTCGATCGCATTGGCCTCGAACATCACGAATTATCTGGTCGGGCGAAAGATATTGGGTCGGCCGCTGTCTTTGTGGCTATCTTGTTAGCCGTTGTTGTGTGGGGCAGTATCCTCTGGCAACATTTTGCCTGACGGCACGCATAAATGAGTAAAAGTCAGGGGCTTTACCGATATCTTCATTCCCAATTGTGCCTTACCTGTATATACTCACAGCAAGACTGTATAAACAACCAGGGGGCGGAATGAAAGTATTAACAGCAAGGCAGCAGCAGGTTTATGACCTGATCCGCGATCATATTGCGCAAACCGGAATGCCGCCAACACGGGCGGAAATTGCCCAACAATTGGGGTTCCGCTCTCCCAATGCGGCTGAAGAACATCTGAAAGCGCTGGCGCGTAAAGGCGTGATTGAAATTGTCTCGGGCGCTTCTCGTGGTATTCGTCTGCTGATGGAAGAAGAGACGGGGATTCCTCTGGTGGGGCGCGTGGCCGCAGGTGAACCGCTGCTGGCGCAGGAACATATCGAATGTCACTATCAGGTTGACCCTGCGATGTTCAAACCCAGCGCTGATTTCTTGCTGCGGGTGAGTGGGATGTCGATGAAAAACATTGGTATTATGGATGGCGATTTGCTGGCCGTACATAAAACCGAAGATGTGCGCAACGGTCAGATTGTGGTGGCGCGTATCGACGATGAAGTGACGGTGAAGCGCCTGAAGAAGCAGGGCAATACAGTGCACCTCCTCGCTGAAAATGAAGAGTTTGCCCCTATTATTGTCGATCTACGTCAGCAAAGCTTTTCGATAGAAGGTTTAGCGGTTGGCGTGATTCGTAACAGCGATTGGAGCTAACCGTTCACAGAGATGCACTGCTCGTCTGTCTGGGTCAGTGCATCATGTTCTGTATTCATCGTTTAGCGTGTTAATCTGCTCGTTGCATATATTTAGTTACATTTCGCGCGCGTTTTCTACGATCCTCATTACCCTCTGTTTCTTCACTGTTTTTTGCAGTGATTTTCTCTTTCCCAACGCCTGCTTTAGTCACAGATTCTTTGTTTTTCATGTTGAGTGAAATATTCGGCTATAATTTTTATCAAGGTGAGCATTTTTATCTTGATTGCTCGTTTGTCGATTGATCATTAGCCATCACATGTAGATAACCCGGTAATCAAGGCAGACAGTGGCGAAGAGCACCGTCATGGTTCACATAGCTATGATGCTGCTTATTGAATAAATCTATTTATCTGAAACTGACGCATAAGTCGGTAGTCACGATTTTTTATGCGCAATTCACCTAAGGTAGGGAGATTCTTATGAATAAAGACCAAGCCAGCGGTAACTGGAAACAGTTTAAAGGTAAAGCGAAAGAGCAATGGGGCAAATTAACGGATGACGATCTGACGGTCATCGAAGGTAAACGTGACCAACTTGTGGGGAGAATCCAAGAGCGTTACGGGTACGCAAAAGAAGCGGCAGAGAAAGAAGTGAAACTCTGGGAAGAGCACCACAAATATCACTGGTAGTGGACGTGATGCTTCTTCGCTGAAAGAGACGATAGCCTTCGGGGCTATCGTTTTTTAATTGGGACCGTATGGTCGTGATCGCAATGATCCGGCTGTTTGCATGATGCTACTTCCTGACAGTCACCACACAACCCATGTGCTTCCACCACGCTGTGACGCAGTGTAAATCCTGACTGCTGCGCCAGACTGCGTAGCGTTTCTTCTACACCTTCGGTTTGGCGTTCAGTGACTTGCCGACAGCGGTCGCAGATGAAAAGGGCAGACGTATGGCTGTGGTCTTCTATATGGTGGCACAACACGTAGCTGTTGTTTGATTCAACGCGATGAATAAAGCCCTGTTCCAGCAGAAAGTCCAGTGCGCGATACACCGTAGGCGGTTTGGCCTGAGGTTCAGTGAGTCGCAGAAGATCCAGCAGGTCATAAGCGCTGATCGCACCCGTTTGTTGTGCCATGAGGCGTAGAACCTCCAACCGCTGTGGTGTTAGACGCACAGCGCGCTGCTGACAAATCTGTTCAGCCTGGGCAAGAAGTTTGTCCTGTTTGGTTGAATCCATTGTCATATCACCTGACACATTGAGGAACAAGACGGATATCTTACCACGGCTGAATAAAAACGCCGAGCGAGTGGCGTTTTCCTGCGAAGACGATGGGAAGAGAAACTACACAACCAGATCGATGAGCAGTGCTCGCAACGGAGATTCTGCCTGTAGCGCCAACGTGTTTTCTTCCTTGATGAAGGCACCATCGCCGCAGTGTAATGCTTCACTGTGCTGATCGCCTTTCACCACCATTGAACCGTGAATCAACTGGAGATAGGCCTGATTTCCCTGTAGCACTATCGTGCTTTGTTCATTCGGCTGGAGATCGACATGGTGAATCCAGACCTGTTGACGCAGTTGCAGGCTTTCTTGTTCGCCTTCCGGTGACGCAAGCAAAGTATGAGGTGATGTATTGAGTCCCATGCGTTGCAGCGGGCTGTTCTCTCTGGTTTGGCAGGCGTTCAGCCATAATTGCAGGCGTGTCAACGGCTTGCTGGGGTTGGTATTATGTTCGCTGTAGCTAACGTTTGGTTGAGTGGCAAGCAACAACACATCGCCCGCTTTGGCCTGAATATGGCCGCCATTGCTGTTACGGTATTCTGCTTCCCCCTGAAGAATAATGTTCAGGATATCAACCCGTGGGTAAGTTCGCGGCTGGAATGATGCCCCCGGTGCCAGTACTTCCTGATTGAGCACACGGAGAGAAGCATAACCCAGCAACTGGGGGTCAAAATAGTGACCGAAAGAGAAGGTATAGCGTGCCTGCAACCAGCCATAATCGGCCTGGCCGCATTGCCCGGCTGCTCTTCGTGTGATCATAATTTTTATCCCCCAGAGAATTATTTCTTAAACCGATAGTAATTGTGTGGACGTTGGATTGTTAGCTAGTTAATCTGGTCAGTATATTCAAAATTCCTGAATGAGTACCAAGATGGCGAGAGAACGAGCATTGACGCTGGAAGCCTTGAGGGTGATGGATGCGATCGATCGTCGTGGCAGCTTTGCCGCTGCGGCAGACGAGTTGGGTAGGGTGCCTTCGGCACTGAGCTATACCATGCAGAAACTAGAAGAAGAATTAGATGTGGTGTTGTTCGATCGTTCCGGGCATCGAACTAAATTCACGAATGTCGGACGAATGTTGTTGGAACGTGGGCGTATTCTGCTGGAAGCCGCAGATAAACTCACCACGGATGCGGAAGCGCTGGCTCGCGGTTGGGAAACGCACCTGACGATTGTGACCGAAGCCCTGATTCCAACTCAGCGAATTTTTCCCTTGATCGATAAACTGGCGCTCAAAGCAAATACGCAGGTATCGATTCTGACTGAAGTGCTGGCAGGGGCGTGGGAACGTCTTGAACAAGGGCGTGCCGATATCGTGATTGCGCCGGACATGCATTTTCGTGCCTCTTCCGAAATGAATACCCGTAAGCTGTACACGATGAATAACGTTTATGTCGCCAGCCCGGAGCATCCCATTCATCAGGAGCCTGAACCGCTGTCGGATGCGACCCGAGTGAAATATCGTGGGATTGCTATGGCGGATACCGCGCGTGAACGCCCGGTGCTGACAGTACAACTATTGGATAAGCAGCAGCGTTTGACGGTGAGTTCGCTAGATGATAAACGGCGTGCGCTGCTGGCTGGATTAGGCGTCGCAACCATGCCGTATCCGATGGTCGCGCAGGATATTGCCGAAGGGCGTTTACTGGTGATTGGGCCAGAACACCAGATGGAAAGTCAGATTATTATGGCGTGGCGGCGAGACAGCATGGGCGAAGCGAAATCCTGGTTCCTGCGTGAAATTCCCAAACTGCTGAACCAGCCCTAAATTCTGCATTTTCTGCGGCAAGGTGTGGTTCCACATCTTGCCTTTTGTATTCATTGCCGTTTAGCGTAAATCGACAAACGTCTTATCACGCTGATGAGGCTGGTTTAAATCTTGCTCTGGACCCAGAGAAATCACACCGTGCGGATTAATCGTACTGTGGCTGCGATAGTAGTGGTGGCGAATGTGCGCCATATCGACGGTATCGGCGATGCCGGGCATCTGATAAATATCACGCAGAAAGCCGAACAGATTCGGATAATCGCTCAGGCGATATTTATCGCATTTAAAATGCGTGTGATAGACCGGATCGAAACGGATCAACGTTGTCCACAGCCGCAGATCGGCCTCGGTTAACTGTTCGCCAGTCAGATAACGCTGTTTTGCCAGAATGGCTTCCAGATCGGAGAGCGCGGCGAAAACGGTCGTGGCGGATTCATCATAGGCTGATTGGCTTGTCGCAAAACCCGCTTTGTAAACACCGTTGTTGATCTTGTCGTAAATCCAGCCATTCAATTCATCAATCTGATCTCGTCGCGCTTCTGGGTAGTAATCTCCGGCTGTTGCGCCCACACCATCAAAAGCGCGGTTCAGCATACGGATGATATCGGCAGATTCGTTACTGACGATCGTGTGTTGCTCGGTGTCCCACAGGACGGGAACCGTCACACGACCGCTGTAGTCTGGTTTGGCATGAAGGTAGAGTTGGTAGAGAAATTCGTGTTGATAGAGCGAGTCACCCGTCGTGGCCTCAAAATCGGTACCGAACGTCCAGCCATGATCGAGCATGAGCGGATGAACCACCGAAACGGCGATGTGATCTGCTAACCCTTTCAACTGTCGCATTAATAGTGTGCGATGTGCCCACGGACAGGCGAGTGAAACATACAAGTGATAACGGCCAGACTGAGCGGGAAAGCCGCCTTTGCCAGTGAGGCCGGGAGAGCCATCAGGCGTTACCCAATTACGGAATACAGATTCTGAACGTTTAAAGTGACCGCCGGTAGATTTGGTTTCATACCAGGTATCGTGCCATACGCCGTCAACCAGTTGTCCCATAAATCCTCCCGTGAGTGATGATAAAACGACGGCAAGCTTTGTGTGCTTGCCGTCTCATTCATTATTTGATGATTAAGTGTAGTACAAACCGGAAAAGGTTCGCCTTACCACTTTTTGCCCAGCAGGCGGTCGATGCTGAATGCGCCTGGGCCAGTGACAGCCAGCAGGAGGTAACCACCAGCGATGGTCAGGTTTTTCATGAACATCAGTTGGTTCATGCCTTCCGCAAAGTTAGAGTGGAAAAGCAGTGCAGTCAGCAGTGTAAAGCCCGCAGTGGCCAGCGCGACAGTACGCGTCAGCAGCCCGAACAGAACCGCCAAACCACCACCCAGTTCCAGCAGAATGGTCAGCGGCAGCAGGAAGGTCGGTACGCCCATCGCCTGCATGTATTGTTGTGTGCCTGCATAGGCATCACCCAGCTTACCGTAACCTGCAACGATAAACAGAATCGGCATTAAGATACGAGCAACCAGCAGTGCAGTGCTTTCTAAATTTTTCATCATCTCTCCAATTGATTTTGTTGTGGGCTATACGACCCTATTGTGTTTGTTGTAGCAGGTGTTATCTGAAAACGTTGCCCGCCATCAGGTTATGGGCAGATAGTATAGAGAGATGATTTGCGCTGCCAGCGAGTATAATTGTTGCTTTATTTCAGAAAAATTGATGTTCAGTTAATTAGGCAAGAACGCGCTGTAAAAACGTGAGCGCGTTAGGCAAAAAGTGAGATGAGAAGTGTCTAATAGGGAAGGCAAATAATCGATGAAACAGAGAGCGTTACGGGCGTTGGTCAAATGTTTTGCGTACGAGTCGGAATGTCCCCCAAAGCCCGACGAGGCGGCGTCCCCAGCGAATCATGCGGCTGGGATGGCGCACACCATAGAGTGCCACGAGGCTGGAACCTACGATCCAGTATTTACGCCACTGCATCAGGCTTTGCCAGCCGCGATCGTAACGGGCTGTGGTATTCAGCCAGTGCTTCTTACCTGCCGATAAATCCAGCCGCTGCTGTTGTATCTGGCGCAGTAGCTGGGCTTTTTCTCTGTCTCGCTGTTGGTGCTGATTCACTTGGTCTCTTCCTCCAACAGCGATCTGTCGGTCGCCAGCTCCTTACGCGTTGCTTTGAGCAAGGTAGAACGACGTACTTTTAGGAGTGTCCATATGCCGCCTATCAGCGCCAGCCCAAGCAATGTGGCGGTAATACATCCCAACGCAAAGAGACGATATTGTGGGTCGATGCCCCAGATGATCAGCGCAATCAGGCTCATAATGCCAAAAGTGGCAAAAAGCAGCGTCAAGCCGACCATGATCAGCAACTGAATTAGATTGGCTTTCTCTTCCTCTAATTCAATTACAGCCAATCGGACGCGGCTTTCCACCATGCTGACAATAATGGAGATGATGCGCTGAGCAGAAGCCATGACCCCGCTTGCGGGGCCTTGTTGTGATTTATCCGTCATAGCAATCCGCTAAATTAGCGACGAGACAGCAGAACGCCAAGCACGACGCCGACTGCTGCACCAATGCCGACACCGGTCCATGGATTCTGACGCACATAGTCATCCGCTGATTCAACCGCTTCTTTGGTGTGGGATGCGATGCGCTCACCCGTATCGCTCAGGCGACTACGGGTTTCTTTCAGTGCGCTCTCTGCCTTACTACGCAGTTTGTCGAGTTCTGCTTTAGATTTATCGCTGGAGGTGCTTAATACTTCTTCCAGTGTGTCCGCTAGTGATTTCAATTCGGCGCGTAGGTACTCAGAATTTTGATCTTTAGCCATATTAATAACCCTTCATGTTATAAACCTGAACGTTAACTATAGCTGAAGCTGAAATTTATGCCGCCCTAAATGGGTACGGACAATTCTGATAACGCGCTGTAAATTTTAGTGATTTGGTTTTTGAATACAAAATGAACAGTTGCTGTGTGTTTTATCAGGGCAATCTATTGATGGGTTATTGCGATGAGGCACGTTCCGCGGCGCGTAATTCCTGCTCGGCTTCAGCCAGCTTTCTTTCGCGCTTGAGGATCTTGTCGGCGTCATCCCCTTTCTGGCGGCTTTCATTCAGTTCTTGCTGCCGTTCAACGACGTCTTTGCGTTTTTTCGCAATGGTTTCCTGACGTTTCTCTGCTAACCCAACATCCGTGCAGTGGGTTTTCACGCCGTCCAGTGCCTTCTCTAATCCACTAATGCGGTTCTGATTACCGTGTTTACGCGCTTCATCGATTTGGCGCTGAATATCTTGCGCTTTCTGCTGACAGGTCTCTACCTGACTGGCGGTATTAGCCAGCGCATGACCGGAAAGCAGGACAGATAAGGCAATAATGGATGGAGATAGTTTCGATGGAAATAATGTCATAGTCGTCACCCCAGTTTGGATTGTTTCTGTGTCAGTTTCTGCTGCCAGAAGGGGGGCGGGGTTGTCACTTGCTGCGCAGTAATGGTGACTTTAGGGAGAGACAAACGCAGGACATCTCTGGCTGCGATACTCTGTTCTGGTGAAGCAAGACGAACGATCAGGCTATCTTGTTCTGGCGTAATACTTTTGATCGCTATCCCTTTTTCATTGAGGCGCTGATACACGTAAAAGCCATCTGGCAATGCGGCACCGCCATAAGGTTTGATATGTAGCATAGCATCGTCTTGGGAAAGACGCACTGATTGGGACTGCGTTAAGGCAATCAGTGGCAGGGCAAGTAAGAGCAGTATGCGACCTACTTTCCTGGGGGAAAACTTAGGGAATAGCCAGTGACGTGACACGATTAGCTCCCTTTTGCTGCATTATCTGCTTTAGTGTCACGCTTTTTACGCCACAGGACAAAAAGCGATCCAAACAGGCCAATAAACAGCAGCACCAGCGGCAGCATCATCAGGCAGAGCATCAACTCGTCTTCATATTTCAGGAAGACCGTTGTTTTCCCTAAGGCGAAGCCCAGCGTAACCAGAATAAATACCCACAAGAACCCGCTCATCCAGTTAAAGAACTGAAAACGCGCGTTATTCAGGCCAGACAAGCCGGCGATGGTAGGGAGTAACGTTCTGACAAAAGCCAGAAAGCGGCCAATTAACAGCGCGGACAGACCATGACGGTGGAAGAGTTGGTGGGCGCGTTGGTGATAGTGCGCGGGCAAATGTGATAGCCAGCCCTGAACCACGCCCGTATTGCCAAGCCATTTCCCTTGGATATAGCTGGCCCAACAGCCGAGGCTAGCGGCCGTTGTCAGGAGAAATATCGTAAAAGGGTAATTCATCGTCCCTTTGGCGACGAGGACGCCGACCAAAATGAGCAGGCTATCGCCGGGCAGGAAAGCGGCTGGGAGCAGGCCATTTTCCAGAAAGATAATTAGGAACAGTAATATGTAGATGGTCCATACCAGCTTCGGGTCGGCTAAAATATCGAAATCCTGATGCCAGAGTGCGTTTAACAGTTCTTTGATTAATTCCATCCGGTATTCCTAATACTGCTGTTACATTTTAGCCTTGGCGACAATCACGCACGCTTCTGGACATGATAAGAGTGAATACAGTTTTATACCCGTCATACTTCAAGTCGCATGTGCGTTGGCTGGTCAAATTCGTTCCCGACGAATTTGTCCTTCTCTTGCCGCCTGCCTGAAACTCGAATTATTTAGGGTATATCGGGCACAGGGTTATAGTTTTGGCGATCGCTGTTTTCTTCCGCCCGATAGTGCCGCTGGTGTCTGGCTTGATGCTCACTTCTTGCTGCGAACCTGATAAACAGGCGGCTTAGGGATTGTTTGCCCTTGGCAGATTTTACGCCCGAAGCGATGGATTAAGCGTAAGAAAGACGCGTTAACTGTAACAAAATAGGTGTTATTGAGACAGGGAAATATTACGACAACCGCGGCGATTTAGGGGGATTTTTCGAAGAAGAGTGAGGGTTTCTACGATATTTTACACTCGCTGACAGAAATCAACGTTTTCTGACCTTTTCTCGCAGGTTCAAAAATATTACCCCTCGTTCAAAGCAAGGGGCAAAAAGTGTTTTAGGGTTTACCGGTGTGTATCTGGTCGAGATGAACGACGGGGTTTTCGGCGAACATGTAACGATCGACGTTAAACTCGAAATCATCCGTTGTGGCGCGAAACAGCATCTGTTTAGTATTTTCCAGATGTTGCCACATTGCCAGTTTTGCGGCGTATGGATCTTTGCGCATCAGCGCTTTAAGGATGCGGTCGTGCTCTTCGCACCAGCTTTCAATCGACTTGTCGTCGATGTGCTCATGCAATTTACGCCAGTAGGGATTATGAACCCGCTGGCTCCACATTTTTTCTACGATGGTTGCCATCGCGGAGTTTTGCGTAGCCAGCGCAACCTGGACGTGGAATTTGAGATCCCACTGAGAATCACGGAAACGATCTTCCTGACGCGCATATTCCTGAATTTCCATCAGTTGGATGATGTCCTGACGGGTCACCTGCGTGGCCGCAAATTCAGCAATGTTACTTTCAATAAGCTGACGAGCCTGAAGTAGCTCAAATGGGCCGGCCGCAACGAATTCAATATCGCTACTATTAATGAGCGGGTTCTTCTGCTGGTTGGAAATAACGTGAATACCTGAACCTTTGCGTACTTCAACGTATCCTTCGACTTCCAGCATGATGATAGCTTCACGTACTACGGTGCGGCTGACGTTCATTTCTTCAGAAATATAACGTTCTGCCGGTAATTTTTCGCCGACCTGATATATACCGCTTTCGATACGCTGTTTTAATTCTGCGGCTAATTGCTGGTATAGCCGTCTGGGTTCAGTGAGTGCCATGATGATGTCTACTCTCGATAGATGACGGTCCATGTGCCACGTCAGGGCCTGAGTGTCTATCTCGTTAATCTTTGAGGGATGATTTGTTATACCACTTAATAATAGCAGTAACCAATATTGTGGTCACAGTTATCGCAGTGTGTTATCGGGGAGAGGCGGCTCAACCGGTATCAGATCATACCGGATGAGTTAGGATCATGCAGGGATTATCAGTGCTGGTTAGCTTCTTTCAATGTTTCAGCGGCCGCGGCGACTTCTGATGCGGGTTGGTTTTTCAACACCGTCCAGATGACGACGGCGCCCAAGAGATCAAAGACCGCCAGTGCGGCAAACAGCGGGCTGAAGCCCAGCGTATCAGCCAGCGCGCCGACCACCAGTGCAAATAGGGTACTTGCCATCCAGGCTGCCATACCCGTCAAACCGTTTGCCGTGGCCACTTCATTACGGCCAAATACGTCGGATGACAGCGTAATCAGTGCGCCGGACAGTGACTGGTGTGCGAAGCCACCGACGCACAGTAGGGCGATGGCGACATAAGGGCTGGAGAACAACCCGATCATCCCCGGAGCAATCATCAGTATCGCACCCATGGTGACAACCAGCTTGCGAGACACGATCAGGTTCACTTTGAAATGCTTCTGAAACAGCATCGGCAGGTATCCACCTAGGATGCAGCCGATATCGGCGAACAGCATTGGCATCCAGGCGAACATGGCAATTTCTTTCAGGTTGAAGCCGTAGGCTTTAAACATGAACAGCGGGATCCACGCGTTGAAGGTTCCCCACGCAGGTTCAGCCAGGAAACGCGGCAGCGCGATACCCCAGAATTGGCGGTTACGCAGGATCTGCCAGGTAGACATTTTTTTCGCGTTATTGGTTTGGTGCTGTGCTTCCTGCCCATTAAGAATGTAGTCGCGCTCTTCGTCGCTGAGTTTTTTCTGATCTTTTGGATGCTTGTAGAAAGCGATCCAGCAGATGGCCCAGACCAGGCTCAGTGCACCAGTAATGATAAAGGCCATCTCCCAACTGTGCGCCACAATGGCCCACACCACTAATGGTGGTGCGACCATTGCACCGATAGACGACCCCACGTTGAAGTAACCGACGGCGATAGAACGCTCTTTTGCCGGGAACCACTCGCTACTGGCTTTCAGGCCTGCAGGGATCATTGCGGCTTCTGCCATACCGACCGCGCCACGGGCGATCGCTAATCCCCCCCAGCTGTTTGCCAGTGCGGTTCCCATGCAGAAGACAGCCCACAGGATCGCAAACACGGCATAGCCGATTTTTGTGCCGAGCAAATCCAGTACGTAACCGGCGATGGGCTGCATAATGGTATAACAAGCTGAATAGGCAGCCACGATGTAAGAATACTGCTGTGTGGTGATATGCAATTGATCCTGTAGCGTCGGGGCAGCGACAGAAATTGCATTACGCGTCAGATATCCCAGCACGGTACCAACGGTCACTAGGCCGATCATGTACCAGCGTAATCCTTTGATTTTACGCATTTAACTTTCTCTCCGATCAATAAAAAACACAGTGGTGGCTCTTGAGTAGCGTCACGGTGTGAGGTGTCTTGTGATGTAATGCGACACGTTTTTTTGTTGTGCTGAACAGGAAACCCCTTCTCTTTGTGAGATAGCGATTGAATCCCTGCTTAAGGCAGCGCTACAATAATTTGTCATACAACTTTAAAAGTTGAGTGATATCACAAAACCATTATTTTTATATGGAATAACAAATTCCTCGTTTAAACCGAGAGAGTGAGGCGGTATAAGGCCTTAAGTGCTGCGTTATTGTACTGCTTTGTTACATTTTTGCGATCATGACCTCACAAATGCTGTGAGATATTGCGCATAATTGGTGTGATATCTTTTAACGACCAACCCATTTGGTGCACAAGAAGCACGGTAAGGAAGAAAACATGCCCCAGTTTCTGAGTGAAGATTTTCTGTTAGACACTGAATTTGCCCGTCGCCTTTATCATGAGTATGCCGTCGACCAACCGATATTTGACTACCACTGTCATTTACCGCCTGAGCAGATCGCGGAAAATTATCGCTTTAAAAATTTGTATGACATCTGGTTGAAGGGCGATCACTATAAGTGGCGTGCGATGCGTACTAACGGCGTGCCTGAGCGTTTGTGTACGGGCGATGCCAGCGATTGGGAAAAATTTGAAGCCTGGGCCGCTACCGTGCCACACACCATAGGCAATCCGCTTTACCACTGGACACACCTGGAACTGCGTCGTCCGTTCGGCGTCACTGGTACGCTGCTGTCACCGAGTACGGCAAAAGACATTTGGGATCGTTGTAATGCGATGTTGGAACGCGATGACTTTACCGCGCGCGGCATCATGCAACAGATGAACGTGAAAATGGTGGGGACGACAGACGATCCGATTGACGATCTGCGCCACCATAAAGCCGTTGCTCAGGATTCAAGCTTCTCCATCAAAGTGCTGCCGAGCTGGCGCCCCGACAAAGCGTTCAACATTGATCTGGCAACTTTCAATGACTATATGGCGAAGCTGGGTGAGGTTTCTGACACCGACATTCGTCGTTTCAGCGATCTGCAAACGGCATTGACCAAGCGTCTGGATCACTTCGCGGCACATGGCTGTAAAGTGTCTGACCATGCGCTGGATGTGGTGATGTTTGCCGAGGCGGATGAGGCAACGCTGGATAAAATTCTGGCGCGTCGTCTTGCGGGCGAAACGCTGAGTGAACATGAAGTGGCACAGTTCAAGACCGGCGTTCTGGTCTGGCTGGGTGCGGAATATGCCCGCCGCGGCTGGGTTCAGCAGTACCACATTGGTGCACTGCGTAACAACAACCTGCGTCAGTTCAAGCTGCTGGGGCCGGATGTGGGCTTCGACTCCATCAATGACCGTCCGCTGGCTCAGGAACTGTCTCGCCTGCTCAGCAAACAGAATGAAGAAAACCTGCTGCCGAAAACCATCCTTTACTGCCTGAACCCGCGCGATAACGAAGTGCTCGGTACCATGATCGGCAACTTCCAGGGCGAAGGGATGCCGGGCAAGATGCAGTTCGGTTCTGGCTGGTGGTTTAACGATCAGAAAGACGGTATGCAACGCCAGATGACACAGCTGGCACAGCTTGGTTTGCTGAGCCGCTTTGTCGGTATGCTGACCGATAGCCGTAGCTTCCTGTCTTATACCCGCCATGAATATTTCCGCCGCATTCTGTGCCAAATGATTGGCCGCTGGGTGGAAGATGGCGAAGCGCCAGCCGATCTTCCTTTGCTGGGCGAAATGGTGAAAAACATCAGTTTCGATAACGCTAAAAACTATTTTGCCATCGAGCTGTAATTCCACCGCGTCGTAAGGTGTGAATTGCACGAGAGGCGCGGCAGTAAGGTTCCCGAAGGGGCTTACGCCGCGACTCTGTGTGTCTCGGTCTTTTGTCTTAAGGTAGCCTGTTAATGCAAACGTTAAATCGTCGTAATTTCCCTGGTCGTCAACACCCGGATCGTGTTATCCAGTTTGGTGAAGGTAACTTCCTGCGTGCCTTTGTTGACTGGCAGTTGGATCTGCTGAATGAGCACACCGATTTGGATGCGGGTATTGTCATTGTGCGCCCGATCGATTCCGATTTCCCGCCCGCGCTGGACACTCAGGATGGGCTGTACACCACCATTATCCGTGGCCTGAATGAGCAAGGTGAAGCCGTTCGCGAATCACGTCTGATCCGTTCGGTAAACCGTGAAATCAACGTATACCGTCAGTTCGATGACTATCTGGCGTTAGCGCACGATCCGAACATCCGCTTCGTCTTCTCCAATACCACCGAAGCGGGTATCAGCTACCACGCGGAAGACCGCCTGAGCGATGCGCCGCCAGTCAGTTTCCCTGCGAAATTAACGCGTCTGCTGTATGAGCGCTTCTGTCATTTTGACGGTGCGGCAGACAAAGGCTGGGTACTGCTGCCGTGCGAACTGATTGATTACAACGGTGTGGCGCTGAAAGAGCTGGTGCTGCGTTATGCCGCACAGTGGGAACTGACGCCAACGTTTACCGCCTGGCTGAACGATCACAACACCTTCTGCTCGACGCTGGTCGACCGTATTGTGACGGGTTACCCGCGTGCTGAAGTTGAGGCGTTAGAACAGGAGATGGGTTACAAGGATACGTTCTGGGACACAGCGGAACACTTCTACCTGTTCGTGATTCAGGGGCCACAGTGGCTGGCGGAAGAATTGCGTCTGAACAAGCTGGATTTGAACGTTCGTATCGTTGATGACATCAAGCCGTACAAAGAACGTAAAGTGGCAATTCTCAACGGTGCTCACACCGCGTTGGTGCCGGTCGCGTTCCTGGCGGGTCTGGATACTGTTGGCGAATCGATGAATGATGCGCTGATTGGCAAATTCGTGGAAAAGACCATTGCCGAAGAGATTGTGCCGGTACTGGATTTACCGCATGACGAACTGACCTCATTTGCTCAGGCCGTGCTAAGCCGCTTCCGTAACCCGTTTATTCAGCATCAACTGTTATCTATCTCGCTGAATAGTATGACTAAATTCCGCACCCGTATTCTGCCGCAACTGCTGACCTACCGTGAGCGTCACGGTGAGCTACCTGCGCGTTTGACGTTTGCGCTGGCTGCCCTGATTGCCTTCTATCGCGGTGAGCGTAGCGGTGAAGGCAATGCGTTGCAAACCTATCCGTTGCAGGACGACGCACATTGGTTGGAACGTTATTCCTCACTATGGGCGGGCGTAAAAGAGAACACCGTCAGTCTGGCTGAGTTGGTGAATGTTGTGCTGCGCGATGCGGACCATTGGGAACAGGATTTAACGCAGGTTCCTGGGCTTGCTGCACAGGTGACAGAACAGTTACAAACCATCGTTGAACGCGGTATGCGCGCAGCCGTGGAAGGTTATTGCTAATCAGCAAGAAGGGTTATCCATGCAAAGTATTATAAAAATTCATTCTCTGGACAATGTGGCTGTTGCCTTGCGTGATGTTGAGCAAGGTGAAACGGTGTCGGTGGATAGCCATACGGTGACACTTCAGCAACCTGTCGTGCGCGGACATAAGTTCGCGCTGGAAACCATCGCACCGGGAGAAATGATTACCAAGTATGGCCTGCCGATCGGCCATGCGCTGGAAACCATCGCTCCCGGAGAACATATTCACTCCCAGAATGCGAAGACTAATCTGAGCGATCTGGATGAATACCAGTACCAACCTGAATTTCTCGAACTGCCTGTACAGATGGGCGATCGTGAGGTACAACTCTACCGTCGCAAAAATGGCGATGTCGGTATCCGTAATGAGTTATGGATTCTGCCAACCGTCGGCTGTGTAAACGGGATTGCTCGCCAGATTCAGCAGCGTTTCCTGAAAGAAACCAACGATGCGGAAGGTATCGACGGCGTTTACCTGTTCAGCCATACTTTCGGCTGTTCACAGCTGGGTCAGGATCATGAGAACACCCGCACGATGCTGCAAAACATGGTGCGTCATCCGAATGCGGGGGCGGTGCTAGTGATCGGTCTGGGTTGTGAGAACAATCAGGTTGATGCGTTCCGCACTACGCTGGGTGATTTTGATTCCGATCGCGTGACGTTCATGGTGTGCCAGCAGCAGGACGATGAAGTTGAAGCCGGTTTGGAGCGTCTGCATACGCTGTATGAGGCGATGCGTCATGACAAACGCGAGCCGGGTAAGCTGAGCGAACTGAAGTTTGGTCTGGAATGTGGCGGCTCCGATGGATTGTCTGGTATTACGGCCAACCCGCTGCTAGGCCGTTTCTCCGACTATCTGATTGCTAATGGCGGCACGACGGTGCTGACTGAAGTGCCGGAAATGTTCGGTGCGGAACGTATTCTGATGAGCCGTTGCCGTGATGAAGCGACGTTTGAGAAAACGGTGCACATGGTGAATGACTTCAAACAGTACTTTATTGCGCACAACCAGCCGATTTACGAGAACCCATCGCCGGGTAACAAAGCGGGCGGGATCACCACACTGGAAGAGAAATCACTGGGTTGTACGCAAAAAGCCGGACAGAGCAAAGTGGTCGACGTGCTGAAATATGGCGAGCGCTTACATACACCGGGGCTCAATCTGCTCAGTGCACCGGGGAATGATGCCGTCGCAACCAGCGCGCTGGCGGGAGCGGGTTGTCATATGGTGCTGTTCAGTACCGGACGTGGTACGCCTTACGGTGGATTTGTTCCTACCGTAAAACTAGCGACCAATAGTGAGCTGGCGAAGAAGAAACCACATTGGATTGATTTCGATGCGGGGCGTCTGATCCACGACATGCCGATGGATGAACTGCTGAGCCAGTTCGTAGCGCTGATTGTCGAGATTGCTGACGGTAAGCGCACGAGGAATGAAGTGAACGATTTCCGTGAATTGGCCATATTTAAGAGCGGCGTGACGTTGTAAATCTTATCCACTCCAATTAAAATAAAACGGCGTTTCATTTTCATAATGGTGCCGTTTTTTTTCGCCACAACTTTTTAGAGGCAGGGATCATGACACAGTATTGGATTGCCCAGTCTGTCGGTGTACTGGCGTTTGTCGTCGGCATTACCATGTTTTTCAACCGTAACGATCAAAAATTCAAAATACAGCTCTCGGCATACAGCGCCGTCATTGGTTTGCATTTCTTCCTGATGGGGGCAAATGCGGCGGGTGCCAGCGCCTTGTTGAACTCGGCACGTACGCTCATTTCACTCAAAACACACAACATCATCGTGATGTTTGTCTTTATTGCATTAACGCTCGTATTTGGTTTATCAGGCATGAAACATGCAATGGAACTGCTGCCGATAGTAGGCACGGTCGCCAGTACCTGGGCGCTGTTCCGTACTTCTGGGCTGACGACGCGCTGCGTGATGTGGTGCTCAACCGCTTGCTGGGTTGCACATAATATCTGGTTGGGTTCGATTGGCGGATCGCTAATAGAAGGCAGTTTTTTGCTGATGAATGGCTTTAACATCATCCGCTTCTGGCGTATGCAGCAGCGCGGCATCGATCCTTTTAGCGCGGAGAAGAAAGCGTAATTTCAGGTGTTTCTCATCACGTTAACGCCGCTCGTTTTTAAGCGAACGGCGTATAATCAAGCCCTGAATAGATTACAGCGAATTCAGACGCTCTTTTTCCGCCAGCTTGGCATCTTCCGCGTGACACACGGCGGCGATAAACATCACATCCGTTGAAGAATTGACGGCGGTTTCTGCCGAGTCCTGCAAGACGCCGATGATGAAGCCCACCGCGACCACCTGCATGGCGATATCGTTGGAAATTCCAAACATGCTACATGCCAGCGGAATCAGCAGCAGCGAACCACCCGCGACGCCCGATGCGCCACAGGCACACAGTGAGGCCACGACGCTAAGCAGCAGTGCTGTCGGTACGTCGATCTGAATGCCCAACGTATGTGCGGCGGCCAGCGTCAGCACGGTGATGGTAATCGCCGCGCCTGCCATATTGATGGTGGCACCCAGTGGAATAGCGACAGAGTAAGTGTCTTCATCTAGATTCAGCTTGCGGCACAGCTCCATATTCACCGGAATGTTGGCGGCGGAGCTGCGAGTAAAGAAGGCGGTCACGCCGCTCTCACGCAGGCAGCGCAGCACCAGCGGGTAAGGGTTACTGCGAATCTTCCAGTAAACGATCAATGGGTTGACCACCAGCGCGACCAGCAACATGCCACCGATCAGCACCATCAACAGATGGGCATAACCCCACAGTGCACCGAAGCCGGTTTCCGCCAGCGTTGAGGCGACCAGACCGAAAATCCCCAGCGGTGCGAAACGAATCACCACGCGTACAATCATGGTAACCGCATTGGAGGCATCATTAATCATGCTCTTGGTGCTGTCCGAACCGTGACGGAACGCAATGCCCAGTCCCACGGCCCAGACCAGAATACCGATATAGTTCGCATTCAGCAGTGCGTGAATCGGGTTAGCGATGATGCTCATCAACAGCCCTTCCAGCACTTCGACAATGCCTGAAGGCGGTGTGATGTCAGTTGCCTGCGCGTTGAGTGCCAGCGTAGAAGGGAAAATGACGCTTAGCACCACGGCAATCAGCGCGGCGGAGAAAGTACCGATGAGATAAAGAAACAAGATCGGGCGAATATTGGTTTTCTGCCCCTGCTGGTGGTTGGCGATAGAAGCCATGACCAGCACTAATACCAGAATGGGCGCGACGGCTTTTAAGGCACCGACGAACAGCGTACCCAATAAACCGGCAGCCAATGCGGCTTGTGTGGACAACGAAGCCAGAATGATACCGGCTACAAGTCCCAGAAGAATCTGTTGGACCAGACTGCCGCGGGTAATGTACTGCAAAAAACGAGACTGTTGAGTTTCCATATTTTTGACGGTGTAACCGTTCCGCTAAGTGGTTGTGTGCACGGACTGACACCTCTGGCGTGCGCCGGGTGGTTTTTTCTTTCCGTAACTAAATGTGTTTGTGTGTATCAGTATATGAAAATTTGCTGTTGAGAAAAGCGCTGATGTGGTTTTTTATGACGGACATCCTTGTCCGTCACCCCGTCACCCCGTCACCCCGTCACCCCGTATAACTCTACGGAGAGGGAGAACAGGATTAACGCTCGGCGCGTTTGTTCACCCAGACGTTGATCAGCATGGTGATGACCAGAATACTGGCGACGACGCCCAGAGAAATCGCCACCGGAATATGAAAAATGTCGATGAGCAACATCTTGATACCGATGAAAATCAGGATGACGGCCAGGCCATATTTCAACAGCGAGAAGCGTTCAGCCACGCCAGCCAGCAGGAAGTACATGGCACGTAGACCCAAAATGGCAAACAGGTTTGATGTCAGCACGATAAAGGGATCGGTCGTGACGGCGAAAATCGCCGGGATACTGTCGACAGCGAAAATCACGTCACTGATTTCAACCATAATCAGCACCAGAAACAGCGGCGTGGCATACAGCAGGCCGTTACGGCGCACGAAGAATCGTTCATTCTCGATGCTGTCCGTCATGCGCAGATGACTACGCAGCCAGCGCACCAGCGGTTTGTCACCGATTGCTCCGTCCCCCTCTTTAGCCAGCGCCATTTTAATACCGGTGAACAGCAGAAACGCGCCAAATACATAGAGCAGCCATTGGAACTGTGTGACCAGCCAACTGCCGCCAAACACCATCAGCGTTCGGAGAACGATGGCACCCAGCACGCCGTAAATCAGTACGCGACGTTGGTATTGTGGGGGAACAGCGAAGTAGCCGAAGAGCATCAACCAGACGAAGACGTTATCGACGGCGAGGGCTTTCTCGATCAAATAACCGGTCAGGAACGCCAGCGACTGGGCGTTGGCGACCTCGCGACCCATCATGCCATCCAGATACCACCAGAAACCGGCGTTGAACAGCAGAGAGAGTGTGACCCAGATGATAGACCAGACGGCAGCCTGTTTGAACGTCATTACCGTCGACCCTTTGCGCCCTTGGTAGAGCAGGTCAATGACCAGCATCACAATAACAATGGCAGCGAAGCTGCCCCATAACCAGGGGGTGCCAATGGTGTGCATAGCAAGCTCCTTAAATAGAAACAAAAACGGCCAACATCGGAAGGACGCTGGCCGCTCATGATTAAAGCTGCAAATGCACCTCGCCTTCCGGCAAGGTCTCACTTACAACGTTAATGAAGCTGTTTCATTAAGAATGACGCTTTTCATCAACGTTGCCCAGTAACCGGATGCGGAACGCACCGTAATGACGATTAGCTGGCGGAAAAGTTACTCCCCTTTGCCTGACTGAAGATAGGTGAAAAGATGATCTTGGTCAAATCGTCATCACCGTCTTATTCTGCATTTCCCGGCGCTGCGGCATCGGCTGGAAATACGACACCGGTTTGGCGGCGTATTTCTGTCAGCATCCCAGCGACGGTGCGTGAGCGCGCCAGTTCAGCATGGTTAATATCGTTGTCGTTCACCAATGCGGCAAAAACTTCGGCTTCGTACAACATGCTGTTGATATGCTGCGGCTGGCTGAGATCCAACTGTTTGCCTTCACGCGGGATGAATTTCACGTTATGACATTCGGAGACTTTTTCAATCACCAGCGAGCCGTCTTCCCCCTGAATCTCACTGGGGATGGCAGAGTGGCTGACTTTGGAATGAATGATGGTCACATCGAAGTCGCCGTAATTCAGGATGATGCTGCCATGCGCATCCACGCCGCTTTCCAACAACGTCGCGCTAGCCTGCGTGGTGCAAGGTTCTCCCCACAGTGCCACGGCGAAGGCCAGACAGTAGTAGCCGATATCCATAATGGAACCGTTGGAGAACGCTGGATTGAACGTGTTCGGGTTCTCGCCTGCCAAATAGCGCGGGTAGCGTGAAGAATACTGGCAGTAATTCAGCACCACTTTACGCAATCTGCCGACTTTCGGCAGTGCCTGCTGTATCACGCCGAAATTAGGCAGGCTGGCGGTTTTGAACGCTTCAAACAGCACGACCTGGTTTTCTCTGGCGCAGGCGATCATTTGTTCGACTTCATAGCGGTTGGAAGCCAGTGGTTTTTCGCAGATGACGTGCTTGCCGTGGCTCAGGAAAAGCAGGGTTTGTTCGCAGTGCAGTGAGTTAGGGCTGGCCAAATATACGGCGTCGATAAGGTTGGATTTCGCCATGGCGTCCAGTGAATCAAATAGCGTATCCACCATGTAATCGGCTTGAAACGGCTGCGCTTTTTCTGCCGTTCGGGAATAGATGGCGGTGAGCTTCAGCTTGCCAGTTTCATGGGCGGCATCCACAAACTGACGGGTGATCCAACTGGTTCCTACAATAGCGAAGCGAATCATAAGCGTTTGGTATCCTGAAGGCATTCATGCATGACTACGCAGATTATCACGGTGAAATGACAAGGTAACGTCGATCATTTCCCGTTCTGGCAGAGAAAAGCATTTACTGATGGGCTATTTTAAGGGATAAACAGCGCAAATTTTATGATGCAGGAGAGGCTAATGAGCCAACTCGAATTGGAAACGTGCAACCTGACGTTGGTGCGTTACCCTCAGGTCGCTGAAAACTCGGCGCTACAGGCGTGGGATGCCGCAGATGAATATCTGCTGCGTGAACTGGCCAACATGGAAATCGCGCCGGGCCCGCGCCTGATTTTCAATGATACATTTGGTGCGCTGGCCTGCGGTTTACAGGCACAATCGCCCGTTAGTATCAGTGACTCTTATCTTAGCCAACTGGCGACGCGACATAACCTGGAACTGAACGGTTATGATGCCGATGTGGTAACGCTGTTGGATAGTATGGCGGATCTACCCGCTGCGCCTGCGCTGGTGGTGATTAAAATACCTAAAACGATCGCGCTGCTGGAACACCAACTGAGAATGTTGCGCAAGGTCGTCACGCCGCAAACGCGCATCATTGCCGGAGCAAAGGCGAAGGATATTCATACCTCGACGCTGCAACTGTTTGAGCGCGTAATGGGGCCGACGAAAACCTCATTAGCCTGGAAAAAGGCGCGTTTGGTTCACTGTGAGTGGGCGGATCTGAAAGTTAGTGAGCAGCCACTTATTACCGAGTGGGAGCTGGACGGCTACGGTTATCGCATCCAAAACCATGCGAACGTGTATTCGCGTAATGGGTTAGATATCGGCGCACGTTTCTTTATGCAGCATTTGCCGGAACAACTAGACGGTAAGATTATCGATCTCGGCTGCGGCAATGGTGTCATTGGGCTGGCCGCGTTGAAAGCTAACCCGGAAGCTACTGTCGGTTTCTTCGATGAATCCTATATGGCGGTGACATCGAGCCAGATGAACGTTGAGGCCAATTGCCCGCAGGATATTGAGCGCTGTAGCTTCGTGGTGAATAACGGATTGGTGCGCGTTAAGCGCGATACGTTGCAGGCGGTGCTGTGTAACCCGCCATTCCACCAGCAGCAGGCGGTGACGGACGAAATCGCCTGGCAGATGTTTATGGATGCCAGACGCTGCCTTCAGGTTGGCGGAGAACTGCGTATTGTGGGTAATCGTCATCTGGATTACTTCCACAAGCTGAAGCGTCTATTCGGTAACTGTGAAACCCTTGCCAGCAACACGAAGTTCGCTGTACTGCGTGCGGTTAAAACGGGATCGTCTCGCTAACCTGAATGTGTCTACGCTATAACGTTAACGCCAGCCGGGTAGCCTGATCGATCGCCCGGCGAGCGTCCAACTCTTGTGCCACATCGGCGCCGCCAATTAAGTGAACATGACATCCAGCAGCCAGTAAAGGGTCATACAGCTTACGGTTGGGTTCCTGACCTGCACAGATAATGATGTTATCCACGGGCAAACAGCGTCGTTGCTGGTCGTGGATAATATGCAGCCCTTCATCATCAATATGGCGATATTCCACACCGCCCAGCATTGCCACCCCGTGGCGTAGCAGCGTAGTGCGATGTATCCAGCCTGTCGTTTTCCCCAGATTTTCACCGGGCTTGCCGGATTTTCGCTGTAATAAGGTAATGTCCCGTTGATGGGGAAGTTCGCCAGAGTGATGGGGCAGCAGGCCACCCCGGTGTTGCAACTGTGTATCGATACCCCATTGCGTATAGAAATCAACTTGTTCCGCCGGAGAGGCATGCGTATTAAGACGATGATGCTCGTTAAGAAAGCGGCTATCGCTAAGCAGATAGTGCGCGGTATCAAATCCGATGCCGCCTGCGCCGATAATAGCCACTCGCTTGCCGACGGGCTTTTTGTCGCGCAGTACGTCCAGATAGCTCAGTACGCTTGGGTGATCGATACCTGCAATCGCAGGGGTTCGCGGCATGATGCCACAGGCCAGAATCACGTCATCAAAACCGAGTAAATCGGCGGCGGCTGCCTGCGTACTTAGACGCAGCGTGACGCCAAGCAATTCGAGCTGCCGACGGTAGTAGCGCAGCGTTTCATAAAATTCCGCTTTGCCCGGTATCTGTTTGGCAATATTGAACTGTCCACCGATATAGGAAGATGATTCAAACAGCGTGACTTGATGGCCGCGTGTGGCGGCGTTGACGGCAAAGGCCATGCCAGCAGGCCCTGCGCCGACCACCGCAAAGCGTTTACTGACTCGCGCAAGCTTGATAGGGAGTTCAGTTTCGTGGCAGGCGCGTGGGTTAACCAGACAAGAAGTGACCTTACCAGCGAAAATCTGATCGAGGCAGGCCTGATTGCAGCCGATGCAGGTATTGATTTCATCGGCGCGTCCCGACTGCGCTTTTGCCACCAGTTCCGCATCGGCGAGAAAAGGGCGCGCCATCGATACCATGTCGGCACAGCCCTCGGCCAGCAACTGTTCCGCCACGCCGGGATCGTTGATGCGATTGGTGGTAATTAGCGGGATACGGACTTTCCCCATCAGCTTCTGCGTCACCCAGCCGAAGGCACCCCGTGGCACCAGCGTCGCAATGGTTGGAATGCGTGCTTCATGCCAGCCGATACCCGTATTAATGAGCGTCGCCCCCGCTTGCTCAATGGCCTGCGCCAGTTGCACAATTTCCTGCCAGCTTGAACCTTCTTCTATCAGATCGAGCATGGATAAACGGTAAATCAGGATGAAGTCAGGCCCTGTTTGCTCCCGAATGGCACGGACAATCTCAAGTGCAAAGCGGCAGCGGCGTTGAAAATCACCGCCCCATTCATCGTCACGATGATTTGTGCGCGCCACCAGAAACTGATTAATCAGATAGCCTTCCGAGCCCATGATTTCCACGCCATCGTAACCTGCCTGCTGCGCCAGCAGGGCGCAACGAGCAAAGTCGTTGATGGTTTGCACAATATCCTGCGTACTCATTGCCCGTGGCGCAAAGCGGTTAATTGGTGCCTGAATGGCGGATGGCGCAACCGGATCGGGCTGATAGCTGTAGCGTCCGGCGTGGAGAATTTGCAGCGCGATTTTCCCGCCGGCCTCGTGTACCGCCTGCGTAAGTATCTGATGATGCGCAAGCTGTGCCTCGTCATGTAGGGTCGCGTCCCCCCTGGCGACGGCTCCCTTTGCGTTTGGCGCAATACCGCCTGTAACAATCAAACCTACGCCGCCCAGTGCCCGCTCGCGGTAAAATGCTGCCAGCCTTTCTGTGCCGTTTGGGTGTTCTTCCAGACCGGTATGCATGGATCCCATCACTACGCGGTTCTTTAACGTGGTGAAGCCAAGATCGAGTGGGGCAAGCAGCGTGGGGTAGGCAGTCATTGCACCCTCCGGTGACGTTAACTGGTCTGATGAGTCATGGTGTTCAATCTAGCGGTAATTGAGGGAGTTGTGAAATTTATGTTTGTTTATTGTGATTGATGTCATTGCTAACCATAGGGATAAGTGTGTGCAGACAAGGGATCGTGCGCTGGAGTGTTTGTTGTCGGGGGCGTGTGACATTATAATCCGCGAGTTTATTGGGCAAAGGTATCGTTATGCGGGTGGAAGAGTTGGAATATCGGCTGGATAGCGCGCTTCAGGCGTTAGAACAAAGCGTGCAGCGTCAGCAACAGACGTGGCGACAGGAACATCACTCCCTTCATCAGCAATTGCTTCAGGCGAAAGAGCGTGATGCCTACCTTTGTGCGCAGATTGAAAAACTCTCTGCGCAGTTGAGCACGATGGATAGCTCTCCAGAGCGAAATCCGTTGATTCAGAAAATGAAAGTTATTTATGCCCATCTTGATGTGTTGGCACAAGAGGCTACGGCCTTTAGGCGTTCACTGCGGTAATCGCACTGCTGGCACTTTTTAGCTAGTGGCCGCGGTGCTGTAAAAAAGCATCAGGGGTAAAGTCGCACGATTGCAGCGCGGCGCTTTATTAACGCAATACTTCCGCTTTCTTACACAATTCCTCCTTATTCTCCATAATTGCCGTAAATGTGGAGCTGATGCTTGCAGAGATTTACCCTTGCTCTAATTAACTGAAGGTGTCGAGCCTATACTTCCTCTCGTAGCACGGCACTCGCCGTCGACACGTTAATTCAAAGAGAGGAATAGAATATGCGTAAACTCACTGCAATGCTGGTTGCTTCTTCTTTGGCATTGGGCGCGGCAGGTCTCGCGCATGCTAATGACGCACCGAAAGGCCCGGCCTCAGAACACAAAATGATGATGAAAGAGGGTCGTGAGCACCGTGGCATGATGGGGCCGGATACGATGTTTAAAGAGCTGAATTTGACGGAAGCGCAGAAACAGCAAATTAAAGACATCATTAAGGATTCACGCGAGAAAATGCATAAAGCGATGCAGGACGATCGTCGTGACATGCATAGCCTGGTCGCCTCAGAGACGTTTGATGCCGCAAAAGCGCAGGCGCAGTTGGATAAAGCGGACGCGGCACACAAGGCCAGAATGCTTAATGGGCTGGAAACCCAAAACAAAATTTATAATGTTCTGACGTCAGAGCAGAAGAAACAGTACAACGACAGCTTTGAAAAGCGGCTGACTCAACCGCAAAAGCCTGATGGCAAGCGAACCTCTGCGGAATAACACATTATCCAGGAGTCCGCGAGAGATCTGAAATAAATGCGCCAAGACCATCGGACTGATGTGCTGCGAACAAGCAGTCCATCAGCCCGGTGGTTTTTTTATTTTTCCCTGAAGCATCGTGCTGAGTAGGGAAATGATTAATGCTATCCTCCCGTAGGTGAAGCGGGTGGATCTATCGGGTAGCGGGCGGCAAAGGGCTGATGAATAAAGATTTGATGTTGAAAACTAAAAAATTCATGCCGTTTTTATTTCTGATTACCCTCATCGTGAGTTGTATGGGATTTCGATTTCGCGTGCTGGATGAGCTATCGCTATTTTGGCCCGCTAATATTTTAGTTTTTTGTCTCATGGTTAGCTTCAGGGCCAGAAAAGGGACGATAAAAAGTAAGACACTCTCTATCTGTATGGGTTTTTTGGTGAGTTATGTCGCGATGCTGTTAGCGGCGTTACTGATGGACAATAGCTCACCGTTAAAAACCAAGGTGCTATTGTGCCTGTGTAATATGGTCTTTGTGGTAACCGCCTGGTGCGCCTTTTGCCTGATGTGTCGGTTTACCGGAAAGTGGTCCACCTTTGAAAAATTCAGCAAATATTACGTCTATATTATTTTTGCCTCGACGTTTTTAGGTGCCTTGTCATCCGGTGTGGCATATGGGTTTTATGCCTATATCTACGATACGGGTAACCGCTATGACGAGTTTATGGACTGGTTCAGTGAGCAACTGGGAACCGGCATTATCCTCGCGTTCTTTTTCTTGCGGGGTAAAGACATTCTGCGGGCGTTGCGGAATATTCCGCTATGTCCTAAGCATGTCAGAGATAATGTTTTTCCTTTTCTCGTTTTTATTATTTTCCTCTTGGTGAGCCTATTTTTTCTGGATGCCAGCCTGATTACGCTATCTGTTATTCCGCTCACGCTGTGTGCATTCAACTACTCTTTCCCAGTAATGTCGTTGCTCTGTGCAATCACCGGAGTAATACTGAATTATCTCTATATTAATCAGGTCGGTATACTCATTAATTCAAATTCTGAAGCGTACATTAATTCGTTTCTCACCACGGCGCGGCTGAATATTGCGATGTTAATTATGGCGATGTTAAGCGTCTCTCATTTTGTCTCGATGAACCGGAGGCTGATTAAAATTATTGAAAGCAACAGCCTGAAGGATGCACTTACCAATACCTTCAATCGCCGTGCTTTCCTCAGCATGCTGAACGGAAAGCAGGGCATGCTGATGAATAAGAAAAAGCGCCAATTAACGCTGCTATTTCTGGATATCGATTATTTTAAGCAGGTTAATGATACCTATGGGCATGCCTGCGGTGATGAACTGATCGCCAGCTTTGCCCGTATGCTGAGTGCTACTATTCGTCCGAACGATGTTCTTTGCCGCTGGGGTGGAGAAGAGTTCGTGATTGCAGCTTATGACCTAACGGTTGAGCAGTCTGAAGCTATGGCTGAAGCGTTACGGCGTCTGACGGAATTAACCCCACTTACGCAGCCCGATGGGCGGGAAATCCATTTTACGACCAGTATTGGTGTTGCCGTGTTTGCCCAGTATGAGGGCGGTAATATTTATGATCTGATCGGGCTGGCGGACGAGCAACTGTATAAAGCGAAGGCGCAGGGGCGTAATCGTGTCTGCATGCGTCTGGTCGAGGAGGTTTGAATCTTCCCTTGACCTTCCCCTTACTGGAACGTCTACCCTCAAAACGTACTGTGACTGATTGAGGGGTTGTGATGAAGAAAGTCCATTTGTTATTAACGGCAGCGTTGCTGGTTCCGTTTCTCTCGTTTGCGGCCGACAGTGCGCATAGCGGCCATGGTTCTGCAAACGACGCGTCGTCGTCCCAACAGGTGTATAGGAAAGGGATGGATGCGATGCATAGTGAGATGATGGAAGGGCTGAAGTCTAGCGATCCTGATATTGCCTTCGCCAAAGGGATGATTGCGCATCACCGCGGCGCGATTGATATGGCGAAAACGGAATTGCAGTACGGTAAAGATCCTGAGTTGCGCAAGCTGGCGGAAGAGATTATCAAAGCCCAGCAGCCGGAGATCGACCAAATGGAAGCTTGGCTGAAGAAGCAGGGAAAACCGTAAATTTGCCGATGGCGCATCTTCCAAGATGCGCCATTGTGCTCTTATCACGTCGTGGATCAGGCGGCTTCGCCTGATTAGCAAAAGTTTAGTGGCTGTTTTCACAGAATAAAACGTAGAGATAGCTTTCTTCACGTTAACTTATTAGAAAACAGGAAAGGACGTCACCAGAATTTTCTGGGCGAGACCTGGATAAAGCAGCGTATAGCACGCCGCTTTATCCAGGTTTTTTTTGCTTATTTTCCAGTTGGACTGCGTACAACAAGCGGGATGACGTGTATTGGGCAGTTGCCTCCATTGAGGAAACGGGAAGTTATTATGAATAGCAAAGCTCGCTGAAAATATTCTGGAGTTAGTCGGAGGGGAAACCAACGTTTCTACTCTGGTGCATTGTGCAACACGCTTGCGCTTTAAGATTGTTGACCATGGCAACGTCGATATGACTGCACTGGAAGCACTGGAAGGTGTCATTACGGTCATCAATGCTTCAGGGCAGTTGCAGGTGGTTATCGGGAATCGAGTGCCGAAGGTGTACCGCGCTTTTGGTTCAATCTCCACACTGCTGGGCGTCATGGTGCGTACCAAAGATAAAAAACTCAAAGCGTTGGCAGGTAGTACCTTTATCGCGTCGCTGTTTGGTATCACAGAGCCCGGTGTGTACGGTGTGACGCTGAAGCTGAAAAAACCGTTTATCTGCGCGGTAATCGCTGCGGCTATTGGGGGCGCTATCGTTGGCTATGCGAAAAGTTCGGCGGTTTCCATGGGGATGCCCGGTTTACTGACGTTGCCGATTTTCTACGGAGAAGGGGTTGTCGGGTTCCTCATCGGCTGTGCCATCGCTTTCGCGGTGAGTTTTGTGCTGACGGTCATTGTTGGGTTCGACGATCCCGTAGCCCCTGCTGAGAAAACGCCAGCGCCAACACGTTCGCCAGTATCACACCAAAACACAAATGCTCAGCCACTGAAAGAAGCTCCGGCGACAGCGGAGCAACTGGGATCGCCAGCACTATCAGATGCACGTTGCGGAAGCAGATGCACGTTGCGGAAGGCGACAAGGTGAAAAAAGGCCAACTGCTGCTGGAGTTTGATCTGGAGGCGAGCCAGAAGGCGGGCTACGATACCGTGACGCCAATGGTTATTACGAATGCGGAAGAATATCGCGTATTCAGCCTTGGCGCTGCACGTCAGCAGCAGGCCGGAGAGACGGTCATCGCGCTGGCGTAACCGATAAGTTAAGTCGAGGTGCCAATGAGTCAATCTATTGCCAATTTTCAGTTGATGGCCAAGCCTTCAGGATCCGTGTGCAATATCGATTGCTCATACTGTTTTTATCTGGAGAAGGAACATCTGTACCCCGAACGCAAAAGTCGCTGGAAGATGGATGGTGACACGCTGGAAAACTATGTGCGAAAGAACATCAGTAGCCAGCAGGCACCCGTTGTTGATTTCCCGTGGCAAGGGGGTGAACCGACGCTGTTGGGCATCGATTTCTTCCGTGAAGCGGTGCGGCTGCAGAACCAATACCGTGGCACCAAGCAGATCAATAATTTCTTTCAGACCAATGGCACCAATATTGATGACGACTGGGCGCGCTTCCTGAAAGAAAACCAGTTCCTGGTGGGATTATCGATTGACGGTGACCGCATCAGCAATGATGCGCATCGCCTCACGCGGGCAGGGAAAAGCACCTTTGATGACGTGATGAAGGGGCTGGAGGCGCTGAAACGTCATCGGGTCGAGTTTAATACCCTGACGGTGGTGAATGCGGAAAACGTGAAACGCCCGCTGGATGTCTACCAGTTTCTTAAACGCATCGGCAGCCGCTACATGCAGTTCATTCCGCTGGTGGAGCGCCGCGCGGCTCAGCCGGATGACAACGGACTGGTGCTGATTCAACCGGATTTTTCAGGCCAGTGCAGTGTGACGGAGTGGTCAGTGCCCGCCAAAGCGTATGGCCGCTTCCTGAATACGATCTTTGACCATTGGGTTCAGCACGATTTGGGCAATGTGTTTGTCATGAACTTCGAACAAACGCTGACCAAAATGACCGGGCAGCTTAGCGCCTGCATCATCAATGAAACCTGCGGCGGCAACCTGATTGTTGAAGCGAATGGCGACGTGTATTCCTGCGACCATTTTGTTTATCCCGAAAATAAGCTCGGCAATATTAATCAGGACGATCTGGCGTCGCTGGTGAATTCGCCGCAAAACCTCGCCTTTGGCGAAAATAAGCGAAAAAACATCAGCAAAGATTGCCTGAACTGTGAAGTGAAAGCAGTTTGTCATGGCGGCTGCCCGAAGCATCGGTTTGAAATTTCCAGCGATGGGCGACCGAATAAAAACTATTTCTGTGATGGTTTTAAAACGTACCTATTTCATGTTTTACCACGTATGAATGCCTTGCTCTCTCAATTGAGACGCCAGGAATCGATGAAGAAAGTAAGAAGGAATATAAAAGCAGAATTTTATTAACCGATGCCGAATACTCTTCGAGTGCTCTGGGAAGGGATGGCATAAAAGGAAGAACGATGAAAAAAACAGACTTCTGGTCGCGATTACGCTGGCCTGTATGTAAGCAGCGGGTGTATAGGCCGCAGCGGCGGCTTCGCCGGCAAGCCGATGTGCGTGAAGAACCAGCGCAACAGCTGGCACGGCGTGGATTACCCCTATAACACGGATATGGCTCTTCAGCAGTACCAGCGTGACTACTATGAAACGCTGTGCTCGGTGGATGACAGCGTAGGACGCGGGCGCGACTGGCTGCAAAAACAGGGGCTGGATAAGAACACCATTATCATGGTGATGGGGGATAACGGTTTTATGTTCGGTGAACACGGGCTGATCGATAAGCGTAATGCCTATGAAGAGTCGATCCGCGTGCCGCTGATTGCCTCTGGGCCGGGTTTCGCCAAAGACAAAGTGGTAGAAGACATCGTCAGAAACATCGACGTAGCGCCAACCATTCTGGAAGCCGCAGGTATTGCCGCACCACAGCATTATGACGGGCAGAGCTTCTGGCGTCTGGGGTTGGATGGCTATACCGTGCCGAAGCGTAAACACTACTTCGTCTATGAATACTTCTGGCAATACAGCTTCCCGCAGACGCCAACCACGTTTGCGATCCGGACGCCGGAATACAAATACATCCAATATTACGGCGTATGGGATAAAGAAGAACTCTACGACATGCAGAACGATCGGGAAGAGAAGCACAACTTGGTCGATGCTACCGATGAGAAGATCGTGAATGTCAAAATCGCGCTGCGCAAAAAGCTGTATGAAGAGCTGAAGGATCGGCAGGGGAAAAACGTGCTCCCGTCTAACCAACGCCATCGTCAATGGCTTCACGCACCTGAATCAGATGGCGACGCAGGTAATCAATGCGATAGCTGTCGTGAGTGCTGCCGTCCTCTTCTACTACGTCGCGTGCACCCAGGCCATTCTCCACAATAAACAGTGGCTTCTGATAGCGGTCATACAGTTCGTTCAGCAGGAAGCGCAGGCCTTCGGGGTCGATCTGCCAGCCCCATTCGGAGGCTCCAAGGTGTGGGTTAGGAATCAGGCGGATGATATTGCCGCGTGAAGATTGATATTTTTCCGGTTCGAAGGTCGCACAGCCGCTCATGTAATAGCTGAACGAGACAAAGTCTACGGTGTGGCTCAGGTCGTCTTTGTCCTGTGTGGTAATGGTGAGCTCGACGCCATTTTCCCGGAAATAGCGCCGAATCTAGGCCGGATAGGTGCCGCGCACCTGGACATCACCGAAGAACAGCCATTCACGGTTCTTGCTCTGCGCTTCCAGCACATCTTTCGGGTGGCAGGTCATGGGGTAGCGCACCGCGCCCAGCAGCATATTGCCAATTTTGGCATCGGGGATGATGTCGTGGCAGGCTTTTACCGCACGTGCGCTGGCAACCAACTGGTGGTGGATAGCCTGATAAATCTCTTGCTTCGTAGGTTCGCCGCTCAGCCCGATGCCCGTAAAGGGTGAGTGCAGCGCCATGTTGATTTCATTGAAGGTCAGCCAGTGCTTCACTTTGTCTTTGTAGCGGCTGAAAACGGTACGTGCATACTTCTCAAAATGGTCGATGACGGCACGGTTGCCCCAGTCTCCTAGCTTTTTCACCAGGCCGTACGGCATTTCATAGTGCGACAGCGTAATCAGTGGCTGAATCTGATGCTTTGCCATTTCATCGAACAGGCGATCGTAGAAGGCCAAACCGGCTTCGCAAGGCTCTGCTTCGTCGCCTTCGGGATAAATGCGTGTCCAGGCGATGGAGGTGCGCAGCACCTTGAACCCCATTTCGGCAAACAGCTGAATATCCTGCGGGTATTGATGATAAAAATTGATTGCCCGATCTTTGATGCAGCTCGTGCTCTCATCGCGCTCCGTCACCGGACCATGCATGCCCTCTAGCTAAAGATCGGAGGTGGATACACCTTTACCGTCTTCATTCCATGCGCCTTCGACCTGGTTTGCTGCAACTGAACCGCCCCATAAAAATCCGCCGGGGAATGTTTTCATAGTATTTCTCCTTATCGTTTTCTACATCATTACGCTGCGCCGGACGCTGGTTCCGCACAGGGAACTACCGGATAACAGGCAAAAAAAACTTGGGCAGAAAAGAGTATCACTACTCACCTCTGCCCAAGTCTCGCCCGCCATTGGCGGTAACGTCTTGTTAGAACACTATACAATCCTGAATTCCTGCGGCAATGCTCCTGTCTGGTTATGTAACTCCGGTCTCTCAGTTTACGACATCTCTATTAAGCCGGTATCGCCGAGTTCGCTGAAGGGGGGAGGCGATACCTGAATTTCTTGAAGACTACCACCCAGAGAAAATGGCGGAGATCACGGGCTGGCAGAGGTGGATATCCGCAAAGCGGCACCGTCGCTATGTTTGAAGACATGATGGTGGGTAAGATCAAAGCGTGTTGGATCATCTGTACGAATCCGGTGGCTACGGTTTCCAACCGCAAGAATGTGATCGCGGAGCTGCGAGCGGCTGAGCTGGTTATCACACAAGATGCGTTTCTCGATACCGAGACTAACCGCTATGCCGATATCCTGCTGCCCGGTGCACTGTGGGCGGCGGCAAGCATCACCATGCTGCACAATAAGCAGGTTAAAGATTTACTTGTTTTGTTGGTTAATGAATGGGTATTTATGCAATATCATACTATTTATATAGAGTATTACTCTAAAAAATAAAGCATTAGCAGCGCATCAGAAAGAAGCCGATGTAACAAGTGTGGAACTTATCGGGTGGGGAAGGTCTAGTGCCAACAATGGGGTTGCACAAAAAATAAAGGAGCTGCGCTATTAACGCAGCTCCTTGAATTTGGTGGCCCCTGCTGGACTTGAACCAGCGACCAAGCGATTATGAGTGCTTCTAATAAAACCTACCTGTAAATACTTATTGTTATATTTCAACAAATTAATAAATCCATTGACACTGTATAAATACCCAGAAATACTTATTAATACCGCTCTGAGGTATCCCATAAGTATCCCAGAGCGAATGAGTTTTACCAAACGACGTTTAGGGATACCTTTGGGATGCATTTTTAATGAAATCCTTCAAATTTACGAAAGCAGGAATATCTGCATTAGCTCCTAGCCCAGACGGTGCACGGCTTGAGTTCAGGGATACCGTAGTGAATGGGTTGATATTGCGTGTTGGTGCTACGGGCGTGAAGAGCTTTTGCATAGCGCGTAAACGCGAGGGCAAGTTCATTCGGGCTACGTTGGGACGCTTCCCTGATTTATCTATCGATAGTGCCAGAGCAAAAGCGTTAGAGCTGCTTGGCGAGGTGGCGACCAGCGGCAGAAATCCAAACGATATAAAGCGAGTAAAAGCCAAGAGTTCAGTGACATTAGAAGACGCTCTTAATACTTATGTACAGAATCGGGGGCACCGACTTAAAAAAGCGACTGAGCATCAGTACCGGGCAATCCTCAATAATTTCTCTGGCGATTGGATGAAACAACCGATGGCGAATATCAGCCGTGACAGGGTGGAGAACCGCCATAAGGCAATTACTGAAGGCTCGGTGTGGTTTGGAGTGGACAAAAGCACTCTACGTTCTGGTGTTGGTTCTGGAAGTACCGCACAAGCTGATTTATGGGCGCGAGCATTACGCGCTGTCTACCGTTTTTCGTATGACCATTACCGGGATGAAGAAGGGAAAACGTTGCTTCCCGATCCGCCTACGATGGTACTGAGCACTAAACGCCAGTGGCACGGAACGACGAGAAAAACAGATCGCATCCGTACTCACGATTTGGGGCGGTGGTTAAAAGCTGTTGATCTTGTCAGAGTTAGGGCAGAAGAAACAAGGGATGATGTTGCTGTGGCTATGTGTGATGCGATAGACACGGCCTTATTTACTGGGCTACGTCGCTCTGAGGTTTTTGGGCTTACCTGGGACAGGGTAAATATGGGAGGTCGTTATTTTTGGATTGATACCACTAAGAACGGCGACCCTTTGGAGTTGCCCATAACCGAAACCTTGCTAAAAATATTTCGGCGTCGTCTCAGAACAAAGGGAGAAAAAGATATACAGGTTTTTCCTGGGCGAAGTGGTGGGGTAATTCAGGAACCGCGCAGGGTGATTGCTCGTATTGTAGCGGCAACGGTGCCAGAACCGAATCTGGATAACCTACCGGCTATCGAATTCAGGTGCCACGATGCCCGTAGAACCTTTGGCACAGTGGCAGAGCTGGCGGGTGTTGGCTCATATATTCTTAAGCGGCTCATGAATCATCGCACCATGCGTAGCGCTGACGTAACACAAGGATATTTGCATTTTGGGGCCGATGAATTGCAAGAGCCCGCGAAGAAAATAGAACATGCCATTTTAGAGCATGCAGGGCTGGTGGAACGTAAAAAAGGAATAGACGCGAATTTAATGATGGCGCTGGTTCCATTAAGTGACGAAGAAAAACGCCAACTAATTTTTGAATTGACAAATAGATATGGGATGATTTCAAAATAATGACCAACCTAACAGAAGAACAAAGAAAACAAATAATTTTGGATCTGGATTCAAGAGCAACTAATGCAGCAACTAACAAATGGTTCTATAAAGTAGAGCAATTTACTTCTGATGAAGAGAAAATAAAATACGTAAGGGGAAACGACGATAATTACGATAAATTAATGACGGATATTCCTACTGATGACGTAAAAGCGTTAATGGTTGCTATTGCCATGCTTGAAGTATTGGGTCTGGAAAATTCCGCATTTGCATTAAGGAAAGCGACGGCACGGTATGATTTATATAGAGGAATTGAACCAGTTGTGTTGGGTGCAGTGGTTAACGATGAGACTAATAATCGAATTTCAGAAAAAAATCGTTCCAATGCTCAGGGGCCACGACATCGTCATTATGATGACGCTATAAAAATCATGCGGGATACATGGGGAAAATATCCGAATGCAAGCAAAAACGGGATGGTAGAAAAGTTGCATTCACATTTCAATGAGGAAGTTAGTCGACAAAGTTTACAAAAGTGGATAAAGGATAATGAGTTAGGACAACATGAAAAGGTTAGGCCTTCTCCTCCTTTTAATTTAGTTATTACCTAATAGCGCGCTTTTATACCATAAGAGCGCGTTTTAATCATATAATAACGAGCTCATCGTCTATCTGATAGCTATCTATCAATTCATATTTATCACCATCGTTAACCCGTAATACATGGTGATACCAATGCAAATAGTCAAATCCCGCCTTACCCGCAAAGAAGCTGCCGAATATATCGGTGTCAGTCCTCAGACTTTAGCTAACTGGGCTTGTTCTGGTCGTGAGTGTATCCCGTTCTACAAGGTAGGTAAGAAAAAAGTTATCTATCACAAATCAGATTTGGATGCTTACTTGGTTTCTGTACGTCAAACACAAACATTGTGAGGTGATGTATGAAAACTAAAAATATGGCCGTAACCGGTCAGGAGATTAGTTACGCTGAAAATCAGGAATCTATTAATTTTTCGGAACTGCTTCCTGTTACTGATGGCAGTATTAACGGTAAAGAAATTCAGTCAGTTCGTGGGCGAAAACTTCATGAGTTTTTAAAAGTTGGGCGTGACTTCACTAACTGGATTAAAGGCCGAATCAAGCAATACGGATTTGTTGAAGGGGTTGATTATGTAATTGTTGAGAATTTGACCTCGCCAAAACGGGCGAGCTCAAAATCTCGCCAGCGCATCGAACACGATTACATTCTCAGCCTGAATATGGCGAAAGAGCTTTCGATGGTCGAACGTAACGATCAGGGAAAGTTGGCCCGTCAGTATTTCATCGACTGTGAAGAACGTTTACGCCGTGTAGCGCCAGAGGAACACCAATCTGCCCTGCTGAACTGGCGAAAGAATCGCGTAGCAGCCTGTGAAGACCACAAAAGCATGGCCGATGCGATGAAAGGCTACATCGAGCGCACAGGAGACAAGCAGCACGGCTTTGCCTACAGCAATGAAAGTTTGTTCCTGAATGACCTTGTGCTGGGCTTACACCCGCGAACCTGGGCGAAACAGAAGGGTATCGCAATTAAGCAGGTGCGTGACCACATGAACGCTGACCAACTGGCGTTATTGGCTTATTTGGGAAATCGTGATTGTGCGTTGTTGGATTTGGATACTCCGACGATTACCCGCAAGGCGAAATTAACTGAACTGGCTCAGCGCTGGCTGGCTAAACGCCTGCTGGAGGTATCTGATGCTAAATAAAACAAAAGCGGCCATGCCGGGCCGCCCATGTCACTGCACAAAATTAAAGCATATTCAGGATAACACGCTGATCGATCAGGTCAATGGGCGAAATGACCATTCAGTACCAGCGCAATTTTGCGCTTTGCTTGTAAAGCAAGCATCTGAGTTTTCAAGAGAGCAAAAATTCTTTGATTTTTCTAAGCCGTGGCAAGAATACATCTGGTTTCGAATAGTCTTTATATCCGAATTCACCGTGCTCGATATACCTATCGTCATCGGCAGAAACGAAGATTTGATAACTTATTGGATCGGTGTCACATGCCTTATCTGCGTTGACTACGAAGGGAGAGAGTTCGACATTCATTTGGTCGATAGCTTGTTCTCTGGTAAAGCGATTCTTAGGCATTACTCAGTATCCCCATTGGCTGGTTGTTTGCTCTGTCTACGCTGGCGGCGTTTGATCTCACCCTTGGCGGCGGCAATGAGAAAACCTGCTGTACTCTCGTCGGATTCTTTGACGCTTTCGATTAATTCCAAGTCTTCCAGTGGGAGCCTGACTGAGACTTGCAGTGATTTGTTATTCCTTCTACCCGTTGCCATTACTGAATCTCCGTACATTTGGTGGTGTTCAGTATGCCTGATAAAAAACTCAAATCAAGTATTGACGTGGTGTTCACCTGCTAATATATTGGTGGTGTTCACCTTGCTTGAGTTAGTGAGCAAAACAACGAAGCCCGGCAGTGCGCTAACACTAACCGGGCCTCTAACCACAAACGTTATGGAGACTAACGCTATGGCTATGCCGAAGTGTACCCAAACTCACCCTAAATTTACATGGCGCTTTCTTGCTCTTAATCGCCACGACAAGAAGGCCAAGCCTTGCCGCCTGTCCGTTGATGCTGAAACTGAATGTGAAGCCCGCCGCATTCTGGCCCCTCACTTCATCCTCTCTTTTGCTGCACGCCTTCCATTGGCGGGTATGGTGGAAATCGCCATGCCTATCTGTGTTGTTGAAACCGAAACGCAGGAGGTGCGCCATGTTTGATAACACACAGTTGGAATTGGAAGAGGTTATCGATCAGTGCCGTGCGCTGGTCTACGCCATTGTTGAACTGAGCAACCCCGAAGCTAAAGAGATTTTAACTTTCGTGTTAGCGGAACGGCTGAATAGCCTTCACCAAGCCGTCCATACATCGGAAACCACGGTTCAAGGGGAGGTTGGTCATGCTTAAGAAACACATCAATCATGCTGATGAAGCGCACACTCAGATTGTTCACGCTAAGGCCATTATTACGCTGATAGCGTCCCAAGACATTAACAATCCCGCTGTAGAAAACGCACTTGAAGCCGTCGCTGAAATACTGGAAAGGGCAGAAGCTGAGCTGGTGGAGGTGACACATGGTTAACCCTATCGCTCCGCATGTTGTCAGCGGGAAATTACTTTCCCCTGAAAAGACGCCAGAAGAGGCGCTTACCACGTTACGCACGTACTTTGATGAACTGGCTAAACACCAGGAATTCATCGCAGTGGCATGGTGTAAGCAGTACGACACCAGACGCGATCTGGAATGGATACGCGACCCTGTTAACGCCAGAATGCGCAGCGCCATGAGCCAGGTATCTGTAATGGTGATGCTGGTGGAAGACAACCTACAGGTGATTGAAAGCCACTTTAAGCCAACACCTTCTGTTTCTACGGAGGTGCACCATGCGTGAGCTAATTTCTGTGGGCGCTCGTTTCATCGAGAACAATAGTGAAGTGTCGGTGGTTATCCGGGAGCAAACAGTTGATCGCGTCGTGTTCTCCTATGAGCAATACCCACAAGCCAGGCATCACTACCAGCGGGATGCGTTTATCCGTGACTTTTCTCCAGTAAAGGCGAACGAAATCAATCTGGATGCTTACTACGACGATCAGCGGCGTGTTAACGCCCTGATTAGCTCAAATTGTGCGCCAGTACCCGCTACGCCGGAAAACATATCGCGTAATCGTCTGTTACGCGCTCAGGTGGGATTACGGCACCTACTGACTGAGGTCATTCCCCAAATCACTGACGAACAACAACGCCGTGAGGTTTATTTGTGGGTTGATGGTATTTACGCCATTACGTGCTTTGAGGAAGTAGATGCGGGGATTCAGTCATGAACAGACAACATCTTGAAGTCGTTACGTGCGTTGAACATGCCAATGCAATGAACAAGCAGGCCAGAGCGGTGCTTTCAATGTGGCTTGACGCCTTACCGAGTGAGGAACGGGACGAAGAGGACGCTAACCTTGTTGCCGCCGTTCTGTCGCTGGTGGCTGGTGCCATTAATCATCTTGATAAAGCTATGGAGGTACGCAATGCGCCAGCCTCAACCAAATGATCGCTATCAGGGCAAAAACGGCCAATGCGTCACTGTCAGGACGAATGCTTTTAACCGTGTAACGTTTGTGCGTGATGGTTATTCAGCGGAGTGTGTTTATCCCGATAACCGCTTTCTTGCCGAATTTGTTTTTATGGAAGGGGCCAAACATGATCAGCCAAGTAACGTTTAACGGATTGGTGAAGCGCGTAGAAGCGCTGGAGCTTGCCCTTGCAGCGATGCAGCAAAAAGGCAACGTACCGGATGGTATGGCTCCGCTAACGACGCTGGCGGCTGAAATGGGGTTATCCACCAGTAAGGCGGAGGAACTGGCGCGTAACAGTGGCGTAATGATTGTGAAGCAGGGCAATGGCTACATCGTGCATGAAGAGAAATTCCGTAAAGCGGCTCTGATCGTTATTAAGGGCGCCAAACGTAAATACGGCAGTAAATACTGGTTCCACCCGTTGATCGGCAAGTTCCAGATGGTGGGAAAGTTGCAATGATGAAGATGAAAAATGCCCCGAATATTAAATTTCTGCCGAAAGATAAATTTACCGAGGCGATTATCTTTGCGGGTGAAGATGCCTATTCACATGCTCAGCACTGGATCGAGAGTGAAGGGAAAAGGGCGGGTGATGATATACCACCCGTATATCTGGGTAAATCGCAGTTGGCGGAGCTGGAAAGACTCAACATTGTTGATAGAGGCCGTCATTACGTTCGTGTGATCCGCGCTGGTGATCTGTCCGAAACTCAGATAAGCACTATTGCAACGAAACTGGCGCTATCAGATGTGAAAGAAGCCAGCCTGTTTAACAGCATGTTTGAACCCCAGCCAAAGGAGAACTGGACGGACATACTTCCACGGCTCAGGGAAGAGGCAGAGCGTGGGGAAAGTATTGTGATAAATCTTCCTGTGAAGAAACGGGAACCGAAGCCCGAACCAGGTGATGAACTGAAACCCCGTGTAGAGAGCCGTAACGATGGCTTGTACTGGATCACGCCAAAGGTGGACAAGGACAGCGGCGAGATCATCAATAACGAAACGTGGTTGTGTTCGCCCCTTGAGGTCGTGGGTTCTGGTAGTGATGGTGCAGAGCGTTATCTTGTTTTGCGCTGGCGTTCGCCGCGTGGCCACGAAGATATTACCAGAGCGATCCCCTGTGCTGATATTGGAGAGCGTGACGGCTGGCGCTCCCTCAAGGCTGGCGGGGTGAATGTCACCACCAAAAGTACCTTTCGGGCAATCTTGGCTGACTGGTTGCAGCAAAGTGGTGCTGATCGGGAATGGATTATTACCCATACTACGGGCTGGCATCATGGTGCATACATCATGCCCGATGGTGAAGTGATTGGCGATCCAGAGATGCCTATTCTCTTTAATGGTCGCAGTGCGGCATCTTTCGGGTATGCCATTGCTGGTACAACCGCCAGTTGGCGGGATTCCGTCGCACGTCTGGCCGGAGGAAACCCTTCAATGATGTTGGGCGTGGCGGCTGCATTATCTGCCCCGCTTATCGGGCTGGTGGGGGCTGATGGTTTCGGTGTCCATTTGTTCGAACAATCGAGTGCTGGTAAGACTACCACGGCCAATATTGCGAGCAGCCTGTGGGGGGAACCGGATGCCCTGCGGCTTACCTGGTATGGGACTGCGCTTGGCATAGCCAACGAAGCGGAAGCACATAACGACAGTCTGTTACCGCTTGATGAGGTGGGGCAAGGCAGCAGTGCCAAAGATGTTGCCACGTCTGCTTACACTCTGTTTAACGGTGCCGGAAAGTTACAGGGGGCCAAGGAGGGCGGTAATCGGGAACTGAAACGCTGGCGCACTGTGGCGATCAGTACCGGGGAAATGGACATTGAAACCTTCCTTGCTGCTGGTGGGCTAAAAGTTAAGGCAGGGCAACTGGTACGCTTGTTGAACATCCCTATGGAGAAATCGACGGTCTTTAACGGTCTCCCGAACGGCAAGGCTCATGCTGACGCACTGAAAGAATCCTGGATTGATAACCACGGGGCGGCGGGGCGTGAGTGGGTTAAATGGCTGGCGGCTCACCAGCAGGAGGCAAAACAGGCGGTACGTGACGCGCAGACGCGCTGGCGTGGTCTTATTCCGGCCGATTATGGTGAGCAGGTACACCGCGTGGCCGAACGCTTTGCAATCCTTGAAGCGGCGCTGGTAGCTGGTGTGCCGATCACCGGATGGAGTGAACAGGCCAGCCGTGATGCCATCCAGCATAGCTTTAACGCCTGGGTGAAAGAGTTCGGGACGGGTAACAAGGAACACCAGCAGATCATCGAGCAGTGTGAGGCGTTTCTTAATGCCTATGGTTTCAGTCGTTACCTTCCCTACCCTGAAACCGATGCACGGGATTTGCCGATCAAAGAGCTGGCAGGCTACCGGACTGGAAACCCATCCGGGGATGAGGTTTACAAATTTTACACCTTTCCTGCTGCATTTGAGCGGGAAATAGCGAGTGGCTTTAACCATACGCAATTTGCCAGAGCTTTAGCCAGTGCCGGGATGCTTGAGACCGGGGATAAGGGGCGGCACAAGAAAAAAGCACTCCGCAAGATGGGAGGTAAGCAGCATGTGTTTTATGTGCTGATGTTCTCTCCTGATGATGAGTAATTTTTTATACAGGTGAGGCTTATAGAGGTGGGTTATGTGGGTTACGTGATAGAAAAGTTATTTAACGTGCTGATTTTAAAGGAATGCTATAACCCACTCGTAACCCACAAAAGGCTATTTATAACCCACTAACAGGGCAAAATAACCCACTGTGAAAATCGTAACCCACCTGAAAAACGCTTGAGTGGGTTATTTGAGGGGCTGAGTGGGTTACTTTTCTGTGTTGATTAAAAGTTAACTTATTGAATGTATGGAATAAAAAATACTTAGCAAGCGAAGATAACCCAATAACCCACGTAACCCACACATATTTATTTACTTACGTCTTTTTTTTACTTTGCCAAACGTATAGAACAGTACAACATCTATTGCCTGAGGAGTAGCTATGTTAAGCAAACGTGAAGCTCTATTAAATTTACTTGTTACCGCACTGAACGAGGCGATACGGCAAAACAAAATTGATTTAAACGGTGTTTCTCATGAAGATCATAACCAAAAGCATGAGTACATACTTTGCGAAATTGATGGCAAACCAACTGTAATTAATTGGGCTGACATTGGATGTGATGAGTTACGATTTTCAGTTTGGTGGGATTATAACCATGAGAAGCACCCTCAGCAAAAAGATGAGCGCTATCTGTCAGCAAAGCCAGTGGCTAAAAAATCAAAAGTGAAAGCCTTTATTGGGGTACATGCCAGTTGTTGGATAGAAAGAAAAACGGGGAAATATATTATGGGGGTACATGGTGATAGAATTTTCGATATCTATGTCCGGCAATCTAACTTAGATGCCCTTATGAAGCTGCCTAAAGCAAAGCCTTTGGGCTATAAAGACGCTGGTAAGTTTATTTTTTAGTCTGGGCTTCACCGTGTGTTTTCATTTTGGGAGTGATATATGTCAATAACTGATGATGAAATTAGGGAACACCAAGAGAAGTTTGGATTAACCAGCCTAAATAGCTTTCCGAAATAATAGATCATATATGGACGTCCCGTGGCGTACAAGTACTGACGTGATACGGTTTGCTGTCATATATCCGGCGTCTTTTTGGGAAAATTTTCCCGCGCCATGATGTCATCCGCACCCTGTTTCCTTATCACTTGACCGGTATTTTCTACCTGGATCTACTTCAGGTTATTACAGGGTTGGTTTACCGTTTTCTCATCAGTGCCTGCAAACTCAGGAAATCTTTTACTTTGTGCCGAACTAAATCATTACTTCATCGCAAATGCCTTATCCATATTGAAATCAACCGGTTCAGACAGCAACCGCCAGACAATACGTGTTAACTTATTTGCCAGCGCCACGGTGGCTTTCATTTTTCCCCGTCGCTCAGTGACATGATTAAGCCATCTTCCAAGACGGTCATCCCGCTTTTGGGCACAGCGCATGACCGCTCTGGCTCCATGAATGATGAGTGTCCGAAGGTCGCAGTTACCATTTTTAGTCATCGAAGTGAGGATGTGTTTCCCGCCGGAACTATGTTGCCGGGGAACCAGACCACACCAGGCGGAAAGTTGTCTTCCGTTAGCAAATTGTTCTGCATCAACCTCACTTAAAAAAGCGGCGGCGATGAGCGGGCCAACACCCGGTATAGTCATCAGTGCTCGATACCGGGGTTGCTGTTGACACAATGCTGCGATTTCATATTCTGTTGAACGAATATATTCATTCAGTGTGTGGATGTTTTCCAATAAAGTGGAAAGCAAATGGCGTAATACCGGAGACACAGGCTTTTCCGCATCTTCAATCAAATCGGGTAATCGCTGTTGCAAAGTGTGTATCCCAACCGGGAACTCGAAGCCCTGCTCAGCGGCCAGAGCACGAATTTGATTGGCGGCGGCGGTGCGCTGTTCGACCATCAACTGACGGGCACAACGCAGCGCTTTGATATCTTGCTGCTCAAGAGTTTTTACAGCAACAAAGTGAATCCCCGGACGAAATGCCGTCTCACATATTGCTAGAGCATCATTGGCATCATTTTTCTGATGACGAGTTAACGCCTTTACATGTTGGGTTGGAATGAGCCGGATGGCGTATCCCATGGATTGGAAAGTCCGCCCCCAGTAATGCGAGGTTGCACAAGCTTCCATTGCGATAAGTGTATCCGGCGGGAATTGACGAACAGTATCTAACAGCTTGCTGCGAGAAACTTTTCGATTCCAGGCAACGGTCCCATCATTCATCCAGACACAAAGCTGAAAAACGGATTTAGCCAGATCGATACCGACGACTTTTATCGTGTTCATGATGTTGTTCCTCTATAAATGGGACGGCTCAACATAAGTGTGGCAGGATTATGTTGAGGAGGGACGTCCATCACATCACTTGGGGGGGAACTCAGTCCAAGTTGAGCGATCTGATCAATCGCTGAATATCCCAAATCACCAACCGGACTGAGTCATGCCGATCATAACACCTATCCAACCCGACGAGCGTCAATTGATGCAGAAAACCATGCAGACGACACGCGACAAGAACCATTATCGCAGGCTTGCCGCTCTACTAATGCTTGATGATGGCATCTCCGTTTCCGATGTGGCTAAACACCTTCAGGCTGCTCGTTCCACCGTCGGACGCTGGATAAACTGGTTTACCCAAAGTGGCGCCGAAGGACTGGAAAGCCGACCCGCAGGACGACCGCCGAAATGGTCGCCAGAGCCTGTATTGCCGCTGCTATCTCATCTGGTTGATTACTCGCCACAGGATGTCGGATGGCTACGCTCGCGCTGGAGTCTGGAATTGCTGACCATGGAGATAAATGGTTTTTTCAACATTAATGCCTCACGAAGTACCCTGTATCGCTGGGTTAAGATGGCCGGTCTTGTCTGGCGTCGGGCTGCCCCCACACTGAAGCTCTCCGACCCAGATTACGATGAAAAAATGACCGCTATTCAGGCCGCGCTGGCTGTCAACAGTTCGGAACATCCCGTGTTTTATCAGGATGAGGTTGATATTGCCCTCAACCCGAAAATCGGCGCTGACTGGAGCCAGAAAGGTAACCAAAAACGGATAGTGACGCCGGGCCAGAATCAGAAACATTATCTGGCTGGCGCACTGCACGCGGACACAGGAAAGGTGACCTATATAGGCGGAATAAAGAAGACATCAAAATTGTTTATAAATCTGTTGGTTAAACTGAAACGCACATACCGGCACGCCAGCATTATCACACTGATAGTAGATAACTACATCATTCATAAAAGTAAGGAAACCCAGCGCTGGCTGGCAGAGAATCCGAAGTTCAACCTGCTGTTTTTGCCGACTTACTCGCCCTGGCTGAACAGAATAGAAGGGCTCTGGCATAAGTTGCATGAAACGGTAACACGAAATCATCACTGTCATTACATGTGGCAGTTATTGCAGAACGTAGCCCAGTTCATGGAGGCTGCTTCGCCTTTCCCTGGAAATGCACCGGGAAAGGCAAGGGTGTAGCAGTATTATGAAAAGCTATTTAGATACGATGCATACAGCAGATTATCGTCAGGCTCTTAAATAAGGTTTTTTCTACGATGACCGACACTGTTGCATGCTCTTCTGGATCAATCTGAAGTGTATCGACGTCTGCTGCCTGAACATGCTGAATGGATGAGTGAGAAATAATTAACGAGGGTAATTATGGAATACAATGATGGAAAAGCTATTTTTTACGAGAATAGTGAGCAAGGAAAATTTACTGATGTTGTTGTAAAAGAAGAAAGTATCTCATTTGATATGAATCATTATGGAGACAATTACACTGTATCTTTGAAAAAAAAGTACGGTAGCCTTTTTAAGGGGGTCGCACTTAAAAATACTTTGAATGATGTTAGATATGAAATTCCAGTAACAGCCCGAGTGGTGAAAGATAGTGAAACTGGACTTATTATTATTTCCGGTACGGAGTGGGTCGAGAACGGTAAGGATTGGATGTGGTTTGCAGAGATATCAATCGGTTAAATAACTATCTGGACATTTGATAGTTTATTTTATTGGAGGTTGTTTTTACTCATGCTTTCCACTTTCTTGATGGTTTTTTCTTTATATTTTTATGTAAATCTTGAAGAGTGACTCTCAGATGTGAGTCGCAACTTGGCCGTTTAATCAAGCTGCGCGAAGTAGCCTGCGAAATGCAGAAAAAAATTAAACGGCCTTAGCCCTTTTCCACGCTGGTTTCACGCTTTATTACAAACATTACGGAAACCACGGCATGAAAAGATTGCCTAGACTCCGGTAGAAGAAAATCGATCTCACAGCATAGATGCATACCCTGTTAACCACTGTCTAACCTGAAAGACACGGCTTTATCTGAAAGGTGCTGGTGGAAACCTGAATACCAGAACTGCTTTTAGAAGCATTTATCAGCGCCACCAATCCTCCCTTGCTGCAAAAAACATCTTCCCTGATTAACTTTCCCGTTCTGGCAAGTGCCGTAAGTTGGCGTTTTGCATTGGAATGATGAGCTTAACTATATCCCTTAAATTGCAATAATAATTTGTATTGTTGCATTTATTGCAATATATTTAACTGTATAAATAATCAGTTAAGGCCATCATATGAATCGTAAACCCAATACACAGGCTGTACTGCTTACACGGAAACAAGTGGAGGCACTACAACGTTTACGGGAGCAAGAGAGTAAGCGTTCTGAGCTTGGTATCACACCGTCAATCCATGAAGTTGCCCGCCGCCTGATGGACAAGGTGTTAAACAAAATAGTGGGGTAACGGCACAGCGCTTCTAATTTTTTGGTTTTTGGCGAATTCAGAGAGGCCATTAACGACCGTCAACATGTCTCTAAAGGAAAAATATCCATGCTTGATTTTTCACATCTTTTTGGCGGTTCCAAAGCCAAAAGCTCAAACAGCAATGATGTTATTCAATCTGCCGATGAAAAAGAGCCGATTAAGGTTGCTCGTCCCAGTCAGCATAGCCGTGAACATAATGTCGCTATTTCTGATGAAGCCAAGGAAAACCCTATCCTTGCTATTCGCCTGCTGAAAGAGACTGAATTGTCATCCAAGAAAATCAAGGCGAAGCTGGTATCTTCACCGCAGGGATTATCCGTATTTACCCAAAAATTTATGGAAGAGAACGATCCCACCTGGGAATTTCAGGACGATGAAGAAAAGGCACGGACAGCGCTGACTTACTCTGTCCAGAACGGTGATAAAAACGGTTTTAGCGCAGCCCGTAACAGTGCCACAAAAGCGTTGAAGAAAATGGAAGAGCCTTTGACTGATGATGAGCTTCAGGCGCTGGCAGCACGCTCCACCCAAATGATAAATGATTCCGATCCTAACTCGATAGACAACCTTAATGCACGCCGTAAGGCCGATGAAGAGTACAAAGAGACGCTGGCTCAAGCCGCCGCACGTCGCAATCAGCAATTCCGCGCAACGGGTGCTGTTTTGCCTGGAGACAGTCGGTTAGTCAGCGGTAAAGCCGCCAATCCAGTGAATGAAGCTGCAAAGATTAAATCTCGACTGGATGCAGGATTGCCGATCATTGATATGCCGCCTCGTTAACTGGATGAGTGCTTATGAGAACGTTCAGCCATTTAAATCTTGGGGTACAGGATAGCGGCCTAGCCGCTGAACAGGAGAGGCAATCACAGCATTCCAATGCACATTGGATAGCGGTTAGCCAAGAAGCAAAAAGTAACCCCATATTTGCACTCAAGCTGATTAAACGGGGTAAGCCCTATCAGCAGGCAATCGATATTCTGTCAGTAAGCCATCGGCACCTTAGCCATTACACCAAACGTAAAATGATTGCGGCTTATCCTGGCTGGGAATGTCTGGATACGGAAGATCGTAATATGGCGGCGTTTATTTACAGTTCGCTGAATAATGATGCCAATGGATATAGTGCTGGTTTTAACGCTGCGCTGGTGGCATTGGAGAAATGCGTCGAGCCACTCACCGCTGAAGATTTTATTTCAATATCTACTTTGAGATTGGGGATATGAGTGAGTAATTCATTTGATTTTGAGCTAACAGCTAATGAACAGGCTAGTGCCTCCATAGCTCGAATTGAAGAGGCTGTGCGGAAGTTAGAGCCCGTCTTGGATAATGCGCGAGACAAGCTGAAGCTAGGCGGGGATGATTCGCGTCAGGAGATTGATGAACTTGGTGGAAAATTCGAGAATTTATCTCGATACGCCAAAGATAGTGTCCAGTTTGTTGGCGATCTGGTTCCCCCGCTGAAAATGGTGGGGGGGTTAACACTTGGGCTGGGTGGCGCTGCCACGGTTATCAATGTTGTTAAAAATAACCTGAAAGAGTTTGCAGATTACGGTTACCGCATTGATACCACTGCAAAGAATGTCAGCATGACGGCTCATGCCTTTCAGGAACTTACCGGAGCTATGATTGAAAACGGTAGCGCTCGGGAGGCTTCTGAATCGGCAATAAACGATTTATTCACAAAAGCAACTGATGGCTTATGGGGGGGTAACAACGCTTTTAAGTCAAATTTGATGCAAATGGGCATTGACATACATAAAACAAAAGAGGGGCTAGCTGATGTTGGGAGGCTAGTTGATGATCTGAACCGAGTGATGCAATCCATGCCGCCAGGTCTTCAGGCACTATATGCCAATAAGCTTGGGTTATCTCCAGATTTGCTGAGTTTGATGAGAAATTCAACGGATGAGGTTAAACGACTTAAAGATCAGGCGCAGCGTGATGGGCTAATTCTTAGTGATAAAGAAATCCAGAACGCCGTAGCGTTCAAGCAGCAACTTAACCAAATAGGTGCTCGGTTTGATGGGTTAATCCTCAAGTCTCAGGCTTTACTTGGCGGAAGTGGTGAATCACCCGCAGCAAAAGCACTAAAGGAAAGTAAAAAGTACGAAAAAGACAGTGAAAATAATTTTTATCATGGTGATAAGCAACAGGATATTTTACATCGAGCACGACGTGATGAGGAGTTTAAGAACTCCTTAACATTCAAAGAAGGGCTTGAATTAGCGCTCGGTAGGCCTGGGGATGTTTTACAGGACAAGTTAAACCGTAAATATTCTGAAAGTTGGCAGTCTCAACATGAAAAGATAATTAACCCAACAGATAGAGCGCTAGGAAATACACCAGAACAAAAACATCTTTCAACGTTGGAAGCTAAACACAAACTCCCTTCAGGTATTCTTGATAATGTGTGGGATGCTGAATCTTCTCGTGGAAAAAATCTGTTATCGCCCAAAGGCGCTCAAGGCCCATTCCAGTTTATGCCAGCTACTGGCAGAGATTATGGGCTTAATTCGTCAGGTGATCGAATGGATTTTCACAAATCGAGTGAGGCCGCAGCACGCTACTTGTCAGATTTACTCAAAATGTTCGATGGCGATGTGAAGAAGGCCCTTGCCGCATATAACTGGGGACCTGGGCGGGTTCGTGATTATGGCTTGGGGCGTGCGCCAAAGGAAACCAGAGATTATCTGCATAAAACAATGCCGGGCTTGCCATCATATTTCTATCAACAAGATGGTGATTTGGAAATGGATGGCAGCGTTAACCGAAATTCATCATTAATATTCAGTAATCAGTCCTCTCAAGGTAATAGTGATGTTGCTGATGCCAGTAAGGATTTGATCTCAGCGCTATCTACACTTAATCAAACTTTGCAAGATGGCCCAATGCAGATCGAAATATCAATGATTGATAACAAAACAGGAGAACGGCGAACGTTATCCAGTGGTAATGGCGGGAGAATAACAACACCGCTGCAATTTTCGTAAATACATAAATCATTATGGGTAATGACGAAATTTAATTACTTTTAGGTGGTGATATGTCTGGCTTGAAAGAGTTATCGGCTCAACTGCAAAGAATAAAGAAACAGATTCCATTCGCCACGGCTCAGGCATTGACGAGTGTTGCACGAAAAATTCAGGCGTCGCAAAAAACAGCATTTCAACGGAATCTGGAAAACCCTACCCCGTTTACAGTCAATTCGCTAGGGTCTGTGGGGGCTAATAGAAACAATTTAAAAGCCAGAGTGTTTGTTCGCGATATTGCTGCCAGCTATTTAGAGCCATTTGAATTCGGTGGTGTTCATAAGCTGAATAGTCAGGCATTGCTCAATCCCAAAAACATTAAGCTGAACAAACACGGCAACCTGACGCGTAACAAGATGTCGCAACTGAAAGCCAAGCCAGATGTGTTTGTTGGCGAGGTCGGTGGCGTAAACGGTGTATGGCAGCGCAGGAAGGCGAAGAAGACAAAGAAAGGGAAAAAACGGCTGAAGCGATCACAAAATGGTTCTCGTCGTTCTCGACAGAAGATGCCAGCGCCAAAGCTGTTGATTCGTTTTGGTGACGCGCTGCAAGTCAACCCAACCCTAGGTTACATGGACAGAGCTAACACGATGGCGGCAGCATTGATGCCGGGTGAGTTGAGTAAAGCGATAGCGGAAGCGATGAGGACGGCGAAATGATGGCAACAAATGACAACGGTTATCATCTAGAAAAAAATGGGTCCTTCCTGGCACTTTTGTAAAGCACGGGCATTGCGAGCCGCGTTGTTTCACTAGCTATCAACTTTTGAATTTGATTCACACTTTACACTTCACAGTTTTGTTGAGGGATTGTTACAAGTACTTGGTGGCAAGGCGTAGCGAGGAAATAGAACAGTATTTGCTTCACAGTTTGATTCACACTTTTCATTAAAAAGTGTGAACCCTTCGCAGATGTTAGTGTGCACAAGTGTGAAGGGTTCACACTCTGCCTGTCAGAGAGAATATTTTTATGTTGATGTCAGTAAGCCAGTACGCTGAACATGCCGGGATGAGTCGCCGAGCATTCTACAACTGGGAGAGCAAAACGGGCTTTCCTGTGCGGGTTAGCGGTAAGGTTGATTCGGATGCTTGTGACGCTTATCTGTCTCGGTATCGTGACAGTCATGATCCACGAGCACAGAACGCCAAGAGCAAGTCTGTGCTGGCCAGAAAGAAGAAAAAAGCAGGTAACGATCTGGTAGAAATGAGCGTCACTGAGATTAAGCGGCACCTGGCGGATTGTGTTGGTCAGGCGGTTGGCATGGATGGGCATGAACGTGCTGCACTGTCTGCTAAGGCTGTAGGCCTCTATTTAAGTGAAGGCCCTGATAACCCGCCAGTAACGTTTGGCGGCTATCGCCTGTCTATCGTCGAAACGCCAGCGTGTGAGGTTGGGGAGATTATTGCTGGTGGAGCCTTTGGGCTATCCAATGCTGACGTGGTATTTGAGTGCCGGGATTACACACTGATGCTGATGAGTGATGAAACAGAGACAACGGCGATACGTGAGGTGGTCCCTTCAATGCTTTATGTTCTGGCCGAAGATAATTAGATAGTCACCAGTGCTTGTTTTTTCCTGCACTTTGCTGATTAGCATGACAGCCTATGAGTGGCTCTCAAAATCATCAGAAGCCGCAATACTATTCTCCAACAGTTAATGTACAACCAAACGATGCAATGGGGCGGAACGATTCGGGATCAAGATGGTAACTTTTGATACTAAGAAAGCTATCCACTCACTAACTTAGCGACAGAGAGGTGACGTTGGGCCGTTCCCTGAAATCTATCTCAGATTTGGCCTGGTAGTTGGTTGCGTCACGATTGTTGCAACGTAGGTGTTAGTTCATTGTTGCATTATGCAGCAGGAAGGGGGGGCACTAGGTTGAGGTGGCAGGGTTATTATGCGTACAACGGCATCATGCTGACAATCTGGTGCTTTTGGGCTCTATTTTTTGTTAGTCTGGGGCGGAACAATAAATCAGATAAGGATAATCCGATGTCAGCAATCATTGATAAAGCTCTCGACTATATAAGCAGCATGAACACTTCGACATCAGCTCCACATCCTATGGATGAAAGCCGTGCCAAAGAGATGTTCAAATACCTTAAAGGTGTGGATAACCCTATCAGTGCTGACGCTATCTATGCTCGTGGCGTTCAAAATGGATGGGATTCAGGATTTACGAAGAAGATGGCTGAGTGGGCTGATAAAGTTGCTTCTGGTGGTCGTGTAATAGTTAAGCACCCTGGCTATTTTTCTGAAAATATGCAGGAAGAACTTCGAGCACTCATCGAGTGACTTCATCAAAATAAGCGTTTTAACAAAAAAGCACCGTGCCGTACTGGTGCTTTTTTTATTGTTCAGTAACCAGTGTATTTATATTATAAAAAAAAGCCTGTTATTTCTTATAAAAGTAATTAAAAACAATATGTTGTGAGTTTTTATTAATTCATGCCGTATTTATGCTAAAGACCACAGCCGTAAACATGGTAATAGTGCGGCAATTCGGTCACCTAGCCATTTTAATACCTACGGTTACTGTTACGAGGTATCCCATAAGTATCCCCGAAAAAACAAAGGAGTCACGCTATTAACGTAACTCCTTGATATGTTTGGTGGCCCCTGCTGGACTTGAACCAGCGACCAAGCGATTATGAGTCGCCTGCTCTAACCACTGAGCTAAGGGGCCGAATGGGCGGTGATTATACGGTAATGTGTGGGGGAAGGTCTATAGCCTATCTACCGGGTGGTGGTTTTATACTCAAGATAGCTTGTTGTTATTCTTATCAGAATTTACGATGGCTGTAGTCAACGGCAGTAGGGAAAGACATGATTACCGATATTCTGGCCATGCATCTTCAGGTGGTTTTCTGCGGCATTAACCCCGGGCTGTCGACGGCGCATCACGGCTACCACTTTGCTAATCCCAGTAATCGCTTCTGGAAAGTGATTTATCAAGCAGGCTTTACTGAACGCTTGCTGACACCTGCGGAAGAACAGCATCTGCTTGACACGGGGTGCGGTATCACCATGTTGGTGGAGCGTCCAACGGTCGAGGCAACCGAGCTGGGTCGAGATGAGCTGCTGCAAGGCGGGAATGCGATTGTTGAGAAGATGGAGCGCTATCAGCCGCGTGCGCTGGCCGTGCTGGGTAAGCAGGCGTTCAGTCAGGCGTTTGGTATCAAGAAGGTTTCGTGGGGGCGTCAGGAGTTGCGCATTGGCGAGACGCAGGTTTGGGTGTTGCCGAATCCTAGTGGACTGAATCGTGCGACGCTGGAATCGCTGGTGGCGTCTTATCAGGAGCTGCATCTGGCGTTGCAGGATAAGGCATAAATCCAATCTGGGGGTTCTGACAGACAAAAAATAACCCCGGCGAACCGAGGTTATTTATCGTGTGGATTAGCTAAGGAATGAATTAATCATCCAGGAAGCTACGCAGCACTTCGGAACGGCTTGGGTGGCGCAGTTTACGCAGCGCTTTCGCTTCGATCTGACGAATACGTTCACGCGTAACATCAAACTGTTTACCCACTTCTTCCAGCGTATGGTCGGTGTTCATATCGATACCGAAACGCATACGCAGGACTTTCGCTTCACGCGCAGTCAGGCCAGCCAATACGTCGTGTGTCGCCGAACGCAGGCTTTCCGACGTCGCGGAATCCAGCGGCAGCTCCAGCGTCGTATCTTCGATGAAATCGCCCAGATGTGAATCTTCATCATCACCAATTGGGGTTTCCATTGAAATCGGCTCTTTCGCGATTTTCAGCACTTTACGGATCTTGTCTTCTGGCATCAGCATACGCTCAGCCAGCTCTTCCGGCGTCGGCTCGCGACCCATTTCCTGCAACATCTGACGAGAGATACGGTTCAGTTTGTTGATCGTCTCAATCATGTGTACAGGAATACGGATGGTACGCGCCTGATCGGCGATAGAACGGGTGATCGCCTGACGGATCCACCAAGTGGCATACGTCGAGAATTTGTAACCACGGCGATATTCGAACTTATCTACCGCTTTCATCAGACCGATGTTGCCTTCCTGAATCAGGTCGAGGAACTGCAAACCGCGGTTGGTGTATTTCTTCGCGATAGAAATAACCAGACGCAAGTTGGCTTCCACCATTTCTTTCTTAGCACGGCGAGCTTTCGCTTCACCAATCGACATACGGCGGTTGATGTCTTTAACTTGTTCGATCGTCAGACCGGTTTCTTCTTCGATCTGCTGTAGCTTTTGCAGGCTACGGGTGACGTCTTCTTCAACATCATTCAGCTTTTCAGACCAAGGTTTGCCCATTGCGACGGCTGCGGAAAACCAGGTGTTGTTGGTTTCATTGCCAGTGAACATCGTGACGAAGTTTTTCTTCGGCATTTTGCACTGCTCAACGCAAAGCTTAATGATCAAACGTTCCTGAGTACGGACGCGATCCATCATGGAGCGCATGCTGTTAACCAGTAAATCGAACTGTTTCGGCACCAGACGGAACTGCTTGAACACTTCGGACAGATTCAGGATTTCCTGTGCTGCCAGCGCATGGCTACGACCGTGGGCTTTGATAACCTGACGGGTCGTTTCATATTGCTCACGCAGTTCGGTGAACTTTTCACGCGCCAGTTCAGGATCGATACTGTTGTCGTCTTCTTCTTCCTCGTCTTCTTCCTCGTCCTCATCGTCCATTTCTTCGGTCGAAAGTTCGGAACCAACGTGAGTCGCGGTAGGCGCAATGTCCTCTTCCGCATTAGGATCGACGAAGCCGGTGATCAGATCGGACAGGCGGCTTTCGCCCGCTTCGACACGGTCATACTGTTCCAGCAGGTAAGTAATGGCTTCAGGATACTCGGCAACAGAGCACTGAACCTGGTTAATACCGTCTTCAATACGTTTGGCGATATCGATCTCGCCTTCACGCGTCAACAGCTCAACGGTACCCATTTCACGCATGTACATGCGAACCGGATCGGTAGTACGACCAATTTCCGATTCAACGCTGGATAGAACCTGCGCAGCAGCCTCTGCCGCATCTTCATCGGCATCATTGGTGTTTTCGGCCAGCAACAGATCGTCAGCATCTGGGGCTTCTTCCATCACCTGAATGCCCATGTCGTTAATCATCTGGATGATATCTTCGATCTGATCCGAGTCGATGATATCTTCCGGCAGATGGTCATTGACCTCAGCATAGGTCAGGTAGCCTTGCTCCTTACCACGGGTGACAAGCAGTTTCAGCTGTGACTGCGGGTTTTGCTCCATAAGACGGTATCCACACTTCAGAGTATTTGGGTTGGTGTCGGTCAGCGTAGTTCGCTAACAATAGCATTAGGGGTATTTTTATTATCGCCGCAGCCCCTGTAGCGGCTCTTTGCAGGGCTCGACCCTGCTATTTATCGGCAATTAAGCCTCTGTTCAGTGTTTTCTGGTCAATGCCAGTTGCAACGACCAAAGCTCTTTTTTCTCTTTGGCGTTGAGCCCATGCGTTCTGTCACGGGCTATCAAAATATCTAATCGCTGGTTCAATAACTGATCGTAGAGCTCTGCCAGACTGATTCTGAACTTCTCGTCGAGCTCTTCTTCTACGATCATATGGTTCCATGACGCCATGGTTTCAAGCTGCTTACGGTATTTGCTGTCGCGATATTTTTCCAACAGCAGACCCATATTCATTCCTGGGCTGGCGTTGCAGGTTTTTACCAAATCCTGAAACAGCGATAAGCCAGCCACTTTGTCTTCTTCAATGTCTTCCAGCGTGAGGTCAGGCACCTCTGTCGCCAGTCTTGGGTTTTGTACTAAAAGTCCTACAAGTATACGCATAGTTGTGACTTTTAGTTGCGGCGGCTGGTAGGACTGAGTCTGCTCTGCCACTTTTGGGAGCAGTCTGTCCAACTGGCTGTCGTCCAAAATCCCTAGCTTGTTACCGAGCTGCTGGCGTAAATACAGCCGCAGCGTTTCTCCCGGCACCTGGCCTATCAGCGGCAGCACCAGCGTGCTGAGCTTGGTCCGGCCATCGGGTGAACTCATATCCACCTGCTGTTGCAGTGTCTCGAACAGGAACTGTGACAGTGGTAGAGCGTGTTCCATGCGCTGTTCAAAAGCTGCTTTGCCCTCTTTACGCACCAGCGTGTCGGGGTCTTCACCGTCCGGCAGGAACATAAAGCGTAGCTGACGACCATCATTCAAATAGGGTAGCGCAGTTTCCAGCGCGCGCCATGCCGCTTCGCGTCCGGCACGGTCTCCGTCGTAACAACACACCACCTGGTCTGTGGCGCGAAATAGTAACTGAATGTGATCGGCGGTCGTGGAAGTCCCCAGCGACGCCACCGCATAATCAATACCAAACTGCGCCAGTGCCACCACATCCATATAGCCCTCAACAACCAAGAGTCGTTTGAGGTCTGTATGGCTCTGCTGCGCTTCATACAGGCCGTATAACTGGCGACCTTTATGAAAAATCTCTGTTTCCGGCGAGTTAAGATACTTTGGCGTACCGTCGCCTAATACACGTCCGCCAAAGGCGATCACTCGACCCCGCTTGTCGCGGATAGGGAACATGACACGCTCGCGGAAGCGGTCATACATGCGACCCTGATCGTTAGTCACCAGCATGCCAGCATCGTTCAATGTACTGCGGTCGTCATTATTACGGCCAAAGCGCTTTAAAACGTTATCCCAGCCGGGCGGGGCGAAGCCAATTGCAAAATGACTGATCACTTCTGCGCTTAAACCGCGCTGTTGCAGGTACTGTAACGCTGGTGTACCGACGGATTGGCTTAGCGCTTGTTGATAGAACCCGCTGAGCTGTCCCATCAATTTGTACAGACTTTGCCGTTGGTGACGCTCTAACTGGGTTGGGCCTGTACCGCTTTCATAAGGCACGTCGAGGCCGTATTGGGTAGCTAGTTCTTCAATGGTTTCAACGAATTCGAGACGATCGTAATTCATCAAAAAGTCTATGGCGTTGCCATGTGCGCCACAGCCAAAACAGTGATAGAACTGTTTGTCACCGTTTACAGTGAATGAGGGGGTTTTCTCGTGATGGAACGGACAGCACGCATGGTAGTTTTTGCCCTGCTTTTTCAGTTTGACGCGCGCGTCAATGAGATCGACGATGTCGGTGCGAGCCAGCAGGTCATTAATAAATACGCGTGGGATTCGTCCAGCCATAAGCCCCTGGTGTATATCCTTCTGTAAGGTGGTTACATTGGATATAGCTTATAAACGACAACAAGCCGCGCTTCCTTTCGGAAAGCACGGCCTTACGTATGCAACTGCTAAGTCTGCGGATTAATCACGCGTTGGAGGGAAACCCTCCTGAAAATTAATACAGACGAGTGCGGCGTGCGTTTTCTCGAGCCAATTTCTTCGCGTGACGTTTCACTGCAGAAGCTTTAGCGCGCTTACGTTCGGTCGTTGGTTTTTCATAAAACTCACGGCGACGAACTTCAGCCAGAACGCCTGCTTTTTCACAAGAGCGTTTGAAGCGACGCAGAGCTACGTCGAACGGCTCGTTTTCACGTACTTTAATTACCGGCATGTGCCTCTCACCTTAATAAATTCGGTTTGCCGCTGGCCTTGTGCCAGCCTTTTCAAAATGGTGCGGAATTCTACTGCAAACGTGACGCCTTTGTAAAGCATCGCGGTGATCATAAAACGCGCAACCAAGGCCAGCGCAGAAATCAGGCCGCTTATGGTAGACTACCCACAGTTTGAAGCAAGCAGCATTTAACGCGTGCTTGTATCGTCGTCAAGGTAGGAACAGTAATGCGCGTATTGGGTATCGAAACATCCTGTGATGAAACGGGTGTGGCCATTTATGACACGGCAACGGGTTTGCTCGCCAATCAATTATACAGCCAGATCAAATTGCACGCTGACTACGGTGGCGTCGTGCCTGAGCTAGCCTCACGTGACCACGTGCGTAAAACGGTTCCGTTAATTCAGGCGGCGCTGCGTGAAGCTGGGTTGCAGGCCGGTGATATTGATGGCGTGGCTTATACCGCTGGGCCTGGCTTAGTTGGCGCATTATTGGTGGGCGCGACTGTCGGCCGTGCTCTGGCCTTCGCTTGGGGCGTACCGGCGATTCCTGTGCATCACATGGAAGGGCATTTGCTGGCCCCGATGTTGGAAGATAACCCACCTGCATTTCCCTTTGTTGCGTTGTTAGTGTCTGGCGGTCATACGCAGCTCATCAGCGTGACGGGGATTGGTGAATACCGTTTGCTGGGTGAATCGGTTGACGATGCAGCGGGTGAAGCGTTTGATAAAACCGCCAAATTACTGGGATTGGACTATCCGGGGGGGCCGATGCTGTCGAAAATGGCACAGGCGGGCGATCCTCATCGCTTTACGTTTCCGCGCCCGATGACCGATCGGCCGGGGTTGGATTTCAGCTTCTCTGGCCTAAAAACGTTTGCTGCTAATACAATTCGTAGCAATGGTGATGATGAGCAGACGCGTGCTGATATTGCACGTGCGTTTGAGGATGCTGTCGTGGATACGCTGGCCATCAAATGTCGTCGTGCGTTGGATGATACCGGTTTTAAGCGGCTGGTTATGGCGGGGGGCGTAAGTGCCAACCGTTCATTACGCCAGCGTCTAGGCGAGGTGATGGCGAAACGCGGTGGTGAAGTGTTTTATGCGCGTCCCGAGTTTTGCACAGATAACGGTGCGATGATTGCCTATGCGGGCAGCGTGCGTCTGGTTCATGGTGCGAGCCAGACGCTTGGCGTATCTGTTCGGCCACGCTGGCCACTGGCTGAATTGCCCGCGGTGTGAGCGTTCGGGCGATAATCACTACGTGTAGCAGGTCTACACGTAGTAAAAAGCGGCAGCAGACGAGCGAATTACAGTTCTTGTTCGAATAACACCAGAATCGCTTCGTAAAGCTGTTTGACGCTGAATCCTCTGGCTGGCGTAGTGAAGATGGTGTCATCACCCGCGATGGTGCCCAGAATACCTTCAGATTTTCCTAATGAGTCGAGCAGGCGTGCGATGAGCTGCGCGGCACCCGGGCTGGTATGGATCACAATGACAGCGTCGTTGTAGTCTACGTCCAACACCAGATTCTTTAGCGGGCTGGACGTGGTAGGGACACCGAGTTCTGCAGGAAGGCAATATACCATCTCCATTTTGGCATTGCGTGTGCGCACTGCGCCAAATTTCGTTAGCATGCGCGAGACTTTGGATTGGTTGATGTTTTCAAAACCTTCGTCTTGCAATGCCTGAACAATTTCACTTTGTGAACTGAACTTCTCTTCCTTTAACAGCGCTTTGAACGCTTTAACGAGGTCTTCTTGTTTTGTCGAATTTCGCATTCTGCACCGGATTAATTGTTATGGTTAATCCTCCTATTATGCAGTTGTGTGAATTTTTATGCAATTAAATCGCGTATAATTCCAGTCTGTTTCCTCAGATATGCGCTAATCGCTGTTTTCAAAAAAATTCAGCCTCCGGGCAGTCCGAAAAATGCGTCCCGCGTCACATAAAAGTAAATCAAATGTTATCAGAATGATGTTGTTTGGACACCATTGATCGGTGTAATGTAGCCCACTGGTTAAACGCACGTGAATTAACACCACGTTATAGCTCAATAGCTTATTAATTTTACTTACCATTCAAACGAACGGTCTTTTTTGATTTATTATTAGAGACATAGCAAATTTTTTGTCTCTCGTTCATTTGTTGAAAGATAAGTAGACTGATTTTATCTCTATTTTTATATTCTGTTTATAACCAAATGAATTCACGGCACTTTTTTATTTTATGATAATAAGGAGTTTAGGATGAAAGTTGCAGTTCTCGGAGCAGCAGGTGGTATCGGTCAGGCGCTCGCACTCCTCCTCAAAACCCAGCTTCCTTCAGGTTCAGAACTATCCCTTTACGATATCGCTCCGGTCACGCCGGGTGTTGCCGTCGATCTGAGCCATATTCCTACAGCAGTGAAGATCAAAGGCTATAGCGGTGAAGATGCTAAACCCGCGCTTGTTGGCGCAGATATCGTGCTGATTTCTGCCGGTGTGGCACGTAAACCTGGCATGGATCGTTCCGATCTGTTCAACGTCAACGCGGGTATTGTGCGTAATCTGGTTGAACAAATTGCGGTTACTTGCCCGAAAGCCTGTATCGGCATTATTACCAACCCGGTGAATACGACCGTTGCTATTGCAGCCGAAGTGCTGAAAAAAGCTGGCGTGTACGACAAAAACAGACTGTTCGGTGTCACAACGCTGGATATCATCCGTTCCAACACGTTCGTTGCTGAGCTGAAGGGCAAACAGCCGCAGGATATTAACGTGCCAGTTATCGGCGGACACTCTGGTGTGACGATTCTGCCTCTGCTGTCTCAGGTTCCTGGTATTAGCTTCAGCGAGCAGGAAGTGGCCGATCTGACCAAGCGTATCCAGAATGCAGGCACTGAGGTTGTTGAAGCCAAAGCAGGTGGCGGATCGGCTACGTTGTCCATGGGTCAGGCTGCTGCGCGTTTTGGTTTGTCTCTGGTTCGTGCGCTGCAAGGTGAAAACGGTGTGGTGGAATGTGCGTACGTTGAGAGTGATGGCAAACATGCTCGTTTCTTCGCGCAGCCGATTCTGTTAGGCAAAGATGGCGTCGCTGAGCGTAAAGACATTGGCGTATTAAGTGCGTTTGAGCAAAACGCACTTAACAGCATGTTGGATACGCTGAAGCAGGATATTGAGTTAGGTGAGACGTTCATCAAGAACTAATTAGCGTATTATTGGGCGTTAATAATACGCAGAGTAAAAAGCCGGAGATGCCGATCTCCGGCTTTTCTTTTTGTGCGCCGGGCATGGCGCGTAGCGCCTTGACGGGCGCTGTCCGTTGACTGTAGTGGTCAAGGGGCGACTTGGCGGTGAAAGTCCTCTACACACCCGGCAAGGGGAAGTGTTAGCCGAACGGCAAGGGTGCCCACCGCGAGGTGGGATCTGAAGGAAGCTGAAGGCAAAATGCTGGCCTGACGAACAGGAAGCAGTTTAGGCGGCACAGCGGGGTAAGGTGGCAAATATCATCAAAGCCCAATACTTGCACAGAACGCTGTGACGTAAAGCTGACAGGCATAAGCAGGAAGGTCGCGCGAATTACCCCGGGAGGGCTGCACGTTTGCTTCAGGGCTACCGAGCGTCGAGAGGCGACGGGATGAACGTGCAGCAGTCAGCCGAAGCCGTAGTAGTGCTGCATAACTGGCAGCATGAAGGGCTGAACATGATTAACCGTGATTAGGACACCGATACTCGATGGGAATTAATGAGGCACAAGCGCAGAGCACTGCGGCCAGCGGCAGAGGAGACGGACAGTATCCGTCAGTGCTGCATGAGGGTGCTGAAATCCCCACGGCGGTCGGTGGGCAAACGAAAGCGGAAATGCCGTTGACGATGGAAACGGTGATAACGAGAGAGAACCTGATGCTGGCCTATCAGCGCGTGGTGGAAAACAACGGCGCGGCAGGGGTAGATAACCTGAAAGTGACGGAGTTGAAGCCGTGGCTGAAACAGAACTGGGCGAGTATCAGGCAGGCATTGATTACGGGCGCCTACCAGCCGCAGGCGATACGCAGAGTGGATATCCCAAAGCCGGACGGCGGCGTGAGAACCCTGGGTATCCCGACGGTAGTGGACAGGCTTATCCAGCAGGCGATAGCACAACAACTCAGTCCGGTCGTGGAGCCGCACTTCTGCGAATCGAGTTACGGGTTCAGAAGTAACCGCAATGCGTGGCAGGCAGTGCAACAGGCACAGCGCTACATACAAAGCGGGAAACGCTGGGTGGTCGATCTGGATCTGGAAAAGTTCTTTGACCGGGTGGATCATGACATTTTGATGTCACGTCTGGCGAGGCATGTCAGGGATAAACGGCTGTTGAAACTGATACGTCGCTACCTTGAAGCGGAAATGACGAACGGGTGCGAGACAGAGAAGCGAGGTAAGGGAATGCCGCAGGGCGGACCGTTGTCGCCGCTACTGTCGAACATTCTGCTGGATGAACTGGATAAAGAACTGGAGCGTCGAGGTCACAGCTTCTGTCGCTATGCGGATGACTGCAACATTTACGTGAGCAGTCGCAAAGCAGGCGAGCATATCTTTAGGGCAATCAGGGTGTACCTGAGAGACATACTGAAGCTAAAGGTCAATGAGCAGAAGAGTGCGGTGGCGCGACCGTGGGAGCGTAAGTTCCTGGGATACAGCGTGACACGGCACAAACAGACCCGACTGAAGATCGCAGGGAGCAGTGTCGAGAGGCTGAAGGAGAAGATCCGTAGCCTGACGACAGGGCACGCGACGAAATCAGTGAAAGGCGTAATCAATGAACTCACACCGATACTGCGAGGCTGGATGAGCTACTTCAGATACACGGAAGTAAAAGGAGTTCTGGAGAAGATTGACGGCTGGGTCAGGCGTAAACTGCGCAGTCTACTGTGGCGGCAATGGAAACGAACGTATACGCGAGCCCGAATGCTAATGCGAGCGGGCTTGTGTGAAAAGCGAGCGTGGAGGTCGGCGAGTAACCAGCGAGGAGCGTGGTGGAACGCGGGGTCGAGTCACATGAATGATGCGATAAAGACGGCGCAGTTCAGACGACTCGGCTTGATATCACTAGTGGAGCAGCAACGGCAGTTCCAGAGTTAACATGAACCGCCGTATGCGGAACCGCACGTACGGTGGTGTGAGAGGACGGCGGGAGTAATCTCGCCTCCTACTCGATCCCTTATTTTCTATAAAAGCAATATATTCAGCCTAAAAGACGTCCATTATTGATATGGCGGCTTGAAATATGTGGGTAACGTGATAAAAGCAGTTGCCGTACAAAAGCTTCTGCTGTTAGATCTACGCCATATCCATGATGATTTTATGGTCATCGCACTATTTATTGAGCCGGCCTACTTATTTTCCGGCCTACTAAGGGGTTACCGTGAAACTGGATGAAATCGCGCGTCTTGCGGGTGTTTCACGCACGACAGCCAGCTATGTCATTAACGGGAAGGCCAAACAATATCGCGTCAGCGATAAGACCGTTGAGAAAGTCATGGCTGTCGTCAGGGAGCACAATTATCATCCCAACGCCGTCGCGGCTGGATTACGTGCCGGACGCACACGTTCAATTGGTCTGGTTATTCCCGATCTGGAAAATACCAGCTATACACGCATCGCCAATTATCTAGAGCGCCAGGCCAGACAGCGTGGATATCAGTTATTAATCGCCTGTTCCGAAGATCAGCCGGATAACGAGATGCGGTGTATTGAACATCTGTTACAGCGGCAAGTTGACGCTATTATCGTTTCTACCGCGTTGCCACCCGAGCACCCGTTTTATCAGCGCTGGATAAACGGCGGCCTGCCGATTATTGCATTAGATCGAGCGTTAGATCGTGAACACTTCACCAGCGTGGTCGGAGCCGACCTTGAAGATGCTGAAATGTTGGCGCAGGAATTAAGGAAAATGCCGGCGAAATCGGTAGTCTATCTTGGGGCGTTACCTGAGCTTTCTGTTAGCTTCCTGCGTGAACAGGGGTTTCGGCAGGCGTGGGCGAGCGATCCGCGTGAAGTGAAATATCTTTATTCCAATAGCTATGAGCGTGCAGCAGCGGCGGCAGCGTTTATGGATTATTTAAATAATAATCCTATGCCTGATGCATTGTTCACTACCTCATTCCCATTATTGCAGGGGGTGATGGACGTTAACCTGAAGATTAACGGGCGTTTGCCGAATAATCTGGCTATCGCGACCTTTGGGGATAATGAGCTGTTGGATTATCTGGAATGCCCAGTATTGTCTGTCGCCCAGCGCCATCGTGAAGTTGCAGAGCGTGTGCTGGAATTGGTGTTGGCCAGTCTGGATGAACCGAAAAGGCCGAAGCCGGGTTTGAATCGTATTCGACGCAATCTGTACCGTCGTGGCTCATTGAGCCGCGCATAATCTTCCTCTGCCTTTCTGCGCCATAGATTGCTATGGCGCTTCTTCTCTAATCTGCTCTCAATTCATTTTATGGCAGTGCGACCCGGAATAGCCGACGGCAATATTCCAGAAAGTAGCCATACGTTACACCCATCACCATTGATATCACCAGGTTACTAGTGACTGCGGTCAATATTTGTGCGGGACTTGCCCCGATAACCCAGAGAATCGCAGCATAAACAGGAGATTGAAAACTGACATACGCAAACAGGTCAGCAACGCTGCGCACCAGGAAATAATCACCACCGTGACGCTTGGCCATATTCAACACGCGATCGCGATAAAGCCCATATGGCCACGCAATAGCAATATTGACGGGGATAGATAGCAGACGTGAAGACAATGACTGCTCGACGCTCATCCCAGAAAGCATAATTTCAATCGCCATGCCGATGATGAAACAGTAGACAACGAGTGCAAAGGTATCAGCGGTGGCGCTTCGCAATCGTGACGTCGGGGAAAACATACCGAGATGCTCCATTCTTAGGGCAGATAAACTGGTGTTAAAGGGTTGGGTGGTTTTTTGTCATGACTTATTTTATTTGTGTAGTGTACATCACTGAATGACTGGCTTAGTACTAGCTAAAAATATTTATTTGCGAATGTTTTTTATACTTTTCCGCTACTTTATTTCTATCCGGTAAATTTCTCGTTTTTTTATCGCGACAAAGAATTTTAAATGAATTAAAAACAATGAGTTGTATTTCATGGAGAGCGAGGCATTTCTGAGGAAGGGGAATTGTGTTGAAGTATTAAAGGAAGTGAGGGGATGACCGATAAAAAAGGGTCGCTTGTGATGTCCATTTTAATGTTTTTCTGGATGTATGAAACGCACGATTTATTCGTCATGCTTCCTGAACCTGTTTTTCTTTTCAGGAAGCCGAATTTGTCGGAGAAAGAACTTAACGTAGGGTAAATTGGCTAATTAATAAAAAATCGACGATGTAGATGTTAGAAATGTGACATTGAGCAACTGTTAACCTCTGCGGTATGATCCAGCGGGTTCGCTCAATCCTTGGTATTCAAGGCGTTCGGCCTGATGAGACTATTCTGAAAACCTTTGTCTTTGGTATCAGCGTGTGACAGTAAAAATAATCGAGATACCCGAGTTGGTGGCTATATGTTTGCAATAATTCAGCGTCGTTGTGAATTTTTCTCAAATTATCATGATGTTAATCTTTGTTAATTCTGACTCCTTATTCCTTTTACCTCTATGCTGACCTCAATTCATTCATGAATAATCCCAAAGCGCGTCCGCTCTGGCTTGACAAGGTTTTCATACCCTCCGTACACTCTTAAAGGTGGGATTTTGTGGGGTAAAGTGGTGAAAAAGGCGATGGGGGGGGTAACTCAGGTATGTTTCGTGGGGCTACGCTGGTTAACCTCGACAGTAAAGGGCGTCTTGCTGTGCCTACCCGATACCGGGAAATGCTGAACGAGGAATCGCAAGGTCAAATGGTGTGCACCATTGATCTGCATCAGCCATGCCTGCTGCTTTATCCCTTACCTGAATGGGAAATCATTGAACAAAAACTGTCTCGCTTGTCGAGCATGAACCCTGTGGAGCGCCGTGTTCAGCGTTTGTTATTGGGGCATGCCAGCGAGTGTCAAATGGATAGTGCAGGGCGTTTGTTGATTGCGAATACGTTAAGGCAGCATGCGAACCTTAAAAAAGAAGTGATGCTAGTCGGGCAGTTCAACAAGTTTGAGCTGTGGGATGAACAGACTTGGTATCAACAGGTCAAGGATGATATTGACGCTGAACAATCGACTCAGGAACCTTTATCTGAGCGGTTGCAGGATCTATCGCTATAGCCATGCTGGAAAATTATAAACATACCACCGTCCTGTTGGATGAGGCTGTAAATGGCCTGAATATTCGCAGCGACGGCACATACATTGACGGCACATTTGGCCGTGGTGGTCACTCCCGCCTCATTCTTTCCCAACTCGGGCCGGAAGGGCGTCTGTTAGCTATTGATCGCGATCCTCAGGCCATTGAAGCAGCCAAAGCGATTAACGATCCGCGTTTCTCCATTATTCATGGGCCGTTCTCTGCCATGGCGGATTATGTCTCGGAACTCGGGCTGATCGGGCAGATCGATGGCGTTTTGCTCGATCTCGGTGTTTCTTCCCCGCAGCTTGATGACCCTGAGCGTGGGTTCTCATTTATGCGCGATGGCCCGCTGGATATGCGTATGGACCCGACGCGCGGTTTGTCTGCTGCCGAATGGCTGATGAAAGCGGAAGCTGATGACATTGTTTGGGTCTTAAAAACGTTCGGTGAAGAACGTTTTGCCAAGCGTATTGCGCGCGCCATTGTGGAACGTAATCGTACTGAGCCGATGACGCGGACAAAAGAACTGGCAGAATTGATTGCTGCTGCTAGCCCGGTACGGGAAAAGCATAAACATCCGGCAACGCGCAGCTTTCAGGCGATCCGCATTTATATCAATAGTGAACTGGAAGAAATCGAACGTGCATTAGAAGGTGCGCTGAGCGTACTGGCGCCACAGGGGCGTCTGTCGGTGATCAGCTTCCATTCGTTAGAAGATCGGATTGTGAAACGGTTTATCCGTCATCAAAGCCGTGGCCCACAGGTGCCTGCTGGCCTGCCGCTAACGGAAGAGCAACTGCGCAGCCAAGGTGGACAAACATTAAAGCCTGTTGGAAAGAAACTGATGCCGTCGGAAGAAGAAGTGGCAGAAAATCCGCGTGCGCGCAGTTCGGTGCTGCGGTTTGCTGAGAGACTGCCAGCATGATCGGTAATGAACGGCATACGCTGGTTGGCGTCATCGGTGAGGATCTGCTACGTAATGCAAAACTCCCGGTGCTGCTGATGGTCGCCGTGTTGATTTCTGCCGTCTTTGTCGTAACGACGGCGCACCGGACGCGTTTGCTGACAGCAGAGCGCGAACGGCTTTTGCTGGAGCGTGATGCGCTGGATATCGAATGGCGAAATCTGATCCTGGAGGAAAACTCATTAGGGGATCATAGCCGCGTTGAGCGGATCGCGACGGAAAAACTGCAAATGGGGCATGTTGATCCGTCACAGGAAAATATTGTGGTTAAGTAATGAACTAAATAGGCAACCAACGAAGCATGAAAGCAGCCCGTACAGGAAAGTTAAAGCGCCAAGAAGAGCAAGCCAGCTTTGTTAGCTGGCGTTTTGCGTTGCTTTGCGGCTGTATCCTGCTTGCGATGGTTGGCTTGATGGCTCGCGCAGCTTATCTTCAGGTCATCAATCCAGATAAACTGGTGCGCGAAGGCGATATGCGTTCCTTACGCGTGCAGGAAGTGCCGACGGCGCGCGGTATGATCAGCGATCGCGCTGGCCGTCCCTTGGCCGTCAGTGTGCCAGTGAATGCCGTTTGGGCCGATCCGAAAGAGGTGAACGACCGTGGTGGTATCACGCTGGATACACGTTGGAAAGCCCTTTCTGACGCGCTCGATATTCCGTTAGATCAGTTGGCAACCAAGATCAATGCTAACCCGAAAGGACGCTTCGTCTATCTAGCGCGTCAGGTGAATCCGGCTATTGGCGAATATGTTCATAAGCTGAAATTACCAGGCATTAATCTGCGGCAGGAGTCTCGCCGGTACTATCCTTCTGGACAAGTGACCTCTCACCTCATTGGTTTCACCAATATCGATGGAGAAGGCATTGAAGGTGTTGAGAAAAGTTTTGACCGCTGGCTGACCGGGCAACCCGGTGAGCGTACCGTGCGCAAAGACCGATTTGGCCGTGTGATTGAAGATATCTCCTCCGTTGACAGTCAGGCTGCACATAATCTGGTGCTCAGTATTGATGAGCGTTTGCAGGCGCTGGTTTACCGTGAACTTAATAACGCGGTTGCCTTTAACAAAGCCGAATCGGGAACGGCCGTACTGGTCGATGTGAATACTGGTGAAGTGTTGGCAATGGCGAATAGCCCGTCTTACAACCCGAATAATCTGGCAGGTACGCCGAAAGACATTATGCGTAACCGTGCTATCACCGATATCTTCGAACCCGGTTCTACCGTTAAACCGATGGTGGTGATGACAGCCTTGCAGCGCGGTGTCGTTAAAGAAAATAGCGTACTCAATACGCTGCCTTACTACGTTAATGGGCATGAAATCAAAGATGTGGCGCGCTACAGCGAATTGACGCTGACGGGCGTGTTGCAGAAATCGAGTAACGTCGGTGTCTCCAGACTGGCGTTAGCGATGCCTTCCTCTGCGCTGGTCGATACTTACGCCCGCTTTGGATTAGGAAAAGCGACCAATTTGGGGTTGGTCGGAGAAAGCAGTGGCTTATACCCCCAAAAACAACGGTGGTCTGACGTAGAGCGGGCCACCTTTTCTTTCGGCTACGGGCTGATGGTAACACCGTTACAGTTAGCGCGAGTCTATGCCACGATCGGCAGCTTCGGTATTTACCGCCCGCTGTCGATTACCAAAGTTGATCCCCCCGTGCCTGGCGAGCGCGTCTTCCCTGAAGCGCTCGTGCGTTCCGTAGTGCACATGATGGAAAGCGTTGCACTACCCGGCGGTGGCGGCACCAAGGCGGCCATCAAGGGCTACCGTATCGCGATTAAAACGGGTACAGCCAAGAAAGTCGGCCCAGATGGTAAGTACATCAACAAATATATTGCCTATACGGCGGGTGTGGCGCCAGCCAGTAATCCACGTTTTGCTCTGGTTGTCGTGATCAACGATCCGCAGGCAGGGAAGTACTACGGCGGCGCAGTTTCTGCGCCAATCTTTGGCGCCATCATGGGTGGCGTCCTGCGTACGATGAATATTGAACCGGATGCGTTGTCGACGGGCGACAAAAACGAGTTTGTAATTAATAGAGAAGAGGGATCAGGTGGCAGATCGTAATTTGCGCGATTTACTTGCGCCGTGGGTGCAAGACATCCCGGTGCACGCGCTGCGGGAAATGACATTAGACAGCCGCATCGCGGCTGCCGGGGATCTGTTTGTCGCGATTGTCGGGCACAAAACAGATGGACGGCGCTATATTCCGCAGGCAATTGCGCAAGGCGTAGCAGCGATTGTTGCCGAAGCAGAAGGTGAAGCTGCTGATGGCACGGTTCGCGAAATGCACGGTGTGCCAGTGGTCTATCTCAGTAATCTGAACCAACGGCTTTCTGCGCTGGCAGGCCGTTTTTATCAGCAGCCAGCGGAAAAATTACAGCTGATTGGCGTAACGGGAACCAACGGAAAAACGACGACGACTCAGCTTCTGGCGCAGTGGAGCCAGGCATTAGGCGAAACGAGTGCGGTGATGGGCACGGTAGGCAATGGCCTATTGGGTCGGGCGATTCCGACAGAGAATACGACAGGATCTGCTGTCGATGTTCAGCAGGTGCTGAGCCAACTGGTCGAGCAAGGTGCGACGTTCGCCGCAATGGAAGTCTCTTCACACGGGCTGGTGCAAAATCGCGTTGCCGCCTTGCCGTTTGCGGCGGCGGTGTTCACCAATCTGAGCCGCGATCATCTTGATTACCATGGCGATATGGAAAGCTATGAAGCGGCCAAGTGGGCGCTGTTCGCCGAGCATCGTGTTGGTCAGATGATTATCAATGCTGATGATGAGGTTGGTCTGCGCTGGTTAGCGAAGCTGCCGGACGCGGTTGCTGTAACCATGGAAAACAATTTGGTCCCCGGCTGCCGTGGGCGCTGGCTGAAAGCGACACAGATTGATTATCACGACAACGGTGCCACGATTGCGTTTGATTCAAGCTGGGGACATGGCGAAATTGAAAGTCGCCTGATGGGGGCGTTTAACGTCAGCAATATGCTGCTGGCGTTGGCAACACTGCTGTCTCTTGGTTATCCGCTCGATAAGTTAGTGATCGCTGGATCGCAACTGCAACCCGTATGTGGCCGCATGGAGGTTTTCCATGCTGAAGGCAAACCCACGGTCGTTGTTGATTATGCTCATACGCCGGATGCGCTGGAAAAAGCGCTTGAAGCGGCGCGTTTGCACTGTCTGGGGAAACTCTGGTGCGTGTTTGGCTGCGGTGGCGATCGTGATAAAGGTAAGCGCCCACTTATGGGCGGCATTGCAGAACAGCTGGCCGACCGCGTTGTGGTGACTGATGATAACCCACGCAGTGAAGAGCCTCAGGCGATCGTTGCCGATATTCTCTCTGGGCTGTTGGATGCCGGACGGGTTCAGGTGATTCACGGACGTGCTGAAGCGGTCACTAGCGCGATCATGCAGGCGCAGGAAAATGACGTGGTGCTGGTCGCGGGCAAAGGACACGAAGATTACCAACTGGTTGGCAATCAGCGTCTTGATTATTCCGATCGCATCACCGTTGCCCGCCTGCTGGGGGTGATCGCATGATTCGCGTTTCTTTGCAGCAACTTGCCACGGTGCTGAATGCGCAGTTGATTGGCGAAAGTATTGATATTGAGGATGTTTCAACCGATACGCGCAAGCTGTCGTCTGGCTGCTTGTTTGTCGCCCTGAAAGGCGAGAAATTTGATGCACATGATTACGCTGCTGATGCGGTGAAAGGCGGAGCGGCAGCACTGTTGGTCAGTAAGTACTTACCTATTGATGTACCGCAGTTGCTGGTAAGCGATACGCGTTTGGCATTAGGGCAAGTGGCTTCCTGGGTTCGCCAGCAGTCAACGGCGCGCGTTGTTGCACTGACCGGTTCTTCCGGAAAAACCTCGGTTAAAGAGATGACAGCGGCGATTCTGCGTCAATGCGGCTCGGTGTTGTATACCGCGGGTAACTTCAACAACGACATCGGTGTGCCGTTAACGCTGCTGCGTCTGACGGCGGAACACCAATTTGCAGTGATTGAACTCGGGGCAAATCACATTGGTGAGATTGCCTATACCACCGATCTGGTGCGGCCGGAAAGTGCGCTGGTCAATAACCTGGCTGCTGCGCATTTGGAAGGTTTTGGTTCACTGGCCGGCGTGGCACAGGCGAAAGGTGAGATTTTTGCGGGTTTGCCAGTAGACGGCGTAGCGATCGTGAATGCGGACAGTAACGATTTCCCGCACTGGCAGGTCACCTTGAATCATAAAACTGTCTGGCGTTTCTCACCGGAGGCTGCTGGCGACATCGATTTTTTTGCCAGCGACGTAGCGGTTTTGGCACAAGGTACACGCTTCACTCTGCACACACCGTTTGGCGAAACGCAGGTTCTGCTGCCTTTACCTGGTCGACATAACATTTCTAACGCACTGGCAGCGGCCGCACTGTCGATGTCTGTCGGGGCGACGCTGGAGGCGGTTAAAGCAGGTTTGTCTCAACTTCAGGCGGTGCCAGGGCGATTGTTTCCGATCGCGTTGTCTGAAGGCAAGCTGTTGTTGGATGACAGCTATAACGCGAATGTGGGCTCGATGACGGCGGCAGCACAGGTATTGGCTGACATGCCGGGCTACCGCGTGATGGTCGTTGGTGATATGGGTGAACTGGGAGAGGAAGCCCCTGAGTGCCATCGTCAGGTGGGCGAAGCGGCGCGAGTGGTGGGTATTGATTGCGTATTGAGTGTAGGAACACTGAGTGAATTGATCGGCGTTGCCAGCGGCAATGGTGAACATTTTCATGATAAAGCCGCGCTGGTTTCACGTTTGAAGGTGCTGATGTCAAAACATAACGTCATCAGCGTATTGGTCAAAGGCTCACGCAGTGCTGCGATGGAGCAGGTTGTACATGCATTACAGGAGAATGCGCAATGTTAGTATGGCTGGCCGAACATTTGGCCAAACTTTATACCGGTTTTAACGTCTTTTCTTATTTGACGTTCCGCGCCATTGTCAGCCTGCTGACCGCATTGGTTATTTCCTTATGGATGGGGCCGCATATGATCGCTTGGCTGCAACGTTTGCAGATTGGGCAGGTTGTGCGTAACGAAGGGCCAGAATCGCATTTTAGCAAACGCGGAACCCCGACAATGGGGGGCGTGATGATCCTGGTGGCGATTATCGTTTCCGTGCTGATGTGGGCGAATCTGTCTAATCCCTATGTCTGGTGCGTACTGCTGGTGTTAGTAGGCTATGGCGCGGTTGGTTTTGTTGATGATTACCGCAAAGTGGTTCGCAAGGATACCAAGGGGTTGATTGCTCGCTGGAAATATTTCTGGCAGTCCGTGATTGCACTTGTAGTGGCTTTCACCATGTATTCCATCGGTAAAGATACGCCAGCCACGCAGCTGGTGGTGCCGTTTTTCAAAGATGTGATGCCGCAATTGGGACTGTTGTATGTTGCGTTGGCCTATTTTGTGATTGTCGGCACCAGCAACGCGGTAAACCTGACTGATGGCCTGGACGGGCTGGCAATCATGCCGACCGTATTTGTGGCCGCGGGCTTTGCGCTAGTTGCATGGGCAACGGGGAATATGAATTTTGCTGGTTACCTGCATATCCCGTATATCCGTCATGCCAGTGAACTGGTGATCGTCTGCACCGCGATTGTGGGCGCAGGGCTTGGGTTCCTGTGGTTTAACACTTATCCGGCACAGGTTTTCATGGGGGACGTTGGCTCGCTGGCGCTGGGCGGCGCGCTGGGGACTATCGCGGTACTGCTACGTCAAGAGTTTTTGTTAGTGATTATGGGCGGTGTCTTCGTCGTCGAAACGCTGTCGGTGATTCTGCAAGTCGGGTCCTTTAAGTTACGCGGGCAGCGGATTTTCCGCATGGCGCCGATTCATCATCATTATGAACTTAAGGGCTGGCCGGAACCGCGCGTGATTGTGCGCTTCTGGATTATTTCGTTGATGCTGGTGCTGATTGGCCTGGCAACGCTGAAGGTACGATAAGACATGGTGGACTATCAGGGTAAAAAAGTCGTCATTATCGGGTTGGGGCTGACTGGGCTCTCCTGTGTTGATTTCTTTCTCGCGCGTGGGGTTGTACCGCGCGTGGTGGATACCCGCATCAGTCCACCGGGTCTGGATAAGTTGCCTGAGCAGGTGGAACGCCACCTCGGTAGCCTGAATGAAGACTGGCTGATGAGCGCGGATTTGATCGTCGCCAGCCCCGGTGTGGCGCTAGCGACACCGATTCTGTGTGACGCTGCTGATGCTGGTATTGAGATTGTTGGCGATATCGAACTGTTCTGTCGCGAAGCGCAGGCACCGATTGTGGCGATTACTGGTTCGAACGGCAAAAGTACGGTGACAACGCTGGTCGGTGATATGGCGCGCGCGGCAGGTTGGCAGGTGGGCGTCGGTGGCAACATTGGTCTACCTGCGCTGCAACTGCTGGAACAGCCTGCTCAGCTGTATGTATTGGAGCTGTCGAGCTTCCAACTGGAAACGACGAGTAGCCTGCACGCTGCTGCGGCTACCATTCTGAACGTAACGGAAGATCACACCAACCGTTACCCGTTTGGTCTACAGCAGTATCGTGCGGCGAAATTGCGTATCTATGAACATGCGGATCTGTGCGTGGTGAACGCAGACGATGCGTTGACTATGCCTATTCGTGGTGCAGATGTGCGCTGCCGCAGTTTTGGTGTTGATGTCGGTGATTATCATCTTAACCGCCAGCAGGGCGAAACGTGGTTGCGGGTGAATGGTGAACGAGTACTTAACACCCGTGAAATCAAGCTGGTCGGACAGCATAACTATACAAACGCATTAGCTGCGTTGGCACTGGCTGATGCCGTGAAGATTCCTCGGGCTTCTGCACTGGCGGCATTGACGGCATTTACTGGACTGCCGCATCGCTTCCAAATGGCCTTTGAGCGCAATGGTGTGCGGTGGATCAATGATTCTAAAGCCACCAACGTCGGTAGCACCGAAGCGGCATTAAGCGGTTTAGCTGTCGAAGGCACGTTGCATCTGTTGTTGGGTGGTGATGGAAAGTCTGCCGACTTCTCGCCGCTGGTGCCGTATTTACAGGGTGAGCGTATTCGTTTGTATTGCTTTGGTCATGATGGTGAACAACTGGCTGCGTTGCGCCCGGAGATTGCTGAACAGACAGAAACAATGGAACAGGCGATGCGCGTCATCGCTGAACGAATTAAGACGGGTGACATGGTGTTGCTGTCGCCAGCGTGTGCAAGCTTGGATCAGTTTCGCAGTTTTGAACAGCGAGGTGATGAATTTGCTCGCCTGGCGAAGGAATTAGGTTGATGCGGTTCTTCGGGATGGCGTTTATCGAACGCATCAAAAGCTGGGTCATGGGAACGCGTGAAAGCGATACGTTGAGCATCGTTCTGTACGATAGAACGCTCGTGTGGTTAACGCTTGGGCTGGCTGTGATTGGTTTTGTGATGGTGACCTCGGCGTCCATGCCTGTCGGGCAACGTTTGGCCAACGACCCGTTTTTGTTCGCGAAGCGTGATGCGATTTATCTGGGGTTAGCATTTGGCTTGTCGTTAATTACGCTGCGTGTCCCGATGGAAATATGGCAACGCTATAGCCCAGTGCTGTTATTGCTCGCCATGGTCATGCTGCTGGTTGTACTCGCGGTGGGGAGTTCGGTTAACGGTGCGTCTCGCTGGATTTCTCTGGGGCCGTTACGCATCCAGCCAGCGGAATTATCCAAGCTGGCACTGTTTTGCTACCTGTCCAGCTACATGGTGCGCAAGGTTGAAGAAGTACGAAATAACTTCTGGGGATTTTGCAAACCGATGGGCGTGATGGTGGTGTTGGCGGTGCTGTTGCTGGCTCAGCCTGACCTCGGTACGGTAGTTGTGTTGTTTATTACGACGCTGGCGATGTTGTTTCTGGCCGGGGCTAAGATGTGGCAGTTTCTGGCGATCATTGGTTCCGGTGCATTTGCCGTTGGGCTGCTGATTGTGGCTGAACCTTATCGTATGCGGCGTGTGACGTCTTTCTGGAACCCGTGGGATGATCCGTTCGGTGATGGCTACCAACTAACCCAATCTCTGATGGCGTTTGGACGCGGTGAATTCTGGGGGCAGGGGCTGGGGAATTCGGTACAGAAACTGGAATATCTGCCGGAGGCGCATACCGATTTCATTTTCTCTATTTTAGGTGAGGAACTGGGGTATATCGGTGTGGTTTTGGCGTTGTTAATGATATTCTTCGTCGCTTTTCGTGCGATGTCTATCGGAAAGCGGGCGTTGGAGATCGATCAGCGTTTTTCTGGCTTTCTGGCGTGTTCGATCGGCGTTTGGTTTAGCTTTCAAACGCTGGTGAACGTAGGCGCAGCGGCGGGGATGTTGCCGACGAAAGGGTTAACGCTACCGCTGATCAGTTATGGCGGTTCCAGTTTGCTGATTATGTCGACGGCGATTGTTTTGCTATTACGCATTGATTTTGAAACGCGCCTGACAAAAGCGCAGGCGTTTACGAGAGGTGCCCGATGAGTGGCGAAGGCAAGCGTTTGATGGTGATGGCTGGCGGCACGGGTGGACATGTCTTCCCGGGCTTGGCGGTTGCCCACCACCTGATGGCGCAGGGCTGGCAGGTTCGCTGGTTAGGTACAGCGGATCGTATGGAAGCCGATTTGGTGCCTAAGCATGGTATCGAAATTGATTTTATCCGCATTTCGGGATTACGCGGTAAGGGCATTTTGGCGCAGTTAAGCGCACCGATCCGTATTTTTCAGGCCGTGCGTCAGGCGCGGGCGATTATGCGCCGCTACCAGCCTGATGTGGTGCTGGGGATGGGCGGTTACGTTTCCGGTCCCGGCGGTTTGGCTGCCTGGCTGTGCGGCATTCCGGTGGTACTGCATGAGCAGAATGGTATTGCCGGGCTGACCAATCGCTGGTTGTCCCATATCGCAAAAAAGGTATTGCAGGCATTTCCGGGGGCGTTTCCCAACGCGGATATTGTGGGGAACCCAGTCAGAACCGATGTGTTGGCGTTACCTGCGCCGGAAACACGATTCGCCGATCGCTCAGGCCCAGTGAGGGTGCTGGTTGTCGGCGGTAGTCAGGGCGCAAGAGTACTGAACCAAACGATGCCCGGTGTGGCGGCACAGCTGGGCGATCGCGTGACGATTTGGCATCAGGTCGGTAAAGGTGCGTTATCAACTGTTCAGCAGGCTTATCAGGATGTTGGGCAGACGCAGCACAAGATTACCGAGTTTATTGATGACATGGCAGCAGCTTACGCTTGGGCAGACGTTGTGGTATGCCGCTCTGGTGCCTTGACCGTCAGTGAAATTGCAGCGGCTGGGTTACCGGCGCTGTTTGTGCCGTTTCAGCATAAAGATCGGCAGCAATATTGGAATGCGCTGCCGTTGGAAAAGGCTGGCGCGGCAAAAATTATTGAGCAGCTACAGTTTAGCGTGGCGGCTGTCAGTGAGGTGCTGTCCGGTTGGGATCGCACAACCTTGCTGGCGATGGCGCAAAAAGCCCGCGCAGTGGCGATTCCAGATGCAACCGATCGTGTTGCGGCGGAAGTCAGTGCAGCGGCAGGCAGTCGGGCCACACATGTGGCTCATGGTTAATTAATACAACGTTGTCGGGTTGGAGAAGACTGCCCGGCGGCGCTACAAGGTAGCGATAGAATAACGTGAATACTCAACAACTGGCGAAACTACGTTCAATCGTGCCCGAGATGCATCGCGTCCGGCACATACACTTTGTTGGCATCGGCGGTGCTGGCATGGGTGGTATCGCCGAAGTGTTGGCCAACGAAGGGTATGAAATTAGTGGCTCCGATCTGGCACCGAATGCGGTGACGCAACAGTTGACCGAGCTGGGCGCACAGATTTATTTCCACCACCGTGCAGAGAACGTGCTGAACGCCAGTGTGGTGGTGGTATCGAGCGCGATTACAGCGGATAACCCGGAGATTGTCGCGGCGCATGATGCTCGTATTCCCGTGATCCGTCGCGCTGAAATGTTGGCGGAACTGATGCGTTTTCGTCACGGCATTGCGATCGCGGGTACGCATGGCAAGACGACGACAACGGCGATGGTTAGCAGTATTTACGCGGAAGCGGGATTAGACCCGACGTTTGTGAATGGCGGGTTAGTGAAGGCTGCGGGAACGCATGCACGTCTGGGCTCAAGCCGTTACCTGATTGCGGAGGCAGATGAAAGCGATGCGTCTTTCCTGCATTTGCAGCCGATGGTGGCGATTGTCACCAATATCGAAGCCGACCATATGGACACCTATCAGGGGGATTTTGAGAACCTGAAGCAGACGTTCATTAATTTCCTGCACAACCTACCGTTTTATGGTCAGGCTGTGATGTGTGTTGATGATGCGGTAATCCGCGAACTGTTACCGCGCGTTGGCCGTCATATCATTACGTATGGTTTTAGCGACGATGCTGATGTGCGCGTTGCTGGCTATCGTCAGACTGGCGCACAAGGGCACTTTACGCTGGAGCGGAAAGATAAGCCGTTGCTGAACGTTACGCTGAATGCGCCAGGGCGTCACAATGCGCTCAACGCGGCGGCGGCGGTTGCGGTGGCGACCGATGAGGGCATTGATGACGAGGCAATTCTGCGCGCGCTTGAGCGTTTTCAGGGCACCGGACGTCGCTTTGATTTCCTCGGTGAGTACCCGCTTGAACTGGTTAACGGGCAAAGTGGGACGGCGATGTTGGTGGATGATTACGGCCATCATCCGACAGAGGTTGATGCTACGATTAAAGCCGCCCGTGCTGGCTGGCCGGATAAACGGTTGGTTATGATTTTTCAGCCGCATCGCTATACGCGAACCCGCGATTTATATGACGACTTCGCGCATGTGTTATCGCAGGTTGACGTGTTGCTGATGTTGGATGTGTATTCCGCAGGAGAGTCACCGATTCCGGGTGCAGACAGCCGTTCACTGTGCCGTACCATTCGTGGAAGAGGTAAGATTGATCCGATTCTGGTGACGGATGTGGATACTTTACCGGAACTGTTGTCACAGGCGCTGCGAGGCGAAGACCTGATTTTGGTTCAGGGAGCCGGCAACATCGGTAAACTGGCGCGTAAACTGGCTGATTCCAGATTACAGCCGCAGATAAGTGAATGAGGAACATCATGACTGAGAAAGTTGCTGTATTGCTTGGTGGAACCTCTGCTGAACGTGAAGTGTCGTTACTTTCCGGTCAGGCGGTCTTGGCTGGTCTGAAGGAAGATGGCATCAATGCCCATGCGGTTGATACCCGCGACTTCCCCGTGACGAAATTGAAGGAAGAAGGCTTTACCCGCGTTTTCATCGCTTTACATGGTCGTGGTGGTGAAGATGGCACATTGCAGGGTGTTCTGGAGTTTCTGGAATTGCCTTATACCGGTAGTGGCGTTATGGCATCTGCACTGACGATGGATAAGCTCCGCACCAAACAGGTATGGCAAGCGGTCGGATTACCGGTATCGCCTTACGTAGCATTGGATCGTCGCCAGTATTCAGAGACGGCGGCAAACGAATTGCTGGCGAAGTTCACGCATCTCGGGCTGCCGCTGATCGTCAAACCAAGCCGTGAAGGTTCCAGCGTTGGTATGAGCAAAGTGAACGCGCTTAGTGAGTTGCCTGCGGCATTGGAAGAAGCATTCCGCCATGATGATGATGTTCTGGTCGAAAAATGGCTGAGTGGCCCAGAGTACACCGTTGCTATCTTGGGTGATGAGGTATTGCCTTCTATTCGTATTCAACCTGCGGGTACGTTTTACGATTATGAAGCGAAGTATTTGTCGGACGATACCCAGTATTTCTGTCCAAGCGGTTTGCCTGATGATCAAGAACAGGCGTTAGCGGTACTGGCGATGGCGGCTTATCGTGCGGTGGACTGTAGCGGATGGGGGCGCGTCGATTTTATGTTGGATAGCGACGGTGCTTTCTATTTACTTGAGGTGAATACGTCACCAGGGATGACGAGCCACAGCCTGGTTCCTATGGCGGCGCGTCAACGTGGTCTGACTTTCTCGCAACTGGTCGTGAAAATTCTGGAGCTTGCTGGCTGATATGTCGCAGGCAGCGCTGAATACACGCGGACGAGAGCCTGAACCGAAAGGAACACGTCGCAGTAATGGAGGCCAATTGGCAGGGATCATTTTCCTGCTGATGGTGATAGGGACGATCGTCTGGGGAAGCTGGATGGTGGTGGGGTGGATGAAAGATGCCAGCCGCTTGCCGCTCTCTCGTATGGCAGTAACGGGGGAAAGGCAGTACACCACCAATGACGATATTCGTCAGGCGATTTTGTCGTTGGGGTCGCCCGGAACGTTCATGACACAGGATGTGAACGTGATCCAGCAGCAGATCGAACGTCTATCATGGATAAAACAGGCCAGCGTGCGTAAGCAGTGGCCGGACGAATTAAAGATTCATCTGGTTGAATATGTACCGGTAGCGCGTTGGAATGATCAGCTACTGGTTGATGCGGAAGGAAATTCGTTCAGTGTACCTGCTGAACGTGTTGGTAACCGTAAGATGCCGTTGCTGTATGGCCCGGAAGGCAGTGAAACAGAAGTTTTAGAAGGCTATCGCATCATGAGTCAGACGCTAGCCACCGGAAAGTTTATGTTAAAAACGGTGGCGATGAGTGCACGGCATTCATGGCAACTGGGATTAGACGATGATACTCGCCTCGAATTGGGGCGAGACGATAGGGCCAAACGTCTGCAACGCTTTATCGAGCTGTATCCGCTGTTGCAGCGGCAGGCTCAGAGCGAAAACAAACGTATCAGCCATGTAGACTTGCGATACGACAGCGGAGCCGCGATAGGTTGGGCTCCAGCCTTGCTTGATCAACAACATGTTGATCGGCAGCGAGTTGGTCAGCAACAAGACATTGATCAGCAACAGAACAGTAACCAGAAACAGGCACAGGCTAAACAACAATGATCAAGTCGACGGACAGAAAACTGGTAGTTGGGCTGGAAATCGGTACAGCAAAAGTGGCTGCGCTGGTAGGGGAAGTCCTGCCCGATGGCATGGTCAATATTATTGGCGTAGGCAGTTGCCCGTCACGCGGAATGGATAAAGGCGGCGTAAACGATCTGGAATCGGTCGTTAAGTGTGTTCAGCGCGCGATCGATCAGGCGGAGTTAATGGCTGACTGCCAGATCTCTTCCGTGTATCTGGCGTTGTCGGGAAAACACATCAGTTGCCAGAATGAAATAGGGATGGTGCCTATTTCAGAAGAAGAGGTCACGCAGGACGACGTAGAAAGCGTGGTGCATACCGCTAAATCCGTGCGCGTGCGTGATGAACACCGTGTTCTCCATGTGATTCCACAGGAATATGCGATCGATTATCAGGAAGGGATTAAAAACCCGGTTGGCTTATCTGGCGTGCGTATGCAGGCAAAAGTCCACCTGATAACCTGCCATAACGATATGGCGAAGAATATTGTTAAAGCCGTTGAACGCTGTGGTTTAAAGGTCGACCAGCTTATTTTTGCGGGGCTGGCCTCCAGTTATGCGGTTCTGACAGAAGACGAACGTGAACTGGGCGTGTGCGTTGTGGATATCGGCGGCGGCACAATGGATATTGCGGTCTATACCGGCGGCGCATTGCGACACACGAAAGTGATTCCTTATGCAGGCAACGTGGTGACGAGCGACATTGCCTACGCGTTTGGTACACCGCCGACGGATGCTGAAGCGATCAAGGTGCGCCACGGCTGTGCCTTAGGCGCGATCGTTGGCAAAGATGAGAATGTGGAGGTCCCGAGTGTTGGAGGACGTCCACCCCGCAGTCTGCAAAGACAGACGCTGGCGGAAGTGATTGAACCACGTTACACCGAGCTGTTGAACTTGGTGAACGATGAACTTTTACAGTTGCAGGAGCAGTTGCGTCAACAGGGCGTAAAACACCATCTGGCAGCAGGGATTGTGCTGACGGGCGGTGCCGCGCAAATAGACGGTCTGGCGGCTTGTGCGCAGCGTGTGTTCCATACACAGGTGCGTATTGGACAGCCAATGAATATAACAGGGCTGACGGATTACGCCCAAGAGCCTTATTACTCAACGGCGGTTGGGTTGCTGCATTACGGGAAAGAATCTCATCTGGGTGGTGAGCATGAAGTCGAAAAACGTGCCTCAGTGAGCAACTGGTTCAAGCGAATCAACAGCTGGTTGAGGAAAGAATTCTAATTTTATCAAAGAGATCACCTGGCACAGTTTTATGATCTCGCAGTTACAGGCACAAACGGAGAGAAATTATGTTTGAACCAATGGAATTAACTAACGACGCGGTGATTAAAGTCATCGGCGTTGGTGGCGGCGGCGGTAATGCCGTCGAACACATGGTGCGTGAGCGCATCGAAGGCGTCGAGTTTTTTGCGGTCAACACGGATGCGCAAGCATTACGTAAAACCGCGGTTGGCCAGACGATTCAGATCGGTAGCGGCATCACCAAAGGTCTGGGGGCCGGCGCTAACCCAGAAGTTGGCCGTAACTCGGCTGAAGAAGATCGCGAAGCGCTACGTTCAGCACTGGAAGGTGCGGATATGGTGTTTATCGCCGCAGGTATGGGCGGTGGTACAGGTACAGGTGCTGCACCGGTTGTGGCTGAAGTCGCCAAAGACCTGGGCATTCTGACCGTTGCTGTGGTGACCAAGCCGTTTAATTTTGAAGGCAAAAAGCGTATGGCGTTTGCGGAGCAGGGTATCGCTGAGCTGTCTAAGCACGTCGACTCGCTGATCACTATTCCAAACGACAAACTGCTTAAAGTGCTCGGGCGCGGTATTTCCCTGCTGGATGCATTTGGTGCAGCGAATGACGTACTGAAAGGTGCAGTGCAGGGTATCGCCGAGCTGATCACGCGTCCGGGTTTGATGAACGTCGACTTTGCAGACGTGCGTACCGTGATGTCCGAAATGGGTTATGCCATGATGGGGTCCGGTGTGGCGCGTGGTGAAGACCGTGCAGAAGAAGCGGCTGAAATGGCAATCTCCAGCCCACTGCTGGAAGATATCGATCTGTCCGGTGCGCGTGGCGTGTTGGTCAACATCACGGCGGGTTTTGACCTGCGTCTGGACGAGTTCGAGACGGTAGGTAACACCATCCGTGCATTTGCATCCGATAATGCGACCGTTGTAATCGGTACGTCTCTTGACCCAGAAATGAATGATGAACTGCGTGTAACGGTTGTTGCGACGGGTATCGGCATGGACAAACGTCCTGAGATTACGCTGGTGACAAGCAAGCAGGCCAGCCAGCCTGTGATGGATCATCGTTACCAGCAACACGGCATGACGCCGCTGGCGCAGGAAAAACCGGCTGCTAAAGTGGTTAACGACCAGAATCCGCAGACGAATAAAGAGCCAGACTATCTGGATATCCCAGCGTTTCTGCGTAAGCAGGCAGACTAATTTGCTGCCAGATAACGTTGGAATCTCCGCTCTTTGTGCTAAACTGTGCCACCGAGCCTGGTCTATACTAGGTTCGTAGGTTCAGTAACATGCGAGATAAAATGATGATCAAACAACGTACATTAAAGCGTATTGTTCAGGCGACTGGTGTCGGGTTACATACCGGCAAGAAGGTCACGTTGACCATGCGTCCTGCACCGGCAAATACCGGGGTCATCTATCGCCGCACAGACTTGAATCCCCCGGTTGATTTTCCGGCTGATGCAAAATCCGTGCGTGATACCATGCTCTGTACTTGCCTGGTTAATGAGCATGACGTGCGTATTTCTACGGTGGAGCATCTTAACGCTGCGCTTGCAGGGTTGGGCATTGACAATATTGTCATCGATGTTGACGCACCAGAAATTCCAATTATGGATGGCAGCGCCAGTCCGTTCGTTTACCTGCTGCTAGATGCGGGTATCGAAGAGCTGAACTGCGCCAAGAAATTTGTACGTATCAAACAGTCCGTTCGCGTTGAAGACGGCGACAAGTGGGTCGAAATGAAACCGTTTAACGGCTTTAGCCTCGATTTCACTATCGACTTCAACCACCCGGCGATTGATGCGGGCAACCAGCGCTATCGTTTGGATTTCTCCGCTGATGCGTTTGTTCGCCAGATCAGCCGTGCGCGTACCTTCGGCTTCATGCGCGATATCGAATACTTGCAGTCTCGTGGGTTGTGCCTGGGCGGCAGTATGGATTGTGCCATCGTTGTTGACGATTATCGCGTTCTGAACGAAGACGGCCTACGTTTTGAAGATGAGTTTGTCCGCCATAAAATGCTGGATGCCATTGGTGACCTGTTTATGTGTGGTCATAACATCATCGGTGCGTTTTCTGCGTTTAAATCCGGTCATGCGCTGAACAACAAACTGTTGCAGGCTGTGCTGGCGAATCAGGAAGCGTGGGAATACGTGACCTTCGAAGACGAAGCTGAAATGCCGTTGGCGTTTAAAGCACCATCTACCGTGCTGGCGTAACGCTTGAAATTGAAGTAATCATTTCTTATTACGACTGGTTTTACTGGTACTCTCTCCGGCCAGTGAAGCCAGTCGTTCTAATATCTTTCTGAGTTTTTCCGGGCTGTTGCCTGCTAACGTCCTCAATGTCTCCGCGCTTTGTTCACTCAGCTGACGCAACGGTTTGTCGTCGGTATTTTCTGTCGCTGCAATGTCACCATTTTTCACGATTTCATGCCCTTTTGCGGCAAGCGTTGGATTAATCCTGATGTCGATTGAAGCCAATGATGGTAGTATTTGTGCGCGTAATGCAGAGAGCAACGCAGGTTGTTCGTAACGTAACCGCATCAGCCAACTGGCGTTGGCGGTTTCCAGTATCAGTAAACCTTGCCGGTAATTAGCGACGCGGCACCATGGGTGCAACGGTGCAGGCAATAATCCGCGCACGGCACGGTTGAGTTTTAATAAGGCGATAGCGCGCTGTTGCACATCTTGTAGCGGGCCTTTACCCGACATAGAGGCGCTATCAAACAGAAATTCCAGTGATTGTGGGCGGCTATCACGCATAGACCTGGCTCCGGTGGATGTTACTCGTGATTGGTATTCTAAATCGTTGGCGACAATTTGGCAGACGTTATTTCTGGCCGCATCTCTTATTAGGGATGGTCGCGGCGAGTCTTGGCCTGCCGACAAGCCTGAACGACTCACAGGATATCACTTCACTCCCTAATTCAAGCTCTAGCGTTAGTCGTCAGAATAACGTATCGCTGAACCTTACCGATCTGGTCGCGCTGAAAGAAGCGCATCGGCGCTCGTCCTACAGCGTAGATTATTGGCATCAGCATGCTATTCGAACAGTAATTCGTCATCTTTCTTTTGCATTGACGACACCACAGGCGGCCAGTGCCCAGCAGGTTGACGATCTTCAACCTCATTCTCTGGTTTTGCTGGATACGCTAAATGCGTTGCTGACGCAGGATTCCCAATATCCCTTTGTGATCTCCCCCCATGCCGAGCGCGTCACTTTTTATCCTCAGGCACACCATCAAATCGGCATCTGGCTTGCCAAAATCCGCGGCATTCGTGCTGGACCTTATCTTCTCAGTTGAAAGTGTAGTAGATAAATTAGCTGAAGAAATTTCTCTCGTTTTTTGCTGAGTTTCTCAGTTTTCGATGTTGTGTTGCCACTGGATACGTGGCATTTGTGAGATTAAAATTATTATGGTCATGAATATCCTAACCAAAATTTTTGGTAGCCGTAACGATCGTACGCTGCGTCGTATGCGTAAAAATGTTGATGTCATCGGTCGTTTAGAACCAGAAATGGAAAAACTTTCTGATGAGGAACTGCAAGCGAAAACGCTGGAGTTTCGCGCTCGTCTGGAGAAAGGCGAAACGCTGGAGAACCTGCTGCCGGAAGCTTTCGCTGTCGTGCGTGAATCCAGTAAGCGTGTCTTTGGCATGCGCCACTTCGATGTGCAACTGCTTGGCGGCATGGTACTGAATGAGCGGTGTATCGCAGAAATGCGTACCGGTGAGGGTAAAACACTGACGGCAACATTACCTGCGTACCTGAACGCGCTGACGGGTCGTGGCGTACACGTGGTTACCGTGAATGATTATCTGGCACAGCGTGATGCCGAAAATAACCGCCCGTTGTTTGAATTCCTTGGCCTGAGCGTCGGTATTAACCTGCCGGGAATGCCCGCACCAGCGAAGCGTGAAGCGTATGCCGCAGACATTACCTACGGTACTAATAACGAATACGGTTTTGACTACCTGCGTGACAACATGGCGTTCAGCCCGGAAGAGCGCGTACAGCGTAAACTTTACTACGCGCTGGTGGATGAGGTTGACTCCATCCTGATCGATGAAGCACGTACGCCGCTGATTATTTCCGGTCCAGCTGAAGATAGCTCCGAGCTTTATATTAGCGTCAATAAAATTATCCCTCACCTGATCCGTCAGGAAAAAGAAGATTCTGATACTTTTCAGGGTGAAGGCCATTTCTCTGTTGATGAGAAAGCGCGTCAGGTTAACCTCACTGAGCGTGGTCTGGTTCTGGTAGAAGAACTGCTGGTGCGGGAAGGTATTATGGAGGAGGGTGAATCGCTGTACTCCCCGACGAACATTATGCTGATGCACCATGTGACCGCCGCGCTGCGTGCGCACGTGCTGTTTACCCGCGACGTGGACTACATTGTGAAAGACGGTGAAGTGATCATCGTCGATGAGCACACTGGCCGTACCATGCAAGGGCGTCGCTGGTCAGATGGCCTGCATCAGGCTGTGGAAGCGAAAGAGAAAGTGGCTATCCAGAATGAAAACCAGACGCTGGCTTCTATTACCTTCCAGAACTACTTCCGCCTGTATGAAAAACTGGCCGGTATGACCGGTACGGCAGATACCGAAGCGTTTGAATTCAGCTCCATCTATAAGTTGGATACGATTGTGGTGCCGACTAACCGCCCGATGATTCGTAAAGACTTGCCCGATCTGGTCTACATGTCCGAGCAGGAAAAAATCGATGCCATCATTGAAGATATCAAAGATCGCTCGGTAAAAGGTCAGCCTATTCTGGTTGGTACGATCTCCATTGAGAAATCCGAAGTGGTTTCTCAGGCGCTGGAGAAAGCAGGCATCAAACACAATGTATTGAATGCGAAGTTCCACGCCATGGAAGCAGACATCGTCGCTCAGGCGGGTCAGTCTGGTGCCGTCACTATCGCCACCAACATGGCTGGTCGTGGTACGGACATCGTATTGGGCGGTAGCTGGCAGGCCGAAGTGGCACATCTGGAAAACCCAGATGACGCACAAATTGCAGAAATCAAAGCGGCCTGGAAAGTACGCCATGATGCGGTGTTGGCGGCGGGCGGTTTGCACATTATCGGTACTGAGCGTCATGAATCTCGCCGTATTGATAATCAGCTGCGTGGCCGTTCTGGTCGTCAGGGGGATGCGGGTTCATCACGCTTCTATCTGTCGATGGAAGATGCGCTGATGCGTATTTTTGCCTCCGATCGTGTTTCTAACATGATGCGTAAACTGGGGATGAAACCGGGCGAAGCGATTGAGCACCCGTGGGTCACCAAGGCGATTGCTAACGCTCAGCGTAAAGTGGAAAGCCGTAACTTTGATATTCGTAAACAGTTGCTGGAATACGATGATGTGGCGAACGACCAACGTCGTGCGATCTACACACAGCGTAACGAGCTGCTAGACGTGTCCGATATCAGTGAAACCATCACCAGTATTCGTGAGGATGTGTTTAAGACAACTATAGACAGCTATATTCCACCGGAATCTCTGGAAGAAATGTGGGATACGGAAGGTCTGGAACAGCGCCTGAAGAACGATTTCGATCTGGATATGCCGATCAAGGCGTGGCTGGATAAAGAGCCTGAACTGCACGAAGAGACGCTGCGTGAGCGTATTTTCCAACAGGCGCTGGAAGTTTATCATCGCAAAGAAGAAGTGGTTGGCGATGAAGTCATGCGCAACTTCGAGAAAGGCGTAATGTTGCAGACGCTGGATTCTTTGTGGAAAGAGCATCTGGCGGCAATGGATTACCTGCGTCAAGGCATCCATCTGCGTGGCTATGCACAGAAAGATCCGAAGCAAGAATATAAGCGTGAATCGTTCTCTATGTTTGCCGCGATGCTGGAATCACTGAAATATGAAGTGATCAGTACGCTGAGCAAAGTCCAGGTGAGAATGCCGGAAGAAATCGAAGCGCTGGAACAACAACGCCGCGAAGAGGCTGAACGTTTAGCGCGGCAGCAGCAACTGAGCCATCAGGAAGAAGATAGCCTGAATACAGGTTCACCAGCACAGGCCGACCGTAAAATTGGACGTAACGACCCTTGCCCATGTGGTTCAGGCAAGAAATATAAGCAGTGCCACGGTCGCTTACAGAAATAATTGGCCGCTGAATCCAGTGATTAATAGGTGATAAGTGCAAAGGCGGTCATTGACCGCCTTTTACTTGGTAAGAATCTGATAGGAATTGTCATGACGCAAAAACAGTTATCCGTCGCAGTGGGCATCATCCGCAATGCGGAACAGCAATACTTTATTGCTCGTCGTCCTGATGGCGTTCATATGGCAGGGATGTGGGAATTCCCCGGCGGTAAAGTTGAAGAGGGCGAAACGCCAGAGCAGGGCTTGATTCGTGAACTGCGTGAAGAAACGGGCATAGAGGCTAGTGCACCACAGCCGCTAAACGACAAAACGTTTTCTACGCCGGAGAGAATCATCACGCTTCATTTCTTTCTGGTTGAAACGTGGCAGGGGGAACCCTATGGCCGGGAAGGTCAGGAATCTCGCTGGGTGAGCGTAGAAGAATTATGTGAGGAGGAGTTTCCGCCAGCGAATGCGGAGATGATCCGCTGGCTGAAATCGCTTTAATCTGCGCTTTTCTGTGTGAACTCGTTATCGCGAAACGTGGCCGTTAGCGCGTTTCGCTCCAGTCTTCGCTGTCTGAGACCATATCATCACTCGGAATGCGCTTTTCTTCATCAGCCCATTCGCCCAAATCGATGAGCTGACAACGCTTGCTACAAAATGGGCGATAGGTGCTGGCCGCTTCCCAGATGACCGCTTGCTTGCAGGTTGGGCACTTTACGGTTGTAATTTCTGTTGTCATAAGATTCTTTTTCACTCTATTTGTGACTTAACACATTCTGGTTTGTCAGGGCTGAGTCTAGCAGCAGGCCAGTTCAAACGTTAAACGAGGAGGAATGTGGCCGTTTTCGCTATCTAATGGCAGGAAACGGATGGCGTAGCGTGTCTTATGGCCGGATATTTGTGGATAGAGCTGATGTACCTGCTCAAGACGCAAACGTAGCAGGTCTGCATCCGAGGCATTATCCTGGAAGAAACCGTTCAGACTGGTTTGTGGACGGAACGTGGCGGAGTGACGGATCAGTTCCAAGATCATATCCAGCGCTTGTTTAAGTGGCGACAAGGAACTAAGCCAGCCATAAACCAATTTCTCACGCAATTCCTGAGGCTGATGCAACCAGCTATGCAGCGTTGGTAAGTCGAAACTGCAACATCCGCCGGGAATACCGAGCCGCTGACGAACCATGCCAATCAAGCGGTCTTCTCGTAAGAATTGCCCCATCCGCGGTGCTGCCATCAGCGTACTGGCCAGATCTTTTAGCTGACGTCGCAGTGAGTGGATGCGCTCCATATCAACGCCCGGCACATCACTCCATTGCAGCAATTTTTGCTGTTGGCGTTCCAGATCTTTTAGCAACTCAGTCCGCACATCTCCACGCTCCAGCACATCGAGCAACTCGGCGATAGCGCGAAAAAATGTCAGCGCACTTCCCATATCGGTCAGGGAATGGTTTTGATGCAACTGCTGTAACAATGACTCGATACGCAACCAGGTACGCGTTTTTTCGTTCAGCGGATATTCAAATAAAATCGTTGAGGGAGCGTCACTCATTCTTAGTCATCCTGTCGGCTGCGGAAGCGGCTAGCTCCAGGTAATGGCGGTGTAATTCCGCAACCTGTGGAGCTAACTCGTTTGGGCAACGACTATTATCAATAATATCATCGGCATAAGCCAGGCGCTGTTCTCGGGTTGCCTGTGCTGCCAGTATGCTTTCTGCTTGCTGCTGGCTGATGCCATCGCGGGCCAGCGTGCGTGCAAGCTGTGTGTCTTGGTCTACATCAACGACCAGAATACGGTGTGCTCGCTGTTGTAAACCGTTCTCCACCAGTAAAGGGACGACCCACAGAATGTACGGTGCGGATGCAGCCTGAAACTGGGCTTGTGTTTCCTGATGGATCAACGGGTGGAGTAAATTATTCAGCCACTGTTTCTCCTCCGGTGAGGAAAAAATCCGTTGGCGTAGTGCGGCACGATCCAATGAACCCTCGGTATTGAGCATAGCGTCGCCAAACCGGAGCTTAATGGCATCCAGTGCGGGTTTCCCTGGTTCGACTACCTGTCGTGCGAGGATATCGGCATCAACGATAGTGGCTCCTAATTTGGCAAATTCATCGGCTACGGTGCTTTTTCCGCTGCCAATACCGCCCGTTAAGGCTACGATGTATGTCATTGCACCTGTATTGAAAAGTTAACATTTTTACTATCTTCAAGGGGAGAGGCGTTCATTTCCATCCCCTGAATCCAATCAAGCATAAACCGCAGTTTGCTCCACACTATCACCCTGTCAGGTGATAGGTAAATTTTTCTGATTTTATCCCAAATAAAGTGAAAATCGCAGTCTTGCCGCAGGATTATTCCTGCGTATGATAACGTCACTGGTAAAGGGCTATTATTTTTTCAGAAATGATTATGCTTAGTAACAATACTGAGCATTCCGCCATCACTCACCAGGAACTCGAACCTCATGCGTATTGAAGAAGATTTAAAGTTAGGCTTTAAAGACGTTCTCATCCGGCCAAAGCGTTCGACGCTGAAAAGCCGCTCCGACGTCGAGCTGGAGCGTCAATTCACCTTCCTCCACGCCGGCGGCAATTGGTCCGGCGTACCGATTATCGCCGCCAATATGGATTCCGTAGGTACGTTTAGTATGGCGGAAGTTCTGGCTTCTTTTGATGTTCTGACTGCTGTCCATAAACACTATTCTGTCGAGCAATGGTCCCAGTTTGTGCAACGCGCCCCAGCATCGGTATTACGTCATGTCATGGTCTCCACTGGGACATCCGACGCTGATTTCATCAAGTTAAAGCAAATTTTGGCGCTATCGCCAGAGCTAAAACTTATCTGTATCGATGTAGCAAATGGCTATTCTGAGCACTTTGTGACGTTCCTGCAAAAAGCGCGCGAGGCCAATCCAGACAAGGTTATCTGTGCTGGAAACGTTGTAACTGGCGAAATGGTGGAAGAACTCATTCTCTCTGGGGCGGACATCGTGAAAGTCGGGATTGGCCCCGGTTCTGTCTGCACTACGCGTGTTAAAACGGGCGTTGGCTACCCTCAGCTTTCCGCTGTGATTGAATGTGCCGATGCGGCACATGGCCTCGGCGGGCAAATTGTGAGTGATGGCGGCTGTGCTATGCCGGGCGATGTCGCGAAAGCCTTTGGCGGCGGCGCCGATTTTGTCATGTTGGGCGGCATGTTGGCAGGGCATGATGAATGTGAAGGTACCATCGTTGAAGAAAACGGTGAGAAAATGATGCTGTTCTACGGTATGAGTTCCGCATCTGCGATGGAACGTCACGTCGGCGGTGTGGCTGAGTACCGTGCCGCAGAAGGAAAAACCGTGAAATTGCCTCTGCGTGGTCCGGTAGATAATACCGTACGCGATATTCTTGGTGGCCTGCGCTCGGCCTGTACCTATGTCGGTGCATCCCGTTTGAAAGAGCTGACGAAACGTACAACGTTTATTCGCGTGGCCGAGCAGGAAAATCGTATTTTCAACGGATAGTTGCACGTTTTCACATTTCCTCTTTCCGCTGTGAATAGTGATTACGCGACCTGATTTGTAAACGTTGTCGTGCTGTATTGGTCGGTTTAGGCACCGGCCAATACATTTCCCAGTTGGAAGATCGGCAAATACATGCCAATCACTAGCGCCCCGACCATCCCCCCGACGACCATCATCAATAACGGTTCCAGCGTTTGTGTCAGCATGTCGGCCTGTTGTTGTACCCGTCTCTCATGCCATTCTGCTAACTGTGTAAAGATGGTATCCAGTGCTCCGGTTTCTTCCCCTACCCGAATCAACTGCGGACACGGTGCAGGGAACAAAGCGATGTGATGCTGTGTGGCATGGTATAGCGACGAGCCTTGATGCAACTGCTCTTGTATCTGCTGAATCGCGGCCTGATAAAGCGGGTGGCGGATCGTGGCGGCTGCATCCAGCCCTTCTGGGAGCGTTAAACCCGCCTGTTGCGTCATCGCCAGAATGTTGAATATCTGGTTCAGTGATTTACCGCGTAGCAAACTGGACACCACAGGGAGCCTCAGTAGACATTCCTGTTCTCGGATTTTCCATAATGGTCTTTGCTGTCTCAGTCGGGCATACTCCAGCATTAGGCCGCTAATCAGCAATAGTCCAATGAATCCGTAGCTAGCGAGGATATCGGCGAGATGAAGCAACTGTCGGGTAAACCACGGCAACGGCGTATCGAACGAAGAATAGAGTGTCGCAAACTCGGGTAGAACCAGCAGCAACATCATCATGCTGACCAGTATTGCAATGACCAAAACAAAACAGGGATAACGTAGCGCCTTGATGACTTTCTGTTGCAATCTGGACTGTTTTTCTTGCTGTTGGGCTAGCTGTAGGCAGCATGTGTCTAGTTTTCCCGTCAATTCACCGACGGCAATTAGGGAGCGATACAGAACGGGAAAGACATGGGGATATTCGTGTAATGCCTCAGACAGCGAACTTCCCTGAGCAACATGAGTACGAACGTCACGTAATACGCAACGCCAGCCAGGGCGTTCATGCTGTTCCGACACCAGTTTTAATGCTTCCAGCAGCGGTAATCCAGCTTGTAGTAGAGCAGCGAGCTGTTTGATTAACTCACCTAGCTGTTCGCGTTTCCAGTAGCGGGGCGACAGATAATGGCCAGCCTTTACGATGAGCGGCTGGTAGCCTTGAGCAATCAGACTGGCATAGGCATGCTGGCGGTGCGTGCTAATAAGTTCGCCGTCAGCAAATTCACCCTCGGATGTGATTGCCTGCCAGTGATATAAGCGCTCTAACCTCATTGTGCCTCCTGATTCATCGACCACTCATCGCCGACTACACGATAGACTTCAGCAAGTGAAGTCAGGCCATCGTTGACCAACTCAAGCCCTGCGGTCAGTAGTGTCGGAAAACCAGAGTCTTTCGATAGAGCCGATAGTTCCCCAATGCTGGCGTTGCTTGCTAACGCTACCTGAAAATCTGGCGTGATGGGCAGCAATTCATAGAGCGCGACACGGCCATAGTAGCCGGAGAAACAGTGGCTACAGCCGCTGGCCTGCCAATGCTGGAGTGACCCTTGCCATATGTCGTCTGGTAGTGAGCGTAGCGGTTCTCCGGGGGTTTTACAGTGCGGGCATAGTCGACGCACAAGCCGCTGTGCGACGATGAGCCTTAGCGCCGCAGCTAACAGATATCCAGGAATGCCCAAGTGATTGAGACGAGTTAGCGTTTCTACCGCAGAGTTGGTATGTAACGTGGACATCACCAGATGGCCCGTTTGTGCGGCTTTTACCGCAATTTCTGCGGTTTCTGCATCGCGAATTTCACCAATCATAATGACGTCTGGATCTTGTCGCAGCAGCGCACGTAAAATTCGCCCAAAGCCCAGTTCGGCTTTGGGATTGATCGCCGTTTGGTTGATTCCCTGTAAGGGAATTTCGACCGGATCTTCCACGCTACAGATATTGCGGCTGCACTCATTCAGCCAGCATATTGCGCTGTAAAGCGTCACGGTTTTTCCACTGCCTGTAGGGCCAGTGACGAGCAGCATGCCCTGTGAGGCGCTCAGCACACCGATAACCTGCTGCAATGCTTTTTCGCTAAGACCTAGCTTGTCCAGCGCCAACTCCTGTTGGTGCGTTTGTAAAATACGCAATACAACTTTTTCTCCCTGCTGCACGGGGAGGGTGGCGATGCGTAACGAGTAGGCTTGTTGATCCAACATTAGGCTGAACTGGCCGTCTTGCGGCAACCGGCGCTCGGCGATATTCAACTTGCCCATGATTTTTAGTCGTGCCGTAATCCGGCCTGTCAACTCTGGAGGGGGCGCGGATATGGCCTGCAACATACCGTCAATGCGTAGCCGCACGCGATAGCTGTCTGGCTGCGGCTCAAAGTGGATATCAGAGGCGCGGCGTTGAACGGCGAGGCGCAGCGTTTGGTGGATAAACTGCGCAACGGGGGAATCATCGTCATGATCCTGCGGCTCTGCGTTGGCGTGATGAATACTGGCACGATAGGTTTCTGCTGGTTCGGCAACGGCGTTCACTGGGTTAAGCTGTTGTTCCATTCTTGCCTGTGGCCACTGTTCCACCATAATTCGACGGTTGCTGGCGAAACGCAGTGCAGCGATCATCTCTGCCGAAGGGGATGCTGTGACGGCAACCGACAGCGTTTGTTCATCAATACTGAGCAATAATGCCTGATAACGTCGGCACAATGTCTGTAACTCGCTGAGCGTATGCTCGGTGGAGAAGGCGGAATCAGCCATGATTAACCCGCCGTGTTATCGAAACGGAAAACGTCCTGACAGGCAGATTGCAGGCTCTCTGTACCGTTGTCTGTGGCACAATTTTTCGTCCAGCGCGAAGCGCCAGTTTCGCTATCCCACGTTGGTGTCAGAATGACGCGCAGCCCTTGCAGAGTAGATTGTCCGGTCAGCGTAATCACCCCTTGAGTGACGCTAACGGTGCTGACATAGCGTGAAGATTTGCTGCCTGGTATTCCCTGATTACCTGCATTGCAGGCCGTAAAAGCGGCATTTTCCAGACCACAGAGATCGACAGGCGTTTTATAAGACACCATCGTTTGCAGCATGTCCGTCAGCGCTGCTTTTTGCAGATAGCCTTGGTACGCCGGTACGCCAATAGCACTGAGGATGGCGACGATCGCAATGACGATCATCAGCTCAATCAGCGTAAACCCTTGTTGTTTTGTCATGTTGATTTCCCTGTTGTTGCATATCAATTTTGTGGCGCATAAATGTTGCGTTACATAAATCCATACGGATGGCTGGCAGCATAGAAAAGCGCGTGAAGGCTGACGAGCAGGGAAGCGTGAAACAGGAAGGCGCCACGACATGTTTTTAGATATTTGCAGAGGATTGAAAACTTTTTGCGAGCAGAGACGCAATTTTCATGCTTCCGGGAGGGGGCATCTGTGTGGGAAATGCAGTCTGCGTCGTTACGATTGTATGTGAGGGGATGAGATGTAGAGAGGTGAACGAGGTGCGAAATGGCACCTCGCTGGTAGAAATAGAGAAGCGATTAAATAAAGCGCATGGATAAATCCAGTGCCTGTACGTGCTTGGTTAATGCGCCCACCGAGATATAGTCCACGCCAGTTTCCGCATAGCCACGCAGTGTGTCGAGCGTGACATTGCCGGATATTTCCAGCAGCGCATGACCTTGCGTTAAGCCAACCGCTTCCCGAATGCTATCCAGACTAAAATTATCCAGCATAATGATATCTGCGCCAGCCTCTAGCGCTTGCTGTAACTCATCCAGCGATTCGACTTCAACTTCGACCGGTACATCGCTGCGTAAAGCCTGCGCTTTTTCTACCGCATTTTTGATTGAGCCAGCAGCGATGATATGGTTTTCCTTGATCAGGAATGCATCGGATAGACCAAGACGATGGTTGTCGCCACCGCCGCATGATACGGCGTATTTCAGCGCGGTTCGCAGCCCCGGCAGCGTCTTGCGGGTATCCAGCAGTCGAGTGCGCGTTCCCTGCAATACGGCAACATAGCGGCTGACTTCGGTTGCGACGCCGGACAGCGTTTGCAGAAAATTCAGCGCTGTGCGTTCACCGGTCAGGAGCTGTTTGGCTGGGCCTGTGATGTCACACAGCGTTTGGTTGGGAGTGATAGCGTCGCCATCGGTAACGTGCCAGATGATCGTTGTCGTGTTGCCTAATTGAGAAAAGACTTCCTCAATCCAGCGCGTGCCGCAGAATATACCCGCTTCACGCGTGATAATACGTGCGCTGACGGTCTCATTGTCGGGTAACAGAAGGGCGGTAATATCTTGATTAGCATCGACGATGCCACCTAAATCTTCACGCAGTGCCAGTTGCACGCTGGCGGGGATATCTTGTGCAATACGAGCGAGCAAGGCTTGTTGGCGTTGTTCCTGACTGTAGCGACGCGTTGACATGACAAAACTCCGAAGGGGGATTCGGAGGTCTATGCTACCTTGTTTATATCAGGACATCCAGAATGAATAGTTATTATAATTCAATATGTTAATGTTATTTGTATTTCCGACGAATACTGATATCCGCCGGAAAAGGGATGCGATTTTAGAAGTTGTAACCAACAACCAGGTAGTAGCCCCAGCCGGTAGATTTCACTTCAAACGGACCTTTGCCGAAATTGAGTTCTGCGCCATCAGCCCATTGGCCGCCATTGTGGAAATAACGAGCGACGAAAGAGTAGTGCCAGTGGTCGTAGCCCAGCGCCAGAATATGGCTGGAGGCAATGGAGTTGTTGGTGCGGCTTGCATTCGATTTATCACGCAGTTCTGAACCAAAATCGAAATTGGTGAAGCTGATATACGAGACATTGCCGCCCAGCACAGAACCCAGCGGGTAAGAGTATTTCACTTTTACGCGGTAGCCGTCCCATTCGTTTTCGTTCGCCGCGCCGTAATTCTGCCATTGGTATTTGGCATAGCCGTTTACTGAGAGAGACAGATCGGTGCCGGTATCAATATCGGTGCCTAAGCCCATGTACCAGGTGCTTTGGCGTGAACCGCTGTTGCGACCCTGATCGTAAATCACGTTATTGGCGATGTACCACTCTTTAAACGGACCAAAGCTCAGGTCAGCCCCTGTCAGTTTATCAATCGAGAAGCGTGGTTCGATCTCGACAAACAGCGGAGAGCCTTTGTCCCAAATACCACGGCTGTCGGGATCGCCACCAAAAAATTTAGGCGCATCGGCGTAGCCGTAGAAATCGAACCAGTCTTTACGTGCAAACGCTTCGTATTCCAGGTAGGTCGTGCTGTTCAGTTGCGGTCCAAAACGGGTGTGGGCGCTGCCGACGACGTTAATACTCTGATGCCACCAGTCGGACAGGTATTCGGCTTTATTGCTGTCGGCAAGGGCAGGCATTGAGCAGGACAGTGCCAGCAAGGCGCCTGCGGCGAAAGTTTTCTTCATGTTAAGTACCCTATGTTAGACGTCATGTGCGTTGTGCGTAAGGTTGTAAAATAAGCTTTGGTAATACCTAAAAAAATCAGAAGATAATTTTGTCATGCATTTTAAGTAAAAATAGATGTAATGCACGAAAACGATTGCTTTCCATTGGTGTGTTACATTTTTAATGTGATTTTTGTCACAAAATAATGTTGGTATTTTCCCTTGTGGAAAAGGGCGAGAAATTGAATGCGGGCAGAAAATTGATGGGAGCATCACTGAATGAATGGTAAAGCCTATTGATACCGAGTTGAATAGATAGCATGGCGTGAAACATGGTATCTTGGATACAAGGACTTTTGGCTATATGGTTTTACACCTGAAATTAGTTTTTACGCCAGAAATGAGCTTTTTCGCCTGATTCAGCCGGCAAACGATACGATGCGAGGTTATCGCCGATGTTTTTGGAAAATGGCTGGTTATCCGACATTACACACACGCCTTCGCCGCATCATGATGGTCGTCCGAATAATGAGGTGCCTTCCTTACTGGTGATTCACAATATCAGTCTGCCGCCGGGTGAGTTTGGCGGCCCGTATATTGACCAGTTGTTTACGGCTACTTTGGACCCCACTGCGCATCCCTATTTCGCTGATATTTCCCATTTACGCGTCGCGGCACACTGCCTGATTCGTCGCGATGGGCAAACCACGCAGTATGTGTCTTTCGACCAGCGCGCCTGGCATGCTGGCGTTTCGGTGTTTGAAGGCCGTGAACGCTGTAATGATTTCTCTATTGGCATTGAGCTGGAAGGGACGGATACGCTGCCTTTTACCATGGCGCAGTATCACTCACTGGTTGCGATTACACGCCTGTTAATGCGGGCTTATCCTATTACACTGCCGCGAATTACCGGACATAGCGACATCGCTCCGGGCCGTAAAACCGACCCCGGCCCGGCATTTGACTGGGACGGTTATCATCATCTGCTGCAAGAAAACTGGATAGAAAATAAAAGGAGTCTCGATCAATGACGCTGTTTACACTGTTGCTTACGCTCGCATGGGAACGGTTGTTCAAACAGGGGGAGCATTGGCAGATTGATCATCGGCTTGGCGTTGTGTTCCGACACGTTCCCTCTCCCTCTTTATTTCAAACGTTGTTCCTGACGCTATGCAGTATGGGCATCGTGGCGGGACTGTTGTGGCTAACGAGCGGCATTCTGTTTGGTCTGGTTTCCCTTCTGTTGTGGATTGTGATCAGCCTGATGTGTATTGGTGCGGGTGAGATTCGTCAGCACTATCGGTGCTATTTGCAGGCGGCACAGCGCGGCGAGGCGGATGCCAGCCGAGAAATGGCGGAGGAATTGGCGTTGATTCACGGTTTACCCGTTGGTGCAGGTGAAAGCGAGCAGTTAAAGGAATTGCAAAATGCCTTGCTATGGATAAATTTCCGGTTTTATCTAGCTCCGCTATTTTGGTTCGTTGCTGCAGGGTCATACGGGCCGGTTGCGCTAGTGGGGTATGGTTTTTTGCGCGCCAGACAAACCTGGCTTGCCCGGCATAATACGCCGCTGGAACGTGCGCAGTCTGGTGTCGATCGTTTGTTACATTGGCTTGACTGGATTCCCACCCGTTTGGCTGGTGCTGCTTATGCGTTGCTGGGGCATGGTGAAAAAGCGTTACCTGCCTGGTTCGCATCGCTAGGGGATTTCCGTAGTTCACAATATTGGGTGTTAACGCAGTTGGCGCAATTTTCTCTGGCGCGTGAATCCCATAGCGAGCCTGTAGAAACGCCTAAAGCCGCCGTGACGCTGGCGAAAAAAGTGACGTTGGTGCTGGTGGTGGTGGTTGCACTTTTGACGATATACGGTGCGCTGGTCTGATGTTTATTGTGCGTTGGTAGGAAAAATAATGGCCGACAAGGTCGGCCATCGAATCGGAAAAAATACGGTGGGCGCTGAGGCTTACTTCGTCTGATTTTTCTTTTTGATAAAGTAGCCCACGGCCAGAATAACTAGCCAAACCGGGATCAGCATGACGGAAATCTGAATGCCTGGCGTTAGGAACATAACCACCAGTATACCTGCCAGGAATAGCAGACAGAGGTAATTACCCAGCGGATAAAGCAGCGCTTTAAACTTGGTCACCGTACCTTCTTTGTCCTTCTGTGCACGGAACTTCAGGTGCGCCAGACTGATCATCGCCCAGTTAATCACGAGAGCAGACACGACCAGCGCCATTAATAGCTCGAACGCTTTACCGGGAATAAGGTAGTTGATCAGTACACATAACGCTGTCGCCAGTGCGGAGATACCGATAGCGACAACGGGTACGCCACGGCTATCGACAGTCTCCAGCACTTTCGGTCCATTACCCTGTTTTGCCAACCCGAACAGCATGCGGCTGTTGCAATAAACACAGCTGTTGTAAACCGACAGTGCTGCGGTCAATACCACGATGTTCAGTACCGTAGCCACGACGTTGCTATTCAGTTCATGGAAGATCATGACGAATGGGCTACCGCCTTCCACAACCTTGCCCCACGGGTACAGTGACAGCAGGATAGCGAGTGAACCGATGTAGAAAATCAGGATACGGTAGATCACCTGATTGGTTGCGCGTGGAATGCTTTTCTCTGGGTTATCCGCTTCTGCTGCGGTAATTCCGACCAGTTCCAGACCACCAAATGAGAACATGATAACGGCCATCGCCATCACCAGACCGAGCCCGCCATTCGGGAAGAACCCGCCCTGCGCCCACAGGTTGGTCACGGTGGCTTCCGGCCCGCCCGTACCGCTGATCAGCAGCCAGCCGCCAAAGATGATCATGCCAATAATCGCCGCGACTTTGATGATGGCAAACCAGAATTCCATCTCTCCGTAGACTTTGACGTTTGCCAGATTGATGGCGTTAATCAGTAGGAAGAACACGGCGGCGGATACCCAGGTCGGAATGTCTGGCCACCAGTACTGGACGTAAATCCCCACGGCGCTGAGTTCGGCCATGGCGACCAGAACATACAGTACCCAGTAGTTCCATCCCGATGCAAAGCCTGCGAAGTCGCCCCAATATTTATACGCAAAGTGGCTGAACGATCCGGCTACCGGCTCTTCAACCACCATCTCGCCTAACTGGCGCATAATGAGAAACGCAATCAGCCCGCCAATTGCATAGCCTAATAGGACCGATGGCCCGGCCATTTTGATTGTTTGTGCAATACCAAGAAAGAGGCCAGTACCTACCGCGCCACCCAAGGCAATCAACTGAATATGGCGGTTTTTTAAACCACGCTTTAGCGTGCCGTCCGCTTGTTGATTATCCATCAAATTTAACCCTCTGCCTGTGCAAGTAAAAAATACGCTGCGTATTATTGACTGTACGTTTGTGTAATTTTATTTTTACGGAATGGTATTTCTTAAATTAAGAAATCCGCTACCGTTTGCCAAAGAATAGTGATAAGTGCGCAAGATTGCACTGATTTCTTATAGCCTGATAATTAAAAGCTATCGCTACATCAAAATTTTTATCTCTCTTTGATTGAACCCCTGATGATGGGAAAAGGGTGGGGGGATTTGAAGATTAATACCTCTTTGGGCTTACCCCTTTTTATTACCTCTTTATCCCTGCGGTAAAAATAGTGCTTACCCCAATAGGGGGCTACTGGTTATTACGCTATCTTTATAAGAATAAAAAACCTTATTTTTTGAATAAAAATTCACTATTTGTGTATTTAAACGGTTCAGCATTGCCTGCTTTACGTTTCAAAAAAGTTAAAATATAGACAGGGGGATTAATGGTAATACCACAGGTGGGCTATCACTTTGCCGCATGTTTCTCGTGCATTTGTTAAAATCTGGTGGGATTGGTGATTTAGCTCAAGGTCCTTATGGACAGAAGGTGAATACTTTGTTACTTTAGCGTCACGTTTTTGAAATTGGTATTACCAATTGACTCCGCGCCATTCGCAGAGAAGAATTCACCATGGCATACAGCAAGATCCGTCAGCCCAAACTGTCAGATGTGATTGAACAGCAGTTGGAGTTTCTGATCCTTGAGGGAACCTTGCGCCCCGGCGAGAAGCTCCCACCGGAGCGCGAACTGGCAAAACAGTTCGATGTTTCCCGCCCTTCTCTGAGAGAAGCCATTCAACGCCTGGAAGCCAAAGGTTTACTTTTGCGCCGTCAGGGTGGTGGTACCTTCGTTCAAGCCAATCTATGGCAAAGTGTCAGCGATCCGCTGGCAGAATTACTGAGCACACATCCCGAATCACAGTTCGATCTTCTCGAAACACGTCATGCGCTAGAAGGCATTGCTGCCTACTATGCGGCGTTGCGTGGCACCGAGTCGGATTTGCAACGCATCCGGGATTGTCATGCCGTGATTGAGAAGGCGAGGGAAGCGGGCGATCTAGACGCCGAGTCAGAAGCCGTTATGCAGTATCAGGTTGCTGTAACAGAAGCCACGCATAATGTGGTTTTGTTGCATTTGGTACGTTGCATGGGGCCGATGCTCGAACAGAACGTGAGGCAGAATTTTGAATTGCTTTATTTGAGCCGTGAAGTGTTGGCTCAGGTTAGCATTCATCGCGCCAGCATTTTTGAGGCGATTGTTGCCCGTGAGCCGGAGAGGGCGCGCGAAGCATCACACCGCCATCTGGCGTTTATTGAGGAAGTATTGCTGGATCTTAACCGGGAACATAGTCGGCGCGAGAGATCGCTGCGTCGGCTCCAGCAACGCAAGGACTGAGCACCCGTGTTTTTGGTGCTCTGAATGCGGCTATGACGACGATGAGCCTGTCTTCATGCATTTTGCTTATGATCAACGATGAGCCAGAATGCAGGAAGACAGGCTCCAACAAACCAACTTATTAGAGAAGATAAGGAATAACCATGTCAGATCGTTTAAATAATGACGTGGATCCGATCGAAACCCGCGACTGGCTGCAGGCGATCGAATCGGTCATCCGTGAAGAGGGTGTTGAGCGCGCTCAGTTCCTGATAGATCAGGTTCTGGGTGAAGCGCGTAAAGGCGGTGTTAGCGTTGCTGCTGGTACGGCTGCACGTCAATATATCAACACCATCGCAGTGGAAGACGAACCGGAGTATCCTGGTAATCTGGATCTGGAACGTCGTATTCGCTCAGCAATCCGCTGGAACGCGATCATGACGGTACTGCGCGCTTCGAAAAAAGATCTGGATCTGGGCGGCCACATGGCTTCTTTCCAGTCTTCCGCCACTTTCTATGAAGTGTGCTTTAACCACTTCTTCCGTGCTCGCACTGCGCAGGACGGCGGCGACCTGGTCTACTTCCAGGGCCACATTTCTCCGGGCGTTTACGCTCGCGCCTTCCTTGAAGGCCGTCTGACAGAAGACCAAATGAACAACTTCCGTCAGGAAGTTCACGGTAACGGTCTGTCTTCTTATCCGCACCCTAAACTGATGCCGAACTTCTGGCAGTTCCCGACCGTTTCGATGGGTCTGGGCCCGATTGGTGCTATCTACCAGGCTAAATTCCTGAAATATCTGGAAAATCGCGGCCTGAAAGATACCTCTAAGCAAACCGTTTATGCCTTCCTGGGTGACGGTGAGATGGACGAACCAGAATCCAAAGGTGCGATCACCATCGCGACCCGTGAAAAACTGGACAACCTGGTGTTCGTTATCAACTGTAACCTGCAACGTCTGGATGGTCCGGTTACGGGTAATGGCAAGATCATCAATGAACTGGAAGGCATCTTCAGCGGCGCTGGCTGGGATGTGATCAAAGTGATGTGGGGTGACCGTTGGGACGAACTGCTGCGTAAAGACACCAGCGGTAAACTGATCCAACTGATGGAAGAAACCGTCGACGGGGACTACCAGACCTTCAAATCCAAAAATGGTGCCTATGTGCGTGAGCACTTCTTCGGTAAATACCCGGAGACGGCTGCACTGGTGAAAGACTGGAGCGACGATCAGATTTGGTCACTGAACCGTGGTGGTCACGATCCGAAGAAAGTCTACGCTGCACTGAAAAAAGCGCAGGACACCAAAGGCAAACCAACTGTTATTCTGGCGCATACCATTAAAGGTTATGGTATGGGCGACGCGGCGGAAGGTAAGAACATCGCTCACCAGGTTAAGAAAGTTAACATGGACGGCGTGCGTTACTTCCGTGATCGTTTCAATGTGCCAGTTAGCGATGAAAATATCGAACAGCTGCCGTACATCACCTTCGATAAAGATTCTGAAGAGTACAAGTACCTGCACGAACGCCGTCAGGCGCTGGGTGGCTACCTGCCGTCTCGTCAGCCGAACTTTGACGAGAAGCTTGATCTGCCAACGTTGGAGGATTTCCGCACGCTGCTGGAAGAGCAGAACAAAGAAATCTCTACCACTATCGCGTTTGTACGTGCTCTGAACGTGATGCTGAAGAACCAATCTATCAAAGATCGTTTGGTTCCGATTATCGCTGACGAAGCGCGTACCTTCGGTATGGAAGGTCTGTTCCGCCAAATCGGTATTTATAGCCCGAAAGGCCAGCAGTACACGCCGCAGGACCGTGAGCAGGTTGCCTACTACAAAGAAGACCAGAAAGGTCAGATTCTGCAGGAAGGTATCAACGAGTTGGGTGCAGGTTCTTCCTGGCTGGCGGCGGCAACGTCTTACAGCACCAACAACCTGCCGATGATCCCGTTCTACATCTACTATTCTATGTTCGGTTTCCAACGTATCGGCGATCTGTGCTGGGCTGCGGGTGACCAACAGGCGCGTGGCTTCCTGATCGGTGGTACTTCAGGTCGTACAACGCTGAACGGCGAAGGTCTGCAACACGAAGATGGTCACAGCCACATTCAGTCTCTGACTATCCCGAACTGTATTTCCTACGATCCGGCATTTGCCTACGAAGTTGCTGTCATCATGCATGACGGCCTGCACCGCATGTACGGCGAAGCACAAGAGAACATTTACTACTACATCACCACGCTGAACGAAAACTACCACATGCCTGCGATGCCGCAGGGTGCGGAAGAAGGTATCCGTAAGGGTATCTACAAGCTGGAAACGGTTGAGGGTAGCAAAGGTAACGTTCAACTATTGGGCTCAGGTTCTATCCTGCGTCACGTACGTGAAGCGGCTCAGATTCTGGCGAAAGACTACGGTGTGGGTTCTGACGTATTCAGCGTTACCTCCTTCACTGAACTGGCGCGCGATGGCCAAGATTGTGAGCGTTGGAACATGCTGCATCCGACCGAAGCGCCACGCGTTCCTTACGTGGCTCAGGTACTGAGCGATGCGCCAGCGGTTGCGTCTACTGACTACATGAAGCTGTTTGCTGAGCAAATCCGTAACTTCATCCCTGCTAGCGATTATCGCGTACTGGGTACGGACGGTTTCGGTCGTTCTGACAGCCGTGAGAACCTGCGTCACCACTTTGAAGTGGATGCGTCTTACGTCGTGGTTGCGGCTCTGGGTGAACTGGCTAAACGCGGTGAAATCGATAAGAAAGTGGTTGCAGATGCCATCACTAAATTCAACATCGATGCAGATAAAGTTAACCCGCGTCTGGCATAAGAGGTAAAGATTACATGGCTATCGAAATCAACGTACCGGACATCGGTGCAGATGAAGTTGAAGTCACCGAAGTGCTGGTGAAGGTTGGCGACAAAGTTGAAGCTGAACAGTCGCTGATCACGGTGGAAGGTGATAAGGCTTCTATGGAAGTCCCTTCTCCGCAGGCTGGTATCATTAAAGAGATTAAAGTCTCTGTTGGTGACAAAGTTGAAACTGGCAAACTGATCATGATTTTCGATTCCGCCGACGGTGCAGCTGACGCTGCACCTGCTAAGGCAGAAGAGAAGAAAGAAACGGCTCCGGCCGCTGCACCAGCGGCCTCTGCGGCGAAAGACGTCAACGTACCGGATATCGGCGGTGACGAAGTCGAAGTGACCGAAGTGCTGGTTAAAGTGGGCGACACCGTTGCTGCTGAACAATCTCTGATCACTGTAGAAGGCGACAAGGCTTCTATGGAAGTCCCTGCACCTTTCGCAGGTACGGTTAAAGAGATCAAAATCAGCACTGGCGATAAAGTTTCTACTGGTTCTCTGATCATGGTATTCGACGTGGCTGGCAGTGCACCTGCTGCCTCAGCAGCGAAAGCTGAAGCGGCACCTGCTGCTGCGCCAGCGGCCTCTGCGGCGAAAGACGTCAACGTACCGGATATCGGCGGTGACGAAGTCGAAGTGACTGAAGTGATGGTTAAAGTTGGCGATAAAATCGCGGCTGAGCAATCGCTGATCACCGTTGAAGGCGATAAGGCTTCAATGGAAGTTCCTGCGCCATTCGCGGGTACGGTTAAAGAAATCAAAATCAGCACCGGCGATAAAGTTTCTACCGGTTCACTGATCATGGTCTTCGAAGTAGAAGGCGCTGCACCTGCGGCGGCGGCTCCGGCTGCTAAGCAAGACGCTGCACCTGCTCCAGCGGCCAAACCTGCTGCTGCACCGGCAGCGAAAGCTGAAGGCAAGAGCGAGTTCGCTGAGAATGATGCTTATATTCACGCAACGCCGGTTATCCGTCGTCTGGCACGTGAATTTGGCGTGAATCTGGCAAAAGTGAAGGGTTCTGGTCGTAAAGGCCGTATCCTGCGCGAAGACGTTCAGGCTTACGTGAAAGATGCCGTGAAACGCGCTGAGTCTGCACCTGCCGCTGGCGCTGCTACTGGTGGTTCTCTGCCAGGACTGCTGCCGTGGCCGAAAGTCGATTTCAGCAAGTTTGGTGAGGTTGAAGAAGTGGAGTTGGGTCGTATCCAGAAAATCTCTGGTGCCAACCTGAGCCGTAACTGGGTGGTGATCCCGCATGTTACGCACTTCGACAAAACCGACATCACTGAGCTGGAAGCGTTCCGCAAACAGCAGAACGTGGAAGCTGAGAAGCGCAGACTGGATGTGAAAATCACCCCAGTTGTCTTCATCATGAAAGCCGTTGCTGCTGCGCTTGAGCAAATGCCACGTTTCAACAGTTCACTGTCTGAAGACGCTCAACGTCTGACGCTGAAGAAATACATCAACATCGGTGTAGCGGTTGATACGCCGAATGGTCTGGTGGTTCCTGTGTTCAAAGATGTGAACAAGAAAGGCATCATTGAGCTGTCTCGCGAACTGATGGCGATCTCCAAGAAAGCCCGTGACGGTAAGCTGACCGCAGGCGAAATGCAGGGGGGATGCTTCACTATCTCCAGCCTGGGCGGCATCGGGACTACGCACTTTGCGCCGATCGTCAACGCGCCAGAAGTCGCTATTCTTGGTGTGTCTAAGTCTGCGATGGAACCGGTCTGGAATGGTAAAGAGTTCACGCCGCGTCTGATGATGCCGATGTCTCTGTCCTTCGACCACCGTGTCATTGACGGTGCTGATGGTGCTCGCTTCATTACCATCATTAACAACACGTTGTCTGACATCCGCCGTCTGGTGATGTAATCGAAAAGCCGGCCTGACGGCCGGCTTTTTTCTGATAAGCTGTTATTTGTTACAGCGGTCAGTGATCAAGGACAAATCGTTAGTCGCTTGTTGTTTCAAAATTGTTAACAATTTTGTAAACTACAGCGGCAAAGATACGTCCCGGTGGAAGAGGGCGTTATTAAAAATGTACCCGATCGGAACGACGACGGGTGTGACGTCACAGACCCGCCGGAAATTAATTAAGAGGTCATGATGAGTACTGAAATTAAAGCTCAGGTAGTGGTACTTGGTGGCGGCCCAGCAGGTTATTCTGCGGCATTTCGCGCGGCGGATTTGGGGCTGGAAACCGTACTGGTAGAGCGTTACGCCACGTTAGGTGGGGTGTGTCTGAATGTTGGCTGTATCCCATCTAAAGCGTTGTTGCACGTTGCTAAAGTGATTGAAGAAGCCAAGGCGCTGGCAGAACACGGTATCGTGTTCGGTGAACCTAAAACCGACATTGATAAAATCCGACTGTGGAAAGAAAAGGTCATTAATCAAATGACTGGCGGCCTGGCTGGTATGGCAAAGGGCCGTAAGGTTAAGGTTGTTAACGGTCTGGGCAAATTTTCTGGGGCTAACACGCTGGTTGTTGATGGTGAAAGCGGTAAAACGACGATTACCTTCGATAACGCGGTCATCGCCGCGGGTTCACGTCCGATCCAACTGCCATTTATTCCTCATGATGACCCGCGCGTATGGGATTCTACGGATGCGCTGGAACTGAAAAATGTTCCTGGGCGTTTGTTGGTCATGGGCGGTGGTATCATCGGTCTGGAAATGGGTACGGTTTACCATGCTCTGGGTTCACAGATCGACGTGGTTGAAATGTTTGACCAGGTGATTCCTGCTGCTGATAAAGATATCGTTAAGGTCTTCACCAAACGTATCAGCAAGCAGTTTAACCTGATGCTGGAAACGAAAGTGACCGCGGTAGAAGCTAAAGAAGACGGCATCTATGTGACGATGGAAGGTAAAAAAGCCCCTGCGGGGCCACAGCGTTATGATGCGGTGCTGGTTGCGATTGGTCGCGTACCTAACGGCAAATTGCTGGATGCGGGTCAGGCTGGCGTGGAAGTTGACGATCGCGGCTTCATCCACGTTGATAAGCAAATGCGTACCAACGTGCCGCATATCTACGCTATCGGTGACATCGTTGGTCAACCGATGCTGGCGCACAAAGGGGCGCATGAAGGCCACGTCGCGGCTGAAGTGATCTCCGGTAAGAAGCACTATTTCGATCCGAAAGTAATCCCTTCCATTGCCTATACCGAACCGGAAGTGGCATGGGTTGGTGTAACTGAAAAAGAAGCGAAAGAAAAAGGCATCAGCTACGAAACGGCAACCTTCCCGTGGGCCGCTTCCGGTCGTGCTGTCGCTTCCGACTGTTCAGAAGGTTTGACCAAACTGATTTTCGACAAAGAAACGCACCGTATCATCGGTGGTGCGATTGTCGGGACTAACGGTGGTGAACTGTTAGGTGAAATCGGTCTGGCGATCGAAATGGGTTGTGATGCAGAAGATATCGCACTGACTATCCATGCGCACCCAACGCTGCATGAGTCCGTTGGTCTGGCTGCTGAAGTCTATGAAGGTAGCATCACTGACTTGCCTAACCCGAAAGCGAAGAAGAAGTAAGTTCACTCGCGTTCGATAAATTAGAATCCGGTGCCTTAGGCTCCGGATTTTTTTATCCGTCAGATGAGGGAAATATTCGCGCGTAGAGAAAATCCACTAGCGCTCGCACTTTTGGTGACGGGTGCTTGCTCGCGGGCCACAATACATGGAAGACGCCACTGCGTTTCACGTAGTCGGTCAGGATCGGTTGTAGTAATCCCTTGTCCAGCGGTTCGCGGATAGAGAAATCCGGCAGGTAGGCGATCCCCAGCCCCTGTAGTGCAAAACAGACACGTGTTTCGATGTTGTTGCAGATCATCGAGGTAGGCAATGGTAACTCTGGTTCGCCGGGGGGAAGCTGCAGCACCCACGGCTCCAGCTTGCCGCTGGTGGGAAAGCGATAGTGCAGACAGTTGTGCTGCATCAGGTCGGTCGGTGTTTTGGGCGCTCCGAGACGAGCAAGGTAGTCTGGCGCGGCCACCAGCAGAAAACGGAAAGTGCCCAGTTTGCGCGCGGTGAGTCGTGAGTCAATGGGGTTGCCTATCCGTACTACCGCATCGAAACCTTCTTCAATCACATCCACCATTCGGTCGGTGAAGTCCAGATCCAATTCAATTTCGGGATATTCGCGCATGAATTCGCCGAGTACAGGAAGCACCAGTGAACTGACCAACGGCAGGCTTACTCGCAGCCGTCCGCGTGGTGCTGCGTTGCTCTGCGACAGTTCCAACTCCGCTGCCTCGATTTCAGCCAGGATGCGTCGGCTGCGCGCCAGAAACAGTGAACCTTCAGCCGTCAGTGTAATGCTGCGAGTACTGCGGTGAAACAGCCTTACGCCCAGTTTTTCTTCAAGCCGTGCGACGCTTTTGCCTACCGCAGACGCCGACACGCCGAGCAATCGACCCGCAGCAACGAAACTGCGTGTTTCCGCTACCTGCACAAACACGACGAAACCATTCAGACTGTCCATACTGCTCCTACATTGCGGATAGTTTGTTCCGTATATCGAGGAACTGTAGCCTACTTTTTCTTTAATCGCTGATTTTTTATCGTAACGGGAACGCCCATTGATGAAAGGAACATTTCGTGATAACTCCCGCATTTCCTCTGTATACCGATGCTCCGTCAGCGCCTCTCTCTGCCCGAATTCAGGCCACCGTTCAACAGGCGTTGGACGAACGGCGCTTGGTTGGCGCTGTCGTATTGGTCGCACGCAACGGAAAATTACTTCATCAGCAAGCGGCTGGATGGGCCGATCGGGAGTGCGCCCGTCCGATGGTGCTGGACGCTATCTTCCGGTTGGCTTCGGTAAGCAAGCCTATTGTGTCCGTGGCGGCGCTGGTGCTTGTGGCGCAAGGTCGGCTCGATCTGGATGAGGATATCACTCGCTGGATGCCAACGTTCCAACTCCGACTGGTCGACGGCAGCCCTGCGCGCGTCACCGTGCGGCAGCTGCTTAGCCACACTGCGGGGTTGGGCTATCGCTTTTTCGAAACCCATACGGACGATCCCTACGCGCAAGCGGGGGTTTCAGACGGTATGGATGCCTCCGGTATCACTCTGAACGAAAACCTGCGTCGCCTCGCCAGTGTTCCGTTGCAGTACGCGCCGGGAACGGCATGGGGTTATTCGCTGGCAACGGATGTCTTGGGCGCCTTGATCGAACGCATTCACGGTTTGTCATTGGGGGAAGCGGTTCGCCAACTGGTGACCGACCCGCTGGGTATGCATGATACGGGCTTCGTTGTGCGTGAGCCATCGCGGCTGACCACCGCTTATGTGAATGATACTCCTCAGCCACATCGCCTGATCGAAGGTGAAACGGTGTCTCCCTTCGAAGGCGCAATCGGCATTGCGTACAGCCCCGCTCGAATCTTGGACACACGAGCATTCCCATCCGGTGGTGCTGGCATGGCGGGGACAGCATGGGATCTGCTACGTCTGCTGGAAGCGTTGCGTAAAGGGGGCGGTGTACTGCTGCCTGATGCGTTGATCGAGGAGATGGGGCGCGATCAGACCCATGGCCTTGAACTGCCCAATGCACCGGGTTGCGGCTTTGGCCTCGGTTTTTCGGTCTTGCGCGATCCGCAGTTAGCTGAATCGCCAGAGTCGTCAGGCACCTGGCGCTGGGGCGGTGCTTACGGGCATTCATGGTTTGTCGACCGAACACAGGGGTTGAGCGTGGTGGCTTTCACCAACACGATGTTCGAGGGGATGTCGGGGCGTTTTGTCACCGATTTGCGTGATGCGGTGTATGGTACGTTGGAGTCAATGCAATGACCGTTTCAATGACGGCTACCTACCATGGCAGACTGCCCGTTGCCTCATTGCTAGCGTTGGCCACGGCAGCCTTCATTACTATCCTGACCGAAGCGCTGCCTGCGGGCCTGTTGCCACAAATGGCGCAAGGTCTGGCAGTGTCTGAAGCTTGGGTCGGGCAAACTGTCACTATCTACGCCATAGGTTCTCTGGTGGCGGCAATCCCGTTGACCGCCGCGACGCAAGGTGTGCGTCGCCGCCAGTTGCTGTTAACGGCTATCGGCGGTTTCGTCGTCGCCAATACGATTACGGCGCTTTCCGGCAGTTATCTGCTGACGATGGCGGCGCGTTTTCTGGCGGGTGTTTCTGCTGGGTTGCTATGGGCGCTACTGGCAGGCTATGCGGCGCGTATGGTGCCTGAACACCAGAAAGGGCGGGCTATTGCGATAGCGATGGTCGGTACGCCACTAGCACTGTCGCTTGGTGTACCCGCTGGCACCGTTCTTGGCAACGTGATCGGCTGGCGTATGTGTTTCGGTATGATGAGCGGTCTGGCAGTCATACTCATGTTGTGGGTACGTATTCAGGTGCCGGATTTTTCCGGACAGCCAGCAGGCAAGCGGTGGTCTTTTGGGACGGTGTTCACTGTGGCGGGCGTCCGTCCGGTGCTGTGTGTCGTGTTGGCCTTCGTGCTGGCGCATAACATCCTCTACACCTATATTGCACCGTTTCTCGCGGCGGCGGGTATGGTCGCACAGACCAGTCTGGTGCTGCTGGTATTCGGCGTCACATCTCTACTGGGCATTGGGATCATCGGTGTGCTGATTGACCGCTATTTACGTGTTCTGACGCTTGCCTGCTCGGGATTGTTCTGCCTGTCCGTACTCGCGCTTGGCGTGGCAGGTGATAAACATGCTGTGGTCTATGCGGCAGTGGCCATCTGGGGACTTGCCTTCGGCGGTGCGGCGACGTTATTCCAGACGGCTATTGTCAGAACGGCTGGGGAGGGAGCCGATGTGGCGCAGTCTATGTTGGTCACGGTCTGGAACATGGCTATCGCCGGGGGCGGTATTATCGGCGGTGTTCTGCTGGATCACATCGGTGTTGGCGCTTTCTCTCCGGTGCTGCTGGTGCTGTTATTGATTGCGCTCGTTGTGGTGTGGTCGGCCAGACAACACGGTTTCCCTATGGCACGGCGGTAAGGTATTAAGCATCTGGATTTTTTTGCCTGTGGCTTCGCAGAATGCGCGCTCCGTCCGTTTATTTTTAGCCACGTCAATTACAATCAAACCTCAAAAAAGAAACGATGTTTTGTTTTTGAGGTTATGATGAATCTGAATACCTTACGCTCCTCTGTCTGGTTATTGGCGGCGTTACTAGCCAGCCCTTCACTGATGGCGAACGATATGAACCCTTCTCCCCAAATAGCGGCGGATCAGGCAGTGACGGATGAAGGGCTACCTTCATTTTATCCGCAGCTTAAGCAGCAGATGACCTACTCTGATTCCTGGCTATCTGGCAATTTTACGGATTTTAGTCAGTGGCAATCTCAATCAAGAAAAACGCTGCGTTCGCTGCTTCTGACGCCGGATTCCACCAAAAATTTCGCGCCGCAGGCGATCGAAAAACAGGATCGCGGCAGCTACACGGCAGAGAAAGTCGCCTTCAATCTCACCGATGAAAGTCGCGTAGATGCACTGCTCCTGACGCCAAAAAGCGCGGGACCGCATCCGGCGGTAATTCTGCTGCACGATCACGGCGCGAAGTTTGATATCGGCAAAGAGAAGATGATCAAGCCGTGGGGCAATGACGAACAGCTTGCTTCCGCACAGGCGTGGGCCGATAAGTTCTTCACGGGGCGCTTTGTCGGCGATGAGCTGGCGAAGCGAGGCTATGTGGTGCTGGCCGTGGATGCGCTAGGCTGGGGATCGCGTGGTCCGATCAAATATGAACAGCAGCAGGCGCTGGCGAGTAATTTCTTTAATCTCGGGCGTTCGCTCGCGGGTCTGATGGCCTACGAGGATATGCGGGCGACGGATTTTCTGGCATCGCTTGAGCAGGTCGATAAGCAACGTATTGGTGTCGTTGGCTTTTCGATGGGAGCCTATCGCGCCTGGCAGCTCGCCGCGCTATCCGATAAGGTAGCGGCAACGGCAGCGGTGTCCTGGATTGGCACGTACGATGGTCTGATGACGCCAGGTAATAACGTGCTGAGAGGCCAGTCAGCATTCTATATGTTACATCCGGGGCAACCGACACGCTTTGATTTCCCCGATGTGGCGAGTGTCGCGGCACCAAAACCGATGCTGTTATTTAACGGCGGCAAAGACAAACTGTTCCCGACGCAATCGGTTGAAGACGCCTATGCCAAGATGCACAAAGTGTGGCAATCCCAACAGGCGGACAGCAAGCTGCAAACTAAGATCTGGCCTGAATTAGGGCATGTTTTCTATCAGGAGCAGCAGGAAGAAGTCTTTCGCTTTCTGGACCAGTGGCTAACGCCATAGCCGACAGAGCCTGAATGATAATAAGTTTTTTGATAACATCAGATTACTGATGCATTGCTAGCCTCTGTGTGCTGTCGCATTCAGAGGTTTTTTTTAATTTTACAGGGATGAGGTGATGAAGAAATATCTGGGCATTATCATGATGGGGCTATGGCTGTCAGGCTGTAATGGATAAGATAAGCTCCGCGAGGGGAAATATCTGGTTGACGATATTCGTGTTGTATTTGATAACAGTAAAAACCCTGAAACCAATAAAAACAGAGATGATCTTCAGGAACATATAGCGAAAAGCCTCAAGGGCATTAAAAACGATATCTATTTTAATCTGACGCCGACGCAGGTTAATTACTATAACTCGGAGGGCGAATATACCGAGGAGATGAAAGATAACCGTATACAGATAAACGGTTCGTGGCATACGCTAAAAATTACCGGGAAAAACACGGTTCAGTTTGTATCGGATAAAAGCGCTGCCTGTGCATTTTATTATTGTGAAATCACCATGGTCTTGAAAAAAACGGAAGAACAGTCGCCCGATTTACTTAAGATCAAGCAGCGTTTTGACGAGCATAAAAAAGCCTATCAGGCACAGCTTCTTGAGGAAAAAGAGGCATTTAATCGCGCGCCGATGGATGATTTTCCGGGTATTCCTTTTTACCTTGAAAAGCAATTTGAGATTAAGCTGCCGTTTAAGATGTACGACAAGCTGGATTTGTGGACATTCGGGACCTATGTTCGCCGGATGGGGCGTCTGCTGATCGATAGGGAAAATACAGATACACAGATCTATTCCTATCAAGATAAGCAGAATAAAACTGACTTTGACCTGTTTACCGTGAGCGCGGCAAAAGAGGATTTTAAGCTCGCATCGTGGCTGGAAGGGCAAAAGGGCGTGTTGTTCCAGTCGGAAAACGGTGCGGCATATGCTAATCAACGAGGCACATTGGAAGCGGTCTATTTTCAATATGATGAGGCTACGCAACGCTACTTTATCGGGTTAGCAAATGCTGAGGACGCCGTCGCGTTAGCCAAAGCGTTTGCCGTACTGCGTACCATGGATGAACGTTACCGCGGCGAGCAGAGGCTGTCGATGTACGATCTGGCATTATCTTCGCAGGCGTTGGAAGCGAAGTATGGTGTAAAGATCGCGGATGAATTTAATATCGCAGAAATACATCAGCAAATATGGAAAGACATAAATAAGAATCTGGAAAAGCCCGAACGTTTTATCGATCGGGGAATGAAACGTATACAGATAAAATTCCCGTCAGAAGTCATTCAATATGATATTTATTTTAACGTGTCTCCCCAGTCAATCCCTGAGCTTATGGTTGAAACTAAAGAGATCGTTCCCGAAGGTAAAGAAGTTGATGACATTTTTATTTATGGCGACAGTGCGTTTGTCGGCTATGAATATGATGTGAATGTGGGAAATGGGCTCACATTGCAATTTTTAGTCCCGAAAGATTCAGGAACACTGCTGGAACGCCTGATGTTTCTGCATGTATTACGGCAGCTTGATATGGCGCATTTTCCCGTGATTCCTGAGCAAGAGGGAAAAAACTTGTCTAAGTATGAGCGTGCGTCATTTTTCGAATCTAACCTTGATGACCGTTATTTCAAAGTGAAAGAAGGTCTTATCGACAGTGTGGGCAATCTGATAATAGTTAATCCTGCTGATGGCTATTTTAAGTTTGAATACCGTTCTCCCCATATACTGGCGACCCGCTATAAATCAGAGGGAGAAGGGAATTATTCCAGAGTACCGGGTGTGATGGTATTTGATGAAAAAGGAAAATTGATTTCCCATCAGGCTGATTGAGTCGAACTTACGGCGTGGTGGCTGTCGGAGTAATAGTATTGTCGAGAATAGTATTGTCGAGAATAGTGCTGTCGATAACGATGCTTATCGACAGCAACCAGCATCCCGTTAAAGCCTAAAGCTGGTATTTTTTTAAAACCAGCATTGTTAAAATAATAGCCCAAGTAAATAGCGCAGATCGCCCGCTTGCCGTAATGCGCAACGATCGGCGATCTGGTTACTGTCGAGATGCGCCAGAGAACCGATGGTTTGCTGCAATTTGGCGCGGAGATCGGTAGGGTGTGCCGAGGTTTCCTGACGTGTGGTGCGCTGGATTAGCGTGCTGCCGTTACGCAGGTGCAGCGTAACCTCATGAAAACGCGCCTCTGGGTCAAGCTCATCGGGTGGTGCGGTTTCATCGGCACGGCGTATGACGCGGTTCGCTAGCGCGGCGATCGTGGTTTCAACTGGTGCTTCCGAAAAATGTGCCAGCTTCAGTTCCCCTTCAATCAGCGCAGCCGCAATGACATATTCCAGACTGAAGCGTGCCTCTACGCCGTTGGTCGCGTTACGGATGAAAGGAGCAACGTCGCCGCCCGGCGGGAAGGTCACCGTGATACGCTCGATGGCGTCAGCCAGATCGGCATCCGCACCATTTTGCTCATGCCACCGTTCCCGCAACGCAAACGCGGCTTCGGCAGCGCTGTGGGTGCCGCCACAGGTCGGGTAGCGTTTGAATTCCAGACCGGGAGAAAGCATACGCCAGGGCGCTCCCCAGTTTTCCACCAGCAGCGCTGGCTGCTGTTTTTGATCGCCATGCGCGGCAAGAAAGGCGTCAATTACCAGTTTTTGATTGCCCTCGAAGCCCGCTAACCCTAGCTTGACGGCGGTTAGCCCTGCTCTGGCGGCAAGCCCGGCGTGTAGCGGTTTGACCGCAGAACCAAACTGTGCACGTAGCCCTGCGGCCTGTGTAGCGGCCAGACCAAGAATAGTTTGCGTTTGCTCCACCGAGGCACCAGCCAGACGTGCCGCCGCAGCCGCAGCAGCGATCGCGCCGAGCGTGGCCGTGTTGTGGTAACCGAGACTGTAATGACGCGGGCCGCATGCCAGCCCGATTCTGCCAGCGGCTTCTACGCCGATGACATAGGCTGTCAAAAACGCCTCTTCTGTCACAGATGCCTCTTCTGCGGCAAGGGCAAACAGCGCAGGTAGAATGACGGTGCTGGGGTGGCCGCGAAATGCAGGATGATAATCGTCAAAGTCGAGTACGTGACCGGCATAACCCAAAATCAGGCTACGTGTCAGGCTGTCCGCGCCGCTGAATACCTGCTTTAACGGTGCGAGCCCGCTATCAACAATCGCACCCTGTGCGATCGGGAGCGCAGTAGAGATGAAGTCAGTCACCCCTTCACGGGCGGCATCTACCGCTTCTTGGTTTGGCTCACTATGGATAATGTGGTGGGCAAGCGTTGCGGTGATATCAGTCTGAGTGGTCATGAGTTGTCAGGCATCTTGGCAGAAAAACACTAATTTACTGCTCGTCACTGAATAGCGATTAATAACCAAACGGAATAATAAATTCCATTTGGTTATTAGTGGTTCAGAATCAGAAGCGGTCTTTTAACTGCCCCGGCGTAATACCGAATGCACGGCGCAGCGCGGTGGCAAAGTTAGCGGGGCTGTTGTAGCCAGCAATGCTGGCTGCCTGAGCGATACCGATGCCGTCCTTCTGCAAAGCCAGCATGGCACGCTGCAAGCGACAGTTACGCAGGTATTCAAAAACGCTCATATTGAACGTCTGGCGAAAATGGCGCTGTAGCGTGCTTTCACTCATGTTGACGCTTTTGGCGATTTCACTCATCGACAGATGGTCGGCGCTGCCGCTTTCCAGCATCTCTCTGATTTGTTGAATGCGATGGTAGCTGCGTAGGGTAACACCGCTGCTTTTCTCCTGCGCCACGCTGGCAGTCAGTGAAGTAAACGCTTCAATAATCAGGCTCATACACTGCATTTCCAGATAAAGGCGTTGGAGCGGCGTTTGGCAAGGTTTAGCATCCAGCGTTTGTAAAGCAATTGCCAGCGCCTGTCGGGACGGTGTCCACAGGTGTGTCGCCAGATGAGTTTGTGTGAAATCGTGGATAGCCTGCCAGTCGCCAACGGAGTCCATCATATTGCCGTACAGCCATTCCCTGTCGAACGTCAGCGTAATCGTCCTTTCATATTCATCACGTTTGCCGATGCGAGTGAACATCGTCGGTTCCGTCAGCGTAATCAGCGAGGCGGGTTGATGCTCTCCCAGATGCAGTTCCTGATGGCCAAACGAGATATGCGCATTGCCGCTCACCACGATGGCGAGTTTGATGGCGTCATCCAGCAGGTTTTGGGTTTTCATGTTGTGGCGATTAATCACATCCGCGGTATGCAGGATCAGATGCGGGTTGAGCTGCACGACAGTGAACGACCCAAATAACACCGGCGTGTTATCGATCAGCCGAGGGCCGATAAAACGGTAATTGTTCGCGACCAGACTCGATTGCTGAACGATATGATCTTTATAGATCGGCTTTGATGACTGAGTGAAGCTGCGCACGTGATTACCTACCTGATTAAACCCTTCGACCTGCGCCTTCCATTTTGATGCTTTGGCAAAACATTTTGCTGCTAGAGCAAACCCCGTCCTGAATGACAAATGTAACAATGACCGCGCCAAAATGGTAATGCAAATACTTCTCAATAGCATTTTTCGTTGGGGAGGTCACATTGCACGCTAAATGCATTTTCCATTTCCAGCAATGCGGAGAAAAGGGCTGATTGATGACACACAGCATTCCATAACAACACGACGTGATGCCCGTCGGCATGACGCTTCTCTCCCGATAACCGCCACGTCTGCGCGTTTTATCTCCGCCGTTATTCAGCACGGTTGCTGATGGTCGTTAAGTGTCGCTGCACCGGCTGCGATGTTGATCCTTTTTCAGGCTACTTATTCATTTCTTACAGGGCAGGATAATTTTGATGAAACTACCACAATCGCGCCATTATTTGGTGACGCTCATTGGCGTTAGCTGCGGGATGACATCATTTCTGAGTGCAGCGCAAACCTCGACTATTTCTTCAACAGAACCTGCCTCTCAGGTGCAGAATCAAGCCGAAAGTAAAGCGTCGGGCGATACGATGGTAGTGACGGCCGCTGAGCAAACCCGTCAGGCTCCCGGTGTATCGATAATTACGGCTGAGGATATCAGCAAGCGCCCGCCCGCTAACGATCTGTCAGAACTGATTCGCACCATGCCGGGCGTTAATCTGTCCGGTAACTCAACCAGCGGCCAGCGTGGTAACAACCGCCAGATCGATATCCGCGGCATGGGACCGGAAAACACGCTGATTCTGGTGGATGGCAAACCGGTGTCGAGCCGTACGGCCGTACGCTACGGGTGGCGCGGCGAGCGCGACACCCGTGGTGACACCAACTGGGTGCCTGCCGACATGGTTGAGCGTATTGAAGTGCTGCGTGGCCCGGCGGCGGCGCGCTATGGTAACGGCGCGGCGGGCGGTGTGGTCAACATCATCACCAAACAGCCGACGCAAGAATGGCACGGTACCTGGAATACTTATCTGAACGCACCGGAACATAGCTCGGAAGGCGCGACTAAGCGTACCGATTTCAGCCTGATGGGCGGCTTGACCGACAACCTAAGCTTCCGCCTGTTCGGCAATATGAATAAAACCGAGGCTGATGCACGCGATATTAACCAAGGCCACCAGTCTGCACGCGCGGGCAATCAGTCAGCTTCACTGCCTGCTGGGCGTGAAGGTGTGCGTAACAGAGATATCAACGGTCTGCTGCGCTGGGATATGACCCAGCAGCAGTCGCTGGAGTTCGAAGCAGGCTCCAGTCGCCAGGGTAATATTTATGCGGGCGATTCGCAAAATACCAACACCAACCCGCTTGTCGTAAGCAATTATGGCAAGGAAACCAACCGCATGTACCGCCAGAATTTTGCGGTCACGCATCGCGGCTACTGGGATAGCGGCGTTAGTTCCACGTCATACCTGCAATACGAACGTACGCACAATACCCGTATTCTTGAGGGACTGTCTGGCGGTTTAGAAGGGATTTTTGATACCACGAATCCGAACCAATATGGCACCATCAAACTGGATAATTTCACTGCACATAACGAAGTGAATCTTCCGCTGAATCTCTGGGTCGATCAGGTGCTGACGTTCGGGATTGAGTGGAACGAGCAGAAAATGAAAGATCCGGTCTCAAATGCACAGGATACAGAAGAAGCGGGAAGCATTGGTTCGCTAAGTAGCCGTGGCCGTAGTGAGCGATCTTCTGCTCGCCTGGCTTCTGCTTTTGTGGAAGATAATATCCAGCTAACACAAAGTACCGTGCTGACACCGGCGCTGCGTGTCGATGATCACAGCACGGCTGGCACCAACTGGAGCCCGTCGCTCAACCTGTCACAGGAACTGGGTGAAGACTACACGCTGAAATTAGGGATCGCCCGTGCTTACAAAGCGCCGAACCTGTACCAGACCAACGAGAACTACATTCTCTATAGCCGCGGACAGGGCTGCTCCGGTGGCACCCCTTGCTACCTGATCGGCAATGAAGGTCTTAAGGCGGAAACCAGCCTGAATAAAGAAATTGGTCTGGAGTTCCATCGTGATGGGTTGATCGCGGGCATCACCTACTTCCATAATGATTACCGTAACAAGATTGAGTCTGGAAGCAATGTGATTGGCAACGCGGTAGGTGGAAACGATACGGGTCGCAACAACGCCAATATCTTCCAGTGGGGCAATGTGCCGAAAGCCGTGATTCAAGGGTTGGAAGGTAACCTGACCGTTCCCGTTACGGAGAGCATCAACTGGCGTAACAACCTGACCTGGATGCTGGAATCGAAGAATAAAACCACGGGCGATTACCTGTCGATTACCCCAGAATTTACTCTGAATTCATCGGTGGACTGGCAGGCGACGGAGAACCTCTCCTTCCTGGCCGATATGACCTGGTATGGTCGCCAGAAGCCGAAGATGTATAACTACAAAGGCGAACGCGTAACGGGTAGCACAACTAACGAGTTAAGCCCTTATGCGCTGTTTGGGTTAAGCAGTACCTATACGTTTAATAAAAACCTGAGTGTGACAGGCGGCGTAGAGAACCTGCTTGATAAGCGTCTGTTCCGTGCAGGTAATGCGCAGGACGTGGTGAATAACGGTGTTGTCACTATCGCAGGTGCAGGTGCGGCGACGTATAACGAACCGGGACGGACTTTCTTTGTGAGTGTGAAGACATCGTTCTAACGCCACATTTCATCGCCAACGCCACGGAGAATCGCCTTGCCGTGGCGTTGTTGTCGTGATTAGGGGCAGAACAGGGTTTTTAAGGTAGCGATGATGATTTTTACATCCTGATTTTCGATGCGATAGTAGAGCGTTTGTGACTCGCGCCGATAGCTAATCAACCCTTCCTCACGCATTTTCGCCAGATGTTGCGAGAGAGCGGACTGGCTGAGCGGAATGTGCTCCAGCAGCGCACCGACCGACATTTCACCGTGCTCGATAAGCAGGCAAAGCACTAGCAGCCGGTTTTCATTGCCAATCGCGCGCAGCAGCGCCGCCGCTTTTGCCGCCCCGTCCTGCATGAATTCGCGATCCGAATTGCTCAATGTCATATTCATCCTGCCCTGCGAAACTGACTAATTTAGTGATACCTAATGTATTGAGCTTACCATACCCTCGGTCTTGAGTGAGGAGAATGACTGACATCGATAAAACCGCTCATAACGGAGCCCTTGCGTTTACAACTGGGGCGTTTCTCCTTAGAATAGCGCCACATCCTTTCCTGAATCTGCTGCTGCAGGAAAAACAACCTTCTCTCCGAAACGGGAGGAGCGCTTTTCTGTTTTTCTAGGTAGCACCATGTCTACATTTACTCGCTTACAAAACGTTTGTCCCGTTTGGGGATAGACACCGATTACCAACATTCTATTTATCATCTCCGCAGGCAGAATGCAGAAGCGCAGGTTCTGTTGCCGGAAACGTTGCCGCTGGAAGAAAAGGCGGTTCAGCAACTGCTGGATTTCGCCTCGGTACACCTACCGGGCAGCGAGGCGCGCGTCTGTGCTGCCCGCGCGACGCCGGATTTCCATCCCGGCACGCTTGCGCCCGTTGGCAGTATTGTTGCTACAACGGAGAACTTTGTTATTCCGGCCGCGATTGGGACGGATATCAACTGCGGCATGCGATTGTTGACGACAGGCGTGCATCATGCGGATGCCGATGAACACAAGCCTGCACTGATTCAGGCGCTCAAAAATACGTTGCTGCTGGATCAGCGTGATGTTCCCGTTACGCCAGATTCGTTTTCCGCACTGTTTGATGAAGGGCTCTCGGCGTGGCTGGCGGCATTGCCCTTACAGGGGCTTTGGCAGGACGTGGACTTCCAACGGCTGGCGGCGGAACTCGGTTCTATCGCCGGAAGCGATGCAGTTCGTGCCCACAGTCGGCATGCGCCTGAGCCGTTTTTCGCACCTCGTGAGATACTCCGACCTTCCAGCCTGGGCACGGTGGGGTCGGGTAACCATTTCGTTGAGCTGCAAATTGTTGATGCCGTCTTGGACAGGCATGCGGCGTATCAGGCTGGCGTGAAGGAAGGTGAGGTCGTGATTATGATTCATACCGGTTCACGGGACGTGGGCTTTTATGTCGGCCAGCGTGGGATCGATAAAGCGCGAGCCTGTTGGCCTGCGGCAGAGAAATATCCGGTGTCCGGCCTGTTTGGTCTGGTTGATGAACAGGCGATGGATTATATGGAAGCCATGGGCGTCGCCGCCCGCTATGCGTGGATTAACCGGATCGTGCTGACGGAACTGATCCGTTCCTCTTGGAAGCAGGTGTTTACGCGCGATGCCAGCAAGCTGGTGGTCGATCTGTCGCATAACATCATTCTGCCGGAACATGGAATGAATCTGCACCGCAAAGGGGCTACGCCTGCAAAAGCAGGGGAATTTGCGCTGATCCCTGGTTCAATGGGGGACTACTCTTATCTCGTTACCGGAAAGGGACATTCCGATTGGCTGTGGTCATGTTCACACGGCGCAGGGCGTGCCGAGCGTCGGCAGAGTATGCGTAACAAGGTCGATACGGCGAAGCAGGCAGATACGTTGCCCTGGCAATGCATTACGCTGAAAGATGAGCGCCTGCGGGAAGAAGCGCCAGCGGCCTATAAGCCGGTTACGCCCGTGATTGATATTCAGGAACAGTCGGGGCTGATTCAACCCGTAGCACGGCTGCGCCCGTGGCTGACGTTTAAGGCTTAATAGAACATTTATACCCCACATCAGCATAGTTAGTGTGCACCGTCAGGGACATGCTATTCTGCTGGTGTTGGTGTTTTTCAGTGATAGTGATATTTGACACATAGCGCAGTTGAATAAAAATTAATGTTGCCATTATGTGAACGAATTAACAATCGATTCAAATCCTGATATGCTGACGAGGCTGGACCGGACACTCTACTACCTTACATCCACACGCTGACACCCAGGCATGGACACCACAATTGGGAACAAGAGCGCCGGGCATAATGAAGACAATGAGAGCGAGGAGAACGTCGTGCTAGAAGAATATCGTAAGCACGTAGCCGAGCGGGCTGCGCAGGGAATTGTTCCTAAACCGTTAGATGCCACGCAGATGGCCGCGCTGGTTGAGTCACTCAAGAATCCCTCGGCAGGCGAAGAAGAAGTATTGCTTGATCTGCTGATTAACCGTGTCCCCCCTGGTGTTGATGAAGCTGCCTATGTAAAGGCTGGTTTTTTGGCTGCCGTCGCTAAAGGCGAAGCCACTTCCCCCCTGGTTAGCCAGGAAAAAGCGATTGAACTGCTGGGCACCATGCAAGGTGGCTATAATATTCATCCGCTGATTGATGCGTTAGATAGCGATAAGCTGGCTCCGATTGCCGCTGAAGCGCTGTCCCACACGCTGCTGATGTTTGATAACTTCTATGATGTGGAAGAAAAAGCGAAAGCAGGCAATGCGCACGCTAAGAAAGTGATTCAATCCTGGGCTGATGCCGAGTGGTTCCTGTCCCGCCCGAAACTGGCGGAAAAAATTACCGTTACCGTCTTTAAAGTTACCGGTGAAACTAACACCGATGACCTGTCTCCGGCACCTGATGCCTGGTCACGCCCTGATATTCCGCTGCACGCGCTGGCGATGCTGAAAAACGCCCGTGAAGGTATCGATCCCGATCAGCCTGGCGCCGTTGGCCCGATCAAGCAGATCGAAGAACTGAACAAGAAAGGCTTCCCACTGGCGTACGTCGGCGACGTGGTCGGTACAGGATCGTCGCGTAAATCGGCGACCAACTCCGTGTTGTGGTTCATGGGGGATGATATCCCTCATGTTCCGAACAAACGCGGTGGTGGCGTGGTGCTGGGCGGCAAGATCGCCCCGATCTTCTTCAACACCATGGAAGATGCCGGTGCGCTGCCGATCGAAGTGGATGTGAACGATCTGAATATGGGCGATGTAATTGATATCTACCCGTATGAAGGTGAAGTTCGTCGTCATGACACCAATGACGTGCTGGCGACGTTCGCGCTGAAGACCGACGTATTGCTGGACGAAGTCCGTGCTGGTGGTCGTATCCCGCTGATCATCGGACGTGGACTGACGTCTAAAGCGCGTGAATCACTGGGTTTACCGCACAGCGATGTCTTCCGTATTTCCAAAGCGGTTGAAGCCAGCAAAAAAGGCTTCTCGCTGGCGCAGAAAATGGTCGGTCGCGCCTGTGGCGTCGCGGGCATTCGCCCTGACGAATACTGCGAACCGAAGATGACATCGGTAGGATCACAGGATACCACTGGGCCGATGACCCGTGATGAGCTGAAAGATTTGGCTTGTCTGGGCTTCTCTGCCGATCTGGTGATGCAGTCGTTCTGCCACACCGCGGCCTATCCGAAGCCAGTTGACGTGACCACGCACCACACGCTGCCTGATTTCATCATGAACCGTGGCGGCGTATCGCTGCGTCCGGGCGATGGGGTTATCCACTCCTGGCTGAACCGCATGCTGCTGCCGGATACCGTTGGTACGGGCGGTGACTCCCACACCCGTTTCCCAATCGGTATCTCTTTCCCTGCGGGCTCCGGTCTGGTGGCATTTGCAGCGGCTACAGGCGTGATGCCGCTGGATATGCCAGAATCCGTTCTGGTACGCTTCAAAGGCAAAATGCAGCCGGGTATTACGCTGCGCGATCTGGTTCACGCGATTCCGCTGTACGCGATCAAACAAGGTTTACTGACCGTTGAGAAGAAAGGTAAGAAGAACATCTTCTCTGGCCGTATTCTGGAGATCGAAGGTCTGCCGGATCTGAAAGTCGAGCAGGCGTTTGAACTGACCGACGCCTCGGCGGAACGTTCTGCGGCCGGTTGTACCATCAAATTGGATAAAGAACCGATCATCGAGTATCTGAACTCCAACATCGTGCTGTTGAAGTGGATGATCTCCGAAGGCTACGGCGATCGTCGTACGCTGGAACGCCGTATTCAGGGCATGGAAAAATGGCTGGCCGATCCGCAACTGCTGGAAGCCGATGCCGATGCCGAGTATGCGGCGGTGATCGACATCGATCTGGCCGATATCAAAGAGCCGATCCTGTGTGCGCCGAACGATCCAGACGATGCGCGCTGGTTGTCTGACGTGCAGGGCGAGAAGATTGATGAAGTCTTTATCGGCTCCTGTATGACCAACATCGGTCACTTCCGTGCGGCAGGTAAACTGCTGGATAGCCACAAAGGCCAACTGCCGACCCGTCTGTGGGTTGCACCGCCGACCAAGATGGATGCGGCACAACTGACCGAAGAAGGTTACTACAGTGTGTTTGGTAAGAGCGGAGCGCGTATCGAGATCCCTGGCTGCTCGCTGTGCATGGGGAATCAGGCGCGCGTAGCGGACGGCGCGACGGTCGTTTCTACCTCGACCCGTAACTTCCCGAACCGTTTAGGAACCGATGCCAACGTCTATTTGGCATCTGCCGAACTGGCTGCGGTGGCTTCACTGCTGGGTCGCTTGCCGACCTCAGAAGAGTACCAGACCTACATGTTGCAGGTGGATAAAACCGCGCAGGATACCTATCGCTATCTGAATTTTGACCAGTTAGGTCAATATACCGAGAAAGCGGATGGCGTGATCTTCCAGACGACTGTCTAACTCGCTATAGTTCGCATCTCTACACCGAAGGAGGCCTTGTGCCTCCTTTTTTATGCGCCATCTCCACTGGAATTGGCATACGGGGTTGTGTGTGTCTGTAGCATCAAAGGTGAAGGTGCATCACGACGGCAGGCTGTAGGGGCGACTAAACTGAACAGAAGAAACATCACAGTGAGGATGGCATCATGGACTATGAATTTTTGCGGGATGTGACGGGCCAGGTCATCGTTCGTATGTCGATGGGGCATGAAGCGATTGGACACTGGTTCAATGAAGAAGTGAAAGGCCAACTGACGATATTGACTGACGTCGAAGACGCCGCGCGCTCCGTTGCTGGCAGCGAACGGCAGTGGCGGCGTGTGGGTCACGAATACACGCTGTTGCTGGATGAAGAAGAAGTGATGGTGCAGGCGAATCAGCTGTCTTTCACCACGGATGAGCTAGAAGACGGTATGAGCTATTACGATGAAGAGAGCCTGTCTTTATGCGGTCTGGATGATTTTCTGACGCTGGTGGAAAAGTACCGCGAATTCGTCCTGCATTGATCGCTGTCGTCAGACGAACGTGTTGATAACACCACCCGTTTGGTGAGTGGGGTTATCCATCAATTAGCCAAGGTCAGCATGACCAAAGTGCGCCTGCCAGTCGTGATCGAAGCGGTTAAGCGCATCGTCAACCGCAGGATCTTGCAGGAACAGTTCGGCAACGGCAGGATCAACCGTAATAGCCCGGCACCCAGCCAGCAGGCAGTCCAGTACCTGACGCGGCGTGCGAAAGCTGGCTGCCAGCACCTGAGTCTGCGGGCTGTGCAGGTTAATCAGCGTTTGCAGTTCTTTCACTAGCGCAATCCCATCGCCACCTTGCGCATCAATGCGGTTGACGTAAGGCGCGATATAGCGAGCGCCAGCCAGCGCGGCATAAAACCCTTGCCCTGCACCGTAAACGGCGGTGCCGAGGGTGGGAATATCCAGCACGGTCAATTCCTTTATGGCTCGTAAACCTGCATGGGTTACTGGCACTTTGACGACCAGAGAAGGAATCACCTCCCTGAGTTTTATTGCCTCTGCTACCATCACGTCAGGATCGCGAGACATCACCTGAGCAAACAGCTGTCCTTCCGTGCCGATAACGGCCTGCATATCCCGTAGCACGGTATAAATATCGGATTTTCCGCGTGCGACAATACTCGGGTTGGTGGTCACGCCTTTAATGGGTAACACGCCAGCGAGTCGTTCTACTGCGGCCACATCAGCCGTATCTAAATAGAATTCCATCATTTCCCCCGTAAACTAAAACTGGTGTTGCGGATGTCATTCATCGGGCGAATTTAGCGCACGATAATGCCCAGCAGAATACCCACCGCGCCGAAATCGGAATCGCTGAACGTGGTGTTTGCCAATCCGATACTGCCCAGCACTGGCAGCAGGAAAACAGGCAGGAAAGTAATCAGCAGTCCGTTGGCAAAAGAACCTAAAATCGCACCGCGACGTCCGCCGGTGGCGTTACCGAAAACACCTGCCGCCGCGCCGACAAAGAAGTGTGGCACCACGCCGGGAATGATCACTGTCAACCCCATCAGATAGAGCAGCACCATACCGATCACCCCAGCCGCAAAGCTGCTCAGGAAGCCGACCAGAACGGCATTCGGGGCATAGGGGAAGACGACGGGGCAATCTAATGCGGGTTTAGCATTGGGAACCAGTTTGTCCGAAATGCCTTTAAACGCAGGCACGATTTCCGCAATCACCATGCGCACGCCTTGCAGCACGATGTACACGCCAGCGGCAAAGGTAATGGATTGAATCAGCGAAAACATGAACCAGTTTTTCCCGCCAGCGTTCATCGTTTTCACCGCTTCCGGGCCAGCAAACAGACAGGTGAAAATGAAGATGAAAAACATGGTAAAGGCGATGGCGACGGGTGTATCGCGTAGGAACAGCAGGCTTTTCGGGACTTCCATGTCCTCCGTTGATTTCTCTTTATTACCAAACTTGCTGCCAATAAAGGCGGACAGCAGTTGTGATATCGCAGAAAAGTGACCAAAGGCAACGTCATCTGAGCCTGTTACTTTCTTCATATACGGGTGAATAATGGCAGGGAACAACACCATCGACACCCCAACCACCAGCGACCCAACGGTAATCAGCAGCACCCCTTTCATACCCGCTGTTGCCAGAATCACGGCAACCATCATCGACATAAATAGCGTGTGGTGTCCGGTCAGGAAAATGTATTTCCACGGTGTAAAACGTGCGATCGCGATATTAATAACCATCGCGAAGAACATGATCATTGCCATCTCGGTGCCGAAGTTTTTCTGAGCGACGGCGACAATGGCTTCATTGTTAGGCACCACACCCGCGATACCAAACGCATGGTGGAAAATCGCGGCGAAGTCGCCTAGCGATGAGACGATCAAACCCGCGCCCGCGCCGAGGATCAGGAAACCCATCACGGTTTTCACCGTTCCCTTTATGCACTCCGTGGCGGGTTTTTTCTGGGCAATCAGGCCGATAAGCGCAATCAAACCGACCAATATCGAAGGTTCCGACAGCACGTCACTCATTAAAAAACGGAAGAATTCCATTTTTGCTCTCCTGCTTATAAGGCGCCAAGTTCTGTCAGGGCAACCGAGAGGCGCTCTTTCATCGCCACTTTGTCGATCATGTTATTCAGGGACACAATTTTTCCCCCGACTGCCTGTGCGACAAGCTGATCGGCAATGTCTTTGGTTCCGACAAAGATGTCGCTGTCCGTGCCTTTCGCCGAGCCTAAATCCACGTGATCCACGTCAGCAATCACGCCGAGTTCTTTAACGATGTTTTTAATGCTCATTTCCATCATCAGGCTAGTACCCAAACCGTTACCGCATACGACTGTAATTTTCATCATCTGTGTCCTCTGGTGGCGATTAATAACGAGAAATAACGGAAAGCACCTGTTCTATCTCTGTCGCGTTAATTAACGCGGCGACGTCATCAGGCGTGTCGAACAACTGAGCGAGCTGTGAAATAATATCGATGTGGCTATTGCTGTCCGTCGCGGCCAAAACAATCAGCAACTGCACGGGGTCGTTACCGTCGGAGTGGAAAGCCACGCCGTCACGAATCAGCGTCAGGCTGACGGCAAGTCGGTTCACACCGTCTTCCGGACGGGCATGTGGCATGGCAATTCCTGGGCCGACGACATAGTAAGGACCGATGGCTTCATGAGAGCGGTAGATCGCCTCAATATAGGTGGGTTCAATCGCGCCATTATCCAATAAAGGCTTACAGGACAACGCAATAGCGTGACGCCAGTCCTCACAGGCAGGTAAAATCTGAACAACGTCTGGTGTTAGTAAAGTGTTAAGCATTAGGGCCGCCTCTGTATCATTCCGAACGCAGAATAGTGTGCCAGCGTTGAAAATAATGTGATTAACCTCTAAAAAGATAACGCTAACTGATATGCATATCATTAACTGTGACCCGCTTAGCACAAGCGGGGCTATGACGTGTTCCCCTCGTGTAGACGCAGGCACACTGTTATGGCGTGCGGTAGGAAAATCGTGATGTCTGCATGACGTCTTGTCTGAAAGCAATGGGTAGCAGGCTTTATCGCGGCTGTGTACCGAGAAAAATGACGAATGGAGAGGAAGTGAGCATGCGCAAGCGTCGCAGTACCGGTAAGGTTACGCTACAGGATGTCGCCGACTACGCGGGCGTAGGGACGATGACGGTATCGCGTGTGATGCGCAAACCCGATCTGGTTTCTGAGAAGTTACGCAGCAAAGTGGAACTGGCCGCCAGAACGCTTGGCTATGAACCGAATCAAGAGGCCAGCCAGCTTACCGAAAGCACGAATCGTGTGACGTTGCAGGATATTGCGAGGTATGTGGGGGTCGGTGCTATGACGGTGTCCCGTGCATTAAGGGAGCCGGGGCTAGTTTCCGATGCTACGCAGAAGAAAATCAATGATGCGATAAAAACGCTGGGCTATGTACCGAACCACGCTGCGGGTGCATTGGCATCCGCCTATCAGCCCAGTATTGCGGTGCTCTATCCTTTTCAGCAAGATCGCGCCAGCATTCGTTTTGTGCAGGCATTACAGCAGGTTGTTGGCAAACATAGCATCCCATTGATCATGGGTTGTCACGAATATCGTCAGAATACTGAAGCGGGAATGGTTGAAAAACTCTTGCAGCAACGGCCAGCAGCACTGGTGTTGTTCAGTGCGCAACTTTCACAACGTACTCAAGACATCATTCAGGGCAGTAATGTTATTACGGTGAACGTTTCCGGCGCTTCTGCGCTAAGTACCCATATCAATATTGATATCTCCCTTGCCGAAGCCGCAGAACAGTTGACGATTTCCCTGCTGGAAAAGGGGTATCGTCACATCGCTTATATCGGTGCACACACGGATAACCGACTGCAAAAACAGCAACTGAACGGCTGGAATAAAGCCATGCTGGCGCACTATCACAATGCCGATTTGAAAATTACCATCCCAGAGGCACCCAGCTTACAGTTTGGCCGCTATGCGATGACCGAGCTGCTACAAAATCAGCCGGAGCTGGACGCGATTATCTGTAGCCACGAGGAAATTGCCATGGGCGCACTCTTTGAATGCCAGCGCCGTCTGATGAAAATCCCTTACGATCTGGCGATTGCCTGCCTGGATGGTTCTGAACAATGTGAACACACGTTCCCTGCGCTGACTGCGATGCGGCTTGACTATGAAACGCTGGGGGCAGACGTTGGGCGTCTGGTGCTCGCCATGATGGACAACGACGCTCATCCCCCCGTATTGGAAAAGGTTACGTTTATGTTTGAGCCTCGGGCGAGTAGTTAGCAGGGAGAAAAACCAGCGAGATAACCTGACCTCTGAGATTTACCATCAACACGCGGCGTTGTTGCAGTTCAGTGCGGGCTTATGCAACAACGCTTCATCGATCCCATTCCCTATTCTTTGCCATCCCCAGCCGTTTTTTGAGCCTCAGCAGGCCTGACGCTATACCCTATAGTTCTGAAGGTTCTACCCCAGAAATACGATGTTGAGCAAGCTTCCATCGCAATAAGCGTTCCTGGCTCAAACAGTCGAACTGTATTCAGCAATTTTGAACGGGAAATCTTTTTATTCCATGTGATGTCACTCCAGAATGAATTGCAGTCAGTAAAGTATGGCACTGACTACTTCAGGGAGGGGCGTCCATCACATCACTACAGTACGATTTTTTAAGCGACAGTGCACATTGCAGGATATCTTCCTTCCCGCCTTCGGGAAGGTTTCTGGTATCCTGCAACCAAGAATGATTACGCACTACTCCTCTATACCACTATCATTGTTTTCATTCTTTATATCGATTTACCAACAACGTAAAATCATTTTATGACTGCAAGATGGATATCGCCGTGGATCCTACATTAACTGATGCTTTCCGCATGAGCGGGGATAAAGTAAAAGGACAAAGCCGCCTTGGTCAGATTATGGATTATCTGAAAAGCCATAATCTGGTGTCTGTGAACAACGTTTCTCCGGCGACGATCCGTCGTGATGTGATCAAGAAAGGCGTCACCACGCCGACGGAAGAAAAGGCCGGTGTGAAGCAAGATCTCGGCGCGAATGCCAGTCGACGCGTGTTGCTGGCCGATAGCCGTAAATATGGTGCGTATTCTTTGTTCTGCGTGACACCGTTGTCAGAATTGACCGATATCATCACCGACAGCGGGTTAGTGCCTGACGTACAGGCGCAGCTGAAAGGTAAACATTCAATCTTACGTTGGTGGGTAGCTGACAGGAGCGTTTTATAATGAATACTGAGTTCAATGGGACTCGTCAGGTTCTGTCGGTTTTCGATTTCGATGGAACGTTGACCTACCATGACAGCTTTATTCCTTTTTTACGTTTTGCCTTCGGTAAGCGTGTTTTTGCCCGGCGCATGATGCATCTGGTGCTGCCTTCTGCGCGTTGTGTGCAGCGTAAGTTGACGCGCGATGAACTCAAAGAATATCTCATTGCCACGTTTCTTTCTGGCATTGAGGCATCCTGGATACAGGAAAAAGCAGAAGCGTTTTGTCAGCGTAAGTGGAATACGTTAATGCGTAAGTCTGGAGTGCTTGGCGTCGCTGCGGAACTGCATTCCGGGGCTGAAGTGACACTCTGTTCGGCATCGCCTGAGATCGTGCTACGTCCTTTTGCCGAGCGGTTAGGGGTAAAACTGATTGGGACGCAGCTTGAGGTAGAAAACGGCGTACTGACCGGAAAGATTAACGGGCATAACTGTCGATGCAGTTATAAGGTGCAACGTCTGGAAGGCGTGTATGGCCCGCTAAACCAGTACCATGTACGTGCATGGGGCGACACCCGTGGCGACTACGAGCTACTGGCCTCTGCCCACGATGCGCACTGGCGTCATTTTCATCCACGCTGGCTGCGGCGCAAACCGCTTTCGGAACGGTTACTTCTATCGGGCGTGATTAAGGTTCATCCTTAAACATCAAGAAACTCCCCGACCTCAGTCGGGGAGACGGTATCAATTAGACATTAACGCCGTGTTGAGCGGCAAGCGCTGACAATCCACCTGCAAAGCCTTGACCTACCGCTTTGAATTTCCACTCGGTGCCATTACGGTACAGTTCACCAAAGATCATGGCCGTTTCGGTGGAGGCATCCTCAGACAGATCGAAACGTGCAATTTCAGCGCTGGTATCGTTGTTATAGACGCGCATGAAACTGTTGCTGACCATACCGAAGTTTTGTTTACGGCCTTCGGCATCATAAATCGTCACGGAAAACACCAGCTTTTTCACTTCAGCCGGCACTTTCGCCAGATGAATTTTTACTTGCTCATCATCGCCGTCACCTTCTCCGGTGCGGTTGTCGCCTTGGTGCTCAACGGAGGCGCAAGGGCTCAGTTTGTTATTGAAGAAAATAAAATTAGCGTCAGATAGCACTTTGCCATCTTCTCCCACCATAAATACTGACGCATCCAGATCGAATGCCTGCCCATCGGTGACGCGCGCATCCCATCCGAGGCCGACCATGGCAATATTCATGGTTGGTGCTTCTTTCGTTAGGGATACATTACCGCCTTTTACCAGAGAAACTGCCATTTTATAGCTCCTGCTTTAGCGTGGATTACTGGGCAGTTCGCGACTGCCCAAAGGGAAAGACAAGGTGAGGGTGATCAGGATGCATTGATACCGTATTGTGAGCAGACCGATGCCAAACCACCGGCATAGCCCTGACCGACAGCACGGAATTTCCACTCCGCATTATGGCGATACAGTTCACCGAACAGCATTGCTGTTTCAGTTGAGGCATCTTCAGTCAGATCGTAGCGTGCGATTTCGGCTTGGGTGTCATCGTTTACCAGGCGAATGAACGCGCCGGATACCTGACCAAAGCTCTGGTTACGAACCTGTGCATCATGAATCGTGACAACGAAAACGATTTTGTCGACCTCAGCCGGAATCAGATCCAGCTTAATTTTCAATGATTCGTCATCTCCATCACCCGCGCCTGTACGGTTATCGCCGGTGTGGGCCACTGAGCCATCAGCAGACTTCAGATTATTGTAGAAAATGAAGTCGGTATCGCCACGGACTTTGCCATTCGCATTGAGCAGGAATGCCGAAGCATCCAGGTCAAAGTCCTGACCATCGGTCGCGCGGGCATCCCAGCCCAGACCGACTAAGACATTTTTCATCGTCGGTGCTGCTTTGCTCAGTGAGACATTACCGCCTTTAGAAAGAGAAACGCTCATTAAATTAACCTCTTAAGTTGATATTTCAGAATGTAGTGTTAGGAGCAGAAGATTAATTCTCCTTGTTCTCCTCAGCATCGGGTTTGGCTGGGAACAGTACGCTGATGATAATACCTAGCGCCAGTACGCCCAGAACAACAAACAGGCTGGAGGTTGCCGAGATGCTGTAGCCATGGTGCCATATGTGATCGGTTGCATTCAGGCCAAGCTTGGCAGCAATGAAGAACAGCAACACAATAACGGCTTTTTCCAGATGAACCAGATATTGTTTCAGTGCTTCCAGTACAAAGTAGAGTGTACGCAAACCAAGGATAGCGAACATCATTGCACTGTAGACAATCAGTGGTTCACGGCTCACGGCAATAATAGCGGGAACCGAGTCAAAGGCGAACATCACGTCAGAAAGTTCGACTACCGCGACACAGAGCATCAGTGGCGTGGCGTAGAAGGCCGCTTTGGTTCCACGGCCAATCGTGACGTCTTTGTTTTCCGGTTTAGCCAGTTCTTCGTCCACTTCTTTCTGGTTTAACAGAAACGCGTGGCCTTTCAATTTTGGCCAAATAGGGAAGAAGCGTTTCACTAAACGGTAAGCGAGGTGCTGCGAATAATCTTCGATCTCGTCGTCATCGTCACCGCTTCTCAGCATCATGACGGCGGTCCAGGCAACGATCAACGCAAAGACGATTTCTACATACGGCCCCAAGCTGAGCAGCCCTGTACCGATCGCGACGAAAATACCCCGGAATACGATGGCCCCGATGATCCCCCAGTAGAGTACGCGGTGACGGTAACGATCGGGAACGGCGAACCAGGAGAAGATCGCCATCATCACGAACAGGTTATCCACCGACAGCACTTTTTCCAGCGCATAGCCAGTAACGAACAGGCTGGCAACTTCTGCACCATGATGGATATAGAGGAATCCGGCAAAAGCCATTGCCACAATGACCCAGAACACAGACCAAAGTGCTGCGCTTTTCAACGAAATCGGCTTGTCATGGCGGTGCATGAACAGGTCGATAAAAATGGCCCCGACGGCCAGTGCTATAAAAACAATGACGGTTTCTGCCGGGAAGCCGATATGTGTGGATACCATAGATAACCCTTAGAGGATATTGACATCAAAGGCCGAAATCGGCGGGTTGAAACCCAAGCGCAGTCGCGATTTCTCGCACGGCATGTTGCTCTGCTGCATCGAAATCACCGTCACTTTTAGCAACAGCAATACCGACTCGCAGAGCCAGTTGTGCGGCTTCAGGCTGATCTTTGAGCGCCAGGATATATTTCATGGTTTCGCCTTTTCCGATTTCTTCATCGAAATCGAAACTAGCAACCAGTTTGTTAAAGAATTCAATAACTTCGGCAGTATCAAATACTTTTAACTCTTCTGATGATTTGAGAAAACCGATCATCTTCTGTTTTTCTTCTGTACTCACGCCGCCGCTGGATACCGCGATGCGGACACAGACGGCAACAGTACCTTGCAGAAATTTCTTGTTCTTGAAGCGTCCGACCTGTTTCGTCAACTCTTCTCGGCTGGCATTAAAGGCGCCTTTAACCTTATTAAGAAAACTCATTCTGAACCTCTCATCAAATGAAACTACTTTGAGCCAGCCTTCCAGCTAAATCCCCAGCCAAGCGCCTTATCCATATCGCTATGACCATTGAAGAACTGATTAATACGCTCGACCTTGATACTTCCGCCTTCATTGACCAGACGCGCAACCGCACACATGTTGCGGCTATTTTGTCCTTCCGTCATACGGGTTTCGATCGGTGGCTGATCGGGAATGTGCAGTGTGACCACACCATCGGTTTTATCCCAGCTAGGCACACCTTCGTAGATAAAGGCATAAATCAGAACCTGACGCACCTGTTTCCATTCACGACCATTGATATGCAGCCACTCGCCTTCTGAGACATCGCCAGTACGGTCATCCCCTTTGAGCAAAACAAACGGTTCGTTATGGTAATCACCAAAGCGATTGCCCAACGCCTGAACCACGGTTTTGTAGCCATCTTGCATCTCGATAAAAGCACCGATATCGAGATCGATCCCCTTGTTGCCGCCAAACATCCCTTTCAGGCCAGACGCTTTGGGTTCACGATGCCAGTTTAGGTTGATGCGAATCTCACCGAAGTTATCTCGTTTTTCCAGGCTAATAGCCGGTTTTTCTTTGGTGAGCGACACCTTGTTTAAATTAATACGGCTCGGTGCGGGGGCGGGAGCAGGGGTCGGCACCGGTGCTGGTGTGGCGGCGGCAGGTGCGGCGATGTCGACACCAAAATTCTCAGCAAGAGGCTGTAAACCACCGTTAAATCCTTGCGCAATAAAGCGAAATTTCCATTCGTTATTACGGCGATAAAGCTCTCCCAGAATCAGAGCGGCTTCCTGACGTCCTGCCAATTCGACATTGCCGTTCACCACAACCGCATTATCAGCAGTAACCTGAATACTGAGTTGTTGCAAATTCGCGATGGTCTGATTACCTTCGCAGGCAACGGTGAACGCGATCTTTTGTACTTCGGGTTTCAGTCGAGCGATATCAACCGTGAAGATGGTGTTATGCCCTTCATGAATCAGGCTGATGCTGCCGTCATCATTGCGTGGCTGACCATAAAACACCATATCTGCGTCGCCCTGTACCTTGCCGGTGGCAAACAGACGAAAAGCACTGGCGTCTACTGCGGCACCGGAGAGTATGCGAACCTGCAACGCGCTGTTAGGGACGGGCGCGTTGCCGCCTGGGGTCAGATTCATTAGCGCACCACCGCAGTAACAATATCGGCGTGCATATCACTAATCGTGCGACCCCGACAGGCCTGGCCATGAGCGGTGAAATCCCACTGACCATTATTACGGCGCAGTGAGGCGATAACGATCCCGGTATGAGAGCCTTGTTCGGTCAACTGATAGCGAGCCTGCTCTTTATTGGCCTGATCAACGACGCGACAAAATGCATTTTCAACTTCATTAAACGTTTGGCCACGGAAGCTATTGACGGTAAATGCCAGGAACTCGACGTTTTGTGGCAGTCGGTTCAGGTCAACGCGGATCACTTCGTCATCGCCGTCTCCCTCGCCAGTCAGGTTGTCTCCGCTGTGTACCACCGAACCACAGGATGATTTCAGTTTACGAAACCACACGGTGTCGATTTCATTACCCGCTTTATCGAGCAGTACGCATCCGGCATCAAGATCGATTGACGCATTACCGCCAAATAATCCCCCTAAGAGACCTTTCTTTTTCACTGGGTCCCAGCCGAGCCCAAAGTGAAGATTACTGATAGTAGAAGACTGTTTGCTGAGAGAAATCGTCTGGTTTTTACTTAAAGAAACCATAGCCACATTCCTTATAAAGGTATTGAAAAGAACAACGCTTTTTACACCGAATCCTATTCCTGAAAAAATCATATCATGATGTAGTTTGTGAGCAAGAAACTTTTTGTCATTTATTGTTTTAAATTTTTCAATTCTATGATTTTTATGTGAAATGTGTATTTTTCTTTGTGAGCTTACGTTTTTACTTAATATTTTTAAGCATTGTTAGTTATGTTTTTTATTTGCTTAATGTAAATCATCATATGATTGACATATTGTGGTGGCGTCAATAGACTCAGTACGCTTAACTCAATCTGGCAACACAGCACGGGAATGCATACCAATGACACAAAGAATTTGGCTAATGGAAGGCTTGTCTTCCCAGCGTGATATGATTTTGGCGATTGCATCTTTTGCTAAAACCCGCGGTGCGGATGTCACCATTTTTGCTTCTCATCGTAATGAGCGTAATGAAATCCTGTCGCTTGCCGATTGTGCATTCCTGGAGCCAAAGGACGAGACTGAACGCCTCTCCTTTATTCTGACGACCGTAAAAACGCTTGGGATTCATGCGATCCATGCGGGTCGGCATGGGCGCTGGTGCGAAAACCATCGACATGAAATTGAATCGCTTGGTGTGAAGCTCACTACCGGCACCGTTAATGTCGAATCCCTATTGATAGCCGATGACAAAGTCTCTTTTGCCCATGAAATGGAGAAATTAGGGCTAGCCGTCGTGCCTTCGATTCGTGTGTCCTCTGTCGATGAACTCCGACAGCAGATCGCCGCGGCACCGTTTTCCGGTGCGCCACTGTGTGTGAAGCCCGTAACAGGCATTTATGGCATGGGTTTTTGGCGTTTTGATGAAAGCGCCTCACCGATGGCGGTATTTACCCATCCAGAAAGACGTGTGGTTGCCCCAGAGCACTATCTACATGCACTGGGCCTACATGCACTGAGCGAAGCGGGCAATTTTTCGCCGCTGGTGCTGATGCCCTACCTGCCTGGCCCGGAGTATTCTGTCGATATGCTGGTAGAAAAAGGCAAGGTGCTGGCCGCAGTGGCACGGCGTAAGGCTGGTGCGCTGCAATATCTGGAAAACAGCGGCGAAGCCTACCAGCTTGCGATTGCCTGTGCGGAGTCGATGCAAGCGGATGGGTTAGTCAACGTGCAGACCCGTCACAATGATGATAGTGTCCCCCAACTGCTTGAGATTAACATGCGCCCTTCCGGGGGGATTGGTTATACCCGTTTTAGCGGCGTAAACCTACCTGGGCTATTTGCCCTGCGCCAGTTGGCATTGTTGAGTGCGCAACAAGTGGCTGAACTGGCGGCAGCGGCCTTTGAGCCCGCGACAGTGCGAACCATCACGGATGTTGTTCGCTACCAGACTACGTTGTCTAACCGACTTCAGGAAGGGTAAACCGCAATGCCACAAATTCCACAACAGCCCGTTTATACCCGCGACCTTTCCTGCGGCACACTGAGTGTGACGCCAACGGGGGGCGTGGCGGCGCTGGATGCATTGTTTGAGATTGCTGAACGCCGTAATCCTAAGCGGGCTTTCCTGTTTGTTAGCAAGGTATTAGGACGACATATTCCTGTGTCTCCCGCGACGATGCGCGGTGTGTATCGCCAGCTCGCAGAGCAACTCCCTGATTTTATCGAGGGGCCTGTGCTGTTTATCGGTATGGCTGAAACGGCAGTAGGCTTGGGTGCAGGTGTTTTTGATGAGGTGAGGCAGCGGGTCGGTGAATCCGTTTATTTGACTTCCACCCGCCACCCGCAAGACGGTGAACTGCTCTGTGAGTTTAAGGAAGCGCATAGTCATGCCACCGATCACTTGATCTATCTCCCTGAGGATGACCAGTTACGTCGCCGCGTGCGTGAAGCTCGTACTCTGATACTGATTGATGATGAAGCGACGACGGGCAATACGTTCATTAATTTACTGGCCGCCCTGCGAGAAACCACATGGCTTACGCACTTGCGGCAGGTGTTTGCGGTAACGCTGACCGACTGGAGCGGTAGTGCGCTCGCACAGCGTTGTCCTTTATCGCTTCAGTCCATCTCTCTGATTCAGGGCGACTGGCAATGGGTGCCCAAACCGGATGCGCCTCTTCCCATCATGCCGACGGTGAACGTCACGGCGCGCGGTAACGTTGCCATCACGGGAAAACAGAGCTGGGGGCGCTTGGGCATGGCCGAACCGGCGGGGGATTTAGGGCGTGATTTGCGTGTGTCGCCGGGTGAAAAAATATTGGTTCTGGGCAGTAGTGAGTTTGTTTGGGAACCTTTTTTACTGGCGGAGCATTTGCAAGCCCAAGGGGCTGACGTTAAATTCAGCTCTACCACGCGATCGCCTATCGCAACGGGATTCGCCATTCAGTCAGCGATAACGTTCAATGACAATTACGGGCTAGGCATTGCGAATTTTGTCTACAACGTTATGCATCAACGTTTCGATCGCATTCTGCTCTGCGTAGAAACGCCGCCAGAGAGTGTCGATCCCCAATTACGCGATGCGCTGGCAACGGTAGCACCCAGCGTGGAGATTATCAGCTATGACTAAGCCCGTTATTTTTTCCGATCTTGACGATACGTTGTTTCAGACGCGACGTAAGATGGTGAATGAGCTGGCGCTTGAACCTTATCGTGCGGGGGCGTTGGATCCTAGCCTGACGCCGCGCAGCTTTATGACCGAAGAACAGGCCATGCTGGTGGATTGGATGCTGGAATACGCCGATCTGATCCCCGTGACGGCACGCGGTACGGGGGAAATCGCCCGTGTGACCATCCCTTTCCGTTCCTGGGCCGTTACCACGCATGGCGCTGTCATTCTTACCCCGGAAGGTGAACCTGAGCCTGTCTGGAAAGCGCAGATGCTGACGGCGTTGGCACCGTATGCGGAGCAGCTTCACACGATGCAGCACGGTATCACCGAACTGATGGCAGAGCGCCATATTAACGGATGGGCGCGGATTAATTACGAATATGGCGATACGCCGATTTATCTGGTGATGAAGCACCGTGATAGCACCAGAATCGAAGAACTCTACGCCATTGCCGATGAAATAGAGCAGCGCTATCCAACCGCGGGTTTTTATCTGCATCGCAACAGCAACAACGTGGCCTGGTTACCCGATCCGGTAGAGAAAGGGCGAGCAGTGACCTATTTACTCAACACATTACGCGCGGAACGAGGCACCTTTCCCGTGATTGGTTTGGGAGATAGTCTTAGCGATCATCGCTTTATGACGCTCTGCACCTGGTATGGATTGCCTCGACAGAGTCAGTTTGCCGAGGCAATTGCTCGCCGCATTTTCGGAGACACCCAAGATGCATGATGACATCACGCCTTTCTCTGGCTCCTACTTGCCAAACGATATCCACTTTTTGCTTCAGCCTGTCGAGATAGACGTGACGCCAGTGGAAGAGAAAGAGCGGCTGATTCAGTCGGGCGCTAAGCACTATTCAGACATGCTGAGTCAGGAGCCGGAACCGACGGTCTGGCACCTCGAACTTTTCTCCCGCGCGCTTGAACAAGAGGGCGGGCGTTTGGCGCGAGAGGTGCAGATGCTTGCGCAAATGCTGGCACAGCGTTTTGCCGATACGCCAGTGGTATTGACCAGTTTGGTGCGTGCCGGTGTTCCTCTGGGCGTGATGTTGCATCGAGCACTGCGTGCCATGGGGAAAACGTCTTACCATTATGGCATTAGCATTATCCGCGATCGGGGGATTGATAAAACCGCGCTGGAATGGATTGAGGCGCGTCACGGCAGCGAAGGAATTGTGTTTGTTGATGGCTGGACCGGTAAAGGTGCTATCACGGGAGAGTTGATCCGGTCTCTGAAGGGAAGAAAAGGGTATCCCGAACGGCCTCGTTTGGTGGTATTGGCAGACCCCTGTGGCTGTGCCTGGCTGTCGGCAAGTCATGATGACTGGCTGATTCCGTTTGGGATTATGGGAGCCCCGGTGTCGGGTCTGATATCCCGATCGTTGTGGGCGGCGCAAGGGCTACACGGCTGCATGATATGCGAGCACCTTGAGCGCTATGAGTGCAGCCAAATGCTGGCGGACACCGTCGATACGCTGCGTCGTACTGCCCCTCCCGTAGCTCGGCGATACCTTGAATCACCGCCTGAACGGCTGCGTGATCTTCAACAACAGAGTGAGACGGTGATCCGCACTCTGGCTGAACGCTATGGCATCGACAGTACTAATAGAATTAAACCCGGTATTGCTGAAGCGACCCGCGCGGTGTTGCGTCGGGTGCCGGATCATGTCCTGGTACAAACGATGGATGATCCTGATGTTGCGCTGTTGGTCTATCTTGCGAAGGAAAAGGGCATCACTATTACTGAAGTCGGCGATGAAATCGGTCAGTACCGCGCGGTTACCATTATCAAAAAGGTGCACTGATGAATAAAAGGCTTTCTCCCTGGAATTTAGGTGCGACGCTCTATATGCCTGCGACGCGTGCCGATATCGCCGACGTTATTTTGACGGATAAAATTAGCGGACTGCGCTCTCTGGTTATTTGCCTTGAAGATGCCGTCGCGGAAAGCGATGTTCCTCTGGCGTTGTTACGGCTTAGTGAGCTTCTGACGACATTAGCGCAGGCGAAACAGGCTAATGGAAAAGCCGACTGGCCGTTGGTTTTTGTTCGTCCGCGCGACGCTGAGATGGGGCGCTGGCTTGCGCATGAGATGGACTTGAGTCCGCTGGATGGGTTGGTGTTGCCCAAATTTACTCTGGCTTCTTTGCCACAGTGGTGGGAGGTGGTGCGGAACAGCGAACTGTGCATGATGCCGACACTGGAGACTGAAGACGTTTTCGATGTGGTGCAGATGCGTGAATTGGCCACTCAACTCCAGTCTCATCCCTGCCATGAGCGCATTATTGCTTTGCGTATTGGCGGCAACGATCTGATGAATGTGATCTCACTGCGGCGGTCACGCCACCTGACTTTATATGATGGACCGATGGGATACGTGATCAAAATGTTGGTCTCGATATTTGCCGCGCGGAATTTCGCGTTGACCGCACCAGTCTGTGAACATATTGATGACCATCACATCATGTCGCGCGAGTTGGCGTTGGATATGGCGCATGGATTGGTCGGTAAAACGGCTATTCATCCCAATCAAATCGATATCATTGAGCAGGCGCTGATGGTGTCCGCGACTGATTATGCGGATGCGTTGCGCATTCTGAATTCCAGCCAGGCGGTTTTTAAGTCTCAGGGGGCGATGTGCGAACCAGCCACGCATCGCCGCTGGGCATCGGGGATTTTGGAACGAGCGAAGGTCTATGGCATTGCATCAGAGCAAAACGTAGGGGCTCGTCTCATCGCGGCGACTCATCATCATTGAGGCGGTTGATAGGTTATGTGCCTATTTTGACTGGGGAGTTGGTCGATAGTGTTTCTGGTTTATCCCACGTTGAAAATTTGTCTGTTAGAGTCAAAAACGATTAAAATTTTACTTAAGGATGCAGGAAAACGCGTTTATCCGCGGCTACTCCCCTTGGCTGTCCACGCTCGGAGATGATGGCAGTACGATGATTACCCCAGCGTAAAGGGCTGCGGTATGATTGATAATCCTTTAATTAACAACGGTTAGCATGAGAGAGCCCTCTAGCAGAATGTTAGTGAACACACTTATTTTTCAGCCCATACGATCGTTGTCCTGGCATACAGGGTGTGATTCTCTATGCAACTAAGCACCCGTCAGGTTCGTGTTTACCGTCTTGCCAAAATTCTGGGGGCCGGCAAACCCGTTGCCGCCAAGCAGATCATCACGATGCTGGACTGTTCGGAACCCACGTTGACTCGGGTACTAAAAGAGTTGAGGAGTGCTTATTCCGCTGAGATAAAGTACAGCAAATCTCTGCATGCTTATCAGATGGTTCATCCCGGCCAGCTTGATAAAAAGGAACTGCGTCGTATGGCGCAAGCGCTTGAGTCCAATGCCGAGTTGAAAGAAGAAGGGACGGTTAGCCGGGTCTTTCTGGATAAAGAAAAAAAGAAGGCCGTTTCCCTGTCATTAAGGATGTCGGTGTTGCGTAAAATCGATACGCTGGCAGGTCTGAAAGACGTTACGCGCAGCGAAGCGGTGGAAATGCTGATCGGTAAATGTGCTGATGAACTGATTCGCACGTCTTTACCACCGCGAAAATAGCCCCACGTTTTCCCGTCACTCCCCTGAACGATCCCCCATTCAACCCTCTCAATTCTGCGGGTTGATGGTGCGCATTTTTTGTTGAGATAACAACCAGAAGGGTTATTATATCTCCATCATATTATGCATAAAGTGAATGGATTGATGATATGCGAAGACTCCCAGTCTATTTAGTGTTGGATACCTCTGGTTCAATGCACGGTGAGCCAATTGAAGCCGTCAAAAATGGGGTACAGACGTTACTCACGACGTTGCGACAAGATCCCTACGCGTTAGAAACTGCTTATGTTTCCGTTATTACCTTTGATACCTCAGCCCGCCAAGTTGTCCCGCTAACTGACCTGCTTAATTTCAAAACGCCCGATCTGGTCGCGAATGGCACGACCGCTCTAGGTGAAGCGCTATCGCTGGTGGCTCAAGCCATTGAACGCGAGGTTCAGAAAACCACGGCGGAAACGAAGGGTGACTGGCGTCCACTGGTCTTTATCATGACGGATGGCGCGCCAACGGATGATTGGCGTAAAGGTGTCGCTGATTTTAAGTCGGCGCGTACTGGCGTTGTTGTCGCCTGTGCCGCAGGGCAAGTCGCAGAAACAAAGGTTTTACAGGACGTTACCGAAATAGTCCTACAGCTTGATACGGCGGATTCGAACGCCATCAAGGCATTTTTCAAGTGGGTATCGGCGAGTATTTCTGTTGGAAGCCAAAAAGTGGAATCGGGTAAAAAAGACGTCATCGGTCTTGACGATCTCCCCCCTCCGCCGCCAGAAGTGAATGTAGTGCTCTAATTCTATTATCAAAAACAAGGAGACTGTATGTCAGTCAGTTTGCGTAAAGGACAAAGTGTTAGCCTCAAGAAAAATGAATTTGATCTCTCCTCTGTCACCATCGGTCTGGGCTGGGACATTAGCGAAGAGAAAAAAGGCTTCCTGGGGGGGATATTTGGTAAGAAAACAGAAGATGAGTATGATCTCGATGTGATCGCTTTCCTGTGTAATGCTGAAGGAAAAGTGGTTGATTTGGGTCAGATAGAAGAGGGTCGACCCACGTTGGATAACGGGGATGTGATCTTTTTCAATAACCAGCGGCACCATTCAGGTCAAATCTGGTTAACTGGCGACAACCGCACCGGAGCGGGGGATGGCGACGATGAGCAAATCATCGCTAATCTGAATACGCTGGATGCCAAATACGAAAAAATTGTTTTTATCGTCCAAATATATAACGGTCGGGAACAGCAACAGCATTTTGGTAAAGTGAAGAATGCGTTTATCCGCGCTGTTGATGCTAATAATGTCGAAATGGCGCGTTTTGATCTTTCCGGCGGGCCTGCGTTTAACCAACAATTCTCGATGGTATTTGCTGAACTGGTACGCGAAGGTACGGGTTGGAAACTCAGCGCTATCGGTGAGCCTTCCGATTCAGATAGCTTTATTACGCATTTAAAGAGCTACCTGTAAATGAGGCGGCTACCTGTTTATCTCTTGATTGATACTTCAGGCTCAATGCGCGGCGAGTCCATTCATGCGGTCAATGTCGGGATTCAGGCCATGCTAAGCGCATTGCGTCAGGATCCTTACGCGCTAGAAAGCGTCCACATCTCGATCATCACCTACGACAATGACGCGCGAGAGTTTATCCCCTTGACGCCGCTGGAAGATTTCCAGTTTACCGATATTGTGGTTCCCAGCGCGGGTGGCACCTTTACGGGAGCGGCACTTGAGTGTTTGATCCAGTCAGTCGATCGCGATATTAAACGCTCTGATGGCGATCAGAAAGGTGACTGGCGTCCTCTGGTATTCCTCATGACGGACGGTAGCCCCTCTGACGCCTATGCGTATGATGAGGCGGTGACCGAAGTCAAAAAACGCGCCTTCGGTTCGATCATTGCCTGTGCGGTTGGGCCGAAAGCCAAGCATGAACACCTTAAGAAACTGACCAACCAAGTGGTGGCGTTAGAAACGCTGGACTCTACGGCGTTTGCGGGTTTCTTCAAATGGGTTTCTGAGAGCGTGGCATCCGGTAGCACCAGCTCCGGCGTCACGGCGGGTCAGGATAACCTCCCGCCACCACCTCCTGAAATACAGCTGGTTCTGTGATGTCAAGGCAGGGCTCTCGATAGGGGATCCTGCCTTTTATTTTTGCTGTAAGCGATCACATTCAAACTCATAGAAGCGCTTGCCGCGAAAGTTATTCGCTTAATAAAGGCTATCCGCTTAATAAAGGTGTCTGTTATGAGACGACTACCCGTTTTCTTCGTTCTCGACTGCTCGGAGTCGATGATTGGGGATAATCTGAAGAAAATGAACGATGGCCTACAGGCTATCGTGAGCGATTTGAAAAAAGATCCTCATGCCCTCGAAACAGCATGGATTTCCGTCATTGCTTTCGCCGGTGTGGCGCAAACCATCGTTCCTTTGGTGGAGGTCGTATCATTCTATCCACCGCGTCTGCCGTTAGGCGGCGGCACCAGCCTTGGCGCTGCGCTACGGGAATTGACTAAACAGATCGATGAACAAGTAAGAAAGACGACGCGGGAGCGTAAAGGCGACTGGAAACCTGTGGTCTATCTGCTGACAGATGGCCGCCCGACGGATGATACCGCACCGGAGATTACACGGTGGAAACAGCACTACGCCAATAAGGTCAACCTGATCGCTATTGGTTTGGGAGCCTCTGCCGATTTGAATACATTGCGCCAACTCACCGAAAATGTATTGCTGTTTACTGAGGCGCAAGAAGGGGATTTCACCCGTTTTATCAAATGGATAACCGCCTCTGTTACTGCCCATAGCCGTAGCGTCGGGGAGGATGCGCCCCCGTTGTTGTCGAATAATGAGTCTATTGTTCGGCTGGCTAAGGATGAGGTCGCGCGGGCGTATGATGAGAACTGTGTCATTCTGGTTGGTCGCTGCAATAAATCGCGCCGCCCCTATCTGATGAAATATGAGCGCCCCAACGTTAATCTGTCCTCCCTCAATTTCAAGCTCAATATCAACGGATTTAATCTGGCGGGCTGTTTTCCGATAGATGAAGATTATTTTGCCTGGAGTGATGCCAGAGCCTCTGCGTTGCAAGTAAACACGAGCGAATTACACGGTGCGCCGGGTTGCCCCCACTGCGGTAATGCCAGTGCCTTTGCGATGTGTTCCTGCGGAAAATTGCTGTGCATCAACGGGCCAGAAACTGTGATATGCCCATGGTGCAATAATAACATTAGCTTTAGTGAAAACGGCGGTGTGGAAGATTTCGATGTCAATCGCGGGAGGGGCTAATGGATATTGATGTTCGTCTGGATCGCCAGATCTTCGCGCTGATTTTGCAACAGGCAGGAAAAACGCTTCCCTGCGCTGATGTTAACGCGTGGGACGATGATGCTGAGCTGCGCGCACTGTTAGACAAACTGCGTGAACAGGTCATGCTCAAAGCGGAAAGTATCGCGCTGCCTTTTGCTATTGCAGAAAGCGACGATGCTACAGAAGGCGATGATGCTACAGGACATAATGACTTGCAGGCCGTGAAGCCTGACGCTGTTGAATCTTTGGATGCACCGAAGGACGCTCTGCCGGATGCCGTGGAGATATCACAGGATATGGCCACCGCATCGGTACAGGACGAGGTTATTCCTCCTGAGATCGCGGTGCCAGAGGCAGTAGAGCCACCGCCGATGCCTGTGGAACAGGAGAAAGCGGAAAAAGCACAATGGGAAACGATGCCGTTTGCGGAATTGAATGCGGCGCAAAGTCACCCCGCCACGGTAAATGCGCTAAAACCTGGGCAAGTTCCCACGCCTAACCTGAATCATAAGGCACCTCCAGCGGCGGTGAGTTTGCCACAGGCAAAAATTAATATCGCTAATGCCCGCGTCGGTACACCCTTTAACTCACCCATCGAGATTAGCCTGGATAACGGGATGAGGCCTGATGTGCAGGAGGTGGTGTTTAGCGAGGCTGTCGGGTTGCAATTCGACCGAGAGACTGCTGCGTTGGTAGGCGTGCCGACACGAAGTGGTGATTGGGAAATTGCTGTCCACTGGTCATGCGGAACCGCGACGGTGGGAGTCACAACGGTGCTCTTGATCGTGAATCCCGATCCGCGCAGCCTATGGAAAATTATCGATCCCCCCGCAGACGATCGTTATTTTAAAGCGAATATGGCGCAACAGGCGATCCGGCAACCGGGCGTTAACATCGCAGCCGCCAGCCGCCGAGGACGTTCGCATGAACATGTCGGTACGTTTCGTGATGATGACTATTTTATCGCTCACGATAATGACAGCGGTTGGAGTGTCTTGTTGGTTGCTGATGGCGCTGGGAGTGCAAAAAATTCTCGGCAGGGATCGCGGCTGGTCACGACCGTGGTTGGCGACTATTTAGCGCGGCAACTGGCAGGGGAGTCGGCATCAGGGTTAAAGCGCGCGATCGCCGATTGGACGCCGGAAGATCAGCGGGAGGTCGGCACCTTCTTTGTCAGCCAATTTCATAAGGCCGCCCAGCTTGCGGTGCATAAGATCCACGGCGAAGCGCTGGAAACGAATGAAAGCATCAAATCCTACTCCACCACGCTGTTAGCGACGGTGGCGTTACGCACTGATGATGGGTTGTTTGCCGCGTCGTTCTGGTTAGGAGACGGTGCTATCGCCGCCTATGGCCCAGCGGGGAAAGTCCGTCTATTAGGTATGCCGGATAGTGGTGAATATGCTGGGCAAACCCGCTTTCTGGATCAGGATGCCGTACAGGATCCTCAATTTAGTAAGCGCGTCATTATTGGTAAATGGAGTGAGATCTCGCACCTGATCCTGATGACCGATGGGGTATCCGATCCGTATTTTGAAACGGATAACGGGCTACAAAACGCGGCAAAATGGGATGCACTGATTGCCGACATTGCTCCTTACCTGAATAACGACGAACACGCGGCAGAACAGTTGACGGAGTGGCTAAACTTTTTCTCGCCCGGAAACCATGATGACCGGACGATTGTCGTGGCATGGTGAGTCTCAGAAATGGATTGCTGGTGATAATAAATGGCTAATATTATTAGTTGTACCACCCGAGATGGCGAGCTCGTCCAGTACGTTGACGAAGTCATCGGTTCGGGTTCGATGAAAGATGTCTATTTCTCTCCTGACAAGACCTACGTGGTGGCTTTCTATAAAAAGCCACAGAATGAGCAGGCGAAAGAGCGAATTGCGATGATCACCGGTCGCTATCGGCAAAGTATTTTTGAACAGGCGGGCGGCGAGTATTGGCAAGACCTGTTCTGCTGGCCGACCAGCGTGGTTGAGCATGAGGGGCGAATCGGCATTGTGGTGCCAACCTACCATAGCCACTTTTTCTTTAAGTATGGTTCCAAGAATAATGATTTTTTGGGCATCAAAGGGCGAGAAAAAGAAGGGAAATGGTTCGCCAGTGCGAATAACCAGAACAAATTTCTCGATCCGCGTGAGCGCGGTAACTTGCTGAATTACCTAAAAGTCTGCTTGCTATTGACCCGGGCAGTGCGGCGCATGCACGCTGCGGGTCTGTGCCACAGCGATCTGAGCTATAAGAACGTGCTGGTGGATCCCGAAGCGGGTCATGCCTGCGTGATTGATATTGATGGTCTGGTGGTGCCGGGGAAATATCCGCCGGATGTCGTGGGTACGCCGGACTTTATTGCTCCAGAAGTGGTGAAAACGACGCATCTGGCGAAAGAAGATGCCAATCGGATTTTGCCTAGCATCAGTACCGATCGCCATGCGTTAGCCGTCTTGATCTACATGTATCTGCTTTATCGGCACCCGCTACGGGGCGGTAAAATTCATGATATGGATGATGAGATGCGGGACGAATCCCTGTCCATGGGAGAAAGGGCGCTGTTTATCGAACATCCAACAGACCGTAGCAATGCGGTTAAGCTCAGCCAAATCAGTCCGTCGTCCTTGCCATGGGCGGATACGGATAAGATCCCCTTTACCATTCTGGGGCCTTATCTTACGCCTCTGTTTGAGAAAGCGTTTATTACCGGTTTACATGAACCAACCAAGCGTCCGACAGCGGATGAGTGGGAAACAGCACTGGTGAAAACGGTCGATCTTATCCAGCCGTGCCAGAACTCAGCGTGCGAACAGAAATGGTATGTCTTTTCGGGTAAGACTCAGCCCTCGTGCCCTTATTGCGGTACGCCGTATAAAGGCAAGCTGCCGATACTCAACCTGTATTCTTCGCGTAAAACAGGAAGCTATCGCCCGGATGACCACCGTTTAATGGTCTGGAACGGCCAGTCTCTGTATGCCTGGCATGTTAATCGCCTGATTGCCCCAAATGAGCGCACAACATCAGAACAAAAGAAACGTGTGGGTTATTTTGTCTTTCATAATGACCAATGGTGGCTGGTAAATGAAGGCATTGATGAGCTGATGTCGTTACCCGATAAACAGAAGGTCGCAATAGGGGATAAACTGGCGTTAACGGACGGCGCACAGTTTGTGCTTTCCACCCAAGAGGGGGGAAGGCTGGTAGTGGTGCAATTGGTATCCAATTAACACGGTGTTGTACTGACGATGTGTATAAGGTTAAGGGTCGCGATGGTGAATCGCGACCCTTACTTATTTCTGCTGGCACAGGGTGTTGGGCGGAATGCCGCTTACTTCATGCTGGTGGCAAGGGTATCGACGTTGTGCTTAAACGCTGCGGTGTAAGTTGACGCGGGGCCGGATGAATCAGTCAGCGCTTCCGGGTACAGTTCACCGCCGGGCTGCGCGCCGCTGGCATTAGCGATTTGCTTCACCAGGCGGCCATCGGTCTGGTTTTCAATGAAGTAGCTTTTCACTTTCTCTTGCTTGATTTGCTTAATCAGCGAGGCCACTTTCTTGCTGCTGGCTTCCGACTCGGTAGAGTAGCCTACTGGCGACAGGAACGTCACGCCGTAGGCCTGGCTGAAGTAGCCGAACGCATCATGGCTGGTCAGCACTTTACGTTTTTCTGGCGGAATGTCGGCAAAAGTTTTCTTCGCGTAGCGATCCAACTCCTGTAGCTGTTTGATGTAGGTTTCACCCTGCTGACGATAGTAATCGGCATTGGCAGGATCGGCTTTTGCCAGCGCATTGACGATGTTGTGTGCATAGATCACGCCGTTGCCCATGCTGTTCCAGGCATGCGGATCGGTTTCCGTTTTGCCGTCTTCCACCATCGAGCGGGTTTCAATGCCGTTGGATGCCGTGATGACCTCACCACGGTAGCCGGAGGCAGTAACCAGTCGATCGATCCACCCTTCCAGCCCCAGCCCGTTAACGAAAACCAGATCGGCGTTAGCCAGCGTTTTGCTGTCTTTTGGCGACGGTTCAAACTCATGCGGATCGCCATTGGGTTTCACCAGATCGGTTACGGTCACGCGATCGCCACCGATGTGGCTGACCATATCGCCCAGTACGGAAAAGCTGGCGACAACATCAAGGTTCTTTGCCATCGCCAGTGGGCTAAGCAGCAGGCCGGATAACGCAATAGCTAACAGTGAACGTTTCATTTTTTCCTCACAGACAGTTGCAGATAACGAGATTCATCGGTCACCGACGCAGGCGTAACAGCCCACCGTGGTAACCAACGCAGACCGAGAAACAGAAGAACAGTGTCATCGTCAGGATGATGGCAGGCCCGGCGGGCAACTCGGCATAGTAAGACCACAGCAGCCCGATCAGGCTGGCGAGCATCCCTTGCAGCACCGCAATGCCGAGCATGACGGGCAGGCGCTGCGTCCAGAAGCGTGCGCTGGCGGCAGGCAGCATCATCATGCCGACGGTCATTAGCGTGCCTAACAATTGGAATCCTGCGACCAGATTCAGCACCACCAGCGACAGAAACAGACCGTGGATCAACGCCCGATATCGCCCTGAACTGATGCGCAGGAAGGTCACGTCAAACGATTCAATCACCAGCGCCCGATAGAGAGCGGCCAGCACCAGCAAGGAGGTCGATCCGATCAGCGCAATGTCGATCAGTGCGGCGCGATCCACCGCCAGAATCGATCCGAACAGCACATGTAGCAGATCGACGCTGGAGCCGCGTAGTGACACCAGCGTGACGCCGAGCGCTAGCGAGCCGAGGTAAAATCCGGCAAAGCTGGCGTCCTCTTTCAATTCCGTGTGGCGGGTGACGAAGCCAGACAGCATGGCGACGGACAGCCCAGCAATGAAGCCGCCAATGCCCATCGCCAGCAGCGACATCCCCGAGATGAGGTAGCCGATGGCGACGCCAGGTAACACCGCGTGTGACAGCGCATCACCAATTAGGCTCATGCGCCGCAACAGCAGGAAACAACCCAGCGGTGCGGCACTCAGCGTGAGTACCAGGCAGCCGACCAGCGCACGACGCATAAAACCGAATTCGGCAAAAGGAGAAGTAATAAGATGAAGTAGCATCATGACGTGACGATCCTAAGCGTTGGCGTATCGCTGTCGGACTTGCGCAGGCTATGTAATATGGGTTGGGCATCTCCCCAACGATGGCCGTTCTGGGTAAGTTGCAAGATAGTGGGAAAGTGCTGCCCAACCAGTTCCATATCGTGCAACACGGTAAGAATGGTTCTGCCTTCGGCGTGAAGCTGCTCGATAATCTGTAACAGCGTCTGCGTGGTCTGGCTATCGACGCCAGTAAAAGGCTCATCCAGCAGAATGATGGGAGCCTGTGTCAGCAGCAGCCGAGCGAAGAGCACGCGCTGTAGCTGCCCGCCGGACAGGACGCCAATATGCCGATCGGCGAAATCTCTCATTGAGACAGCATCAAGCGCATCAATGGCTTTGCGGTGCCAGTTGGCGTTAATACTCCGTAACAATCCGCGGTGGGGAAGTGAACCCATCAGCACCAGATCGCGCACGTTAATAGGAAACTGGCGATCGAATTCGGAGAGCTGGGGTAAATAACCGATAGCGTTTTTTTGGCTGCCATTACCAAGGCTAAACGTGCCAGAAAGCGGCGGCAGCAGGTTTGCCAGCGTTTTCAACAGGGTGGACTTCCCCGTACCGTTCGCGCCGATAATTGCCGTCAGCGAACCCTGATGAAAGCACCCACTGAGCGTACCTAATGGCGGTTGGCCACGGTAGCCAAAAGCCAGTTCCTGTAGGGTAATCATGGCAACATCACCGCCCACCCGACTAATAGCCACAACAGCACCAACAGCAGGGAAACCAGTAACACGCGCTTCGGCACAGAGAGGGAATAAAAACTTGTCATTGTCATCGATAAAAGTTGATTTGTTATATTATAACATATCATTTTTTGGCGATGACGACAGAGGGAATCGGTAAAAAATTATGTAAGTCGATTAGGTTTGGTTTGGGGGAATATTTCGTGCGCTTCAAACATTGTTATCTTCATGCTACGTCGTAGCACGCGCCCGACATAGGGGGCTCAAACGCCAGCCCCCTATGAACCCCGGCTTTTGGCGGAAATTATGCCGCTAAAGCGGTACCTTCGGTGCCCATGCCCGCTTTTCGAGCCGCCAGTGACGCGTTCCCGACGCGGCACTGGCTTTCGCGGCATCCATGCCGCTCACTCGGCGTTCATGTTCACCTCAGCATAATTTTTTACGCCGTGAGGAGAAGATTCGTGAGCGGTGTGAGGTGGTTGAGTTTTTTCAGTCGAATGGCGCACGAAGCCTCCCCGAAAGAGAAAATCTTATACTGTTAAAAAATTCCCCTGCATATCAACCACAAAGCGAGTAGCAGGCTCGTCATTAATATAACCGGCGAGGATTTTCAGCATCAGGCCGAAGCGGTATTGCAGGCTGTCCGGCGGCAGCGTGGCCGTTGGCGTGTAGGCCGCCAGCAGTGCGCGGTACTGCTTCACCCGTGCAGTTGGAATATCCTGCCAGGCGAGATCGCTGCCGTTGCGCAGGCAGTACCAGTCGGTCACCAGCGTGAGCAGCGAAATATCCTGTAACCCCTCTGTGCCTGTGATCGCCTTCGGTTTTCGCTGGGCGGCATCGGGTAGCGCTTTGGCGCCGAGCGGTTCCTGTTGCTGCGCAATCCACAGCAGATCGGCGCAGTTTAGGGTATTGATGAGAGGCGATAAATCTTCCGGCCAGTCTTTCACCAGAAAACGCTGGCGTACCAGTAGCGCCAGATGATGGTGCAGGAAATCGTAATAATCGTGGCTTTTCAGAATGTCGCCCAGCGGCTCACCGGTGCGATCCAACTCTTTCTGATAAAACGGGAACAGGTGGTTGAACTGCGGCACGTTGCGCAGCACCAGCGTATCAATGTCCACTCGGTCACTGTGCAGCGTCGCCAGCTTCATAGCGGGCGGGTAAGCGGCTAGCGACGGCACGGCGACATTCACCAGCGTGCCTTGCGAGCCGCGATATACGCCAGTGTCGTTGACGTGCAGGTGGCCGCTGAAGTGCAGACGGATACCCGCCGCCAGCGCCTGTTCAGCAACCTCTGGGCGTGGTGTCCGTTTAATGAAGCTGTTGCTGCCAAAGAGCTGCCTTTCATCTTCTAGTGTGTCGTCAAGGAAATCGACCAGTGGATAGTGCGAGAACACCAGCAGCTTCTTGTTCTGCGCTTTCGCCCGTTGCACTACCGATTTCACCCACGGCAACATGAACGGCTTTTCCGTCAACAAGGCGTTCCAGCCCGTGTCGCTGCTGGTGGAGTAGCCTTTGATCTCCTCACGTTTTTCCGAGCCGTTTTTAACCTGATACACGTTGGCATCAATGGAAAGCAGCCACAGTCCGGCTTCCGGCTCCACCAGATAGGACGCGTCTACGATGTTCCACTGTTTGCTGCCGTCCGGCGAGCGAGCGAGGTACTGACGTTTACTGAGTTCATCGCTGTCACCAAACGGCGTTTCCCAGTGCAAAAAATCGTCGCGTTTAAAGAAGCCAAACGGCTTCATTAGCGGCAAGCCGCGCTCATAGCCGAGCGCCTGCATCTTGGCCGTGACAATCAACGATTTTGCATCACCGAGTTTGACGTCGGATTTGCTGCTCAGCATGGTGCTGCTGCCGTCGGCATTGAGCATTCTCTCCGAGGAGTCATCTCCCTGTGGGCGATTAACGTCGTGGTTGCCCGGCGTGGCGAAGAAGCGCATACCGTGACGCTGCTCATACTGCGTCAGAATGGCGGCAATGCCTTCAACGGTAGGCTGTTGGCCGTCATCAGAATAATCGCCGGACAGCACGATGTATTTCACCTGCTGTTTTGCTAGTTCGTCCAGCGCCGCCAGCAGCGCAAAGTAGGGTTCGTTGAAGATGCGGGTCGAATTTACCGAATCTTTCAGGGTGCGAATGGTCAGCTTCTTTCCGGTCTGCGCATCGGGCAGGCCGTCGAAATCGTAATTGCCATAGATATTGTGGACGTGAACATCCGAAATAATGGCAATGCGTAGCGGCCCAGCGGGTACGGCTGATTCACTGTTAGCGTGAAAAAAGCCCCCAGCTAGCGTAATGGCGCTTCCTGCACCGAGCTTGACGAAGGTTCTGCGAGTGAGTGATGTCATTGATGTCTCCGGCATTATTTATTTTTTATAACGGATGGCTGTATAACGCATAATCATGACAGGCAATCAATCGTGCGCCGTCGAGTGCATCGCCCATTGGGGCGGCGAGGTAGGATTGCCATTTGGACGGTAGCCACGGGCGAATATGTAAGCCGATGCTGCCCATGAGTGATAGGCGGGGAGGCGTGTGGCGCGCCACGGCTTCCAGTAGCAGACAAATTTCACTGGCCGTCTGCGCCAGTAGCGCGTGAGAAACGGTATCCTTCTGCTGAGCGCAGTCAAATACGTGGCGGGCGAACTGCGCATAGTCGCCCGGTTTCGCCTGCTGGCTAAACCGCTGTAGCGCGTCGAGCGTGTTGGCTGCCTGTATGTGTGTTGCGCTGGCAGAAAAGAAATCGTCAATACGCTGACTGAGCGCAGACGGTGTGCACCAGCCTTGCAGCACATCATAGGTATGTTGCAGTGCCGCCAGCCCAAGACGTGCGCCGCTGCCCTGATCGGAAATCGGGAACTCATGGCCGCCGTAGGCGGTAATCGTCTGGTTTTGCCACGCCAGCCCGCAGGAGCCCGTTCCGGCAATCACAACGCCTGCATCCTCACCTTGATTGACGGCCAGACAGGCACCCAGTGCATCGGTATTGAGCACCTGAGCGGCGTATGGATGCGGCAACGCCAGAAATGCCTCGTAGGCAGCGCGATGTTCCGCGCTGGCGAGTGCCAGCCCGACTTTCAGCCGGGATACGTCATTCGGTGAAAAACCGCTGTGCTTCAATGCCTGTGTGATGGCGCCGTCCACCGACTGACGGACGTTCTTCACGCCGAGTAGCAGATTGGCACGACCGCCGTGCCCTTGTCCGAGCGGCGTACCGTCTGCCTGATAAATCCGCGCCCGACAGCCTGTACCTCCGCCATCCACGCCAGCATAGAGCCATGTTGTCATGATGCGCTCGCTCCTGAATCCAGATAGGGAAGGCAGGCTGCTGCCAGATCGCCGCTGAGAAAAACCGCGTCGCGCTGTGATTCTGGCAGGCGGGCGAGCAGTTGGGTTAGCTCACCCGCGCAGCGGGTCAGTAGCTGCACCGCCAGCGCATCCTGCGGGTGCGCCAGCACAACACGCCCAAGCGTAGTGTAGTCAGCGGCCTGCGCCTGCTTTGACCAGTCGATCACCCTATCGATATGCTTATCGAAATGTAGGAACAGCGCTTCACTGAGTGGCGTCAGCGGGGTGATGCCTTCAACCGCCTGAAGCATCTCTTGTACCGCCCACAGCCCCAGCCGCGACAGGCTGGCTGGGTTGCCGATGGGAAAGCTCTCGCCGCCGCGGCAGGTCAGGAGGCCGTCATGCCAGTGCAGCAGCCGGGTAAAACCGCCGGTGACCAGCAGATAGCGGCTTTGTCCCGGCCAGCGCCGTTCGCACAACACACTCTCCTGCGTGCGATCAAAAGGGCGATCGCCATCAATGCCGATCTCCCTCAGTTGCCCTTTCACGGTGCGTTTTTCCGCTGTTGTTGATTGGTCGCGATTGTTTCGTTGAGGCGTTTCACATCGTTTGAGGTCAGGCGCAGATACTCATCAAACGACACCTGATCGTTCAGGTATTGGGTAAAGCGCGTCAGGATGATGGGATACAGTTCGTTCGCGCCCAGGCTTTCCATGCGTTCCCAATCAAAAACGTAAGACGGGATCTTTTTGATCTCTTCGCGCGCGGTGTTCAAACCGTCGATCACGTGCTTATCTTTGGTCTGGTAGTGCAGATCGGTAATATCGGCACCGACAATGATATTGAAGCGTTCAGCGATCTCACGTTGCAGCGGTTCGCTGCCTAGCCACTCCATGAATTCGGCGACTTCCTGCGGGTGTTTGGTGGTGGTAAACGGCATGATGAAGGTCGCGCCGCCCATCGAAATACACTTCTCTTTGCAAGGCGCGGGCAGCACTTTCCAGTCAAAACCGTCGCCAATCTGCTTACTGAATTGGTTCAATAGCCAGTTGCCGGAGAAATAGGTCACGATGTTGCCGTTCACGAAATCGTCCGCCATGCTCTTGTACTGACCGCCGCCCGCAGCGCCCCACATTTCGCGTGGGAACACCCCTTCATCCGACCAGCGTTTCAGATCTTTAATCCACTGCTGCGCTGCCGCATCTGGGAAGTTGATCAGCCCGTCTTTATCGTAACGTGCGCCGTAAGAGTAGGCGGGGCCGGAGAAGCGGAAGCCGCTGCGGTCGATGGTGAAGGGGATATGCACGCCGGTTTTTTCCGCGACCAGCTTCGAGGCTTTCATCAAATCATCAATCGTGTAGCCCGGCTGCGGTAGTGGAACGCCTGCCTGTTCAAACAGCGTCACGTTAATGAACGGCAGGTCAGCAGTCCAAGAGGCGACAAAACCCGGCAGCGCATCCGCTTTATGCACGCCTTTCACGCGCATGATTTTTTCGATACCCGCGCTGTAGCGTTTCTCAAAGGCGGCAGGGTCTTTCAGGTAGGGGCGCAAATCCAGTGTATAGCCGAGCAGTCCCATCTGGGTGGTTTTAGCAATATCGGGGCCTAAGCCCGCCGCCAACTGCATTGGCAGCTGTGTTTGCAGCGCGTTATAGCCGGTGCTGACGAAATTCACATCGATGCGTTCATTACTGTGGGAGAAGGATTTAACTTTCTGCTCCATGAAATGCACTAATTCGGGATCGTCGTCACTATATAAAAATGTTATTTGCGTTTTGGCGGCTAACGCGCTGTTGCTGAATAACCCCAGTGCAAGGGCGGAAAAAAATAACGCGGTGTTGGGACGTATCATAAACATCTCCACATCATAGGTTTGATTTATGTATGAAATACCCTGGTTGTTGGCAATAGGCTTATTTTATTCCTGACATTTATTCTGTGTTCTGGTTAATGCAAATTTGCATTAATTTGTCATTTTTATTATGCAATCATGGACAGAAGCACGACTGATTTATGTGAAGCAGGTTAAAGATATTTTAAATGTTGGTTTAAATAAAGTATTTTTGTGATATTAATCACATATATAAATATGAGAATCTTATTTATTAATGCGAAATGTCAACAAATGAATGCAAACAATAATTTAATGCAAATTTGCATTCTGATTGCGATGTTACGGTGCAGGAAATATTTCGACGCCCTAAATATTGGCAGCGTGTGCACAGTGAAAGTGCAAATAAGTTCAGTCATATGTTTTCGTTATTTTATTTGTCAAAACCGTAAACAGGATTCCGTATGAATATCGGTTGGAAATTAAAGAAGAACGGCGTCATTAATCGGTTTCTGATGACCGAACTGGCGGAAAAACGTTATTTCGCCGAGCCGGATACGCTGCCGGATAAGGTGAATTACCGCTTTATCAACGGTTTTGTCGATGTCGGTGTTTTACCCTGCCGTGTGCGTTTTTTGCAGGAAGAGGCAAAGCGCGAAGTGACGTTACCCGAAGATCTTCATTTCCCGCTGATGTGGAGCGGCGGCGATGAAAGCCGCAGTGTGAATTTCAGCGATTTCTGGCCGTGTCCGGTTCACGTTCAGCGCTTTGCTCGCTGCGCGATCCACAGTGACCGCGCGCAGACGGCACCGTTTACGCTCAGCACCTGCGGCGGCGTCACGCTGTGGCTGAACGGCGAGCAAGTTACTCGCTTTACGCCGTTTACCCGCAACACCGAGCAAACCTGTGCGATCTCGCTGCCGCTGCAAGCGGGGGCGAACACGCTGGTGGTGCACAGCGAAGATCTGTGTGAGCGTGATACCGACTATCTGTTCAGCCTGTGCTATCAGGGGGAAGACACGCTCTTCTGGCAGCTTGATGAAGACGCGGCGCTCAGCGAACAACTGACCGCACTGGATGGCTGGGTGAACGGACTGACGCTGGAGAACAACCTGATCCAACCGCCTGTGTTGGTATTGAACAGCTCGCAGCCGTTGCCAGAAGCGCTAACGATGGCGCACCGATTGATTGGCAACGTCAACGAATCTGTCCCCGAATGGCAGCAGCGACACACACTGCCTGCGGGTAACCTAGGCTGGCAGGTGGATTTACCCGATGTCTTGGTGGGTTATTACGATCTGGTGTGTGCCGCGACCTGCAACGGTATTACGCTGACGCGCACTCTCAGCTTTGGGCGCTTGCCATCGCAAACGATGCCTGCGCTGCCGACATTGGCAGCGCGGCGTGAAGCGCTACTGCGCCATATCGCACAGCATGGTTTTGAGCGCCTCGGACGGCTGTTGGCGATTGTCGAAACCGGTGAGGGCAACGATGCCGCAGCGCCGATTCTCAACAGCGCGCTGCAAAAGATCAGTCGTCGCGAAGACTGTGCGGATTTCCAACTGGTGCCGCTGATTTGGCTGTGGCAGCGCTATCAGGGGCAGCAGTTACCGCCACAGGACTGGCGGCGCGTGCGCAGCGCGATTCTCGGTTTCCGCTACTGGATTGATGAGCCGGGCAACGACACTATGTGGTTCTGGAGCGAAAACCACTGCCTGTGCTTCCACGTCGCGCAGTATCTGGCTGGGCAAAACTTCCCTGATGACACCTTCCTATGCAGCGGCCGTCGCGGTTTGGAACAGAAAGCCATTGCCCACGAACGCCTGACGCGCTGGTTTGATTCCATTCTGGAACACGGGTTGGTGGAGTGGAATTCGGCAGCCTATTACCCCATCGACCTGATTGGGCTAGTCGCGCTGTACGAGCTGGCGCAGGACGCCGATCTGCGTGAGAAAGCCCGCGTGGTGATTGACCGCATCATGCTGATGACGGCGTGGGTGCATCAGAACGGCGTCGCGGTTGGCACGATGGGGCGCGCCTACGATAAAGAGCTGCGTTCCGGCATGTTGACCGAGCTGTCTGGCCTGTGTGCGCTGATGTGGGGCGAGGGCTGGTTGATTCCGCACTGTGCCGCGCTGCCGCTGCTGTGTCTGAGCGACTATCAACCGCCGGAAACGATAGATCGGATCGCACACTGGTCACTACCACACGGTGCCGAAGCGCGCTGGGTACAAGGGCTGAACCGCAGCGCCCGCATCATCGCCTGGAAGCAGCGCGACGTCGCCTTTTCTTCCGTTTTCGATCATCACCCCGGCGAGCATGGGCACCAGCAGCATCTGCTGGATGTGCGGCTGGGAACACACTATGCCGCCCGCCTGTGGGTGAACCACCCCGGTGAAGATCGCCCCGACGGCGTACACCGTCCGTCTTACTGGGCGGGAAACGGGCGTTTGCCGCACCTGATGCAACATCGTAATCGCGCGCTGATGGTGTTCGATCTGCGACAGGATACCCGCCCGTGGACGCACCTCTATCTGCCGCAAACCGCACTGGATGAGGTCATCGTTGAAGACGTCTGGTGCTTTGTGCGCGGCGGCAACGGCTATGCGGCGTTTCATAATCCCGCCGGATTACAGCCGTTTACGACCGCAGGCCAGCAGGCGGAAGGCGAACTGCGGGCGTATGACGAGCAGAACGTCTGGTTCGTTGCCGTGGACAGCGGCGATGGCACAGAGGGATTTGCCGCGTTTGCTGACCGCTTCCGAGAGCGTTCGCTGGTGCAAGATAGCGACGGCGTACGTATCGACGATCCCGACTACGGCGAACTGGCCTTTAGCCACAAGGCAGGGTTCAGCGTGGCGCAACAGCCTTTCCTTTTCCCCGACGATGTCCCGGTCGTCCCGCAGTTCAACACAGGAAACCCATGACATGCAGACAGGTTCACTTAACCGACAACAAACCGCAGCGCTGCTGGCGCAGGTGGCGCGGGCATTTTGTCGCCTGAAGGCGATCGACAGCGTAGCGCAGGACGATGTGCCGGATGCCGGGCTGACGATTCAATTTGAAGAGTGGGATTGGGAAGTCGGCGTCGGGCTGTACGGCTTTTGGAAACTGGCGCATCTGACGCAGGACAACACCATGCTGATGACGCTGGCGAACTGGTATCAGCAAAAGCTGGATGCCGGGCTGCCACCGCGCCAGATCAACTCGACGGCACCGATGCTGGTGCTGGCGCTGCTGTGTCAGGACAAGCCAGATGCGCCCGCGCAGTGGCGTGAAACGGTGAGCGACTGGGCGGATTGGCTACTGCATGCGCTGCCGAAAACTGAGGACGGTGGCTTCCAGCACACGGTGAAAGAGCGGCCAAACACCGGACAACTGTGGGACGACACACTGTTTATGGCGGGGCTGTTTCTGGTGGTTGCGGGGAAATTGCTTTCCCGTCGCGATCTGATTGAAGAAGCGGAATATCAGCTGCTCACCCATGCGCGCTATCTGGCCGATGTGCGCAGCGGGCTGTGGTATCACGGCTGGACGTTCGTTGGTCGCCATCACTATGCCAATGCTTTTTGGGGACGCGGCAATGCCTGGATTACGCTGGTGCTGCCGGAAATGCGGGTGCTGGCGGAGGATCAGCTGTCCGCACCGGTATTGCGCACGCTGGACGCGATTCTGGAACAGCAAACCACAACGCTGGCGCGCTGCCAGCACGATTCCGGCCTGTGGCACACGCTGCTGGATGACCCGGATTCACCGCTGGAAACCTCTGCCAGCGCCGGATTTATCGCCGGGATTCTGACGGCGCGGCGGCTGGGCATGTTGCGCGATTTCCCGCAGGAGGTGCTGGAAAAAGGTTATGCCGCCGTGGTGGCGCAGATTGACGCGCAGGGCGTGGTGCAAGGTGTCTCGGACGGCACGGCGATGGGACACGACTTACAGTTCTATCGCGATATTCCTAATGTTGCCGTGCCTTACGGGCAGGCGCTGGTCATGCTGATGTTATTGGCACAGTTAGATTCTGTTTGCGAGGGCTGACAATGGCGAGTCTGGAACTAAAAAACGTCCACAAAAACTATGGTGCGGTAAGCATCATCAAAGGCGTGGACTTAACGATTAATGACGGTGAGTTCATGGTTTTTGTCGGCCCGTCGGGCTGTGGAAAATCCACGTTACTGCGCATGATTGCCGGGCTGGAAGAGATCAGCAACGGCGAACTGTGGATCGACAACCGTAAAGTGAACGATCTCACGCCAGCGGAGCGCAAGATTGCGATGGTGTTCCAGTCTTACGCGCTCTATCCGCACCTCTCGGTGCGCAAGAATCTCGCGTTCGGGCTGGAGAACCTGCACTTTCCGAAAGACGAAATCATCCGTCGTATTGATGAAGCCGCTCGTATGCTGGGGCTGGAACCTTATCTGGATCGTCGGCCGCGTGCGCTGTCGGGTGGGCAGCAGCAGCGCGTGGCGATTGGGCGCGCCATCGTGCGTGAACCCGACCTGTTCCTGTTTGACGAACCGCTCTCTAATCTGGATGCCAAGCTGCGCGTGCAGACGCGCGGCGAGTTGTCCCGCCTGCACCAGAAGCTGCGCACCACCATGATCTACGTGACTCACGATCAGGTGGAAGCGATGACGATGGCGCAGCGCATTGTGGTACTGAATGCGGGTCGCATCGAGCAGGTTGGCACGCCGCTGGAACTGTTCAATCGGCCGAAAAACAAATTTGTTGCGGGTTTCATCGGCTCACCGCGCATGAATATGTTCCCAGCGCAGATCGTCGCCACCTGCGCCGACGGTGTCGAGGTGCAGTGCCCGTCCGGCAATCGTCTGGTGCTGCCGTTTATCGGCACCGGCGGGCAGAACGTCACGCTCGGCATTCGCCCTTCACACTGTGAGCTGGTGGAGGACGGTGAGGGGATGGCACTGTGTGTCGATCGCTGCGAGATGATGGGGCATGAGACCTTTATCTACGGGCGGATGGGCGGCATTGACGACGAGATGATCGTCCATCTGGCGCAACACCGCGAGTTCGCCACCGGTGAATCGGTGTTTGTGCGCTTCCCGCCAACGTATTGCCATCTGTTCGATGGCGAAACGGATGACACATTGCCGCGCTGTACCGAGCATTAATTATCGCGACGGGAGAGGACGACATGAAAAAGATTGCCTTACTACCCGCAGGATCGCTGATCGATAAGCTGGTGACGCCAGTGGAAAAAGCGGTGAATCTGCTACAAAAACTCGGTGGCCGCAAAGTGATGCCGTGGTTTTTTATCGCGCCGAATATGCTGCTGTTCGCCGTTTTTGTCTTTATTCCGATTCTGCTGGCGGTGTGCTATGCCTTTACCGGCGGCACCAATATTCTGCTGTGGGAGCGCCCCTACGTTGGCGTGGATAACTTTTCCACACTGCTGAGCTGCGGCAACTACGCCGAGCCATCCACCTGTGAGCAGGATCTGTTCTGGACTGGCGTCTACAACACCGTGTCGTTCACCTTTTTCAACGTGCTCTGCACGCTGCTGGTGGCGCTGGTGACGGCACTAATACTCAATCGCAAGATTCTCGCCCGTGGCTTTTTCCGCGCCATGTTCTTCTATCCGGTACTGCTGTCGCCGGTGGTCGTTGGCCTGATCTGGCAGTGGTTCCTGAACCGCAACGGCTTGCTGAATCTGGTGCTGTCGTCGCTGGGCGGGCAGCCGATTACCTTCCTGCTCGATCCGACGTTTTCGCGCTTTTGGGTGGTGTTTGTCTCCGTCTGGTTTCATGTCGGATTTTATACCCTGATCCTACTGGCCGGATTGCAGGCGATCCCGCGTGATATTTACGAGGCGGCGGCGGTGGACGGCACCTCGCGCTGGCGTGGTTTTTATCGTCTGACGCTACCGCTGCTGGCGCCAAACATTCTGGTGGTGGTGATTCTGCTGACCATCAACAGCGTGCAGATCTTCGATGAAGCCTGGGTGCTGACTAATGGCGGCGGTCCCGGCACGGCTAACAGCTTTATCGTGCAGTACATCTACCAGACCGCCTTCTCGTCGAATGCCTCGCTTTACGGGCTGGCCTCGGCAGCGTCGGTGCTGATGGGCGTGGTGCTGATGATTCTGACGGCATTGCAGTTCCTGCTGACGCGTCGGCTGGAAGGGAAAAAATAACGGGAGCCATGATGAAAATAATCGCATTTCTCACCCGTACCCGTCATCCGGGGCGCATCCATATTACGGATATCATGAGCTGGGTCTGGCTGGTGGTGGGTACGCTGCTGGTGATGATTCCGGTGATGTGGGCGGCGATGTCGTCGTTCAAAACGCCTGCGGAGATCAATCGCTTTCCGCCGAGTTTTCTGCCGCAGGCGGCGGATACCGTCACGCTGCCAGAGTACCCGAAGCCGCTGGAGCTGTGGCAGGTTAAGCAGGAAGACGGTGAAGCGAGAACGATGGCGCTGGTGCGGCGCATTGGCCTGATCGCACAACTGGTGAACCCGGATGCGCCGAGTGAAGTGGTGCGCGTATCGACCAAAGATCTGGTGCCGATGAAGGCCTTGCATCTGGAGACGGAGAACTACACGACGCCGATAACGAAGTTCCACTTTGCCACCTACCTGAAAAACACGGTATTCGTGACGGTGATGGCGACGCTGCTGACCCTGTTGCTCAGTTCGATGGCAGCGTTTGCGCTATCGAAATACGAGTTTCGCGGGCGCGGCACGGTGCTGACGTTGTTTCTCTCTACGATGATGATTCCGCTGTCGGTGGTGATGGTGCCGACGTTTCTGGTGGTGATTGGCCTGAACATGGGCGATAACCTGTGGGGCGTGATTATTCCCACGGTGGCGACGCCGACGGGCGTGTTCCTGCTGCGGCAATACATGCTGACGATCCCCGATGAGCTGATCGAAGCGGCGCGGATCGATGCGGCCAGCGAATTCCGTATTTACTGGAAGATCATCCTGCCGCTGACCGCACCCGCGCTGGCGGTGCTGGCGATCTTCTCGGTGATCTGGCGTTGGAACGACTTCCTCTGGCCGCTGATCGTCCTCTCCAGTCAGGACAATTTTACGCTGCAAATCGGCCTGAATGCGTTTCAGGGGCAGTTCTCGGTGCAATGGCACTATATACTGGCGATGACGATGCTCTCGCTTCTGCCGGTGACGGCGGTGTTCGTCTTCTTGCAAAAATACATCACGACGGGGATTGCCAACACGGGGATGAAATAATGGCGACACTCAAGGATATTGCCGACCGCGCGGGGGTTTCCATCAGCACGGTTTCCCGCGCGCTGAACGGGACGGCACCGATCAGCGCCAAAGTCAGGCAGCACATCATGGCGATTGCCACCGAGCAAGGCTATCCGCTGCATAAAGTGGGCAAAGCGACCGTCGTGCAGACGGAACCGCTGCGCCACATCCTGCTGGCGACGCCGCGCAACCTGATGCTGGAAAGTGAGTACAATCTGGTGTCGCTGACGCTGATTAACGCCCTGAAAACGCTGTGTTTGCAACGTAACATCCAGCTACGTCCGTTTCTGGGGGAGCACGACACCATTAACGAACAGCAGCTGTTGCGTGAGCTTCAGGGCGGAAAAGAGAGCGGCATTCTGATCGTGAATGACGATCACCCGACGCTGCTGAACGCCGTAGCGGAAAGCGGTATTCCGGCGGTGCTGATCAACGGGGAAGATCCCTCCATGCGTCTGAGTAGCGTCACGCCTGCGAACCACTATGCCGCCGCCGCGGCAGTGCGTTATCTGATTGAACAAGGGCACACGCGGATTCTGCACTTGACCTGGACGTCGCGTATGACGATCAAACAGCGCGAGCGTGGCTATCGGGATGCGCTCGCGCAGGCGGGCATTGCGGTGGATGAGGATCTGATTCTGTCGCTGCCGGATTTCCACCCGCGCACGGCACGCGATGCGCTGCTGCGCTGGCTGACGGCTAACCCCGACAGATTGGGCGTTACCGCGATTTTCTGTGCGGCGGACAATCAGGCTATCGGCGTGATCGACGCGCTGTATCAGCACGGGCTACGCGTGCCGGAGGACATTTCCGTCATGGGCATGGACGACATTCTGCCGTTCGACATGCTGCCGGTTTCACTCACCACGGTGCATCTGCCGTTTGAGACCATCGCCCGCGCCGCGCTACAACTGCTGGCACAGCAAATGACGCCCGCGCAGGCGCTCGGCATTGCCCAGCGTACTGAACTGGCTGGGCAGGTGGTGGTTAGGGAATCGGTGCGGCGGGTAGGGTAGAGGGGCGTTATTTCAGCGACAACAGCCGCTCAAGCGCCGTGACGCGGTAACTGCCAACACGCGTCACCGCCCAGCTCGACAATCTGTGCCGCGATGGCGGTCTGACAGTCGATTGCACTGATAGACACTAGGCACCCACGGATATCCAGTAGCGCCAGTAATTTTGTTATCATGTTGATTTAATTGTACTTGTCATGGGTCTTTACCTGACCAAGAACTACTCCGTTTGCGCTGGCAAAGGCGTTGACCATGTGGATAGTCGAGGCTCGATCTTCTATTGCGGATTTGGGGTGTTAAAAAAAGAGTGGGGTAATACACGGGGAGGCCAGAAGGACGGTCAACTACCATGCAGTAGCGCTCGCCACTACCCATGACAAATTTTGTAACTCCGTAGAGCTTCTCCATGCGCCCACAATCAATAAACTTTATACAATTGCAAGGTGCGCGATACGCTAAAGATTGTCAATTGACACTTTTTTTAAGACATTAGAAATAACAAAACCCCTGAATTAACAGGGGTCTGTGTATGTATTCTTTACAAATAACTCTCAGGTAAATCCTAAAACGGAATATCGTCGTCGAAATCCATTGGTGGTTCGTTGCTTTGCGCTGGAGCGCTGTTCTGTGCAGGGCGCTGTTGAGATTGCGCGCCGCCGCTGAACTGGTTGCCACCCTGCGGCTGCTGAGGTTGTCCCCAACCGCCTTGTTGCTGTCCGCCACCTGCATTGCCACCGCCTGCTGGTGCGCCGCCGCCCTGGCGTCCACCTAGCATCTGCATGGTGCCGCCAACGTTAACAACCACTTCGGTGGTGTAACGCTCTACACCAGCCTGATCGGCCCATTTACGGGTTTGCAGTGCGCCTTCGATGTAAACCTGAGAGCCTTTGCGCAGGTATTCGCCCGCCACTTCTGCCAGCTTGCCGAACAGCACCACACGGTGCCATTCGGTCTTCTCTTTCTGCTCACCGGTTTGCTTGTCACGCCAGCTTTCCGACGTAGCCAGCGTGATGTTGGCAACTGCACCACCATTCGGCATATAGCGGACTTCCGGGTCTTGACCCAGATTCCCGACAAGAATCACTTTATTAACGCCTCTGCTGGCCATGCTCGTATCTCCTGATGAATCGATAGATTTATTTTAAGTCTAAACGATCAATCTTAACATGGGAAAACTCTCTGTCATACCTGCGAAATGGCTTCAGAAATGAAAGTAATATTTGCAGCGTTTGCAAAGTAAACGGGTTTAATACTGGATATTCATTCAGCTTTTTTTGTGCCATAATTGCTCGTTTCGTACCGGTTCTCTCTGTTCGAGAGGCGATGACAAACCGTTTTTATTCCGGGAAGTGTGTGAATGGATAAGATCGAAGTTCGTGGTGCTCGTACCCATAATCTCAAGAATATCAACCTGATAATCCCTCGTGACAAGCTGATCGTAATCACCGGTCTGTCTGGTTCGGGTAAGTCATCGCTGGCGTTTGACACGCTGTATGCCGAAGGGCAGCGGCGCTATGTGGAATCCCTCTCCGCCTACGCCCGTCAGTTCCTGTCGCTGATGGAAAAACCGGACGTCGATCATATCGAAGGGCTGTCGCCCGCCATCTCTATCGAACAGAAATCCACCTCGCACAACCCGCGTTCTACGGTCGGGACGATTACCGAAATTCATGATTACCTGCGCCTGCTATTTGCTCGCGTGGGTGAGCCGCGTTGCCCGGAGCACGATGTGCCGCTGGATGCGCAAACGGTCAGCCAGATGGTGGACAACGTGCTGGCACAGCCGGAAGGCAAACGCCTGATGCTGCTGGCACCGATTGTGAAAGATCGCAAAGGCGAACACAGCAAGACGCTGGAAAACCTGGCGTCACAGGGCTATATCCGCGCCCGTATCGACGGTGAAGTGTGCGATCTGTCCGATCCGCCGAAGCTGGAATTACAGAAAAAGCACACCATTGAAGTCGTCGTTGACCGGTTTAAAGTGCGCGACGATTTGGCGCAGCGGCTGGCGGAGTCATTCGAAACCGCGCTGGATCTGTCTGGTGGTAGCGTGGTGGTCGCGGATATGGACGACCCGACGCAGCCTGAACTGTTGTTCTCGGCGAACTTTGCCTGTCCGGTGTGTGGCTACAGCATGCACGAGCTGGAACCGCGTATGTTCTCGTTCAATAACCCGGCGGGCGCGTGCCCAAGCTGTGATGGTCTGGGTGTACAGCAGTTCTTCGATCCGTCCCGCGTGGTGCAAAATGCCGAGCTGTCGCTGGCAGGCGGCGCAATTCGCGGCTGGGATCGCCGCAACTTCTACTATTTTCAAATGCTGCGCTCACTGGCGGAGCACTACAAATTTGACGTCGATGCCCCGTTTGAAAGCCTGAGCGCCGCGGTTCAGAAAGTGATTCTGTACGGCTCCGGTAAAGAGAACGTCGAATTCAAATATATCAACGATCGCGGCGATACCTCGATACGTCGCCATCCGTTCGAAGGCGTGCTGCACAACATGGAGCGCCGCTATAAAGAGACGGAATCCACGGCGGTGCGCGAAGAGCTGGCGAAATTCATCAGCAACCGTTCCTGCGCCAGCTGTGGCGGAACGCGTCTGCGTGAAGAAGCGCGTAACGTGTTTGTCGAGCAGACGACACTGCCGCAGATTTCCGATATGAGCATCGGCCATGCGATGACGTTTTTCCAGAATATGAAACTGAGTGGGCAACGTGCTCAAATCGCCGAGAAAGTGCTGAAAGAGATTGGCGATCGGCTGAAGTTTCTGGTGAATGTCGGTCTGAACTATTTGTCGCTCTCCCGCTCGGCAGAAACGCTGTCAGGCGGTGAGGCGCAGCGTATTCGTCTGGCAAGCCAGATCGGCGCTGGGCTGGTTGGCGTAATGTACGTACTGGATGAGCCGTCCATTGGCCTGCACCAGCGAGACAACGAGCGCCTGCTGGAGACGCTGGTTCACCTGCGCAATCTAGGTAATACCGTTATTGTGGTAGAGCATGATGAAGACGCGATTCGCGCCGCTGACCATGTGATTGATATCGGCCCCGGTGCGGGCGTGCACGGCGGCCAGATTGTCGCAGAAGGCACGATGGAAGAGATCATGGCGGTGCCGGATTCGCTGACGGGGCAGTTCCTCAGCGGTAAACGCAAGATTGAAATCCCGAAACAGCGCGTGCCTGCGGATCCGACCAAAGTGCTGAAGCTGATTGGCGCGAAGGGCAATAACCTAAAAGACGTCACGCTCACGCTGCCAGTTGGGCTGTTTACCTGCATCACTGGAGTATCGGGATCGGGCAAATCTACCCTTATCAACGATACCTTGTTCCCTCTGGCGCAGCGCCAGTTGAACGGTGCAACGCTGGCGGAGCCTGCCGCCTATCGTGAAATTCAGGGACTGGAGCATTTCGACAAGGTGATCGATATCGATCAAAGTCCAATCGGTCGTACGCCGCGCTCTAACCCCGCAACTTATACCGGTATTTTCACGCCGATTCGTGAACTGTTTGCTGGCGTGCCGGAAGCCCGTACCCGTGGCTACAATCCTGGCCGTTTCAGTTTTAACGTGCGCGGCGGGCGCTGTGAAGCCTGTCAGGGCGACGGCGTGATCAAGGTCGAAATGCACTTCCTGCCGGATGTCTATGTGCCGTGTGACCAGTGCAAAGGCAAACGCTATAACCGCGAAACGCTGGAAATTAAATACAAAGGCAAAGGTATTCACGAAGTGCTGGATATGACCATCGAAGAAGCGCGTGAATTCTTTGATGCCATTCCGGCGCTGGCGCGGAAACTGCAAACGCTGATCGACGTCGGCCTGTCTTACATTCGCCTTGGGCAATCGGCAACCACGTTGTCCGGTGGGGAAGCACAGCGTGTGAAATTGGCACGTGAACTGTCAAAACGTGGAACCGGACAGACGCTGTATATTCTCGACGAACCCACGACCGGCCTGCACTTTGCCGATATTGAACAGCTTCTGACCGTTCTGCATCAGTTGCGCGATCAGGGCAATACCATCGTGGTGATTGAGCACAATCTGGACGTGATTAAAACGGCAGACTGGATTGTCGACTTAGGGCCGGAAGGCGGCAGCGGCGGCGGGGAAATTCTGGTTTCCGGCACGCCGGAAACGGTGGCAGAGTGCGAACAGTCCCACACTGCGCGCTTCCTGCGACCTATTCTGGCGCGTGAAGCCTGATAGCAGGGGACGCCGATGTGGACGCAATATGAAATCCGCCTGAAGCCGAAAAGCAGGGGCTTCCATCTGGTGACTGACGAGATACTGGCGCAGGTCACTGCGCTGCGCCAGATAAACGTCGGGCTGATGCAGGTGTTCATCAAGCACACCTCGGCGGCGCTAACGATTAACGAGAATGCCGACCCTACGGTGCGGCAGGATTTCGAGAGCTTCTTTAATCGCTTAGTGCCGGAGGATGAACCGTACTACCGCCATACGTATGAAGGTAGCGACGACATGCCCGCGCACCTGAAAGGCAGCTTGCTCGGCAACAGCCTGACGATCCCCATCACTAACGGACGCCTGAACATCGGCACCTGGCAGGGCATCTACCTGTGCGAACACCGCAACCACGGCGGCAGCCGCTCGCTGGTCGTTACGCTCAACGGGGAATAGCTCCACGATGTGCGTCGCGTCAGCGACGCATCCTGATAAGTACCGAACTGCCTGTACGGCAGTGAACGTCAGCGCCAGCGCTTCATTCAGGCGTGCGCCTTTCTAAGCTGCCTATGCGGCAGTGAACTCATCCATCTTTGCGCATTCCTCAAAATTGCTTTTCTAAGCTGCCTATGCGGCAGTGAACTTCCCAGCCTGCGTCTTCAGTTGCAGAGCGAGTTTCTAAGCTGCCTATGCGGCAGTGAACGAATCACACTGATCAGCCCTTTCCAGTATTTTTTTCTAAGCTGCCTATGCGGCAGTGAACCTGTTAAATTTTTACACTAACCACCAGATTGTTAAAGAGAATATGACTTTTTGGGCGAAAAACCCTTTTTTATTAGGGCGACCAACGGCAATTAAAAATCAATAGCTTGCAGTTGGCCGCTAAAAAAGGGTCAGAACCAGGGAACGGTGGCTTGTGCGCTTAACCCGTAGGAGGAGAAGCGTCCTGCAACGGGAGTGTCCTGTAGCGGGCCATGTTCCACAAACACGAAAAACATCTGCCCGTTGGACAAGCTTTTGATTTGCACAAACGGCAGTGCGCTACGTTTTTCCACCGCGTCGGGAATCCGGGCTGCGGCTTCCGCTTCCGTTAACCAGCCTTTGCTGACCGAGCGTCGGCGTAGCCGTTCTGCGCTGCTCTTGAGCTGAACGCGACGCACGGTACGAAATTTCACGCCGTCAGGTACGGCTGTACACGCAGAAACCTGCGTGTAATCCCGCAATCCTTTCAACCAGGCCGTTTGTTCCAGCGTAGAGAGTGCCTCTGTTGTGCCGTGCAGCCGCAGGCATTCTCCTAGCGTTTTACCCACGTCGGGAAAGCTGATCCCAATCTGGCCATCTGCTACTTGCCCGAGCGCCCGGTGAAGTTTGGCAAATAGCGCGTTCAAGAGCTGTGATGCAGTGAACTCGGGATCGGGCTGGACGCGAATATCAATGTAGTGATCCATACCGCCACCTTATTCGCCTTTTTCACCAAACACACCGCCGCGAACCAGCGTGGCGATCACATAGTGCTGCTGCTCCGGTGCAGGAACATCGCCTTTAATCACCCAGTTATCCAGCAGCGTGTAAAAATCCATTTTATCTTTGGGCTGGCGGTAGGCTTTACCGCGGCTTGTCACGGAACCGTAAGGCTCGACGGCAATCGGGCCTGCTTCATCGGCGGCGGGATACCAGTCATCAACGGTGCGCAGCGCGTTACCGATTTTCTGCGAGTGAATGGCGGCGACGTCATTCACCTGATAGAGAATCTTGCTCTTGCCGTTACGCGCTTTTTCATCGAGCACCAGTTCCTGAGAAGGGAAGACTTCCTGCCCGTTGCCGAGCTGCACATAGGCTTCCACGGTAAAAAGTGCCGAGGTGTCACCCGCCAGCCCTTGCTCAATCGCCTGTGCCAGTGCGGCAAGGTCACCCGTTGGCTGACTGAATTGGCGCAGCGAATAGTCTTCGCCATTAAATTCCCAACGCTGTTCACCTTTCTTGGTAACGACCACACGAATGGCTTCTGCGCCGACGCGGTTGCGCCACAGAAAACGACCGTTTGCGATGTTCTCCGCATAACGTGCCGCCAGTGTGCCAAAACCTTGATCCTGAGCGTATCCGGTGATGATGTTACCCAGCGCGGTTTGATAATCCTGATCGTTACAGACTGAGGGCTGCGCGAGGTTACCCAGCACCCGCAGAGTAAACACGACTTTCAGGGTATCGGAACCGAAGGGAAGGGCGGCGACGTCCACTTTTTGCAGGTTGGCTTTTTGAATTTCTGCATCCAGCTTGGCTGGGTCGCTGGTGAGGGCATTTTTCAGGCGGTTGGAGATCGTCCCGCGCACCGATTTCTCCTGAATAGCAATCGGCGTCCAGTTTTCCTGCTGTATCCAACTGCCTGCGTACATTATCGCGTCTGAATTCGCCAATTTACGTTCAAAAGCCAGTACTGATGCGGTCTTTAACGTCGTTGCTGCTTTTGCCATGATGTTGTCCTTTTTAGTCATCGAATTCGTAGGAAGTGTCTTCTGCTGCTGAATCGGTATCCGCTAATTGGCGGCAGTGATAATCGCCATTCTGGTGGTCATATTCCCAGAGTATCTGGCGGATATCGCTAATACGGTGCGCACCCTGCCATTCCCCTATGCCGTAGGCGGCTTCGGCAAAACAGAACGGCGTGTGCGGATCGCGGGTTTTCTCAACGTCACCAGGGGCATAAAGCGGTGAAATGGCACGATAGCCAATCATCAACGGCGTAAGAAAACCGCCGTCTCCGGGCTTGGGAAGGTATTTCCACTGTACGGTGTCATCGCGCGGATCGCGTTCTGACTGCATCTTTAGAGCGGCAAAATCCAGCCAGGCATCGATCAGCTCTGCTTGCGGATTGGCCTGCTGTAGCGTCTGAAAATGGTCATGCAGCAGTGAGGTACGATCTCTTAGCACAAAGCCAGGTAACAAACGGCGCATAACTTTACGGGTTTCCGCTTCGTCATTGGGTAATGACTGGATGGTTACCTGTTCGATATCGACAATCGTGCCGCCAGCCAGCCGCTGGCACTGTGCCTGCTGTTTCAGATGCTCACCTAGTGCCGTGGTATCCGCCGGAATCTGCCCGTGGCAGCGGATTAACAGCGAGACGGTCATGTGCATACGGCCTTCTTCATTAAAGGCGGCCGTTTTCGCCTCTCTGGTCAGCGGGTTACGGGTCAGTGCAAAACTCCTTTCCCAGCTAGAACCGTAGGCGTGTAGCTGATGCTGGTGGCTCACCACGCCGCAGCCTTCCAGCGTCAACCCGTGGCTGGCCTGCAACTTGCGTGATAGCGCATGGGTAAAACCGAGAAAGTGCGTAATAGCGGGGAAACCGTAGGTCAGCCCAGCAATAGCGTTGGCGTTTTCGACTTTGATACGACGCAAGATAATCAACGTGCTCATGCCTGATCCTCTTTCAGTGCGCTTTCCATTTCACGCATCCGGCGCTTGAACAGCGCGGCGGTAGACCATTCGCGGCGTTCGACTTCGCCGAAAATCAACTCTTCATGCTTGAGTCGACGGTTCAGCCAGCGGCCAAAATCGTAGGCCACGGATTTTTGCCAGTCTCCTGCTTCACGCTCGCGGCGGAAAACGGTATCTTCCAGCGCACGAGAGGGATCGAGCCATAGCTGCTGGGCGCGTTTCAGTTCAGATTTTGCACTCCAACCAGCAGGCAAATTCTGCACGCTGGCGACATAAAAAAAGAGCTGATCGATCAACTGGTCGAGATAACGCAGGCGCTGTTGACGAATGTCGCGATTGTTTTCCACCACTTTGACGCTAAGCAGAAAGCGCTGCATCTGCGCTAACGTCGCACGGGTGTGGTAGTCGATCTCGCCGCGTGGACGGAAAATGGATTCATGCTGCTGCGGTGGTTTTTCAACGCTGTTCCACTGTGGTGGGGCACTGCTGAGTAAATAGGAACGGCCGCTGCGGCTACTATTTAGTGAGGAAATATTTTGTGGCTTGGTGCCTCCTATATTCTGTACTGCCAGATTGGGGTAGCTGATAGAGAGTCGGTCATGCCACTGATTCGCTTTTTGCGCCTGACGAATCGCTTTTGCTTCATCACCAAAGCGCACGGCATTAATCCGCTGGTGGAGTGCATGAGCGAGTGAAGAAGAGTAAAGCGGGCTGAGCAGATGGTATTCACCGTTTTCTGTTGGGAAATAGATCTGTTTGGCTAGCTTATGCGAGCTGGGCTGGCGATCGGTGAAGACCTGCTGAAAGCCTGCCAGCCACTGTGCGAGCTGTTCTGGGTTTTCTGCCAGCGCTTCTAATGCACGGTGGTCGCCGCGTTGTAAAGCAGCGACCAGCGAATCGCCTTCGTGTTCGGTCTGTAGCAGCTTGGCGACATCAAGTGCGGCTGCGTTGCCGACGGCATCGATAGCAGGTTGCGTCAGCGTTGCGGTCGAAAGTGTTTTGGTGTCTGCTACTGTGTCAGCGCTAAAGATGCTGCTGCCTCTGGCATCGCTGTGGGTAAATTTCAACGCGTGGGTGACCAGACTGATTTGTCCGGCGCGGCTGGCAGCATCGGTTAACCAAGCGCGAACCTCATGTTTTTGCTCGATCTCTTGCCGCTTCTCGGCCAGTTCCAATACCTCTGTGGATAACGCTTCACCGCTAAGCGTCGCGCGTTTCTTCTCCGCCTCTTTATCGAACGCATCTAGCTTGGCCTGCTTTCGATTGTTGATGTAGGACGCTATGAACTGTGTCAGTTTACTTTCTTCCATTCCTCCCCCTATTGTTGTTCCTGTCATTATCCAAACACCCCTAGCAGCGGGTGCCAGAGCCAATCTTTTTCCTCGTCGTCCCGTAGGCGGATTTCGCCGAAGCGGGCGCTTACCCAACTCAGTTCCCACTGTTTTTCTTCCGCCAGTCGTTGGTACAGAGTGTGGTAATCCGGTTCAATCCAGGCACAAACGCCTTCTGCCATGTTCAGCGTAACGGGGCGAGCAATATCGTTTTGTTTCCAGCCGCTTGGTCCATCGTCCTGCACCATGAAAATGGGCTCTTCATCGTCATCGGCGATCCACAAATAGTAGGCCTCATCTTTCGCTGACTGACGAAACGGAGTTCGCCGTTGAAGTTCGCCATTCCAGTGAGGATGTGCGCGCCACCAGAACGCGGCGGGAGGGCATTTTAGGTCATCAAGTTTTTGATTTTTTAGACCAAGTAGCGTTTTTCCCAACACGGCATGCTCTAACGTTACCAGTGAAAGCGGTTTGATAAACGACGCGGGCTGGACGATGCGCGGGGCGGCGCTGAGATGGCTATACTCTTTTTCCTGCAATAGCTGGCGGAGATCGTGCGTGTCCAGACGGTCATCTTTCGATTCAAAACCTGGCTTGCAGTACGCGACATCTTCTCCTCTCAGTGCTCGAATATTGTGGCTAAGCAGATAGATATTGGGGGTTTTAGGCACATATTTTTCATCCTGCCGATGGCGCAATATCCGTCCGGCAAGCTGGATAAGCGAACGCATCGAACTAGGCTCGACAATCGCCCAGTCATAGTCATGATCGCGACCAACTTCAGCGACTGAGGTTGCCAGAACAACAAAGACGTGATGCTGCTGCGGCGCGTTTTCTATCGCCTGACGAATTTCTTCCACCTGCCACAGGGCATTGACGTCGTTGCGCATCAGTGCGGCATCAAGTCGTTGTTCAATGTGAGAACGCATCGCCAGCGGATGTTGGCTGTGATAAATGCAGTAATGAATACAGGTGTCCGGCGCTGAGGGGATGGCAAGTAGTTGGCGGGCAACGGCAACCAGCGGGTTGATATTCGCCATTCTGACCAGCCCCAGCGAGACGGTTTTCCCATTTTCATGCTGTTGCTGATGCTGTGCGTGTAAATCCAATATCTGTGGATGGATAGCCTGCGCGACGGCCAGATGAACATCATCTACATTTTTGCTGGGGCTGCTTACCGGTACGATAGTGGCGAAGCGTAGCGGGAGTTCATCTTTCGTCAGATTTTTCAGCCGCTGTTCCACGAACGCATCGTGTCTGGTCATGAAGTCTTTCACGTCGCCATATTGCTCATGCTGACAGTCAAATTCATCAAACCAGCCGCAGCACACGTTCAGTGGCGTATTCGGTGTGCCATAAGCCTGTTGCCAGGCGGCACGGCCATCAAGATAGGCATCAAACAACGCACGAATTAACGCAGGTGGCAGCGTGGCTGACGACAGTAGTAAGCGTGAGCCCAGCATTCCCGCCCAGTTGACCAGTCGGCAAAGTGCAGGGAGATCCTCCAAACCAAAATCATCCGGTTCATCGAGCACCAGATCGGAGGTTAATAGTCGTAGCATCGGGGTAATCTGGTGGCCACCGCGCAGCCCTTCCGTTGCAGGCATCAGGTGATCGATGGTAGTGATCAACGCGGGCGCACTCAGTAATTGATGCAGGGTTGGGCTGCGTTCCAGCCAGGCTTTTAGCCGACCATCATCGAGTGAGCCGTCATAACGAACATATTGATGCTCAGAGAACAGTGGATCGGCGGATTCACTGCCTGTCTGCGGTGTGTTCTTCTCGCGTTGTTTATTTTTATTCCGTATTTCGTGGAGATCTTGTACGGCTTGTGAACCAATCAGCACCGCTAAGTCGTCTTCGTCCAGCTTCAAACGTTGCCGTAGCGCATCACCCGTTTGCAGCGTCAGCGTGCGTAATCCTAACGCGACGGAGAAACGGCAGCCGTTGGACTCGTCCGATAGTCCATACATAATTCGGGCGTTAGCGAAGGTCTTCCCTCGACCTGTCGATGCCATGTTGACGCCGAAGAAACCGTGCTGCTTGCTGGATTCACGAATTGAACAAGCAAGGTCGAATGCGCGATCTTGCCAGCGAAAGCGCGGGTGCGTGCTACGTTGCCGAAACCCTTTGTGGCGGGTGATGGCTGGGAGCGTATCACGCAGGTGCGGCAGACTCCGCCCTAGTAGTAGGGCATTTTGCCCGACGCCGATACAGTGTTCGTCCAGCCTCTGTTTATATTCCCCGGTCTTGCGATCGGTATTGGCCCAGGCCGAATAAGTCACGTCCTGCCAGCCAACCGTTGCTGTACCGGCCGAGTAATGGTGGTCAGCCAGCATAAGCGCGAGGCGTGCCAGATGCACAGTCAACCGTTGATCTAATTGGCTGAAATGCATAAATGAAGGTAACTTCAGTGCGCGACCTGCAAATTTTTTCGCCTTTTCACGCCAGACGCTGCTGCGCAGTGGTGTGCCATGTGGAAACTGCCAGTTTTGCTGTTGCTCGATCGGTGCCCAGTCGGTCTTACAATGGTTGATGGCATTCCATTGCGGAGAAAGATGATCGGTTAACCACGTCTCTGCGAAACTTAACTGTGGTTCACTACGATTTGGTGCAAGCTCTGCCGATTTGTTAAATACTGGCAGGCGATGGTGAGAAACAATCAGCCAGGCGACGGTTTGCGCCAGTGGCGGCAACGTTCGAAATGGGCTATCGCTGAATGTTGGCTTATCCTGAAGCAGCGTCGCTAGCAGCGTGACTTCTGCTTCTGGGGTAATGGTGCTGAGTGTGGTTAGCCAGGCTTTGTCGTCCTGCTGACCGACAAATGCCTGAAACAGCCGCAGCGATACCCATTCATGCCGATAGGGCTGGCTGCGGGGGCCTGTGCCGTTCAGCCCGGCCTGAAATAACGCATTGGCTTTGCCAACATCGTGAAATAACCCGGCAATGGCCGCTAGCAGACTGAATGTTTCCGCGCTGTGCCACGGATTTTCATCTTTCGAGCGCAGAATATCGCGGCTGGTGGTGTTGGTCGGTGCGCTTCCCTGCGCATTAAAACGCCGTAAATTACCGACGACCCACAGCAGTTCGGTATGGTTTGTACTACGAACCCAGTGACAGGCGACAGCCGTATTGCGACGCGCTGTTTTGCGCAGCAGCTTGCGTAGCGTGTTCAGCCCTTCCAGCGTGATAGCGGTTTGCCAAGTGCGTTCGCCTTTGCGTTCTGCAAATTGATCCAGTATCCGGCGGGTTTCGACCAGCGCACGCTTATTGCATTCTGAAATCAGCAGAATGTTCATCGCGCGACCTGGCTCAGCTTGCTGGCGACATCCTGTAAGCTGCCTATCATCACATCCAACGCATCGGATTGTTGAAACGCGGTTAGGCAGCGTTGGCGAAATTCTTGCTCATCTTCTCCTTCCATCGCGGCAATAAACGCCTGCGGCAGCACGAGCGCGTCCTTAATTAAATCAGCGACGTCGAATACCAGCCCTCCACGGCGAGTTTTACCGTGTAACACCGCTAACCCGTGCGGCAAACCCAAGACCCATGTCGAGACCGCTGCCAGCCCATAAGCCAGATAGTTGCCGTGATCGAGAAAACGATTTGCCAGATCGGTACCACCGCCGCGTTTGGCACGGGTAAAATCACCATAGCTCACGGCATTGGCGGCCAGTTTGTACAGGGCCTTGGTCATCATCGCTTCTTGTACCAGCACGTCATTGCTGGTGCGGCAGTCGGTTAACCCTTTTTCATAACGATCCAAAAGTGCCTGAAGGTGATCGGACTTAAACGCAAAACGGGATTCGCGGGACAGACGAGAGCCTAGCCAATGCTGACGAATTTGTGTTATGCGCACCTGCTGGAAGGTAATGGCGGCGGCGAGTCTTTTCTCATCATCGAACCAGAAGCTGACCCAGTCCTGCAAATATTCGGTTGGCCGATATTCACTCTGTGGTGATAACCAGGATACCGCGACTTCCGCTTCATTAGCCGCAAACAGTGGTGTACCGCCGCCACCGCAAAAGCCGACCATCACGCCTGCTCTGGCGAATTCCCGCATAGCGGCCTGCGTGACGGAGGTGCCAGTTCCTAACATCACAACGCTGGTATTGGCGATGGGAATATTCCAGTACAGCGACTGGTTTCCCTCTTCCGTGACATATTCGACACGGCCACCATTGACGAGAATGCGACAATGCTGGAGGTAATAAACATTGGCACGTTTGGAATGTAGAATTGTTTTTAAGTCCGAAGGGCTAAAGACGTTATTCATAATGTATTTTCTGCCGCGATCGATAATAGGCGTTGACGCCAACGAAATTAATCGCAGGCTAACTATTTAATAAATAAAAATATAATCTTCAGAAAACTAACGAAAATCAGCCTATCACAAATATTCTTAAAAAATGGTGGCCGTAAAAAATTTTACCCAAACGCAGACCCTTTTTATTTGGTCTATTTCACAGGCTTAACAATCAATGAGTTACAGCTGAGGTTAAAAAAAGGGTTTTTATGAAGAAAATGACAATTGCCGCTAATAAAACAAATCGTTAGAGTGATCTTGCTACAGTTCACTGCCGCACAGGCAGCTTAGAAAAACAGGGCCATCAGTGAGTGCAGCATGAAATGGTTCACTGCCGCACAGGCAGCTTAGAAAACCGAGCCAGGTTTTTGGCTACTACCTCCTGAGTTCACTGCCGCACAGGCAGCTTAGAAATACCGTTGGGCGGATATTAACAAAAGAGTCAAGTTCACTGCCGCACAGGCAGCTTAGAAAATCACCGTTATCTGGATTGGTCTTTGTCATGTGTTCACTGCCGCACAGGCAGCTTAGAAACGTATAATTTCGCGCCGATGCTGGCCGACATGGTTCACTGCCGCACAGGCAGCTTAGAAAAAAACCGCACAGATCATCGAGACGCGGCAGCCGGTTCACTGCCGCACAGGCAGCTTAGAAACATCGCCTGCCGAAATCACGAAACGAAACATTGTTCACTGCCGCACAGGCAGCTTAGAAATGCAGATCACCCATCATGCGGTCATAGTGGTCGTTCACTGCCGCACAGGCAGCTTAGAAAGATGTGGCATATGTCGCGTATCCGTGAGAGTGGTTCACTGCCGCACAGGCAGCTTAGAAACGTTGTACCGTGGGCGTGAAAGAAAAAGGTAAGGTTCACTGCCGCACAGGCAGCTTAGAAATGCATCAGTCGTTCTGATAACGTCCAGCATCCGTTCACTGCCGCACAGGCAGCTTAGAAATGCGCGGTCGCGTAGCTGCACACCTCGGTTTCGTTCACTGCCGCACAGGCAGCTTAGAAATCAACGAGCAGACGGCAGCAGAGAAGCTGGAAGTTCACTGCCGCACAGGCAGCTTAGAAATTAGCCAGCAATCGGCAACCTACGCGGCAAGCGTTCACTGCCGCACAGGCAGCTTAGAAATGATAGATGCGAGTTGCAATGTTCACACTGAAGTTCACTGACGCACAGGCAGTTTATCCACGGATTTAAGCGCTATTGTCTGGCTATTATCGGGGTAGCGCTGTGCCAAGTGCTCAATATGCTTAACTCTTAAATAACGCATATTGATGGCCTTCTTTTGTAACATTTTTAAGTAATGCGTTACTTTTCTGGGAATGAAAAATTGCGCATGGGGCGTTATTCACATTTAAAAATCATCATTTTTACGTTAAAGTGCCATTACAGGGAAATAGTTCGTTGACTTAAGTAAAATTCAAGGGAGTGAGTGACTGTGAAATACGATCCTGTTTTAAAAACGCTGGTTGATGATGACTATCGGTTAGAAGAACATCTTGATTTTAAAAAGCAGCATGCAGATATCAACTATCAAAAATTACATGCTCAGCTAAATGAAATAAATAACGATAACATTCATGCCATATTGACTGTGCAGGAAGCGACGTATTTTTTAAAGACGTTATGCACACCAAATCCTAATGATTCCTGGAAAACGGCAGTATTTGGCTGTACCGATCCCATCTCGTCGTTTGCCGGGAATATTGCAGAAGCGGTATCTGTGAGCAGAATCGTGATGGAGATAAAAGGATTTGGTGTAACGGCAACGGAATATGTCGGTAAGAATGGCAGTAAATACATAAAGTTATCTGGCTATCCGGGAGTGAGAATGTATTTAAAAGCCAGCAAATATTTAGCGGGTAGCCAAAAAATAGTGGATATAGGTATAGGAACAAAAGGTATTGAAAGTGGTATTGTGGCAGGGGCAAGGTTTTGTATTGTGTTTTCAGGTGCTTATCGAGCTATTGAATTGATGTTGAAAGATGAATACGCACTAACCGATTTCTTTGTTAATTTAACAATGGATGCGGCAAAATTAGCAGTATCTATTAGAGTAGCCTTGGGAGCTAAAGCGTTAGCTACTGCTGCAATGGCTGCTGGATTCAGTATTATTGGTATTGCTATTGGTGTGTTTGCTATTGGATTATTAGTTGGCTATTCATTATTTTGGTTGGATGGAAAATATAAAATAAGTGAATCAATAATAAAAGTCATTAAATCATATCAGATGAGAAATAGGAAACAATATACCCCTTATCATCCCGATCAGTTGTTTAATGCTTGGGGAGGAGTTAGTCGTGGTTAAAATAAACAGAAGGTTCTTTTTTTTATATTCGACTTTAATTTTTTTACTTTCCTGCTGGGGAGCGTGGTTTTCTTTAAGTGGATATTTAAATTTTTTTATGTTAAGTGATGTTGTTTTGTTTTCTTGGAAACTTGGGATGATAATATTTATAATACCGATAGTGTTTCAACTTTCTTGTTTTGGGTTTTTATCTGCGATAAAAAACAAACCTGTTAAAATGAATAAGAAAATTTCTAATATATTGATCTTTATCGCTGTGTCTGGAGCTGTAATTAGTTTGTTTTTTTCCTTTTATGTATCTTATCGCCTGGATGCATTGGGATATGAAACCTGTCCGAAAACATCTTGGATGGCTCCCAATAAGTATGTTAAAGATATTTCTCTTTGTAAAGACTAAAAATGGTACGAGAGTATGCTTTTTTCATGCATGTGGGAGAGTCAGTCGTGGTTAAAATAAATAGACCGTTTTTTTTCGCATTCTCATCTTTTACCTTTCTATTGACATGCTTTACTGGTTGGTTTTCTTTTAATTCATATTTGGATATTTTACAGTTAAACGATGTGATCGTGTTTTCATGGAAGGTTGGGTTAATGGTATTTGGTTCTCCTTTGCTATTCTATTTCTCGTATTTAGGGTTTTATATGGCAATAAAAAACAAACCTATAGGAATGCATGGAATATTTGCAAATATGTGCGGTTATTTGTTTTTTATTGGTGTTGTTATTAGTTTTGTTGCATCTATGTACATATCTTTTAACTTTAGAAGTTATGGCTATGAAACCTGTCCTAAAAGCTCCTGGATGGCTCCTAATAAATATGTTAAAAATATCGCTCTTTGTGATGAATAGTGAATAACAAGCACACCTGATAAGATGCGCTTGTTATCAAAGGTCATAAATCTTAGAGACTCATTTCCTCCCAAATGCTGTAACCCGAGGTTCCTGCGATCTTGTGGTTCCATGCGATGGTTTTATATTTTAGCTGGACTTTTTCATACGGCATGATGTCGTTGTTATCGATGACGTGTGGATAGACACAGGTGACATCGACAATGCTCGCATCCGTTAAGGTGACTTCATAATAAAGTTCTAACTGTCCAGCGGAATTGACTCGATAAAAATAAAATGTCACATCGACCTTTTCATTATAAGAGATTGCCATCCCTAATAACGGCGATGACTTATCGATTGGTTTAATAAAATGAATGGGGTGATGAGAGACATTTTGCTCGCGGCTGATGCTGTGGTTTAAGCCTAATACTTGTATTTGATCTTCATGACCCGTTTGGTAGCGATTACCAATTGAATCGAGCGTTGAGCAACCAGATGATATTAAACCCTGTTTTTGACCATTAATGCTGGCGTAAATCAAATTAGCCATATCAAATCCTTATGAGAAAATTTATCAATCGAGTGCGTGATAATATATCGATTATCCGCGAGGAAATAATACGGCTAAGGCAACATTAAAGCAAAGCGAACCCTCATAAAAGACGAGTTCAGACCGAACCCGCATTTATTTCTCGCCAGTTTAGCCAGATTCGCATATCAAATTCCAGTTGGTGATAATTAGGGTCCATATGGCAGCAGAGTTGATAGAAGGCTTTGTTGTGGTCTTTCTCTTTGAGGTGGGCGAGTTCGTGTATCACGATCATACGTAGAAAATCTTCTGGGCCATCACGAAATAACGTCGCTATTCTAATTTCGTTGTTGGACTTTAATTTTCCACCTTGCACGCGAGCCACAAAGGTATTGGTTCCCAGCGTTCCCTTTATTGGGTTCTGTTTATTGTCGTAAAGCACCTTGGATACCGCAGGGGCATTCTTCAAATATCGCTGCTTCAATTCGGCGACAAACTGATAGAGCGATTTGTCACTCTGGATCGGATGGCGGTCAGGGTATCTTTTTTCCAGCCACAGGCCGAGCTTGCCTTGATCAACGAGGGTTTGCGCTTGTGCGACAATCGCAGGAGGATAACCATTTAGGTAGCGTAGCGTAGTCATGGACGTTCTGATCAACACAATACAAAGAAACGAGTTCCTAACCGTAACAGCGGCTAAGCAAAAATAAAAGCCACACGTTAAACGAGAGCACAAATGTGAATCGGGTAACGTGTGGCTTTGTTATTGTACGGTTTACTGAATGGCGGCGAAAGCCGCAGCGACGCGCTGGACGTTGCTGTGGTTCAGCCCCGCCATACACATACGGCCGCTGGCGATCAGGTAGACGCCGAACTCTTCACGCAGACGATCAACCTGTTCCGGGCTGAAACCGGTGTAGCTGAACATGCCGCGCTGGGTGAGCAGGTAGTTGAAGTTGCGGTTCGGTAGCGCGTTTTTCAGGGCTGAAACCAGTTCCTGACGCATGCTCAGAATACGGGTGCGCATCTCTTCGACTTCTGTTTTCCAGTCGGCGTTCAACTGTACGTCGTTCAGGACTTTAGAAACCACCTGAGCGCCGAAATTCGGTGGGGAAGAGTAGTTGCGGCGGACGGTTGCTTTTAACTGACCGAGCACGCGCTGTGCGCTGTCGGCATCGTCGCACACCACGGAAAGGCCACCAACGCGCTCGCTATACAGCGAGAAAATCTTGGAGAACGAGTTGGCGATGAGTGCCGGAACGCCCGCGCTGGCAACGGCGCGAATCGCATAGGCATCCTGCTCAATCCCGAGGCCAAAGCCCTGATAGGCGATGTCCATAAACGGAATCAGCTCACGCGCGATGATGACTTCAATCACGCGATCCCACTGTTCGGTGGTGAGGTCAGAACCGGTCGGGTTGTGGCAGCACGGGTGCAGCAGCACGATGCTACGTGCTGGCAACGTTTGCAGGGTGGTGAGCATGGCGTCAAATTTCACGCCTAGATTTTCGCCATCGAAATACGGATAGGTGTGAACGTTAAAGCCTGCGCCCTCAAAGATCGCAATATGGTTTTCCCATGTAGGGTCGCTGACCCACACTTCTGAATTTGGGAAGTAGCGTTTCAGGAAATCTGCACCGACTTTCAGCGCACCGGAACCGCCCAGCGTCTGGATGGTAGCGATGCGACCGGCTGCCAGCGCCGCGTGGTTTTCACCGAATAACAGATGCTGGATTGCGGTACGGTAAGGCTGTAGCCCTTCCATCGGCAGGTAGGAACTCGCGTTCTGAGTCGGCTGGCGCAGGGCGCTTTCCGCCGCGCTGACGGCGCGCAGTTGCGGGATAATATTCTGCTCGTTGTAGTAGAGCCCGATACTCAAATTGATCTTATCCGTTCTTGGATCCTGTTTGAATTTTTCCATCAGAGACAGGATAGGATCTCCGGCATAGGTATCAACGTTTTGAAACACAGTATAGCTCTCCTGAGAGTGTCATGTTATGGGTGCTGTAACCCCGACGAAGGGAATTATCAGGCCGAGTAACGGCCGGGGCGATGGTTCATCGCAATAATCAGATTCAAAATAGTCGCCCCCAGAATCGAAGCAATCAACATCGGTATGCTTACCACGAACAGGGAAGTCAGCACAATTACAACGTCAACGCCCATCTGGAGTTTGCCCGCTCGCAAGCCATATTTATCCTGAAGGTACAGCGCCAGAATGTTAACGCCGCCGAGGCTAGCCTTATGGCGGAACAGGACAACGAAGCCGATTCCGGTGATGATATTGCCGAACAGCGTGGCATAGAACGGGTTGAGCTGATCAAAATGAATGAACAGTGGATGCAGATCGGAAAATAAGGAAACCAGCCCGACGGCGCAGAACGTTTTCACCGTGAACTCCCACCCCATGCGGTGCACGGCCAGATAATAAAAAGGCAAATTCAGTAGGAAAAACGCGACGCCAAAGGAAACGTTGGTCAGATAGTGGATAAGAAAAGCGATGCCCGCAGTGCCTCCGGTGAGAGCACCAGCCTGACGCAGCAGGATAACGCCAAATGACACCATCAGCGTGCCGATCAGTATTGCTAAAACATCTTCCAGCCGCGTGTGTGATATTTTTTGTGTGGGAATAACGTTATCCATGGTGGGCGCTCAACAGACTGTCGTAAAAACATGTGCTTACCAAAGCAAGAATCGCACCAGATAGTGCTGTTTAGCGGCTGGCCTCTACGTAATGTCGCCTGCGATAAGAGCAACGTGTTGAATTATATGAATGAAAATAATGCGTGATTCATGCGAATTTTGTTATTTATTTGATTGATCTGTGCATTTATTTGGGTTTTATTGCGTGAATTATTCGATTTTTTGCACCAAATAGAGGCGGCCGCCCCAATTCAGGGCAACGCAGGCAGTTCTGGCATCATCAAACCGTTCTCTTTGAGGCGGTTCAATACTACTGAGGTTTTCAGGTGCGCGACGCTTTTGTTCTGCGACAGAATCTGGCTAATCAGCGTGCTGAGTCCGGGCAGATCTGCCACGGCGACTTTTAACAGATAATCGGCATCACCCGTGGTTTTATAGGCGTCGATGATGGCATCCACTTCCCCCAACATCTGGTGAAAACGTTCAACGTATTCGCTGGTATGGTTGATCAGCCGCACCTCAATTAACCCCAGACATTCCAGCCCGACCGCGTTCGGCGACAGGCGGGCATGGTAGCCGAGAATCAGCTGTGCTTGTTCTAGCGCAATGCGGCGGCGGGAACACTGCGAGGCGGAAAGCCCAACCAGATCGCTCAGTTCCTGATTGGTCAGGCGGCCGTTGGTCTGTAGCAGTGTCAGGATTTTCAGATCGAAATCATCAATGTGGTACATCGCGTTCCCTAAACAGTGTCAGTCAGTGAGCCAAACAGACTACCAGTTTTTTAGGCCGCGTTGCCTATGAGTTTTTTATTGCTGATTTTCGGTGTGTTTAATTTTCTTAACTGCCTGTTCGGCAGTGAACTGCAACGATGACGACGGAATGTTGATTTCTTATTTCTAAGCTGCCTATACGGCAGTGAACGAAAAATGCGAAGCGGATATGTATTCAGAAATTTTCTAAGCTGCCTATACGGCAGTGAACTGCAACTGTCCACCACTGAGGTGTTAACCGGTTTTCTAAGCTGCCTATACGGCAGTGAACAGGATTACAGGAGGAAGGTTTACGAGGATTTCTTTCTAAGCTGCCTATACGGCAGTGAACGTTGCCGGTGTTGCTGGCGGCGGACTGGTAGCTTTCTAAGCTGCCTATACGGCAGTGAACAGCTGGTGGTTGAAGAGTGGAAGCGTCGCGGCTTTCTAAGCTGCCTATACGGCAGTGAACTCCGGTTATAACACCATGTTTGGCGGCGGGCATTTCTAAGCTGCCTATACGGCAGTGAACCGCCTCAGTTTGCCACTTGCGCGGCCCCGTGTTTTCTAAGCTGCCTATACGGCAGTGAACGATGCGGTCTGTTGGATTGGCTCGGCGTGGCTTTTCTAAGCTGCCTATACGGCAGTGAACCTAATGGGCAACTACCGATCCACCAGCGTCACTTTCTAAGCTGCCTATACGGCAGTGAACGATAGACAGCTTATACCCCAGTCCGTACGCCATTTCTAAGCTGCCTATACGGCAGTGAACCCAATGGCGTTCGGTGACAATGAAAAGGCAATTTTCTAAGCTGCCTATACGGCAGTGAACGTGGCAGCAGATAGTTACCCATTTGTTTTTCGTTTCTAAGCTGCCTATACGGCAGTGAACTATAGCGGCTTGAGTGAGGTTCAAATCAACGATTTCTAAGCTGCCTATACGGCAGTGAACACACCACGTCAGAATTTTCGTGGTCGCCATCCTTTCTAAGCTGCCTATACGGCAGTGAACTGCGATTGTTGCTGCCTGCGTTCCTGACATCTTTTCTAAGCTGCCTATACGGCAGTGAACAGGCGTGGGGTTGGCAGGCAGGAAACTACTCTTTTCTAAGCTGCCTATACGGCAGTGAACGCAGCCGCCTATTGATCCGTTCACCGCTGCGATTTCTAAGCTGCCTATACGGCAGTGAACGCGTGGGCCGGACTGGTGAATGATCGGGTGGTTTTCTAAGCTGCCTATACGGCAGTGAACAACACGGCCGCTACGGCTGCTGATGCGGCGACTTTCTAAGCTGCCTATACGGCAGTGAACCGTTCATATTTTACGGTAATGACCTAATTTTAAAAGGAAATAAACCATTTTTCCCGAAAAACCCTTTTTTATCAGTGTAGATAATCGAAATTAAAAATCAATGAGTTACGGCGATGAGTAAAAAAAGGGTCATTAATGTATGGCAAAGATTTTATTTATCGACGATAGGCCTATGCCAAGTATCTGCATATGCTATGGATATACAATCGAGTGATTAATATCTATACTTAGCTTATGTTTTAGCCAGCAATAATAAACGGTAAGTAGCTGGCTGAATTCTGTATTAAGGAGGTGGTGCATCATGCGTATTGTTTCGGTATTTAAAAACGGTAACAACCGTGCCATTCGTTTGCCACGTGATATGGACTTTGAAGGCGTCAACGAACTGGAGATTGTGCGTGAGGGAGATACCATCATACTGCGTCCGGTCAAACCCAATTGGCATTCGTTTTTGCAAGAAGATCGCGCTGACGCTGACTTTATGACAGAACGCCAGGATGTGGTCGAAGAGGGGAGATTCGAACTGTGAGTCGCTTGTTCATGCTGGATACCAATATCTGTTCCTTCATCATGCGTGAACACCCTGCGGAGGTGATTGAAAAGTTGCAGCAGTGCACGCTGCGGCGTGATCGGATTGTGGTCTCTGCCATCACTTACGCTGAAATGCGTTTCGGGGCGGTTGGCAAAAAAGTCTCGCCACGCCATATGCAACTAGTTGATGCTTTCTGTCGCCGGCTTGATGCGGTGTTACCTTGGGATAGCGCCGCAGTAGACGCTACGACGAAAATTAAAATCGCGTTAGCCGCAGCAGGCACGCCTATTGGTCCGAATGATACGGCCATCGCGGGTCATGCCATCAGTGCTAAGGCCATATTGGTCACCAATAATCTGAGAGAATTTGAGCGAGTACCGGAGCTAACGTTGGAAGATTGGGTTAAATAATCGCGGATGATGTCTGGTGAAGTGAAAGTCCTGATGCTTGTTAAACTACCTGTACGGCAGTAAATCCATCACTCAACAATAATCCGCTCGTCATTGTCACCCAGACAGATACTTAACTGCTGCCCGTCAGGGCTAAAGGCGCAGTAGGGGAGAGGTTCACGCAGGTAGAGATACAGCGGGAGCGCGAAATAAAGCGCAACGAGCAGCAATGCAGCGACGACTTTCGCATACGTTGGACGTGGAGCGATTGGGTTGCGCCGGGCGTGTCGATATTTCACGATGCCAATAGCGGTCATGCCTGCGCCCACCAGCATGGAAACATACAGTTCGCCGGGCATGGGGGAAAGTATCAGCTCTTCGCTTTCATAATCCTGCCAATATTGAATGCGCCACAAGGCGCTGATACCGATTTGCACCAGCCCCGCGAGTATCCAGGCAACACGCCATCCTGAAAGCCGAAAGAGCGCCAGAAAGCAGAATCCCGACGCGGCGCAAGACCAGTAGATGAGATCGAACATCGCGCTAAACATGCCGCCAAACAGCGTGCCGCCGACGTCCGTCGGTTTCAGCGTATAGAAATTAATGAGGGCAAACAGCGTCAGGATCGCGGATACGGCAAGCCAGCTTGCCGCATAGTAGATAACCCGTTTTAAGGTCGGCAAGCCATGAGCTTGCCGATAAAAACTAGCCAGTCCGTTTTTACTCACCGTCGACGTATTCCAACGTAGTGCGCTGGGTTAGGCGGGTAATCAGTTCGTAGGCACTGTCACCCGAGTGTGCGGCAATGCGTTCAACGGGTAGCGTTGGCCCCCAGAGAATAACCTCATCGCCCACTCTATCCTGCGCATCCGGCCCTAAATCAACCGTAATCATATCCATCGATACGCGGCCAGAAAGTGGCACTTCACGTCCGTTGATGAGCACGGGTGTACCCGCTGGCGCGCAGCGTGGGTATCCATCACCGTAGCCGACAGCCACCACGCCCAGACGAGTATCGCGCGGGCTGGTCCAGATGTCACCATAGCCGACGGATTCCCCTGCTTTGTGCTCGCGAACGGCGATCAGGTGAGACGTAAAGGTCATTGCAGGCTGGAAGCCGAAATGTGCGGCATCTTCGTTATCCAGCGGCGACACGCCATAGAGAATGATGCCGGGGCGAACGCGATCGCGGTGCGACTGCGGCCACAGCAGAATACCGCCGGAGGCCGCAATGGACTGTGCGCCGGGCTTACCTTGCGTAAAGGCATCGAAGCAGGCCAGTTGGCGTTCGGTGGTTCCGGCTTCGGGTTCATCGGCGCGGCAAAAGTGGCTCATGATATTGACTGGCTGAACCACGTTGCGGCATTCAGTCAGGCGTTGCCAGAATGCGTCGGCGTGTTCCGGTAGAATGCCAAGGCGATGCATACCGCTATCCAGTTTCATCCACACGGGGATCGGCTGTGGCAGCGTGGCCTGTTCCAATGCGGCAAGCTGTTCAGGGCTGTGAACGGCGGTTTCTAACTGGTTCTCCACCAGAAGCGGGAGGTCGTCGGCGGAGAAAAAGCCTTCCAGCAGGACGATGGGCTTGGTGATGCCCGCCGCACGAAGCACCAATGCTTCGGAGAGTCGCGCGACGCCGTAGCAGTCAGCGTCGTAAAAAGTATGAGCAGCTTCGATCATGCCGTGGCCGTAGGCATTGGCTTTCACGACGGCAACGACTTGGCTGTTAGGTGCTAATTGGCGGATACGTTGCAGGTTGTGGCGCAAAGCACCCCGGTTAACGACGGCAGTTGCCGTTTTCATTCTTGTTCCTTAGTGCAGTGTTGTCATTGCTGAGCGCTGCGTTATTCATCGTCATATTGTGGGCCGGCATAATTATCAAAGCGCGACCACTGCCCGTTAAAGGTCAAACGAACGGAACCAATCGGGCCGTTACGCTGTTTCCCCAGAATGATTTCAGCGATGCCTTTCAGGTCGCTGTTTTCGTGATAAACCTCATCACGATAGATAAACATTATCAGGTCGGCATCCTGCTCGATGGAGCCGGACTCACGCAGATCCGAGTTGACCGGACGCTTATCGGCGCGCTGTTCCAGACTACGGTTAAGCTGAGACAGGGCGACGACCGGAACCTGCAATTCTTTTGCCAACGCTTTGAGTGAGCGGGAAATTTCTGCAATTTCCAGCGTACGGTTGTCGGACAATGACGGAACGCGCATCAATTGCAGGTAGTCGATCATGATCAGACTCAGGCCATTATGTTCACGGAACACGCGGCGCGCGCGGGAACGCACGTCGGTCGGCGTCAGGCCGGAGGAGTCATCGATGTACATGTTGCGTTTTTCCAGCAGGATCCCCATGGTGCTGGAAATACGCGCCCAGTCTTCATCGTCCAACTGACCAGTACGAATGCGGGTCTGATCCACGCGAGACAGCGATGCGAGCATACGCATCATGATCTGTTCGCCGGGCATCTCCAGACTGAAGATCAGTACGGGCTTTTCCTGAGTCATCGCGGCATGTTCGCACAGGTTCATCGCAAAGGTGGTTTTCCCCATTGAAGGACGTGCTGCCACGATGATTAGGTCGGATTTCTGCAAGCCAGCGGTTTTTTTATTGAGATCCTGATAGCCCGTGTCCACACCCGTAACGCCATCATGTGGTTTCTGGTAAAGCTGCTCGATACGGGAAACGGTGTCTTCCAGAATGCGGTCGATACTTTTTGGGCCTTCATCTTTGCTGGCGCGGTTTTCGGCGATCTGGAAGACGCGGGATTCCGCCAGATCGAGCAGATCCTCGCTGCTGCGGCCCTGCGGATCGTAGCCCGCGTCGGCGATCTCATTGGCGACGGAGATCATTTCACGTACCACGGCGCGCTCGCGCACGATATCGGCGTAGGCACCGATATTAGCGGCGCTGGGGGTATTCTTTGCCAGTTCGGCCAGATAGGCGAAGCCACCGGCGGATTCCAATGAACCTTGCAGTTCGAGCGATTCGGACAGCGTAATCAGGTCTATCGGCTTGCTCATTTCCAGCAGCCGATGCATCTCGGTGAAGATCAGACGGTGGGCGCGGTTATAGAAATCGTTAGCGACAACACGCTCGGCGACATTATCCCAGCGTTCATTGTCGAGCATCAGGCCGCCCAATACCGATTGCTCCGCTTCCAGCGAATGTGGCGGAAGTTTCAGACCTTCCATCTGGCGGTCACGGGGTTCATTCGATTTATTGGTGGGTCTTTTCTCTGCCATGAAACGGATTCTTTACCGGTTGATTTGCCATTGGATTAGGGGGCATTGTATATGCCACACGTCCGAAATAACACAATATACCCGTCATACTTCAAGTTGCATGTGCGTTGGCTTCGCTTAGTCACCCGAATCACTTACTCAAGTAAGCTCATCGGACTCCTTCGCTTGCCGCCTGCCTGAAACTCGAATTATTTAGGATATACGTATTATAGAGAAACAACGAACCAGTCACGATTAAGGAGATAACATGGCAAAACGCGTTCAGTTCCGGGCTTATGGTGGCCCAGAGGTTCTGCAATATGGGGATTTCACGCCTGCCGACCCCGCTGTGGGAGAGGTTCAGGTGGAGAATCGCGCCATCGGCATTAATTTTATCGATACCTATATTCGCAGCGGCCTGTATCCCGTGCCTGATTTGCCTTCTGGGTTGGGAACCGAAGCGGCGGGTATTGTGACGAAAGTGGGGGCTGGGGTTAGCGTGCTGAAAGTCGGCGATCGCGTGGTGTATGCGCAGTCCGGGCTGGGCGCGTATAGCGAGGTGCATAATGTGGTGGCGGAGAAGGTTGCGCTGCTACCGGAAGCTATCAGCTTTGAGCAAGGCGCAGCTTCTTTCCTGAAAGGGCTGACGGTTTACTATCTGCTGCGTCAGACGTATGAAATCAAGCCGAATGAAGTCTTCCTATTCCATGCCGCGGCGGGTGGCGTAGGGCTGATTGCCTGCCAGTGGGCGAAGGCGCTGGGGGCGAAGTTGATCGGGACGGTGGGTTCTGATGAGAAGGCGGAGCGGGCAAAACAGGCTGGTGCCTGGGCGACCATTAACTACCGTACCGAGAATATCGCCCAGCGCGTTGCGGAACTGACCGACGAGCAGAAAGTTGCTGTCGTGTATGACTCGGTTGGGAAAGATACCTGGGAAGCTTCGCTCGATAGCCTGCGTCGTCGCGGGTTGATGGTCAGTTTCGGCAATGCGTCTGGACCGGTAACGGGTGTCAATCTGGGGATCTTGAACCAGAAAGGGTCGCTGTACGTCACGCGTCCTTCACTGTTTGGCTATGTGACGAATCGTGCTGAACTCGATCAGGCCAGCAATGAGTTGTTCTCGCTGATCGCCAGCGGCGCGATTACGGTAGACGTGCCGCAGAATCAGAAATTCGCGCTGGCGGAGGCGCAAGCTGCCCATCGGGCGCTGGAAAGCCGCAGCACCCAGGGTTCGTGCCTGTTGATTCCCTAATATCTGTTTCTGAAAAGCAGAAGGCCTCCCATTGGGAGGCCTGTGCTGTTACGCAAATTTCATCAGACTGTATGTAGGGTACAGCGTGGTGATCGTCACGAAGGTGCCGCTATGCGGCTATTATTTTCCTGACGACGATGAAATCGTGTGGCTGCTTTGCCACTGAATTCGCTTACCCTTTAAACGACAAAGAAGCAAACTGTGGGCGTCATCCTAGCAGCCGCATTAGGGAAAAAATATCTGCTGGCGCACACTTTTGTACTAAAACCTCTTGTATTAAAACAAGGCAGTATTAAACAAATCGATGTTAAACACGGCATTGGCCGTCATTTTCGCGCGTAATTCAGATTTCTCCCTTTTATGTCATTACCACTCATTCCCATTGCGCTGACGGTAGGTGTATTTTCGATAGGTATAACGGTGCGAGTTGTAGACAGGTCGCCCACTAAATTTGCGCCACAACCATACTGCCGCGACGGCTAAAATCAGCCATGGCAGCACCTTTATCGCCATGCTAAACAGCCCACCGATCAGCATAAAAAGGGATGCGACAAACAGCGCTGCAATCACGCCCAGCAGTGACACGCCCGTCAACATCAGCATGATAAAAAAGCCAATAACGAAGAAAATTTCCAACATGGTGTGCTCCTGTAGCGGTTAAACCGTCTCTGACGCAGGAAAGAGGAGTCTGCGTGCTACATAAGCAATTACAAGAATCGTGCCAAGATGCGTCGCTGATAAGTGATTGATTTATCAGCGACGCCAGAAAGGGAAATGAGAATGTATTAGTGTAAAAGACTAACTGTTGGTATTTTTTAAACCAGATTAACCAACGTCAGCGCACGTTCGACTACCGCAGCATCGGCACCGGGTTTGTGAGCATTTTCGCTGAGGTAGCGTCGCCACTGACGAGCACCGGTGATGCCCTGAAACATACCGAGCATATGGCGTGTAATATGGCCTAATGACGCACCGCCAGAAAGTTCGCGTTCGATGTAGGGATACATGGCTCGCACTACGCCAGCCAGATCCGACACCGCTGCATCAGTACCAAACAGTTCACGGTCAGCCTGCGCCAGAATACCGGGATTTTGGTAAGCTTCGCGCCCCATCATCACGCCGTCCAGATGCTGTAGATGTGTTTTGGCTTCTTCCAGCGTTTTGACGCCGCCGTTGATGGCGAGGGTGAGCGCCGGGAAATCACGCTTGAGCTGGTAAACGCGCGGATAATCCAGCGGTGGAATTTCCCGATTCTCTTTCGGACTCAAGCCCGATAGCCAGGCTTTGCGCGCGTGGATGATGAAGGTATCGCACTCGCCGCGCCCGGCAACGGTTTGAATAAAGTCGCACAGGAATTCATAGCTGTCTTGATCGTCAATGCCGATGCGGGTTTTCACCGTGATCGGGATTGAGGCGCTGTCTTTCATCGCTTTGATACAGTCTGCTACCAGCGTGGCCTCGCCCATCAGGCAGGCACCGAAACGACCATTTTGAACACGGTCAGACGGGCAACCGACGTTCAGGTTAACTTCATCATAGCCGCGCTGTTCTGCCAGTTTGGCACACTGTGCCAGCGCTTGCGGATCGCTACCGCCGAGCTGTAGCGCCAGCGGATGTTCTTCTTCGCTGTAGGCCAGATAGTCGCCTTTGCCGTGAAGAATCGCACCTGTCGTCACCATTTCGGTATACAGCAGCGTTTGGCTAGTCAGTTGGCGAAGAAAATAACGGCAATGGCGATCGGTCCAGTCGAGCATCGGCGCAATGGAGAAGCGGTTAAGGCGAGAAGCGCGGGTGTCGGTGGATACCGTGTTGTGTGTACCTGATTTTACGTCGGTCATGGTTTGTCAGTCATCGTTTCGTGTGTGTCTGGCGGTGTTGTCTGAGCGTTGTCAGCATCCCTGTAGCCCTTATTATCTCAGGTTCTTCGCAGGGAGATAGGGTTCACTATAACATAGAGAAGCGCTCGCACGGTGACTGACTGCACGACTACTCGGTGTTCGTTAATTCACGTTGTAGATCATTAATGCAGCTCAACTTCCCAGTCTTCATAAGGCGGTTCGACGGTGAAGCTGGGGTCGCAGTAGTGTCGTAAATAGTCTGTAGCGCGTTTTTCGGCATATTTGGCGTTCAATACGTTGCCGTCTTCATCCAGCTCTAACACATTGGCGTAGATTGCAAAAACCTGTTCAAACGCGCTGGGCTCTTCACCGTACAGTGAAAGGTAATCAATGCCTTCAAGCGTATTTTGGGTGCCGCTAGCCATGAAATAGGCGAAGGTTCTTAATGCGCTGCTAAAGCTGTGGCTTAATTTCATCGTCAATCCCCTCATTATTGCTTACTTTGACTCTGGAATCCGTTCGTTCATGCTGCATCCCTCTCAACGCAACTGATGAATAAGCGCGGTAGCACGCTGATTGATCACGAAGGCAATACTGTAGCGGTTTAAGGGGACGAGATACAAACGGCATCGGGGATAAAAAAAGGGAGCAGGCTATTGGCGTGCTCCCTCATGAAGGTTGATGTGGACGATTATGCGGTGGCGTGGGTGACCCTCTGTGTCAGCACCTTGCGCCACGCATCTACCTGACCGAGGTAGTGTGCCGCGGGTATTTGCTGGAAATTCCCGTTGGCATCTTCCAGCGCAAAAGTGGGGAAGCCTTGCCCACGCACTTTCGCCAGTAATTCCCGGCTGGCACTGATGTGTTTTGACAGTGTTTCTACCTGAATAAAGGCGAACTCGGTGCTGAAAGCATCGCCATCCAGACCAATCGCTTCCGCACATTGACGCAGTACGGCGGTGTCAGCGATCTTGAGCCCAGAAACGTAGTGCGCCCGCTCGATCTGGTGCAACATCGCCATGCCTTTGTCATCAATCGCTTCCGCAGCGAGTACGGCAGCCGTTGGTGGCGCAGAATCCAATACGACGCTGGTGTCGCGCAGCAGCCCTTCGTAATACGCTTTCCCGAAGGTCTGCCCAGTCATTTGCGCAATGCGGCGATCGTGAGGGATCACGTAATCTTGCCACTCAGGGGTGATGGTCCGGCTATTGCTGCCCGTCATCATGCCGCCGCCGTGGAGGATCAGCTCCAGCCCGTCAATCTCCTGCGCGGCTAGGGCGAGTGGAGCGGCGCCGTAGCACCAGCCACACAACGGATCGTAAATGTAATGCAGTCTTACTGTGGCCATTTCATCTCACCTTTCAGAACTTGTGCGCTCAGTTCAAGACCTGACTCTTCTTTCAGCGTCGGGTAGTGTTTTTTCATGGCGGCGATCAGTTCGGCAGAGTCTTTCGCTTTTGCCAGCTCTTTTTCCACCGTATCTAAATATTGCAGTGTGAAGGTCACGTTTTTCAGGGTGTAATCCGTTGGCGCGATGAAGTGACCTGGTACGACGGTGGTCGGTTTCAGTGCTTCAATGGATTTTAGCGTTTCACGCCAGTGGACGCGAGATTCCGGCGTTTGGGTATCGGCAAGCCAGACATGGATGTTAGCAGACACAGGAATACCGCCGACAACGGCTTTCAGCGAGGGAATCCAAACGAACGTGCGATCCGGCGTTGGCCCTTTCAGCTCTTTCACTTCCAGTTTTTTACCATCAACGGTAAAGCTATCGCCTTCCAGCGCTTGAGGAACAACGATTTCTTTCGGTGCGTTTTCTTTCAGAACCGGACCCCAATGCGCCACTTTGCCGTCTTTGCTCGCGTTAATGGCATCGATGGTGGCTTGGGTCGCAATAATTTTAGCGTCTGGGAACGCGGCTTTAATCACGTCCAGACCGAAATAGTAGTCAGGGTCGGAGTGGCTGATATAAACGGTGGTCAGTTTTTTTCCGGTGGCTTTGATGCGATCAACCAGCGTTTGGGCATCGTTACGCTGGAACTGTGCGTCAATCAGGGCAACTTCTTTATCGCCGCTGATAATCTCAGAAGAAACCGGGAATACACTAGCTTCACCTGGATTAAACACGTCGATTTTTAACTCGGCAGCGTTGGCCGCAGAAGCCAGACCCAGTGATGCGGCGAGTAAAGATACGGTAAAAGCGATAGATTTAGACATAGTGATACTCCACAGGTATGACAGAAAGTAGGTTCATGTTATGTTGCATTAATCGTATGAAAAACCGCAAAAATGGCAATTGTTTGTTGCATATAACGGACTAATTTATGGATCGCATTACGGCTGCTGAAGTGTTTGTGACTATTGTAGACCGCGGCAGCATGATCGCGGCGGCGGACACGCTGGATATGTCTAGGGCAATGGTGACGCGCTATCTGGCGGAGATGGAAACGTGGGCGGGGGCGCGATTATTGCACCGCACCACGCGCAAGATGAGCCTGACGGATGCCGGTGAAAAAACGCTGGCGCGCTGTCGAGAGATGCTGGCGCTGACGGCGGATATGCGCGTCGAGGCCGATACCGACGATGCCACGTTAAGCGGTTTGCTGCGCATCGGCTGTTCGCAGTCGCTGGCGCAGGGCGCGCTCGGTATGGCGATAACGGCTTTCCTGCGGCGGCATCCTCGGGTCGCTATCGACCTGCAAATGAATAACCGAACGGTGAATCTGGTCGAGGAACGCATCGATCTGGCGCTGCGCATCACCAACGAGCTGGATCCCAATCTGATCGCCCGACCGCTGGCAAGCTGCGAGTCGGTATTGTGTGCGTCACCTTCTTATCTGAATGAGCATGGTATTCCGCGACGACTTACCGATCTCTCAATTCATAACTGCCTGACCTACACCTATTTTGGTAAAAGCCTGTGGCATTTTTCCCGCGATGATGAAAAGTTTACGATTCCGGTTAGCGGTAACCTGAGCGGCAATGAGTCGCTGGTGCTGCTGGCCGGTGCGCTGGAAGGCGCAGGGATCGCCCTGCAACCGCGCTATTCTGTGGCACCGTATCTCGCCAGCGGACAACTGGTAGCGCTGTTGCCGGAATACCGTCCGCAGGCGATGGGGATTTATGGTATTTACACCTCGCGCCGCCAGATGCCCGCCTCGCTGCGTACCCTGCTGGATTTTCTGGTGGACTGGTTTGCCCACGATCCGCGCTGGCGAACCCTGACACAGGGGTGATGTAGCGCGCCGAGCGCTACTGTTGCAAGACCTGCTCCAGATGTGAAGGTACGTTTGCGGCGTACTGCTTGAGCTGCTCAATGACGGTATCGACTAGCGCCGATGCGGGGCGGTGCAACGGGCGGATCAGGCTGACGGTAAAGGGAACATCAATACTGAAAGGCCGCACGACCACGCCGGAGGCTGCATAATCCAAGGCGGTTAGCGGGTTAACGATGGACAGCCCAATGCCTGCCCGCACCATCGCACATACTGATGCCGCGCTGTGAGTTTCCAGCACCATCCGACGTGATACGCCCTGTTCGTGAAACAGTTTGTCCAGCAACTGGCGATAGCTGTCGGCGCTCGACAGGCTAATAAAGGGTTGATTGGCAAAATCCTGTGGTGTGATCACCGATTTTTGCGCCAGTGGATGTTCGGCTGGCAGCACGCACACTTCATTTAATAACATCAGCGTTTGCCGCTCTGTACCCGCTGGCGTAAGGCTGTTTTCCGTTAACCCCAAATCGTGGCGCTGGGCAGACAGCCACTCTTCCAGCAGAGGTGATTCCTGCGGAATGATGTGCAAATTAAGCAACGGATAGCGTGCCAGCAGCGGTGTGCAGACGTCAGGCAGCAGCGACTGTGAGAACACGGGTAGGCAGGCAATCGAAAGCTGTGCCTGCTGAAAACGGCGAATATCGCGGGCGGCGCTGATGATCCGATCTAACCCATAATAAGAGCGCTGCACTTCTTCAAATAGCTCTAGCCCCTGTGCAGTGGGGTAAAGTCTGCCGCGCAATCGCTCGAACAGCGTCATCTGAATCAGTTTCTCAAAACGTGCCAGCTCGCGGCTGACGGTCGGCTGCGAGGTGTTCAGCAGCGCTGCCGCCTCCGTCAGATTCCCAGTGGTCATAACTGCATGGAAAATCTCAATGTGTCGTAGGGATACTGTCGCCATGTCGCTTCCTTCATTTATTTTTATAAACCATCAGTTTGATAAACCATATCAGAAATGAATAGAGTCTACCTAAAACGATATTTGTTTACCGCTTGGGGTATTTTTATAGTGTTTCTCAACTCCGTTTAACCCTGTAAATCGGTAACTTTTTATGCCACACGATCTGAATGACGTAACCCATGCTCTGAACGCGCAAAACTTGTGTGAACTGCCTGCCCGCTTTGGTTGTCCAGTTTGGGCCTATGACGCGCAGACCATCGTTAGCCGCATTGCCCAACTACGCCAGTTCGACACGATCCGCTTCGCGCAGAAGGCGTGTTCCAACACGCATATTTTGCGCCTGATGCGTGAGCAGGGTGTGAAAGTGGATTCGGTATCGCTGGGTGAGATCGAGCGTGCGCTGATTGCGGGGTTTGTACCGGGCACCGATGCGCATGAGATCGTGTTTACCGCCGATCTGCTGGATCGCCCGACGCTGCAACGCGTTGCTGAACTGAACATTCCGGTGAATGCCGGCTCGGTCGATATGCTGGAGCAGCTTGGGCTGCAGTCACCGGGGCATCCGGTGTGGCTGCGTGTTAATCCAGGCTTTGGTCATGGTCACAGCCAGAAAACCAATACCGGCGGCGAGAACAGCAAGCACGGTATCTGGTACGGCGATTTGCCGCTGGCGCTGGCGCATATTCAACGCTATCAGCTGAAGCTGGTGGGGATCCACATGCACATTGGTTCCGGCGTTGATTACGGCCATCTGGAACAGGTGTGCGAGGCGATGGTGCAGCAGGTTGTTGAGCTGGGTCAGGATATGGAGGCGATTTCAGCGGGCGGCGGGCTGTCGATTCCGTATCGCCACGGAGAAGAAGCGATTGATACTGAACACTACTACGGGCTGTGGAACGCGGCGCGCGAGAAAATTGCTGCGCACCTCGGCCATCCGGTGACGTTGGAAATCGAGCCGGGACGTTTTCTGGTCGCCGAATCCGGCGTGCTGGTGGCGGAAGTTCGGGCGATAAAATCGATGGGAAGCCGTCACTTTGTGCTGGTCGATGCCGGATTTAACGATCTGATGCGTCCGGCGATGTACGGCAGCTATCACCATGTTTCTCTGCTGCCGGGCGATGGCCGTGATATCAGCCAGTCCACGTTGCGCGACAGCGTGATTGCAGGGCCGCTGTGTGAATCTGGTGATGTATTTACCCAGCAGGCGGGCGGCGGCGTGGAAACCTTCCCGTTGCCGGATGCGCAGGTGGGTGACTATTTGGTATTCCATGACACTGGCGCCTACGGTGCATCGATGTCTTCTAACTACAATAGCCGTCCTCTGCTGCCGGAAGTGTTGTTTGAAAACGGCGAAGCGCGCCTGATTCGCCGCCGCCAGACGCTGAACGAACTGCTGGCGCTGGAAGCGATTTAATCGGCCTTATTCAGCTGAATCTGGGGAGACACGATCTGCTTTTCCCCAGAACCTGATGCGCCAGCCGAACGTCATCCCGGCGGCAGACAGCAGAATCGCGGCCGCGCCCACAAGCTGCATGGCATCCAACCTATGCCCAAAGGCTGCCCAGTCAACCAGAGCGGCAATAACCGGATAGATAAACGATAGCGCACCAACCAGTGCGGTCGGGATCTTCTGGATCGCGCTGTACAACAGCGTCGACATCAGGCCGGTATGGATCACGCCAATCGCCACAAGCATTCTCCACTGTGACGTGGTCGGAGAAGCAGCTATTGCTGCGAAGGGCGCAAGCACCACGACACCAACGAGCAGTTGTATCAGCACGAGCACATGCGGTGGGAGCCCCGAGAGCTTTTTCGTTATCGCGGCCGTGACGGCGTAGAAGAATGCGGCACTCAATGCCATCAATATGCCAGACAGATAGCTTTTGTTAGCGCTGTCAGCACCTGTTTGTGCGCTGACGATCAGGACAATGCCGCCAAAAGCGAACAGTAGCCAGCAGACTTTGTTGAAGGTCAGCGCTTCCCTGAAAAAGAGCGCGCCTAGCCCCACCAGCATAAAGGGCTGCGTGTGATAAACCACGGTGGCGACGGCAATAGAGGCTTGTGAGTAAGCGCCGAACAGCAGCGTCCAGTTGAGCACCAGCGCCAGACCGCCGAGTATGGCAATACCAGCCTGCTTCCTGTTAATGACATCCCGCCGCAGCAAGCCCAATAGCCCGCAGACGATCAGCATCGTCACTGTGCCGAATGCGCAACGCCAGAACACCACCGTCATGGCGGGCTGTCCTGTGGTCAAAACGAACCAGCCAACCGTACCAGAAATGGCCATTGCAATCGCCATTTCTATTGTGCCGCGCGTCTGAGGTGTCATCTTTTTTCCAGCCTATGAGTGTGAAAAGCATCAGAGTGAAGAGAATGCTTTTATATCGAACAAAGTTTTTTATAATGAACATCAGGACGAAATAATGAACATGAACTATGTGTTCGTCAAGTCGAACAAATAGACATTATGGTGAACGCTATGACGATCGATAATCAGGAAAATGGCGCTCAGGAAATCACGCCTATTGCACGGCTGGCCGTTGCTATTCGGCGTGAACGTGAGCGGTTAAACCTGTCAGTGACCGAACTGGCAAAACGTGCAGGGCTAGCAAAATCAACCCTTTCACAGTTGGAAAGTGGAATCGGTAACCCGAGTCTGGAAACGCTCTGGGCGCTGGCAATGGCGCTAGATGTGCAGGTCAGCCAGTTGATCGGACAGTCCCGCCAGCATGTTCAGGTGATTCGAGCCCATGAAGGCACGGCAACTTATTCGGAGCAGGCCAACTATGCGGCGACGCTGTTGGCCGCGTGTCCAGTTGGTGCACAGCGTGACATCTATCGGCTTAGCGTGCAGCCGGGGGAGGCCAGAGTCTCCCAACCACATAAGCCGGGGACGATTGAGCATGTGATCCTGAGTCGTGGTCGCGCCAGAATCGGGCCTGTCACACAGCCCGTTGAACTGAGCGCGGGGGATTACATCAGCTATTCGGCGGATGTCCCGCACCTGTTTGCCGCGCTGGAAGCGGATACGACAGCGGTGATGCTGATTGAACATGGCTAAGAGGTGACCCCGTGCAGGCTGTTTGCGCGGGGAACCGTTTTACTGTGTGTTTTACTTAGCGTAATACGGCCCTTTCTGTACCGATTCGCGCAGCTTAAGTTCACCGGTGAAGGGCAGTAGCGGGTTGACCTCTTTGCCCGCGATCAGATCCAGCACTTGTGTCATCGCGGTGGCGGCCATCTCTTCAATCGGCATGTAGACGGTGGAAAGTGAAGGGTGCAGGTAGGCCGCACAGGGCTCATCGTCAAAGCCGAAGACGGATACGTCCTGCGGTAATTTTTTCCCGGCCTCGTACAGCGCTTTCATCGCGCCAATCGCCATGTCATCGTTGCTGACAAACAGCGCGCTAAAGCTGGCACCGTTGTCCAGCAGTTGGCGTGCGGCCTGATAGCCGCTGGCGACCATGCTGGTTCCGTGCGCCACCCGACGCGGATCAACGTCGATCTGATGGGTGGTTAATGCCTGCTGATAGCCTGCGAGCCGGGCCTGCGCCGTCGGTGTTTTCATCGGTGCGGTGATACAGGCGATCTCTCGGTGGCCCTGTTCGATCAGGTAATTCACCACGTCAAACGCGGCCTGTTGCTGGCGGAAGAAAATACAGCGTTCCCGCGCCTGCGGCAGATCGCGATTCATCACGATCATCGGAATAGTCAGCGTGTCGAGCAGCATCATGAGGTCCGTTTCGGACATATAACGGGTATAGAGAATAATGGCGTCGCATTGTCTGTCAGACAGAAGCTGCACCGCGCGATGCTCATCTTCCGGCGTATCGTGCCCGTCGGTGACGATCAGGTGTTTACCGTTGCTTTCCGCGATATCCGCCGCACGGCGTAACAGGCGGCCAAAGTAGGGGCCGTCAAAATTGGAAATAACGAGACCAATGCTGTTTGAAGTACGACGAGCCAGCGAACGCGCCAGAAAGTTAGGACGGTAGCCTAGCTCCTCCATTGCCTGAAATACGGCATCGCGTGTTGCCTGTTTGACCTGACCCGTGCCGTTTAGCACTCTGGAAACGGTCGCTTTAGATACGCCTGCACGTCTTGCCACCTCAAGCATGGTTTTCATCGCTGCACCTTAATTGAGTATTATGACGGGCTAAACGCCTATCCATCCCTGTTACGAACGTTGTATGACATATTACCACAGGCATATTGCCGGATTTAACGCCTGATGTTCGTTTCTCAATCAGATTTTTGTTAATTTTGTGATGCAGCCATTTCACGGCGTAGCAAGACAATCTCTTCCGCTAAATCCCGGCAGAGCATGGCGGTCATCAGATGATCCTGCGCATGCACCATGATCAGATTGACGGGCACCTTTCCTTCTCCTTCATCCAAACCGATCAGCCGGGTTTGCACGCGGTGAGCGGCACGAGCCGCTTCTTGTGACGCGGCGAGTAGATCGTCAGCCTGTTGCCACTCCCGTTGACGCGCGGCCTGAATGGCCATCATGGCGTTTGAGCGTGCTTCACCTGCATTGATCAGCAGTTCCATCACGGTGTGTTCCATATCAAATGCAGGAACGTTTTCTGTGTCTTTCATCGTAAGTTTCCTTATCGCGGTCAGGAAAGCAGCCTAAGTCGGCTGGGAGTCTATGGCATGCCAAAAATTACATTTTTATCATATTGGAATTCCAATATTGTCTTGTGAGAATCATGTCACAGAAAAATAATTCATTATGGTTGATTTTTGGTATGCCAAACGCGAAAGCGCGGTACCTGCATTTACCCTACGCGTAACGGCCATCCCGCGTGTCACACGCGATATAACAATATGATGATGAAAGAGGTGGTGTTATGTCATTTAAGGACCAACTGATTGATTCATTGGGCTCCTTTGCCAATAAATTTAATAGCCTGCGTTACATTATGGCGATTAAGGCATCCTTTATTACGCTGATGCCAGTCATTATCGTCGGCGCGTTTTCTGTACTGATTTCCAACATGGTGATGGACCCGAAAAATGGTCTGGCCAGTTTTTCCATGTTCTCATTTCTGGCAGAGCTAAAGCCAATCATGAGCGGCATTAACTATGCCACGCTCAGCTTTCTGACTATCGGTGCCGTCTTTCTGATTGGTATTGAGCTTGGAAAGATTAACGGTTCACGCGGGCTGTTCCCCGGCCTGCTGGCGGTGATCTGCTTTATTGCTGTTACGCCAACCACGATTGAAATGGCCGTCAATGGGCAAATGATGGTGGTGAAAGACGTGCTGGCGAAGCAGTTTTCTGATACCAAAAGCCTGTTTCTGGGGATGTTCATCGCCATCCTGTCGGTAGAAATGTATACCAAGCTGGAAAGCGTCGATCGGCTGCGGATTAAAATGCCGGACAGCGTGCCGCCTAATGTAGCAGCCTCTTTTTCTGCGTTATTTCCTTCGATCATCACGGTGGTGGCGATTGCTACCTTTGGATTTGTGTTTCACCGTGTAACGGGCATGTATCTGTATGACGCCGTGTATCAGGTGGTGCAGCAGCCGCTGGAATCTGTGGTACAAAGCCTGCCCGGTTTACTGGTACTGATGTTTGTTGCCCAGCTATTTTGGGTGATCGGGATTCACGGCAACCAGATGATTAAACCAATTCGTGAACCGCTGCTGTTGGGAGCGATTGCCGTCAACATGACCGCGTTCGAACAGGGGCATGAGATACCGAACATTATCACTATGCCGTTCTGGGATGTGTACATGAGCATCGGCGGTTCCGGCCTAACCATTGGCCTGCTGCTGGCGGTGATGATTGCCTCTAAACGCAAAGAGATGAAAGAGATCGCCAAAATCTCTTTCGGCCCCAGCGTGTTCAATATTAATGAGCCGGTAATTTTTGGTATGCCGATTATGCTCAACCCGATTCTGGCTATTCCCTTCATTATCACGCCGTTAGTGACGGGTACGATTGGTTATTTCGCCACCAGCATGGGGTTTGCGGGTAAAGCGGTGGTGATGGTGCCGTGGACGACGCCGCCAATTATTAACGCCTGGCTGTCGACGGCGGGCTCAATGGGGGCGGTCGCGACGCAGATCGTATGCATCATTGTTGCGATGCTGATCTATCTGCCGTTTGTCAAAGTGGCGTCTCGCCGTGCTGAACTGGCGCAGTTGGAAGCGGAAAAGCAGGCCGCAGCGGAAAAAGCCTGAAACGGGCAAGAAGAGGAGTAACGCATGAGTAAAGTTTCACTGGCTATTCCACCGGATTTTATTCTGGGCGCGGCGGCATCGGCATGGCAAACGGAAGGGTGGAGCGGCAAGAAAGCCGGGCAGGATTCCTATCTGGATCTCTGGTACAAGCAAGATCGTCAGGTCTGGCACAACGGCTACGGCCCGGCGAAAGCGACGGATTTCTTTAATCGCTATCGGGAAGATGTGGCGCTGATGAAACTGGCAGGGCTGACGCACTATCGTACGTCGATCAACTGGTCACGCTTTATGCTGGATTATGAGAAAGGCATCGTCGACGAGGAGTACGCGGCCTATATCGATAACCTGCTGGATGAAATGCACCGGCAGGGGATCGAACCGATGATCTGCCTTGAACATTACGAGCTGCCCGCCTGCCTGCTGGAGAAGTATCAGGGCTGGTCATCCAAGCAGGTGGTGGAGTGGTTTGTGCTGTACGCCGACGCGGTTTTCGCCCGCTATGCCGGGAAAGTGAAGCGCTGGTTTACCTTCAATGAGCCGATTGTGGTGCAGACGCGCGTTTATCTGGACGCACTACGCTACCCTTATGAGCAGAATACGCACACGTGGATGCAGTGGAATCACCACAAGAATCTGGCGACGGCAAAAGTGGTGCAGCGGTTTCGGCAGCAGGGCTATCACCGGGATGGCGGCTCGATCGGCGTGATCCTCAATCCCGAAGTCACGTATCCGCGATCCCGTGCGGCACACGATGTGAAAGCGGCACACCTTTACGATCTGTTCTATAACCGGGTTTTTCTCGATCCGGCGCTGAAAGGGGAATATCCGGCGGAACTGATGGCACTACTGGCACAGCATCAGGTGAAGTGGGATTACACGGAAGAAGAGCTGGCGATCATTCGGGATAATACGGTCGATGAGGTGGGGATCAACCTGTATTACCCGCATCGGGTCAAAGCGCCCAGCCGCGAATGGAACAAGGAGACACCGTTCCATCCGGCCTATTACTACGAGCATTTTGAGCTGCCGGGGCGTCGAATGAACACCTCGCGTGGCTGGGAGATCAATCCCAGAATCATTTACGACATGGCGAAACGCATCGAGCGTGAATACGGCAACGTACCGTGGTTTGTGGCGGAAAACGGCATCGGTATCGAGAATGAGGTTCGCTTTAAAGACGAGGCGGGCGTGATTCAGGACGATTACCGTATCGCATTTATTGCTGAACACCTTTACTGGACGTTGAAGGCGAAGGAAGAAGGCGCAAACTGCCGAGGCTACATGCTGTGGGCGTTTACCGATAATGTTTCGCCGATGAACGCGTTTAAAAACCGCTACGGGTTGATCGAAATCGATCTGGAGCAGGAACGACAACGGCGGCCGAAAAAGTCAGCCGCCTGGTTTCGTCAGCTACATGATACGCGTCGGCTTGAATTGACGCTGGATGATGAAGAGAAATAGGCACAGATAACCAAAATGAGGAACGGAATATGAAAAGAATCGTACTGGCCTGCTCGGCAGGCATGTCGACCTCACTGGTGGTCACCAAAATGGAGAAGGAAGCGGAAGCGCGGGGAATGACGTTTAAGATCTACGCGATCCCGGAACAAAACTTGCGGGATGAATTACAGGAATTCGGCAGCGATATCATTGCGGTTCTGTTGGGGCCGCAGGTTCGCTTCAAACTTAACGAAAATAAAAAGCTGACGGATAGTTATCAGATCCCTATCGCAGTGATCGATCCCGTTGCCTACGGCACATTAAATGGCGCAAAAGTACTGGATCAAGCGCTGAGTTTGGTAGACTAACGCCCCACCGCGACGTCAGTACGCGTGAGGATAAATCAGTGCGGACATCAGAGCCGCATTTAGGGCGACAGTGCATGTAGGGTGAAAGTGTGGCGAAGGATGTGGTTCTGCAAGAGAAGAAGCAATATCAGGAAATCGGCTGTGATTTGCGCCAGAAGATTCAATCAGGGGATTACCCCGTTGGATCGCGCCTTCCTCCTGAACGAAATATTGCGGAAACCTATGGCGTTAGTCGGACGATAGTGCGCGAAGCGCTGCTGATGCTTGAGCTGGAAGGCACGGTCGATATTCGCCAAGGGTCTGGGGTTTATGTTCTGCGTATTCCCGATGACGATGACGCGGCAGACAGCGCCAAGAATCATATCGGCGCGTTTGAAATGCTACAGGCTCGCCAACTGCTGGAAAGCAACATCGCGGCGTTTGCAGCGCGTATGGCAACGCGGGCGGATATCGAAAACCTGCGTAAAACGCTAGAGCAAGAGCAGGCCGCAATCGCCGGAAAAGATTACCGTGGCGATTTCGATCGCTTGTTTCATCTGCAAATTGCGGGGGCGACGCAAAACCAGATGCTGCTGGAAACGGTCAGTAATATCTGGGCGTGCCGTGACGATAATGCGCTCTGGCAGCAGCTTTACACCCACGTTGGCACGCAGGGCTATCGCCTGAAATGGCTAGCGGATCATCAGGCTATTCTGGCGGCACTGCGGCGTCGTGATGTCTCTGGTTCTTATCAGGCAATGTGGCAGCACCTCGAAAATGTCAAAAATACGCTGATGGAAATCTCCGACGCCGATGCGCCGGAGTTTGACGGCTATTTATTTGATTCTGTGCCCATTTTTCAGGGGAAGCTGGTGTAGTCATGGTGGGCATATCTAGGGTAAGCATTGTTTATCTGGCGGATTACCCCCAGCATCAGGAGCAGGTGATCGACTGGATCTGGCAGGCATTCGGTAGCCAGAATAGCCGTGAATTCTTTGCTAGCGTGGTGCGCAATAGCCTGAACCCTGCGGCGCTGCCGCTGACGTTTATCGCGCTGGAGGACGAGCGTTTAGTCGGGACGGTAGGGCTCTGGCGCTGCGATTTAATCAGCCGACAGGATCTGACGCCCTGGCTGGCGTCGCTGTATGTGGACGAAAATTATCGCGATAGAGGGCTGGGCGTGGCGCTGCAACGGCACGTACTGGATTTCTGCCGCCGCGCAGGTTTTGATGACCTTTACCTGTACGCCACGTTTAGCGGCTATTACGAAAAGCACGGCTGGTGTTACATCGGCGAGGGACTGGATTACCCAGACAAAGCCGTGCGGCTGTATCACCAGTCGTTATCTAGCTAGAAAAAGGCGCAAAGGGAGCGGTTGTCTTACATGATTCGCTAGAATTTTACAGTTGGTTGCACTTATAGAATAACTCTTTCGATTCATCGCTGGTGAAGATAAGTGGCGATCCTTAGAGTATCAAGTCCCAGAGGTATTGATTGGTGATATATCAATGTACTCTGTACATTGAAATCATTTGATTACACCAACCTACGCGGATGCGTAGGTTTTTTTTGCCTGAACTCCCCACTTTCGTTATCTCCAGCGCGATTAATGCCAAGTGAATGATGTGCCGACGGCAATCTTCGCGTTAAGCCGTATATCCGTCGCTTGAAGTATAGTGAGTATGTAGTATTTTGACGTATCGCTTGGTGGTTTACGCTTCAGCAAGCTATCCGTTTATCTGTCTATTGGGAGAAGGCATGATCCATACCCTGTTACGTTGGGTGTTCCAGCATCTGTACCGCATCCGGATTGAGGGCGACAGCAGCCAATTTCAGCAATCCAAATTGCTCATCACCCCTAATCACGTCTCTTTTCTTGATGGCATTCTGCTGGCGTTATTCTTACCGATAAAACCCGTTTTTGCCGTGTATTCCTCCATTTCCGATCGTTGGTTTATGCGCTGGCTCAAGCCTTATATCGATTTTGTGCCGTTAGATCCTACCAAACCTCTGGCGATCAAGGGACTGATTAAGGTGATCGAACGCGGTCAGCCTGTCGTAGTTTTCCCAGAGGGACGTATTAGCGTAACGGGATCGCTGATGAAGATTTACAGCGGCGCGGCGTTTGTCGCAGCGAAATCCGGGGCAACGATTATTCCTGTACGCATTGATGGGGCAGAGTTCACGCCGTTTGGTCGTCTTGCGGGCGTATTTAAACGCCGCTGTCTCCCACAGATTACGATCACCTATTTGCCTCCGACTACATTGCCGATGCCGGAAGCCAGCAGCGCCAGGGCACGTCGTGCGCTGGCTGGTGAACGTTTACACCAGATTATGATGAAGGCGCGAATGGAAACGCGCCCACAGCATACGCTGTATCAGGCCTTTCTGGCGGCGAGAACCCGCTACGGGCGGAATACTGCCAGCATTGCCGATATCTCATTCAATGAAGACAGCTATCAGGGCTTATTGAAAAAATCGCTGGGTGTGTCGCGTATTTTACAACGCTTCACCCGTGCCGATGAGCATGTCGGTATGCTGTTGCCGAATGCGACCATTACTGCTGCCTCCATTTTGGGCGCATCGCTGCGTAACCGCATTCCCGCCATGCTGAATTACACGGCGGGCGCGAAAGGGTTACAAAGTGCGATGAAAGCGGTGGGGATCAAAACGATCGTCACGTCTCGCCAGTTTCTTGAAAAAGGCAAGTTGACGGACCTGCCGAAGCAGGTCAGTGAAGCCAACTGGGTCTATCTGGAAGATTTGAAAGACACCGTGACGCTGACCGATAAGCTGTGGATTGTGTTTCATCTGCTGTTTCCTGCCCGCGCGATGCTGCCACAGAAACCGGATGATGCGGCTATCGTGCTGTTTACCTCGGGTTCCGAGGGGAATCCGAAAGGCGTGGTGCATTCCCACGACAGCCTGCTGGCCAACGTCGAGCAGATTCGCACCGTTGCGGATTTCACGCCGCGCGACCGCTTTATGTCCGCGCTGCCGCTGTTCCATGCGTTTGGCCTGACAGTTGGGCTGTTAACACCGTTGATGACGGGCGCTCGCGTGTTTCTTTACCCCAGCCCGCTGCACTATCGCATTGTACCGGAACTGGTTTACGACCAGAACTGTACCGTGTTGTTTGGTACGTCTACGTTTTTAGGCAACTATGCCCGTTTTGCCCATCCGTATGATTTTGCTCGTCTGCGTTATGTGGTTGCTGGGGCAGAAAAGCTGTCTGAAACCACGCGTCAGGTTTGGCAGGATAAATTTGGTATCCGCATTTTGGAAGGGTATGGCGTGACCGAATGCGCGCCAGTGGTGGCAATCAACGTGCCGATGGCGACTAAAATCCATTCCGTCGGCCTGCTGTTACCGGAAATTGAATCGCGTTTGATTACGGTGCCGGGCATTACGCGCGGTGGCCGTCTGCAACTGCGTGGGCCGAATATCATGAAAGGCTATCTGCGGGTGGAAAACCCCGGCGTGCTCGAAGCGCCTGCGGCAGAAAATGCAGAAGGCGAATGGCAACCGGGCTGGTATGACACGGGTGATATTGTGGAACTGGATGAAAGAGGGTTCTGCACCATCATCGGCCGCGTGAAGCGGTTTGCCAAGCTGGCGGGAGAGATGGTCTCGCTCGAAAGCGTGGAACAGCTGGCGGTGAAGGTGTCGCCGGAGGCGCAGCATGCCGCGAGTGCGAAAAGCGATAGCAGCAAAGGTGAGGCGCTGGTGTTGTTTACCACGGACAGCCAGATAACCCGCGATGTGTTGCTTGCTCAAGCCCGCAGCAGCGGCGTGCCAGAACTGGCCGTACCGCGCGATATTCGCTATGTGGAAGCGTTACCGTTACTCGGTAGCGGTAAGCCTGATTTCGTTACGCTGCGCCACATGGCTGAAGCATCGAGCGCTGAAAAAAACCTTACTCAAGCGTTGGAGCCTAGTGCATGAGTCAACAGACTGAACCCACAACACCTTTGCTGTCGCGCAGTATGAGCGCGGTGATTATCGCGCAGTTCTTCTCCGCGTTTGGTGATAACGCGTTGCTGTTTGCCACGTTAGCACTGATCAAACAGCTGGTGTATCCCGACTGGAGCCAGCCGTTTTTGCAGATGGGTTTTGTGGCGGCGTATATCGTTTTAGCACCGTTTGTCGGGCAAATTGCGGATAGCTTTGCCAAAGGGCGGGTGATGATGTTCGCCAACACCCTGAAACTGGCGGGCGCGCTGCTCATTTGCGTGGGCGGTAATCCGTTTCTGGGGTACACGCTGGTGGGCATTGGTGCAGCGGCGTATTCCCCCGCGAAATACGGCATTTTGGGTGAGATCACTCGCGGCGATCAGTTGGTAAAAGCCAACGGCTTGATGGAAGCCTCGACCATTGCGGCGATCCTGACAGGGTCTGTGGCGGGGGGCGTGCTGGCAGACTGGAACATTTACGGTGCACTGTCGGTTTGTGCGGTGGCTTATGGTGTGGCGTTGGGGGCGAATATGCTGATCCCACATCTCAATGCTGCACGTCCAGGGCAGCCGTGGCATCCGGTACAGATGGCGGGCAGCTTCTTTTCCGCCTGTCGGGTGCTGTGGCGTGATGGTGATGCCCGGCTTTCGTTGATCGGCACCAGCATGTTCTGGGGAGCGGGTGTGACGCTGCGCTTTCTGTTGGTACTGTGGGTGCCACATGCGCTCGGTATTACCGATAACGCGACGCCGACGCTGCTTAATGCGATGGTCGCCGTTGGGATTGTGTTGGGGGCGGGGGGGGCTGCCAGACTGGTTACGCTTGATAACGTACGGCGCTGCCTGCCTGCGGGGTTCTTGATCGGCGTGGTGGTGGTGATTTTCACGCTTCAGCATAACCTTATTAGCGCTTATTCCTTGCTGATTCTGCTGGGGGCGCTCGGCGGGTTCTTTATTGTCCCGCTCAATGCGCTGTTGCAGGAACGTGGGAAAGCCAGTGTCGGCGCGGGGAATGCGATCGCTGTACAGAATCTGGGTGAAAACGGCGCTATGTTGCTAATGCTGGGGATCTATTCTCTGGTGGTGAAACTGGGTGTCTCGGTCATCGCGATCGGGATCGGTTTTGGCGTGCTGTTTGCGTTGGCGATTGCGCTGCTGTGTACATGGTTAATTGTGACTCAGCGCCGTTCTCGTTCCGGTGGCGCGGGTAAAGAATAAACGAATAGGAAGTAGCAATGAGTCTGATATGGCATGACTGGGATGTGGCAGACCTTAATGTGTATTCATTGCACGACATATTGGCACTGCGCAGTCAGGTATTCGTGGTTGAGCAAACTTGCCCTTATCTGGATATTGATGGTCGCGATTTGGTGGAAGGGAATCGCCATATTGCGGCGTACCGTGATGGTAAACTGGCCGCCTATGCCCGGCTGCTTGCCCCGCATCCGAACAATGATGTGGTGACGGTTGGGCGCGTGATTGTCTCGCCTCTGGCGCGTGGGCAACATCTGGGGCATCAACTGATGGAACACGCGCTGATTGCCTGCGCACGTCACTGGCCGCAAAAGCATCTTTTCCTGTCTGCGCAGGCGCATCTGCAAGCGTTCTACGGCGCGTTTGGTTTTGTGGCGACCGGCGAGGTATACGACGAAGACGGCATTCCACACATTGATATGCTGTCGGCGTTCTGAGGGATATGGCGAGGCGGCGAAAGGAGTCGGGGGTTGCAGCGTAAAGAAAAAACCGGCATAGCGTCTTGCCGGTTTTTTGGTATTTGGCGATGGTTAGCTCGCAGCGTGTGAGATTTTACTGCCCAGTTTTTGCACGTCCTGGCCAAAGCCGCGTGTGGTGTTACAGCCGCTCAATGTTGCTGTGACCAGCAATGCCACTACGATTGTTGTTATACGTTTCATCATCGTTACCCGCAGGTGGTTGATAAACAGAGCGTGATAGAAAGACCTTGATAGGGCTTTACTGTGTCATAACCGCAGGTAACAATTCAATCCTCTAGAACCCTGAACCGGCTGATATCGTTTGAAATTATGTTGGACTCATGTGTATTAGTTCAGACTTGAGCTGACGGGCGGTTCTGTGCCAGAAGTAGGCTATGGTAGTACCGTATCTACATAAGGAGTATTGTTTAAAATCAATTGGTTTGATGAGTTAACTTCTCAAGGATTAAAACAATGCCATTGCCGGAAAGAATGAAACCAACCAAAGTCAGTAGTAAAAAAATTAATGAACTTGCAAAAAATGCTGAAATGATACTTTCTAAAATTGATGAAGGTTCTGCTCAAGAAGATCCCATGTTAGTAACCATGATGGTCGAATGGAACAACCAGGTTGTACGCCCCTATACATTTTCTAATTTCAGAGATTTTTCCTCCTGGACCAGTGCAAGGGAATTTACCAGGATGGCCTTTAATCTGGCGAAGTTTTATCCAGACTTTACCTGGAACGAATTGATTCAAACAATCCAGTTTATATGTGACTGCGAGGGCAAGGAATCTGAACAAAATTTTGCTCTTTCATTACTCGAGAGCAATTTTGATGGTAATCCATCTGATCTTATTTTTTGGCCGGATCGTTGGTTCCAGAATCCTGAGATGTTACATGTTGATCTCAGTGCTGAAGAGATTTCTGGGTACTTGATGGCTCGGTCAGGTAGGTATTTAACTGATGCTCCAGAGATAGAGTTGATATATCCAATACCTGACAATAACTGTTTATAAAATAGCCGCCAGTCACACACATGATCAGTCATATTTCATCAAAATTACGAGCAAGGGCTGACGCCCGCTGCTTGCCCAAAGCAGTCTGTCAGATTTGATTGTATTTTGTCTGTCCGTCAAAACGGTCAGTTCAAGTCTGGCTAATCTCATAATTTCATTAAAATGCTGTAAACCGTAGAGGTAAATCGCTTCCAGATCGCGTTGCGCCAGCGGTGTTAGCTTGATTTTATCGGGTGGCAGTTCGCGTTCTGCTTCTGATTTTTTGCAAGAACTCATCTTTATCCCACTCCTGTGGCTCTCCGCTGTTTATCCCTTCAGCGAGTAAATGACGTAGCGTTTGTAGGTCTGACTCTGCCTGTTTTTCTCGTAACATTCTCAGTGCTTCCCGAATGACTTCACTTTGTGTGCGGTAATCGCCTGATTCCACCAGCGATTCCACGTAATGGCGAAGTTCATCTCCAAGGTCAATTGTCATGGTTCTGGCCATCATGCCTCCGATTCTAAAATGTAAGATTTATTCTTATCAGAAGCCAGTAGCGTACTTAAAGATGCAATCGTCGTCCAGCACAAGGAAAAAGGATTTCCGCGCTGCGGGCAAGCGGCGTTTGGTGGAAAAGGGAGACGGCTCGACATAAGCGCTGTAAGCATTGCAAAAGGATAAAAAGGGTGTGAAGCCGTGGGCAGGTCTACTGGGGAAAACGTGCCCACTGACGTATCATTATTCTTCCGCCAGAAACAGCTCCAGCAGAGAGTTCAGAAACAGTTTGCCGTGTTCGGTGATTTGCCAGTGTGTGGCCGTTTCCGTCAGGTAGCCTTGCGTCAGTGCCTGATCCAACATCGGGCGAATGCTGTGCTCTTCTAAACCGGTATAGGCGGTGAAATCCTCACGTGGAGCGGCTTCCAGCAGGCGAAAGCGGTTCATGAAAAACTCAAAAGGCCGATCGTCGTTGGCAACATCGTGCTGCTTATCCAGATACGTGCCCTGCATATAGCCGCGAGGATGGCGGACTTTGACCGTGCGAAGAATACGCCCGTCACTGAAAGTCAGTTTACCGTGCGCCCCACAACCAATCCCCAAATAATCACCGAAACGCCAGTAGTTCAGGTTGTGCTGGCACTGGTAGCCCGGTTTGGCATAGGCAGAAGTTTCATACTGCTGGTAGCCAGCGGTACTCAGTAACGCGTGGCCTTGCTCGTAGATGTCCCACAGTGCATCGTCATCCGGCAGCGTTGGCGGGCGCGAGCTAAACAGCGTATTGGGTTCGATGGTCAACTGATACCACGATAAATGCGGCGGATTGAGCGCAATAGCCTGACGCAGATCGTCCAGTGCTTCGTCCAGAGACTGATCCGGCAGGCCGTGCATCAGATCCAGATTAAAACTACGCAATCTCAGACTCGTCGCCAACTGTGCCGCGCGTTTTGCCTCGTCCGGGCCGTGAATACGCCCGAGACGCGTCAGCTTTTGTGGATCGAAACTCTGCACGCCGATGGAGATACGGTTAATGCCCGCGCGCTGATAGCCGCTGAAGCGGTCAGCCTCGACCGTACCGGGGTTGGCTTCCATCGTAATTTCGGCATCCGGTGTTAACGGAATTCTCGCGTGAACGCCGTCGAGCAGCGCCTGCATCGCTTCCGCGCTTAGTAGGCTAGGCGTGCCACCACCGATAAAAATCGAGTGCAATGCGCGACCGCCCGCCAGCGGCAAATCGGCATCCAGATCCGCCAGCAGATGATCGACATATTCCTGATGTGGCACGTCGCCTTTCAGCGCATGGGAATTGAAATCGCAATACGGACATTTCTGTACGCACCACGGAATATGAATGTACAGGCTGAGCGGGGGAAGCTTAAGCATGGCGTAGCGCATCCAGCAGCAGGCGCAGCGCCTGACCACGATGGGACTGCGCATTCTTCTCTTCACGCGTTAATTCTGCTGCTGTTTTACCCAACTCCGGCACGAAGAAGATCGGGTCATAGCCAAAGCCACCGCTGCCCACCGCTTCATGTGTCAGCACACCCTGCCAGCTACCGTGGCAGACAATCGGTGTCGGGTCTTCAGCGTGGCGCAGATACACCAGCACGCAATGGAAGCTGGCACGGCGCTGTTCGTCTGGTACGTCTTTTAGTGTCAGGATTAGCTTATCCAGATTTTGCTGGTCGCTGGCATCCACGCCCGCATAGCGTGCGGAATAAATGCCTGGCGCGCCGCTCAACGCATCGACAGCCAGCCCGGAATCATCGGCGATGGCCGGTAACCCGGTAATGTGCGCCGCATGACGTGCTTTCAAGATGGCGTTTTCGATGAAGGTCAGGCCGGTTTCTTCGGCAGAATCCACGCCGAGTTCGGTTTGCGCCACAATATCCAGACCAAAATCGGCCAGCAAGCTGGCTAGCTCGCGCACTTTACCGGGGTTTCCGGTAGCCAAAACCACTTTTTGCATCGTTTTGTCCTGCGTGTTTATTTAATCGTGTTTATTCAATGAAGTCCGCGACGTCAGCCGGGATGTGCTGCGGATGGGTAATTCTAATCTGTTTATGCCGCCCGAGTTCGCCTTTTTCAATCACAACCAGACGCTTGGCGACCCGAAACTGTTTGGCGAGAAATTTGGTCAGATGAGCATTGGCCTGCCCATCCACCGGCGGGGCGGTGATGGCGACTTTCAGTTCGTCGCCATGCAAACCCACGATCTGATCGCGGCTGGCTTTCGGCTGAATATACAGCCGAATCACCAGCGCATCGCCGTGGCGGGTAATGGCACTCACAGCAGGAACCATAGCTCCGGGAACAGGTCCATGCCCAGATAGTTGAGCATATACAGAATCAGAATCACGGCCATAGCAGAGAAATCAATGCCGCCCATAACCGGAATAACGCGGCGGAGCGGTGCCATTAGCGGTTCAGTCAACTGATGCAGCAGATACTCGATTGGGCTGCGACCCTGACTGACCCAGCTCATGATGGAACGGATGATGATGACCCAGAAGACCAGATAGCCAGCAGATTTAATCAGCGAAATGAACCCGACCAGCAGGTTCATTGGACTGAGGGAAATCGCCCCCACCTGAATCAATAGCAGCAACGGGTATTTGATCGTCGTAAGAATAAAGGCCAACAGCAGTGAGGCGCTATCAATCGGTCCTAGCGACGGTAGAATACGACGCAGCGGCCCGACAATCGGCTGGGTGATTTTGACGACAAACTGCGATAACGGGTTATAGAAATCGCTGCGTGACCACTGCATCCAGATGCGCAGTAGCAGAACCATTACATAGAGGTCGACCAGCGTTTTGACCAGAAAAGTCAGGGTGAGCATAAGTACGTCTTTTCCTTAATGAGATAAAGAATCGGGGCTCGCTTTTGATTAAAAAAGCGTTTCCATTTCTTGTGCGCGAGCAATTGCCGCCTGCATGGCCTCAGCCACGGTTTGCGTCAACTGCTGTTCGTTAAACACCCGTAGCGCTTCTGCCGTGGTACCGCCCTTGGAGGTGACATTCTCCCGCAGGGTCGACAGCGGCGTGTCGGGGTTGGCTTCAACCAATGCAGCCGCGCCCGACGCAGCCTGTTGCACCAACAGGCGAGCGGTTTCTTGATCGAACCCTTGGTGAATCGCTTCCTGTTGCATCGCTTCCATAAACAGGAAGAAATAGGCTGGTGCGCTGCCCGCCGCGGCGATCACGCCGTTAATGCCAGATTCGCTATCTACCCAGCAAATTTTACCGACGCTCTGCATCAACTGTGCGGTGAAGTCTTTATCAGCTTGACTGACAGATGGAGGAGCATACATTCCGCTCATCCCTTTTCCGACCAGCGACGGCGTATTTGGCATAATTCGCACGATATTCAACGGTTCACCCAACAGCGCCTGAAAACGGGCGATATTGATTCCCGCTGCGATCGAGAGCACCAGTTTACCCGTGAAGTTGACCTGCTCACCCAGTGGTTCACACACTGTTGCCATCATCTGTGGTTTGACGGCCAGAACAATGACGTCCGCTTCCTGCGCACAGTGCACGTTATCCGCGCTGCTGATGACGCCATATTGTGCAGCCAGCGCATCGCGGTTTTTACCCGAAGGTGCGCAGACGCTGATATGTTGAGCGGGGTAACCGCCGTTGACCAATCCGGCGATAATGGCCTGCGCCATGTTCCCGGCACCAATAAACGCTATTTTACGTTGCTGCATCTGCATCCTCGTTGCTCACCTGTTTGTCAGAGACGATAGGCTGTTCAGGCTCTGTCTCTGCGGTTTATGCGCTTTTGGCTGACTGTTTATGCGCTTTTGACTGAATAGTCCCGTGCGCCAAAGATTGCCGTACCGATACGCACCAGCGTGCTGCCCGCGGTAATCGCTGCGCGCATGTCATCTGTCATCCCCATAGAGAGTGTATCAATATGCGGATAATTTACTGACAATGTTTGGAGCAACGCAGCCATTTGTTTGAAAACAGCAAGCTGCTGTTCATAATCGGTTTCCGGTGCCGGAATCGCCATCAGGCCGCGCAGACGTAGATTAGGCAAGGCCGCGACGCTGGCGGCGAGCTCCGCAAGTTCAGCCACCATAATGCCGGATTTGCTTGGTTCGCTGCTGATATTAATCTGCAACAGAACATTTAGCGGTGGCAAGGCGGTCGGGCGTTGTTCACTCAGGCGCTGCGCGATACGCAGGCGATCCACTGTGTGAAACCAGTCAAAATTCTCGGCTACCAGTCGACTCTTGTTTGACTGTAATGGGCCGATAAAGTGCCATTCCAATGGTGTGTCCGGTTGGTTTTCCTGAAAATAATGAATCTTCTCCACGCCTTCCTGAACGTAGTTCTCACCAAACGCACGTTGCCCTGCTGCAATGGCTTCTTCGATCGCGCTCACAGGTTTGGTTTTACTGACTGCAAGTAGCGTAATTTCTTCTGGTGACCGTGCGCAATGCTGTGCGGCGGTGGCGATTTGTTGCCGGATGTCCTGTAGATTCTGCTGGATTGTCGTCATGGTTATTCAGGAGGTTAATCTATGGAATTGGATGAGTGGATGGCGCGTAGTGTAAAACATAATGCCTCGGATCTGCACCTTTGTAGTGGGCACCCTCCGGTGTTACGTGTGGATGGGCGGCTACAGCCTGAAAATACCTTACCATGTTTAACGCCGGAACAGGTGGCGCAATGGTGCGATGCCTGGCTAGAACCGACTCAGAAAGAACAATTGCGGCAGGCAGGGCAGGTGGATGGTGCGTTAATGCTGCCTGATGGGCAGCGCCTGCGGGTCAATGTGTTTCGCCAGCGGGAAGGGCTGTCCGTGGCGCTGCGTATTATCCCGTTTGTTCAACCTTCGTTGGATGAATTACATGCGCCACCCATCCTTGCGACGCTGCTGGAGAAACCAGACGGGCTGATCCTGATTACCGGTGCGACGGGCAGCGGTAAATCCACGACGCTGGCGGCGATGGTTGGAACGTTAAACGACAGCAGCGATCGCCATGTGATCACGTTGGAAGATCCGATCGAATTTATCCATGCCAGCCGACGATGTCTGATCCAACAGCGAGAGATCGGGGCACACAGCGTGTCTTTTGCTCAGGCGCTACGAGCAGCATTGCGGGAAGACCCCGATGTTATTCTACTGGGAGAACTGCGCGATACTGAGACGATCCGTCTGGCGTTGACGGCGGCGGAAACCGGCCATTTGGTACTGTCAACGCTACATACGCGCAGGGCATCGCAGGCCGTTGATCGGCTCATTGATGTTTTCCCCAGTGAAGAGAAAGCGTATGTTCGCAGCCAGTTAGCTACCTGTTTGCAGGCCGTCGTGACGCAAAAGTTGTTGCCCGCAGCACACGGTGGCCGAATCGCGCTTTATGAAGTGCTGACGGTGACAGCGGCAGTCAGCAACTTGATTCGTGAAGGGAAAACGCACCAGCTTCCCGGCTTGATTCAGACGGGAACGGCTGTGGGAATGCAAACGTTCGAACAAAGCTATCAGCAGCGCTGTCGGGACGGGCTTATTTCACACAGTTGCGCCCTTGCCGTTTAGCGGAGTAAAGGTTTTCATCGGCTAGCTGAATCCACTCCTCAACGGAGGCAAGTTCAGGTTGGTAGGCGGTAATCCCTGCGCTAATCGTAAAATGCAGGCTCTGGCGATCGTATTCCAGCGTATGTTGCTCAATCGATTTACGAATACGCTCAATCGTCATCATCGCCGTTTGATAGGAGACATCTTTTAACAGGATGATGAACTCCTCGCCCCCAAGCCTAGCGACCAGATCTTCCTGGCGTAATGACATACGCATCAACATTGCCAGCTCTTTGAGGACGGCATCGCCAGCCAGATGGCCATATTTGTCATTAATATTTTTGAAGAAATCGATATCAATAATCGCCAGACAGCTTTTATCTGTCTGCTGGTCTTGCTGCTTGTGCAGAAAAAAGGCGTTGGCTTGTTCGAAGAAGCTGCTGCGATTTGGCAAGCCGGTAAGAAAATCATGCCCCGCGTTAAAGCGCAGGGAGGCTTCTATCTGTGTGCGTTCATCTTCCAGTGAACGGGCGTGAATAATAATACCGAGCGTTTTTACCAGCGGAGCCAGTAGCTCGATCATCGTTTGATCGTAGCCTTCCCGACGGTTAGCTAGCGCGATCATGCCGATCGCTTTGCCATTGTGGGTGATAGGAATGCCGAGCAAGGAATACAGTGCAGGATGGATAGGGGGAAGGTCCCGGCCAGCCTTTTGTCTCAGCAGGTTATTGGTGCACACCACGGTATTGTGGGTAACGACGTGACCAAACAGATTATCCAGTTTACGGAGCCTTAGGCCGCCGTGGGTTCTGCGCTGGAGCCTGTACCAGGTCAGGGTTTCTTCATCCCAGGCAAGATTGGATATCGCGGGAATGTATAGCGACTCTCCGTCTTCATCTTCCTGCAACGTGGCGATAAAACCGAAGCTGCTGTTGGTCACGTCAAGCAGGCGTTCAAAGACTTTATCGCAGGCGGAAGGCAAATTATGGTCGAGCAGAAAGCTGTCATGGACTGACAGCAGGATATCGAGAATGATCCCCTGCTGATGAGCTTTCTTTTCAGTTTCGACGCTCTGCGTGATGTTGTGAGCGTATTTAATGATTTTTCGCACATTGCCGTCACTATCCATGATTGGGCTGTAGGTCGCTTGTATCCAGTACGAATGGCTGTCTTTGCCCAGCCGGTGGAAGCGTCCGCTAATGGGGTGGCCGCGATGTAAGGTTTCCCAAAACGTTTGATAGTCTGCCTGTTCGGTATCACTGGGATTGCAGAGTAGTCTGTGGTGCTGACCGAGTATTTCTTTTTCTTCATAGCCTGTCAGTACCAGATAATGTTTATTGATGTGGGTAATATAGCCGTCTTTATCAAACTCGATGACGCCTTGCGCGTTCTCAATCGCATCCAGTCGTGCGCGATGTTCTGACACGAGAAGTTTTTCCTGCGTAATATCCGTTGCCAGTTTTATGATGCCGATACGTCGGCCTTTGTCATCGATAATGGGCGTATAAGCAGCATGGAGCCAAATAATGTCTCCTTTTTGTGTTTTGCGCTGGAATTCGCCTGCGTTGATATTTCCTTTCACCACATCGCGCCAGAAATGATCGTTTTTTTGGTGTAATCCTTCTGGCAGAAAGAACGTGTGATTTTTCTGAATAATATCTTCTTTTTTATAGCCCAGTATTTTGCAAAAAAGAGGATTGGCTTCAATCAGTTTCCCTGCCAGATCAAACTCGGCGATGGCATAAACGGAATTGAGCGCGTGCAGTTTGGCTTCATTGTCAAACCTGGTAATCAAATCAACATCAACTGACTGATTATTCATGTTTATATTTGCCTATGTTCTTTCTGTCTTTACCCTTGGTTCGCTGTTGCCAGAGGCATTCGTTTATCACAATGCCGTCTGCGATGTTATCGGCAGCCCCTTTTTTTTACGCGAAAAGCAATGGGCGAATCAATAAAGTAGCCTGCTATTAATTAAATTAATAAATATTATATTGGTATGTAATTAATGACCTGAAATGTATGACGACGATCACTAATAAGGCGTTTATTTCGTTGCCTTTTATTCAATGTATTGACGTAGTTGTTCTGGTCATTTTTACGCTTAAACCCTATTTATACGCTTATGTGCAAAAACAGAGAATAGCGGCAAAAAAATAATACTCAAATTATCGGAAAGTATATGTATGAAGCCTGTGCGTTAAGGAGAAAGCCGGTTCCTGACTTTTCTCATTATTTATTCGGTGCTGTATGGGTCGGTAGAGCGCCGTGACTCTTTTTATCATGCCCGTGGTCAACGTGAAGCTGACCACGAGTGATGTACACCTGTCGATTAGGAAAGGCGAGGTTCTACTTGAAACAACGCCATAGACCGCATGAGCTGTTGAGATTGCTGTTCCAACGACTGCGTGGTGGCGGATGAAGCTTTAACGAGCTGCGCGTTGTGCTGAGCCACTTTGTCTATCTGCGTAAAGGCGACATTAACCTGTTCGATACCGCGATGCTGCTCTTGCGTAGCGGTAGAAATATCTCGCATCAGTTGCGTAATACGGATGATTTCGTCGGTCACTTCATCCATGGTTTCGCCTGCTTTAGAGGCTAATTCAAGCCCCTCGGACACGCGAGTTTGTGAATCTATAATCAGTGAACGGATTTCTTTCGCTGCTTGTGCGCTGTGCTGCGCCAAATTACGCACTTCTCCGGCGACGACGGCAAAGCCTCTGCCTTGTTCGCCTGCGCGGGCGGATTCGACGGAAGCGTTTAGCGCCAGAATGTTGGTTTGGAACGCGATACCGTCGATGACGCTGAGGATGTCATTGATTCGTTTGGCGCTGGTGGCGATCTCCTGCATTTTTTCAATAACATAACAGACCGACTCGTTGCTGCGACTGCTGGTGTTCGAGACGTTATTGGCGAGTTGATGTGCAAGCTCGGCGTGATCGGCATTGAGCTTCACCGTGGCGCTCAATTGCTCCATACTGGCTGCCGTTTGTTCCAATGCGGCAACGGACTCTTCGGTACGCTGGGAAAGCTGGGCGTTTTCTTCAAACAATTCGCGGCTGCCTAAATCGATTTGCGTGCTGGCATCGCGTACCTGACTAACGGATTCCAGCAACGCGCTCTGCATGCGGCCGATGGCATCGTTGAGTCGACCCAGTTCGTTGTTTCCTCCCTGAATCAGGCGGCGCGTCAAATTACCAGTAGCAACCAACTCTAGCTGCTCAATGGCGTAATCCAGCGGTTTGAGTAGCATGTGTCGCAATGCGATCCAGGCTAATGCGACGAGTGTGATGGATAACAGGCTGGCAACGGCAATCAGCAACAGCATCATGTGTTCATTACGCTCAGACTGCGCCAAGCCTTGTTCGGAAAGCTGTTGGGCATACTGACGGAAGTTTTGGATCGATAAATCAAAGGCCTCGCTCAGCGGGCCGAGCTGTTTTTCCAGTACGTCATAATATTCGTCGGTATACTGTTTTTGCAGCGCGCTCAGCATCGGAGCCATACCCTGCTGGAAATAGGCTTGATAGGTTTTTAACACCTCCTGTGCCAGTGCCTGCCGCTTTGGATCGGCATCGACCGATTTGATGGCGCGTTCAATATCTTTCTGTGACTGGTTGAGATGTTTTTCTACGAGTCCGGTTTCTTTCGCTCCGTCGTTCAGCAGCCCGATTTCGATTTTCCTGACGGCGAGCGTTGCTGAGGCTCGGGCGCTGAGCGTTTGGTTGTATCCATTCATCAGGTTGCCCAGTTCAATGCCCTGAATCTGGTTTTGTGCTGTCAGCGTTTCCCTGTCTTGCTTGATAGCAACCACGCCCATGCTGCTGACGATAAGCAGCAACAAAGTCGTTAACAGCAATAATGTTAATAAGCCGGTACGAATAGAAATATTTTTCAACCTCATGGTGTCCTTTTCCTTACGCCGCCTTCGTGGGTAATAGCCCATTTATCGTTGGATGTGGTGTGTTTAACAAAAGAGAATACGTTATCTGTGTTGCGGTGAGATAAAATTAAAAAGATATGGCAGATGTAAAAGGTTTGGTAAGCAGAGTCCCACTGACCAATCTCTTGTAACCCAAAGGGTATAAATAATTAGCCGTAGTGTTTGTGCCTGGTTTATTATCTGTCAATAGCATTGTTTTTTCAGGGGCGTACCCCATACGCCTGTCAATGATACCCAGAGGTATCCGAGGTTTATGTGCAGTTAACAAGTTTCACGGATTATGGTTTGCGGGCGCTGATTTATATGGCGTCACTGCCGAGTGGGAAAATGACCAGCATTTCGGAGGTAACGGAAGTGTATGGCGTATCTCGTAATCATATGGTCAAAATTATCAATCAACTTAGCCGTGCTGGGTTGGTGATGGCCGTGCGCGGTAAAAATGGCGGTATTCGTCTTGGGAAACCGGCAGAAACCATTCGGATTGGCGATGTGGTGCGCGAACTGGAGCCGCTCACGCTGGTTAACTGTAACCATGATTTTTGCCACATTACGCCAGCCTGTCGCTTGAAGCAGGTGCTTCAACAGGCGGTACAAAATTTTCTGCATGAGCTGGATCAATACACGCTGGCTGATATGGTCAAAGAAAACCCGCCGCTTTATAAATTATTGTTGGTTGAATGAATTTTGTTCAGCCTCCTGCTGATGACAACGGAGGAACCGCAATGTCACAAGATCCATTCCTGGAACGCGAAGCAGAAAAATACGAATCCCCTATCCCTAGCCGTGAATATATTTTGGCGCACATCGCCAAGCGCGATACCCCGATCAGCCGGGAAGAATTAGCCGCCGACCTGCAATTAACCGGAGAAGAACCCCTCGAAGCGCTGCGCCGCCGCCTGCGTGCAATGGAGCGTGATGGTCAGCTTATTTTTACCCGCCGTCAGTGCTATGCGTTGCCGGAAAAGCTCGATTTGCTGCGCGGTACGGTCATTGGTCACCGCGATGGTTTCGGCTTCCTGCGTGTGGAAGGCCGCAAAGACGATCTTTACCTGTCTGCTGAAGAGATGAAACGAGCGATTCACGGTGATGTGGTGCTGGCACAGCCGCTGGGTGCGGATCGTAAAGGACGTCGTGAAGGACGCATTGTGCGCGTGCTGGAACCGCGTACCGGGCAGATTGTCGGCCGCTATTTTGTCGATGCCGGTGTTGGGTTCGTCGTACCGGATGATAGCCGTCTGAGCTTCGATATTCTGATCCCGAAAGAAGAAATTAACGGCGCTCGCATGGGCTTCGTGGTCGTGGTTGAACTCACGCAACGCGCCACGCGCCGCACGAAAGCGGTCGGTAAGATCGTCGAGATCCTCGGCGACAACATGGGCACAGGTCTGGCGGTGGATATTGCCCTGCGTACCCATGATATTCCGCACACCTGGCCGCCTAAAGTCGAAGAGCAGGTGAAGGATCTTTCCGAAGAGGTGCCGGAAGCCGCGAAAAAAGGCCGTGTGGATCTGCGTAAGCTGCCGCTGGTCACGATTGACGGCGAAGATGCCCGTGATTTTGATGACGCGGTGTACTGTGAACCGAAACGTGGCGGCGGTTGGCGCTTGTGGGTCGCGATTGCGGACGTGAGCTATTACGTTCGGCCGAATACGGCTCTCGATCATGAAGCGCGGGCGCGTGGTACGTCGGTGTACTTCCCGTCGCAGGTCGTACCGATGCTGCCGGAAGTACTGTCAAACGGACTCTGTTCGCTTAATCCGCAGGTCGACCGCCTGTGTATGGTCTGTGAAATGACCGTGTCGGCACAGGGTAAGCTGTCGTCTTACAAGTTTTATGAAGCGGTGATGAGTTCACATGCCCGTCTGACCTACACCAAAGTGTGGAATATTCTGCAAGGTGATGCCGAGCTGCGTGAGCATTACAAACCTTTGGTCGGCGGGCTGGAAGAACTGCACCACATGTATAAGGCGCTGGAACACGCGCGTGAAGTGCGTGGTGGCATCGCGTTTGAGACCGAAGAAGCGAAGTTTATTTTCAACGCCGAGCGCCGTATCGACCGTGTGGAAGCCGTAGTGCGTAATGACGCGCACAAGCTGATCGAAGAGTGCATGATTTTGGCGAATATCTCCGCTGCGAGATTTGTGGAGAAGAACGAAGAGCCTGCGCTGTTCCGCGTGCACGATCAGCCGAGTGAAGACCATGTATTAGCCCTGCGCAGTGTACTGGGCGAGCTGGGGCTGACGCTGAAAGGCGGAATGAAGCCACAGCCGAAAGATTACGCGGAATTGATGAACGAGGTGGCGGAACGTCCCGATCGGGAAATGCTGCAAACCATGTTGCTGCGTTCGATGAAGCAGGCGGTTTATGACCCGGAAAACCGCGGTCACTTCGGGCTGGCCTTGACGTCTTACGGCCACTTTACGTCGCCAATTCGTCGTTATCCTGACCTGTCGCTGCACCGTGCGATTAAGTATCTGTTGAGCGATCGCCATGAGCGCTGGACGTCAACGGGCGGTTGGCATAGCGATATTAACGAGATGCTACAGTTGGGCATGCACTGTTCGATGACGGAGCGCCGTGCGGATGAAGCCACACGTGACGTCGCAGACTGGCTGAAGTGCGACTTTATGCAGGATCACGTGGGTGAAGTCTTTACGGGGATTATCGCCAGCGTGACCGGCTTTGGCTTCTTCGTGCGCCTGAAAGATCTGTTTATCGATGGGTTGGTGCATGTTTCCACGTTGGATAATGACTACTACCGCTACGATAATATTGGTCAACGGTTGATCGGCGAATCACGCGGACAGGTTTATCGTCTGGGGGATGAAGTGGAAATCCGCGTTGAAGCGGTGCATATGGATGAGCGCAACATTGATTTCGCGTTGATTTCCAGTACGCGCAAGGTTCGTGGCGAAGGTAAAACCGCGCGTGACCGGACGAAAAAACCGGAGTCGCGTGAGGCCAAGCCAGCTCGACGTCGTCGCAGCGCCAGCAAATCGCCAGCAAACTTTGAGCCGGATGCGGCATTCCGCAAAGAAGGCGATCGCAACGCGAACTCGGATAAGCCAAAAGCCAAACCGAAAAAGAACCGCGATAAAACGAAAAAGAACGCAGAGAAAACGCGTAAAATTGCCGCTGCGACCAAGGCTAAACGCGCAAAAAAGAAATCTGAGGAATAACGAACGGCTTGACGTTGTAGAGGCTTCGGTCTCTACAACCCGCAAGACGAATGTTATCTCGCTTTACACAATTTGAAGAGTATCAATGAGCGAAATTATTTACGGTATTCATGCGGTTAAGGCACTGCTTGAGCGCGACCCACAGCGTTTTCTGGAAGTCTTTGTTCTGAAAGGGCGCGACGATCGTCGCCTCCAGTCGGTGATTGCCGAGCTGGAAGCGCAGGGCATCGTCATTCAAGTGGCGAATCGGCAGTGGCTGGATAAGCAGGCTGAAGATGCCGTGCATCAGGGGATCGTAGCGAAGGTCAAAGAAGGGCGGAAGTATCAGGAAAACGATCTGCCTGCGATGTTAGACAATCTGGAAACCCCTTTCCTGCTGATATTGGACGGTGTGACCGATCCGCACAATCTGGGAGCGTGCCTGCGTAATGCCGATGGCGCTGGTGTGCATGCGGTGATTGTGCCCCGTGACCGCTCGGCGCAGTTGAATGCGACCGTGAAGAAGGTAGCCTGTGGTGCGGCAGAAACCGTGCCAGTCATCAGCGTGACCAATCTGGCGCGTACCATGCGCCTGCTGCAAGAGCGCAATATCTGGATCGTTGGCACCGCGGGTGAAGCGGATCATACACTGTACCAAAGCAAGCTGACCGGACCGTTGGCGCTGGTGATGGGCGCGGAAGGGGAAGGGATGCGTCGTCTGACCCGTGAGCACTGCGATGAGCTGATCAGTATTCCGATGGCGGGCAGCGTGTCTTCGCTGAACGTGTCTGTTGCCACTGGCGTATGTTTGTTTGAAGCCGTTCGCCAGCGCGTGTGAGTTGAGTAGAGTAGTCACTGATAGCAGAGAGGTGCCATAAGGCACCTCTCTGTCGTTGGGGTTACGCCGCGGAGTTTGCCAACCTGCGAATGTCTTGCTGTGAAGGCTGTAAAAGCCGGAAGACAGAAACGGCATCAGAAAGTACGATCACCTGTTGCTCCAGTGAGTGAGCGGCAGAAGAGGATTGCTCGACCAGCACAGTATTTTGCTGCGTGTTCTGATCCATTTCTATGATTGCCTGACCGACCTGAGAAATACCGCGATGTTGCTCGTCTGAGGCGGTAGTGATGTCTTTCATGATGTCGTGGACCTGCGTCACGGACTGCACAATCCCTTCCATCGTTTTCCCTGCGCTGTTAACGAGCGCCGCCCCGTTATTAATCTGTGAAACCGACTCGGCAATGAGCGTATCGATCTCTTTGGCGGCCTGCGCGCTGCGCTGTGCCAGATTGCGTACCTCACTGGCGACGACGGCAAAACCACGGCCTTGTTCACCGGCTCGCGCCGCCTCTACTGCTGCATTGAGCGCGAGGATGTTAGTCTGGAACGCGATGCTGTTAATCATTGAGGTGATTTCAGCAATACGATGGGAACTCTGTGCGATGCCGTGCATGGTATTAACGGCTTTAGAAACCTGCTCGCCCCCCTGATTCGCGGTATCAGAGGCTTCCATAACCAACCGGTTGGCTTGATGGGCGTTATCGGCATTTTGTTTTACCGTTGACGTCAGCTGCTCCATACTGGCAGCGGTTTCTTCCAGTGCAGCGGCTTGCTGAGTCGTCCGAGAAGAGAGATCGACATTGCCAGCGGTAATTTCGCCAGCGGCGGAGGAAATCTGATTCGCACTGAGGCGAATTTTATCAATCATACTGTGCAGATTGTTGTTCATCTGCCCCATAGCTGAAATCAACTGGCCTAATTCATCATGACGTTCATTGTGAAGTTGTACCGTGAGATCGCCTTCTGCAATCGCGCGAGTGGCGTGTAGCGCCTGGTGTAGTGGGCGAACAATCTGCCGTGAGATAACAATCGCGGTGGTCAGACCGAGTATGATGGCAATCAGCGTAATGACACCCAGTTGGATATCGCTACTGATGACGTTACGGCCAGCGCGGGTTTCTTCCGTGAAGTAGAGTTTGTTGATATTTTCCTGCAACCGCGCCATCTGAGCGTTCAATTCACTGAGCCGCTGTTGGCTGACATCCGGGCTCATGACCTGCTGACGCTGGGTCAGGTAGGCATTGAGTGACGCGCTGATATCCTGAATAGCGCTTTTATCTTCTGCTGGCCAGTGCCCCGTATCAATTTCCTTCAGCAGTGCTGATAGCTCTCCGCTGATATTACCGATAGCGCCGTCATGCTGTTCCAGATACTGCGCTTTACGTTCTAGCGCATAACCAAAGTTACCTTCTCGGGCGACCACGGTCTTGTCATAAATGGCACCCAAGCGGCTGATGCGCTTTAACGATTGGTCGCTATTGTATAGTCCATAAAAGCCGACCATGGAAAGAATGACTCCCATGATGAGCAATAAACCAAACCCTACCAATAACTTGCGTGTTACTGACAGGTTTTGAAATGACATCCAGCGCAGCATAAACTTCTTCCTTTTGTTCATTAATTATTACCGTCATAGCAGGCCAATAACGGATTAGTTGTCGTTGTGTGTTGTGTAAAAAGGGCAGGTGATGAAAGTGGAGCAGACTCCTATATCATTGATAAAAAATGCCTTATCCGTTATCGGCATTTCAGGAGCAATACTTATTCATTTTCTCAAACAATGTGAGGGTATTCGTGCGGATACCACGGCTAGGGGGGAAAGCGTCGTGCAGGGGTTTTTTGCATCGTGCTGATAGCACGTTCTTTAACGAGGGAAAAAATGACGGGCAGGCAATTGGTGCCCGCCCGTGAGTTGAGGTTAGTGAGAAGCAACCAGCGTAAAATCTTCACCTTTGAAGACTTTTACTGGATTACCGCGTTCGATCTGGTGGTGGAACAGACGTCGCTGTGCCCGTAGTTCAGCATGCTGCTGCTGTTGTAACGCTTCCAGACGATAGGCGATGAGATAACAGGCCAGACGCTTGTTCGCGTGCTGACTGCGTTCGCTCTGCACCTTCACAGTGATGCCGCTGGCGACATGAGTGGCACGAACGGCAGATTCGGTTTTGTTCACATGCTGTCCGCCGGGACCGGAGGATTTGGTGGTTTCAAAACGAATCTCGTTATCGGCAAACGCCTGCTCCTGATGAAAGCGTGCGACGCCGATAAACCAGTTCTTGCGTCCGCCACCTTTACGCCAGGGGCTATTGCACGTCCACTGAAGTGTACCGCACCAACTGGCAACCAGCGGTTCCGCCTGCTCACCGTTTAACAGAACCAATGCGGAACGTAGCGTACCGGAACGTTTCCCTGCTTCAGTTTCGATGATCTCGCACTCGATACCTTGCCGTGCGGCATCCCGCGTCAGCGCTTGCAATGCTTTTGCCGTTGCTAACATGCATTCGCCCGGTCCCTGTGCAGCGGAAAGTTGAAGCAATATCATTTATCCTCCCCGCGCGTTTTGTAGGTGAGGACGGGTTTCAGGCGAACAATTAACGTAATTAATCCTGCCTGCTGCATCGCGCCGATCACACTGTCTATCGGTTTGTAGGCTTCTGGCGCTTCCTGAAAAATCAGCTGCCTATCCTGACAAATCACACGGCTGCCGAAACGAGTACGCGCCAACTGCTGGACGCTATAACGTGAAGACAGCCGATCTTTACACTCCGTGCGCATCCATTTTCTGCCTGCGCCATGTGCCAGCGAATATAGGCTGTCGGCGTGAGGAATGGGTTGCACAATATAGCTGTAGTCGCCGCGCGATCCGGGAATGATAACGGGGCCGCAGTCGGCGGGCGTCGCGCCTTTGCGATGTAGCCAGCCGGAAATGCCTTCAATCGTTGTTGATGTCACCAGATTGTGGTTCACGTCCAGTGCAGCATCGCCTTCTGTATGCCAGCGCTCCAGCATTCTTTGCGCGATCAACCGCCGATTGTGGGTGGCAAACGTCAGCGCGAACTGATGCTGTTCCAGATAGGCCGCAGCGGCTGGCGTATTGGCTTCAAGACCCCGATGGCCGAATTCCCGCACATGGGCTTCCAGTATGGTTTGCCCTAATCCGCGTGAGCCGCTATGCACAAGCAGCAGTAGCTGTTTCGGATCGATGTGTAGAGCGTGCAGCGTATCCGGCTGATAGATTTCATCAAGCTGCTGCAATTCCGCAAAGTGGTTACCGCCGCCGATGGTGCCAAGGGAATAGCGGAAATCCGCCAGCGATGGGGGAATATCGATATTGTCTTCTAGTGGCCCATCGATATTACCAAGCCGTTTCTCCAGCTTATCCAGCGAAATTTTGTTGGCGTTCAGGCTCGTGCGCCATAGCGCCATGCCGCAGCCGATATCATTTCCGACCAGAGCGGGGTAGAAGCGCTGTTGTGAAAAAAACGCCGCCCCAATGGGGTAGCCGCGGCCTGGATGCAAATCTGGCATACCGGCCACGCGAACCATATCGGGAAGTTGTGAGGTAATTTGAAGCTGTTGGATTGCTTTATCTTCAATCCAGGTATTTTCCGTCGCGATCACACTGATGCGCGCCGAAATAGAGCGAATAGCATTGCCCATAGATCATCCTGCTGATCAATTTAAACATAGGGTAAGGCAGGCTACAGCTGGGGGGGATAACGCAAAGCGGAAAAGAATGCGGAATTAGTCCCGAGATGTCCTGCAAAGAATCAGAGTAAATGTTGTCATGATGTCGTCTCCTTTGTCAGTGGGGGGATGGGTGAAAAACGTCGGCATAATACTCAAGTGGTGGCCATCGTGCAATACCTACGACACGACGGCCACGGTGTGAATGTTAAATACGGAAGACGCTGACCAGCTCGCTGAGGTGGTGGCCTTTCTGACGCAGACTCTGCGCGGTGTCTTCCGAATTGTTGACCAGGATGGCATTTTCCTGCGTTGCCTGACCAATCTGTACAATCGCGATGTTCACCTGGCTAATTCCCGCAGACTGCTCGCGTGAGGCGATATCAATATCGTTCACGATGGTGCTGACTTGCAGGATGCGGTTGCGCAAGTCATCCATTACCGCCTGCGTTTTTTCTGAGAACTGGTAGCCCGCGTCGATTTTCTCCAGTGACTCATTAATCAAGCTTTCGATCTCTTTCACCGCAGTAGAACTACGCTGTGCCAGAGCCCGAACTTCAGCCGCAACCACGGCGAAGCCTCTACCGTGTTCGCCCGCACGAGCGGCTTCTACGGCGGCATTGAGCGCCAGAATATTGGTCTGGAAAGCGATGGATTCGATCACCGTCGTGATATCGGCAATCCGCTGGGATGAGTTCTTGATATCGCTCATTGTAGATACCGAATCGGTGACGGTTTGGCTGCCGTTGCGTGCTGCTGCTGCGCTCTGTTCTGCCAGATCTTTGGCGGCAGAAACGTTATCGGCATTCTGCTTCACGCTGGCGGAAAGCTGCTCCATGTTGGCAGAGGTCTCTTCGACGCTACTGGCCTGGCGGGCAATCTGCTCGCTGATGTTTTCGCTATCGGCAGCCAGTGCATCGGTGCTGGCACTGATTTCCTCAGAGGAGCGTCTTACCTGCGACACGATCGTCGTTAACCCCTGCCCGATGCCGTTAATCGCATCGATCAGGCGACCCACTTCATCTTCACGGTTGCTGGACAGCGTGGCCGTCAGATTACCCGCAGAAAATTGTTCTGCCACTTTGACGATTTCAACCAGCGGCTGGCTCAGCCACTTGCGCGTCAGCACGACAAAGAATGCCGCGAAGAGCAGAACCAGAATAATGCCACCGGCCAAAAACAGGTTACGGGTACGGTTAATCTCTGCCATCAGGCTTTCTTTGCTCACCGTACCCGCAACGATCCAGTTCCACTGTGGAATGCTGCGGTACACCATGATTCGGGTTTTCTCTTCGCCCGTCATCGTGTTGTTGTCATATTCAATCGTACCATTACCGGTTGCCAGTACTTTCTCTAACGCACCTTCTGACCAGTCAGGGCGCTGGTTGGCATTGGTTTGATGGTAAAGATAGTTACCCGCATCTTTGCCTTTTTTCGTGCCCAATACAAAGAAGTGGCCTGTCGCGCCCATTTTCTTGTTCAGAATCGTTTGCTGCATCTCGGTAAATTGCTTCGTGATATCGACGCCGACGAACAGAATACCAATCACCTTGTTTTCACTATCGCGTATCGGTTGATACTGGGTGATGTACTGTTTGCCGAACAGCGTTGCTAACCCACTGTAGGTTTCACCTTTTATCACCAGCGCATAAGCTGGGCTTTCACGATCGAGCGTGGTGCCCATCGCGCGCGATCCATCTTCTTTTTTCAATGACGTGGTGATGCGCGTAAAATCCTCGCCATCGCGGACAAAAATCGTTGAGATGGCGTGAGTCCGGCTCAGAAAGTCGTCCGTCACATCGGTGTTGAAGTTCAATATTGTATCGCCAGCCTTAAGCGTCGGCTGAGAGGTATTACCGGAAGGGGTGGGGTTAGCGGTATCCAGTGAAAAACGCGTCGGCAGAAAGCTCGCCAGCAGCCGCGTATAGTTGCTGACCTCGGCTTGTAGGCTGGTATCGTACATATTGATCATGTCGGTGACGCCATTCACCTGGCTCTGCATGTCATTGAGGGTCAACGATTTCAGTTGATCGCCTGCGGAGCGGGTAAGCGTGAGGGTAAACACAATGAACAATATCGCTACGCTCAGGGAGGCGATAATGGATAACTTGATACCCAAACCCCAGTGTTTAAAGGAAAGTCCCAACATAGGTGTGTCTCTTATAATAAAAGGTTATTTTTTAGTCTTACTTCACATGCGTTAACGGCAGTAAATGAAAAAAATTTAATCATGGAGTGTAAATATCCGTTTAACCAATTGATTTATATCAATGTGATTTTTTATTTACATAAATGCGAATCAGCATGAAATTAATAACATGACTGAGATAGGAAGCGTGTTGTGAGCGGGTTTATCGTAAAAGGTTGTGACCTTGTTGCTAAATACGATTTCGCTACATAAAAACGTGCTGACAGAACAGAATTCGAGGGAAATATGGTTGAAATGTCACTGGATAAACTCGGCAGCGGTATTGATGTGATTCACGCGGTGCCTGCGGGAAGAAGGGCACAGCCTCTACCAACGATTTTTTTCTTCCACGGTTACTGCTCGTCAAAAGAGGTGTATTCGTATTTTGGCTATGCGTTGGCTCAGGCTGGATTCAGAGTGATTCTACCCGATGCCGCCATGCACGGTGCCCGCTATGACGGGAATGACGCGCAGCGGTTGCGTCATTTTTGGGATATCCTGCAATCGAACATTGAAGAACTTCCTGAGTATGTCGCGGAATATCGGCAGCGTGGCCTGATCGACGGGGAACGGGTTGGTGTTTGCGGCGCATCACTTGGCGGAATGAGCGCACTCGGATGTATGGCGCGCTATCCGTGGATTACTGCGGTCGCGGCATTTATGGGCTCCGGCTATTTCTCTACGCTATCATCCGCGCTATTTCCGCCGGTTCCCGCCGATGGCGAAGAGCATCGGGCGGAGTTGCTGGCGTTAGCGACCCAGCTCGCTGATTATGATGTCACCACGCGCCTGGAGGCGCTGTCCAATCGGCCGCTGTTGGTGTGGCACGGGGAGGCGGATGATGTCGTGCCTGCGGCAGAAAGCGCCCGTCTCCATCAGGCATTGAAACAACAAAATCTGGATAGAAATTTGACGTATGTGGTAGAAAAAGGTGTTGGACACAGAATTACGCCGACAGCGTTACAAGCAGGGGAAACATTTTTTAGTCATTACCTGACGACGGCGAACGAGTGACGTCAATATTGACGATTGGACAAAAATATTGCATCAGTAAATGAACGCAGTCAACACGCCTATAACTTGATAGATAAAGGGGATATCAGGTCTGTCGATGCGAAAAAGTAGAATGGATAAAATTGTTGGCGTATCGGTCCCCAGAGGTTGCGGGGAGGGGCGCTTTATGGCTAGGTGGCGGGAGGAGCAAAGAATGTATCGAGTCTGGAGCTTGCAATACGGTCGAACAGCTATCATGCAGAATATGAAGTTTACCATCGTCAGTACGATGATTCTGCTGGCTGGGCTATGTTTCTCTGCGTTGTCGACAGCGGCTGAAACGTATGACTCTCAGGCGACAATTAAGATTGGATCATTGATTGAGCCGCAAAATCTGGATAATACCGCCGGTGCGGGACAGGGGATCAACGAAGCTTTTAATGGCAATGTATATCAAGCGCTTTTCTTGCTGACAGATAAGGGGACGGTTGAAAAACAATTGGCCACGGATTACCACATCAGTGACGATGGTCTGGAATATCGTTTTACCCTGCGGCCTGATGTGCATTTCCATTCCGGTAAGGTGATGACGTCCGCTGATGTGAAGTTCAGTATTGAAAGAGTGATCGCTTCAGACTCAAAAAGCTCACGCAAAAACAGCCTGAAAACCATAGCGGGCATTGAAACCCCTGATGCGAACACGGTAGTGGTGCGTCTTTCTTCGCGTTCTGTTTCCCTGCCTTATAACCTCAGCTACGTTTGGATTGTGAACGATCAGGCGACGAACCTGACAACACGTGAAGATGGTACAGGGCCTTATCAATTGCAGAACTGGCGTCGGGGCTCTTCACTATCGTTGCAGCGCTTTGATCGCTATTGGGGCGAGCGCCCAGCCAACGCGGGAGTGATTTTCCAGTATTTCACGGATGCTTCAGCGCTGAATAATGCACTGCTGACCAATGCCGTTGATCTCATTACTTCTGTTCAGAGCCCAGATTCACTCGCACAGTTTAAAAATAACCCTGCGTTTACCGTGTCGGAAGGTCAGTCCACGACGAAACTTCTGTTGGCATACAATGATAATGTCGTGCCTTTCAATAATGTTGATGTACGTCGCGCGATGACTCAAGCGATCGATAAGCGAAAGCTCCTGCAATCGATTTGGGGCAATTACGGTACATTAATCGGATCTTTTGTTCCACCAAGCGACCCTTGGTATGTTGATCTGAATAACGTGAATGCTTATAACCCAGAAAATGCAAAGGCATTGCTGGCTAAAGCCGGTTACCCGAATGGATTCAGTTTTACTCTGGATACGCCGAATTATGATCCACATCCGATTGTGGCGCAGTTTGTGCAAAATGAACTGAAAAAAGTGGGTATCACCGTCAAAATCAATGTGATCACCGCTAATGAGTGGTATACCAAGATTTATAAGGCGCATAATTTCCAGGCAACGTTACAAGAACATGTGAATCATCGCGATATTGTGTTTTATGGCGATCCGAATTTCTACTGGGGTTATGATAATCCGCAGGTGACGGCGCTGATTAAAGAGGCGGAATTGGCCTCCAGCGAAGCGGATCAAACACGTGCTCTGGCAGAGGCCAATCGGATTATCGCTGAAGATGCAGCCAGCAGCTGGTTGTATCTTTATCCGCAAATCGTGGTATCGGTGAAAACGGTAAGCGGTTATCCGGTAAATGCTCTTAATGCGCAGTTCTTTGTCTGGAATATTAAAAAGAACAAAATCTGATTGTTATATACCCAGACTCAGAGGGGGAAAGGGTCGAGCATTGCTCGGACGCTTCCCCTATGATGGGTTTGTGGGTTGATAAAGTAAGAGCCTAATGGAATAGGCTCTAAGTTAAGTGACCTTATGCCAGTCTATCTTCTCCGCCGTTCTATGATTCTGGTTCTATCGGTTTTCATTGCGGTTAGCGTGTTGTTTATTTTGTTGCGCCTGCTACCAGGCGACCCCGCGAATTCGCTGGTTTCTATCGGTGCCGATCCTGAGCAAATTGAGGCCGCCCGGCGGCAGGTTGGCTCGAATTTGCCTCTTTTTCAGCAATTTTTGCAGTTTCTCAGTCATCTACTGCGTTTTGATTTGGGACAGTCGTTTATTAGCGGAATACCTGTCAGCGAAGAAATCGCGGCGCGCATGACGATGACACTCCCACTGACCCTATTCGCGTTTATTCTGGCACTGATTATTGCCGTGCCGCTGGGCATTCTTGCAGCAGTAAAAGCCGATCGCTGGTATGGCGGGGCTATTTCCGTGATCTCTCAATTAGGTATTGCTGTGCCAGTCTTCTGGATTGGTATTCTTCTGGTGACGGTTTTTGCTGTTCATCTGCGTTTTTTCCCTTCGGGGGGATTTCCAGCAGAAGGGTGGCAGAATTTGCCTGCCGCTCTGCACAGTTTTGTACTACCCGTCGTGACGGTGGCGATCGTGATGTCAGCATCATTATTACGCTATGTTCGTGCCGCGACGCTGGACGTGTTGGGAAGTGACTATTTACGGACTGCGCGAGCGTTGGGGGCCAGCTTTCCGCAGGCGTTAATAAAACACGGCGTTCGCAATGGTGTGATCCCGGTGATTTCTATTCTGGGAATTGAGCTATCTTCCACGCTGCTGGGCGCCGTGGTGGTGGAACAGGTGTTTTCACTGCCAGGATTAGGTTCAATGCTGTTGCTGGGTGTCGGGCAGCGAGATTACCCCAGTGTGCAGGGCGTGTTGTTTGTGTCCACGTTACTGGTGCTGATTATTGGTTTTATTGCCGATCTGATTCAGCGTCTGATCGATCCGCGTCTGCGTAGTGATAGCCGTAAGCAAGATAAAATCACTGGAGGAGCAGCATGATTCGGTTTTCCTTCGCCACGTTGGGACGCCGCTCTCGTTCCTTCACCCTGATGTTGGGGGGACTACTCGTGGGCGTACACGTGCTCATTGCGTTCACGACGCTGTTCTGGACGCCCTGGGATCCCACCGCGATGACGGGCACTCGATTGGAAGCGCCGTCTTTACTGCATTGGGCTGGCACTGATCGATTAGGGCGGGATTTATTTACATTGATGATGAGCGGTGCCCGCGTGGCGTTGTTGACGGGGGGCGGCGCGGTTATGGTTGGTCTGGCGATTGGCGTCACACTCGGCCTGCTATCGGCATTCGCCAGTCGCACGCTGGATGATGTGCTGGCGGTGGTGCTGGACATTCTTATCGCGTTTCCTACGCTGTTGTTGGCGATGCTGATTGTGGCGAGTGGTGATGGAGCCAGTCTGGGCTCGGCGATCGTTGCTCTCGGTATTGCGATTTCCGCGATTATCGCCAGGCTAACGCGTATTCTGACAAAACAAGTACTACGGATGGATTATATTACGGCTGCTCGGACATCTGGCTCGTCATGGGGAAGCATTATTTTTCGACATATTTTGCCGAATATCTGGCCGACATTATCAGTAAACATCGCGTTGCAGTTCGGGGCGGCGGTGATTGCTGAAGCTTCGCTCTCCTATCTTGGGCTGGGAGCACCGCCGCCAAATACGTCATGGGGACGGTTATTACAGGAAGCGCAGGGATCGGTGTATACCGCCCCTTTTGGCGTGATCGCACCGGGTATTGCATTGGTGACATTGATTGTTGGTATCAACCTATTAGCGGATGGACTGCGTGACAGAGGGGAACCTGACGGTGGAGGTCACCATGGATAACCTGCTGACAGTTAATTCATTGTCGTTGCGTGCGGGCACGCGGACGCTGGTTTCCGATCTCTCTTTTACTCTCGCTCCCGGCGATCGTGTTGGTTTGATTGGTGAATCGGGGTCAGGAAAATCATTGACCGCGTTGGCGATTAACGGTCTGTTACCCGCCGCAATTCAGGCCAGTGGATCGGTGCAGTTGGCCGGGCAATCGATCATCGGTGCCAGCGATCGCCAGCTAACGCGTCTGCGAGGCAGTCAGGTAGCGACGGTGTTTCAGGAACCCCTGACGGCACTTAACCCGTTAATGCGAATTGGGCAATTGATAGCCGAACCTGTCCAGCGCACGGCTCGGAGAACAGGGCGCGCCGCCGATCGACGCGCGGTTACTCATGCCGTTCTACGCTGGATTGAACGGGTCGCTTTGCCGCAGCCGGAGAAAATCGTTACCGCCTGGCCGCATGAATTATCCGGTGGGCAGCGGCAGCGTGTGGCAATCGCTATGGCATTGGCTTGTGAACCCGCGTTGCTGATCGCCGATGAACCGACCACCGCCTTGGATGTCACTACGCAGGCAGAAATATTGAAGCTTCTCATGAGTCTGGTAACGGAACAGGGGTCTGCCCTGCTGTTTATCAGTCACGATCTGCCGGTGGTGGCCAAGGTGGCGAACAGAGTGATGGTGATGAACAAAGGCCGTTTGGTTGAACAAGGGGATATCGCCGTGGTGTTTCGCCAGCCTGAAGATGAATATACGAAAATATTGGTTGCCGCAGCGCGTTCATTCGATACGGCATTGGGGTATAGGCCATGAACCTGATTGATGTGGATGGCGTAACGTTCAGCTATCAAAGCGATCGTCAAATACTCAATGAGGTATCATTAACCCTTCATCGTGGTGTCAATCTGGGTATTGTGGGGGAATCCGGGTCGGGCAAAACCACATTACTGCGTATTTTACTCGGCCTGAACCTGCCATCACAGGGCGAAGTGCGTTTTAACGGTCAGGTACTCAATCCGCGCGATCGACGATTTATGCGGGAATACCGCAAATCCGTACAGGTCGTTTTTCAGGATCCCTATTCCTCCCTTGATCCGCGCCAGCGGGTACGAGATATCATTGCAGAACCGCTGCGAGCACTGCGTATTCGCAAACCAGTAGCGGAGACGGTAAACGACGTACTTCATGCCGTAGGGTTGCCAGCAGATGCGATTGATCGCTATCCGCATGCGTTTTCTGGTGGTCAGCGCCAACGTATCGCCATCGCCCGTGCAATTGTGTCGCAGCCTGATGTGGTGTTGGCTGATGAAGCGGTAAGCGCACTCGATCTGTCTACGAAAATTCGTATTGTCGAATTGCTTAAGTCGCTGTCAAACCTTACCACGCTGGTTTTAGTCTCGCACGATCTCGGTACTGTTGCTGCACTGTGCGAGGACATTGTCGTGCTGGAGCACGGGCGTATTGTGGAGCAAGGTCGTGTGCGGGATGTTCTGGCTTCACCACAGCATCCTTATACGCAAAAGCTGCTATCCAGCATTCCACGCATGCCGCAATAACCGTGATGGCACCCGGTAGTGGGCCCGGTTATTGGGTAGACAGTGTATTTAAGATCGATCGCATTTAAGTCGATACAGTTCTTAACTGGGCGTTGTTCTGTGCTTAGCCTTGTCTTTTATTGTTTGTAGCACTATACTTACGCGTCATTTTTTCAGCCGCACACATACACGTTCCTTGCCTCCACGGGCCGCGGTTGACCCAGACAGGAGGCTGAATAATCCGTAAGGAGCAATTCGATGCGTCATTACGAAATCGTATTTATGGTTCATCCTGACCAGAGCGAACAGGTTCCGGGCATGATCGAGCGCTACACTGCTACCATCACTGGTGCGCAGGGCACGATCCACCGTCTGGAAGACTGGGGCCGCCGTCAGCTGGCTTACCCGATCAACAAACTGCACAAAGCTCACTACGTTCTGCTGAACGTTGAAGCCCCGCAGGAAGCGATCGATGAGCTGGAAACAAACTTCCGCTTTAACGATGCCGTTATCCGCAGCATGGTTATGCGCGTTAAGCACGCGGTAACTGAAGCATCTCCAATGGTGAAAGCGAAAGACGAACGCCGTGAGCGTCGTGAAGATTTCGCTGAAGCTGGCGATGATGTGGATGCAGGGGATTCTGAAGAGTAATTGTTGTGGTGACGGTGAATCGTCTGGTGTTGTCTGGCACCGTGTGCAAGACGCCCATTCGTAAGGTCAGCCCGTCAGGTATTCCTCATTGTCAGTTCGTGCTTGAGCACCGCTCGACGCAAGAGGAAGCCGGATTGAAGCGGCAAGCATGGTGTCGTATGCCCGTGATTGTCAGCGGACTTTCGTCACAAGCAGTTACCCACAGTATAACGGTCGGCACGCAACTTACCGTGCACGGATTCATCAGCTGCCATCAAGGGCGCAATGGTCTGAGCAAGATAGTGTTACATGCCGAGCAGATTGAATTGATAGATTCTGGAGACTAGCCACATGGCACGTTATTTCCGTCGTCGCAAATTCTGCCGTTTCACCGCGGAAGGCGTTGTAGAGATTGATTATAAAGATATCGCTACGCTGAAAAACTATATCACTGAAAGCGGCAAGATTGTTCCGAGCCGTATCACCGGTACTCGTGCAAAATACCAGCGTCAGCTGGCCCGCGCTATCAAGCGTGCGCGTTACTTGTCTTTGTTGCCGTACACTGACCGTCATCAGTAATCGGCCACTGTCCATTAACGAGACTTTGAGAGGATAAAGTAATGCAAGTTATTCTGCTTGATAAAGTAGCAAACCTGGGCAGCCTGGGTGATCAGGTAAACGTTAAAGCGGGCTATGCTCGTAACTTCTTGGTTCCACAGGGCAAAGCTGTCCCTGCAACCAAGAAAAACGTTGAGTTCTTCGAAGCACGCCGTGCTGAACTGGAAGCCAAACTGGCTGACGTTCTGGCTGCAGCTGAAGCTCGCGCCGCTAAGATCAAAGAACTGGGTAGCGTTACCATCGCGTCTAAAGCAGGCGACGAAGGTAAACTGTTCGGTTCCATCGGTACTCGCGATATCGCTGATGCGGTAACGGCTGCTGGTGTTGAAATCGCGAAGAGCGAAGTTCGTTTGCCGAACGGCGTTCTGCGTACTCTGGGCGATCACGAAGTGAGCTTCCAGGTACACAGCGATGTGTTTGCTGAACTGAATGTCGTTGTTGTTGCTGAAGCATAATTCACGTTTATCGTTGAATTAATACTTTAGTTAACATGTGAAACGCTGGCCTTGTGCCAGCGTTTTGCATTTTAGGGATCGGGGAATAATGGCCTATCATTGCCTATACCTAAAAATGAGGCCGGAGGCCGCATGTCTGACTTAATTCACCTCACCCGCGTGTATGACGCGCAAGCCCCTTTTTCTACCCCCACTTTTCTTATTGACCGCCTGTGGCCGCGTGGCATCAGTAAAACGCGTCTGGAAGGGGTTGAGTGGTTTAAAGACATTGCGCCGAGCAGTGAGCTGCGAAAATGGTTCCACGCTGAACCTGAACGTTGGGCGGAATTTGTGCATTATTATCGTAATGAATTAGCGCAGGGGACCGCGTGTAACAGACTGCTGACGTTGCTTGAGAAGAAGAAGGTCATCACACTGCTTTATGGCAGTAAAGACGCGCAGCACAATCATGCTATCGTTTTGCGCGACTTCCTGTTGGAACAGCAATCCCGCTAGCGCGTACGGGTAAATGCCCCGTCCGCACCGCGCGTGAACCTGATCGTCTGGTTCGCCGTGGTTTCGATCTCCAGCTCTGCGACCATACCCTGTGCATTCAGTTGGAGTTTGACCGCCTGACCTGCCCGCAAATTGCTGAGCGGCTTATCCCGCCCCTCCACCTGCGCCATCGCGAACACATCGCTGACGGGTAAATTGTTATCGCGAAAGAGTTGGGCCAACGTTTGCCCTGATGATATTTCATAATTCCGCCACGGCGCTGACTGCTGAGCCGGTGGTGGTGTAGCCGTATGTTGCTGTTGTGACGTGGAAGGCGGGTTTTCAATAATCACAGCCTGCATCGCAGCTTGATTATCTGCCTGAGTAAGCGGTACGGGGGTGGTACGGGCAGGCTGTGGATGTTGCGCGCTGTAAGGCCAGAGCAAGACGACCAGCAGCAGTGCGATAGCGACTAAAATCCAGCGACGATGGAGGAGCGGCAGCGGTTCCATCCAGTGATAGCTGTCGGGCAGATGCCAGATTTTTTTCAGCCTGACACGCATACGTTCACGCAGGGAAGGAGGAGACAGACGCTCCAGCTCTTCATTAGCCTCATCATTTTCTACGGCTACAGCATCTGAGGGCTGCCGCTGGATAATTCGCTGGCAGAAGCGTACTAGCGTTTGATAATCCCAGGTGGTTTTCCGCTTCCTGGGCGCAATTCTGCCCATGGTGACCTCTCTTACTACAGTTCAGTATAAAAACACTCAGTATAAAAACGCATCAAATAGCAATGATGTCATTCACCACGCTATGCCAACAATCACGCTGCGTCAGCATAAAAACCGCATCAGGATAAGAATACGTTCAGTATACCGATAATTTCCCTCAGCTGACTAGTTAACGCGTTGATGATCAAGGTAGCCGATGCGTTAGGAATAGTAGAACCACCAGTATAGGCCAGCTTCCGGTAATGGTTTAGCTCGCGTTCAGTTAACGTGATTACCTGCACACAGGATTTTACCCCACACTCTGTCGCTGTTATGCTGCGCTTTCAGTTTTTTACAGATTAAAAGGAACATCCATGACAACACCTTCTTTTGATAGCGTCGAAGCGCAGGCAAGTTACGGCATCGGCTTACAGGTTGGTCAACAGTTACAGGAATCAGGGCTTGAAGGCTTGATCCCAGAAGCTCTGCTTGCTGGTCTACGCGATGCGCTGGAAGGTAACGCGCCAGCGGTGCCTGTGGATGTGGTTCACCGTGCGCTGCGTGAAGTTCATGAACGTGCCGATGCCGTGCGTCGCGATCGCCAACAGGAGCTGGCAGTAGAAGGCCAACAGTTCCTGGCGGAAAATGCGCAGAAAGAAGGCGTGGATAGCACGGAATCCGGTCTGCAATTCCGCGTGTTAACACAGGGTGATGGGGCGATTCCTGCTCGTCAGGATCGTGTTCGTGTGCATTATACCGGTCGCCTGATTGACGGTAGCGTGTTCGATAGCTCCGTTGAGCGTGGTCAACCTGCTGAGTTCCCGGTCAGTGGCGTCATTCCTGGCTGGATTGAGGCGTTGACGCTGATGCCAGTCGGTTCTAAGTGGGAGCTCTATATCCCGCATAATCTGGCGTATGGCGAACGTGGTGCAGGTGCTTCCATTCCGCCATTCAGCGCGCTGATTTTTGAAGTGGAATTGCTGGAAATTCTGTAATCTCCAGACAAAAAGAAAGGCGCTCAATGAGCGCCTCAGATTGATGACAAAGTCCTGGCCTTAATCTGATACCGCGCTACTGCACGGTATTGCGGGTCTCAAGCGACTGCGTGATGGTGTGTAAAAGCGCGGGAATATCCATTCTCGGCAATACCACTTCAATGAGCGACAAACGCGACACGGCATTCACTTGCTCAAGCATCTGTGCGAGTGCGGCCGGTGAACATACCTGTTCGCAGAGTATCTCGTTTTCATTCGCCCCTAGCGCGGCAGGAAGCTGTGTCCAGTTCCAGGCGGCAATATCGTTGTAGCGTTGTTCGGGGCCGTGAATCGCGCGTTCAACGGTGTAGCCTTCGTTATTCAGCACCACAATGACTATGTTCAGGCGATCCCGAATGATCGAGCCCAGTTCCTGTACGGTGAGCTGAAGTGAGCCATCGCCGATCAACAGCACCACGCGTCGTTCCGGTTCGGCAATCTGTGCGCCGAATGCGGCGGGTAGAGAATAGCCTATTGAACCCCACAGCGGTTGGACGATGAAATGACAGCCCGCGGGTAACCGGAGCGTGGCGGCCCCAAAACAGGAGGTGCCTTGGTCGGTCACGAGAATATCGCCAGAGCGGAGGAACCGCTGCATCTGTTGCCAAAACTCCCGTTGATTGAGTGTGTCTGTGTGCTCTGATTGCGGTAAGGCGGGGGGCGTAATCGCGCGGTATTCCCAGCGTGAAGCGAGCATCGCGGTGATTTTTTCCAGCGCGGCGATAGCGTCTGACATCGGAACCGAGGGGAAAATCCGATCGCCAACGCGAGCCAGCGTGGTCTGGATGTCGATATTTTTTTCGCTCGAAATCTGGTGGCTGAAGCCAGTGGTAATCGTATCGGTATAACGCACGCCAATGCTGATGATGACATCCGCGTCTTCGATGTGTGCCCTGATCGTTTCGTGACTGCCGCCACCCGCGTAGGTGCCGGTAAAACTGCGATGTTGTTCGTTTAGCGTGCCTTTCCCCATCAGCAAGGTGGCGTGGGGGAGCGGGGTTTTATCAAGCCAGCGTTGGATTTGCCCTGCAACGCCAGCGCGCTGAGCCAGAAAGTCAGCCAGCAAGGAGACTGATCTTGCCTCGCTGAGCATCGTGGTGGCGGCTGCGGTAAAAGCTTGCAGCGATTCATCAGAGCGGAGTGGTTCAGGGATAACGAGTGAATACGGTCGTGTACCCGCAGGTGCCGCCGCCACGTCCAATGGCAGAAACAGGTATACCGGCTTATGCTGCGCAAGCGCTTCTCCAATAACCCTGTCGATCTCTGTGGTTGCGTTCTCGACGGTGAGGCTGGCCTGCGCAACGGTAACTTCTGCCGCCATGCGGGAAAAGTGCCTGAAGTCGCCGTCACCTAATGTGTGATGGAGCAATTCGCCATTGCGTTGTGACGCGAGACTGGGTGCAGTGGCAATGTGAATGACAGGCAAGCATTCTGCATAGCTGCCCGCAATGCCGTTAATTGCGCTGAGTTCACCCACGCCGAAGGTGGTGAGTAGTGCCGCCGCCGGACGGCACCGCGCATAGCCATCGGCGGCGTAAGCGGCGTTTAACTCGTTCGCACAGCCCACCCAAGTGATATCTGGGTGCCTGATGACATGATCGAGAAAATGCAGGTTGTAATCGCCCGGTACGCCGAAGAGGTGCTGAATACCAACCTGTGTCAGACGATCCAGTAAATAATCTCCTACCGTATAGCTTTCGCTCATTGCTTATTCCCTCTAGAAATGATGGATGTTCAGAGGGTAGCATTAACCTTTATATAAATATTTCTAATATTTATTCTCTATATTTAATCTTTTTTTGCATTTTTTCATCATTTAAGGTCTTTTAAATGTTAGATTTATTAATTAATAGAGTGCTGATGAATAGCGTGCATCTGCGTTAGCGAAACGTTAAGAACGGTAAAGTCAGGAAAATGCGTGTTTATCTGATAGTGGAAAAGAAGAATTCCCCGTATATCTTTGCCAGGCCGCAGTCGCGGTGAGCAAGGAGTACCCCTATGTTTAAGCCACTCGTCATCAGTGCCCTGTTTGTGGGAATGTTTGCGGTTATGCCAGCACCAGAGGCTAAGGGTGCCAGCATCGATCTGATGCCCGGCGTCACGTTGAATATTGGTGAGCGTGACAGGCGTGGTAATTACTGGGACGGCTATGACTGGCGCAGCGAGCGCTGGTGGCAGGAGCACCGGGGTGACTATCGTGGTGAGCGTAATCGGCACGGTTACTACTGGGATGGTTGGCGCTGGCGTGATGCTCGCGGGTGGCGTGAGAGCCAGCGCGAGAGACTTAATTTTGATAAGCGTCGTTTTGGTTCTCCACGCTATGTTGACGAGCGTGGTCCACGTCGCGGCGATTGGGATAGGCGCGGACATGAGCGAGGAAATGGCTATTATCGCAATGGGCGGGGATCGTTCCGCGATTAGCAGATAAAAAAAGCGCCGCGAAAGCGCGGCGCGTGTTCATTGAAAACTGACGCTTAAGCGACGTCTTTTAACTAGTTTGCCAGCTTCGCAGCGATGTCAGCGATGCGCTGACCGTACAGCTTACCCGTTGCCAGATCGCCTGCGATCACTTCATCTGCGCTGGCATCAGAAGGCGTTTGTGCCAGCAGGCCGACGGAACCACCGAGGTTGTTCAGATCGTCACGTTTTGCCGCTTTGGCATTGGAAGGCAACTGGTTCAGGCTGACCCAAATCCCGCCGTGCTGTGAAGCCAGCGTTTGCAGATAAATCAGCGTAACCTGCTTGTCACCGTTCAGGCTGGCGCTGTTAGTAAAACCGCCGAACACTTTGTTGCTCCACGTACGGGAGAACCAGGCTTTAGAACTGGCATCCGCAAATTTCTTGAACTGCCATGGAACGCCGCCCATGTATGTCGGTGCACCGAAAATAATCGCGTCGGCAGCGGCGAGTTGCTCCCACTCTGCATCGGTAATATTCCCTTCTGCATCAATCGCGATCAGCGCTGCTTGCGCGCCTTCTGCTACGGATTGTGCCAGACGTTGTGTGTGGCCATAGCCGGAATGATAAATAACGACGTTTTTTGACATTATTGTCCCCATTTTTCTATGTTGTATCGGTATGTCGATAACCTACTTTACACCGAGAAAAGATTATCTCTGTTTCATTACTCTGTAACATTATGATACTGGAGTGAAAATGGGAGATAATCTGGTTTGAGTCACGGGGGCGTTCAGGCTCCCACCGAAGCAGGAGCCTGCACATAACAAGGTGTTTAGCGTTTATTTAGCGTGTTGCAGGTCAATACGATAAACCGCAAAGCCCGTGTCATCATTCCCGACAGACGCCATCGGGTACTGCGCTTTCTCTTTGATAAACGCGGTCGCTTTCTCTGACGGTGACGTTTCAAAACGGATGTCCAGCGGCGTATCGCTGACGATAGGGGCCAGATGCCAGTTGTTATCTGCCTGCGGCTTCACGTCTCCCGACTTTTGCGTTTCCGCACTGATGTAAGCCGCCAGAACGGAGCGGTTTTCATCCGGTGAGGCGAAGGCTACAGACTTCTCCCCCGTACCAGCAAATTTCTCGCCGTAGGCGCGGTAGTTGTTGGTGGCAATCAGGAAGGTCGCTTTAGGATCGATCGGTTTGCCATTAAACGTCAGCCCTTTGATACGGTGTGCTTTATCGTTGATTAACGCGCATTCGCTGTCATAGCGGGCAGGTTGCGTGACATCAATCTGATAATTGACGCCATCGATCACGTCGAAGTTATAGGTGCGGAAGCCATCCCAGTTCAGCAGGGATTGCGGTTCACGTTTGCTTGTATCGATTTGCTTGAACTGACCCGCAGAGCATTCCAGCCACTCCTGCACCTGCTGTCCGTTGACTTTCACCACCACCAGCGTGTTTGGGTAGAGATACAAATCAGCGGCGTTACGGAAAGTGAGCTGACCTTTTTCTACTTCGACATAGCTGGCCGGATCGTTTTTACGCCCCCCGGCTTTAAACGGCGCGGCAGCGGACAGCACGGGAAGATCGGCCAGGTCGGGATCGCCCTGAATGAAATGTTCTACATAGGCGCGCTGAGCATTGTTGACGATCTGCACCGTGGGATCGTCCTGAATCAGCGACAGGTAGCTGTACATGTTGTCTGCGGATTTACCGATCGGCTTGCTGACGAACTCACGCGTGTCCTTGTGTGCATCGGAAAGCACTTTTACGAGTTTGTCGTCTTCCGCCGCCAGTGATTTCTTCTGCGCTTTGTCATAGATCGGTCTGGCTTCCGCTTTCGCCTGTTCCACTTTCCATGTGCCGCTGTCGTTATTCAATGTGAAATCGACGACACCGAGGTGGTCACCCCATTGCCCCGGCATCACCGCAGGCACGCCGTTGAGCGTTCCCTGTTTGATGTCAGCGCCCTTGATGTTGGCAAAGTCATTGCTGGGGAAAACCGCATGAGCATGACCGAACATGATCGCGTCAACGCCGGGGATTTGGCTGAGGTAGTAAACGGAGTTTTCCGCCATCGCTTTGTACGGCTCGGCAGAAAGACCGGAGTGAGGGATCACAATCACCAGATCGGCACCTTGCTTGCGCATTTCCGGTACCCACTTTTTCGCGCTGGCGGTGATGTCTTCCACGGTGACTTTTCCGGTCAGATTAGCTTTATCCCATACCATGACCTGCGGCGGGACGAAGCCAATATAGCCAATGCGTAAGGTATGCTGCTTACCTTCGCGATCCGTGACTGATTTGTCTTCAATGTGGTAAGGCGTAAACAGGGATTTACCCGTTTTGGCATCCAGCACGTTGGCGTTCACATAAGGAAATTTCGCGCCAGACAAGGCCTTGTGCAGGTAGTCCAATCCATAGTTGAATTCGTGGTTACCGATATTGCCGACGGAATAATCTAGCGTGTTCATCGCCTGATAAACTGGGTGTACATCGCCCGCTTTCAGCCCCTTTGCCGCCATGTAGTCGCCTAACGGGCTGCCCTGAATCAGGTCGCCATTATCGACCAGCACACTGTTGGTGGCCTGTTCGCGCGCGGCGTGAATCAGGCTGGCGGTACGCACCAGACCAAACTTATCGGTTGGCGTATCTTTGTAGTAATCGAAATCCATCATATTGCTGTGCAGATCGGTGGTTTCCAATACCCGTAAATCAACGGTAGCGGCATGAACGGTCGTGGCGACCAGCGTTGCAAGCAGGCTGAGTGCCAGTGAATGCTTCATTGGGTAACTCCTTGAACGGTGATTGTCGATGCGTAAAGCGATCGGGGTGTCTTTCATATCATGATGAAGTTAAAGTGATTATCGTCTCTAAATCCTGAGGATGACATCAATAATGGTAATAATCGTAGATTGCCTCACAGATGTATAATGAAGGGTAAAGATGAAATCTGCGTTACGCGCAACCGATAACGATGAGGTAGAGCATGTTAGAACCGATTTGCCAACTGGCCCGTGACGCCGGTGCTGCCATTATGCAAGTTTACGATGGGCAACACCCCGTGGATGTCGCACACAAGAAAGATGATTCACCGGTGACGGCTGCCGACCTTGCGGCGCATCGCGTTATTAAGGACGGGCTGGCCGCGGCGTATCCCGATATTCCTCTGCTGTCAGAAGAAGATCCGCCTGCGTGGGAAATCCGTCGGCACTGGCAGCGCTACTGGTTGGTCGACCCGCTAGACGGAACGAAAGAGTTCCTTAGCCGTAACGGTGAGTTCACGGTTAACATTGCGCTGATTGAGGACGGTCAGGCCGTACTGGGCGTCGTTTATGTACCGGTCACGGGGGTGATGTACTCCGCAGCGGAAGGCAAAGCCTGGAAAGAAGAGAACGGTCAGCATCGGCAAATTTCGGTGAAGCAGGCACACCCGCCGCTGGTGGTGGTCAGCCGCTCTCATGCCGATAGCGAGTTAAAGGACTATCTCAACCAACTGGGTGAGCACCAGACGGTGGCGATTGGGTCATCGCTAAAATTTTGTCTGGTGGCAGAAGGTGAAGCGCAGCTTTACCCGCGCTTTGGGCCGACCAATATTTGGGATACGGCCGCGGGCCATGCGGTAGCGGTGGCAGCTGGGGCGCAGGTTAACGATTGGCAGGGGCGCCCGCTGTCCTACATACCGCGTAAATCCTTCCTCAACCCCGGTTTTCGCGTCTCTTTATTTTAATCAGCTAGAGGCGGGTCGTTATTTCTCTTCCAGCAACTGACGCAGCAGGGACATCACCTGCTGCACTTCTTGCCCGCTTAATGCTCCCTCCTTCGCGAATCGAATTTTCCCTTGTTTATCCAGCACGGCGATGGCCGAACTTTGCGGCTGGAGCTGCCAGGTTTTTCGCACATTGCCGTTGCTATCGACAATAAATTGCGACCACGGAAACGCTTTTTTGTTGTCCTCAAGGCGACTACGCACAAACAGGCCGGTGCCGATGATGGCATCGTCGGTATTCACGATTGTCGTCGTTTGGTAATAATCATGCGGTAGGGTAGCGGCCTTCAGAGCGGAGATGAGCGGATCATTCATCTCTTTGGCGGCGGTTCGGCCAGCGATATGTTGTATCACCCGTACTTTTCCGGGCAATTGCGCGCTGTTCCAGTTTTTATAACTAAACTGATTATTAAGGTACTGAAGCTCTCCCTTGTCTGCGACGCCGACGGGGGGAACGAATTGGTTAAGTATCAGCGTATGCGCTGAGGCCGTGAGTGAAACAGATCCCAGCAACGGGGTGATAAAGAGCGCGAGGGGCAGGTGGCGTATTTTTATCATGGTATGTCTTTCCGTGTAGGTGACCCGATACGGTGTTCGATTATGGAAAATGCCAGATGATGGAATAAGCGTAGATTCAGGAAACGGGTCTGTCTTGCACGGCGCTAAAACGGTTTGTGGCCGAGTGCACAAAACCCTTATTTTTGAAGGTTTATACTGATGATTAGGGGTTTATTTAAACACTGTTCTGTAAAAATCTGTAAAAGCAGTTAAGAATACTGAATAGTGGGGAACTTAAAGCCGTTTTACAGGACTAATTAGCCGTATCCGTTATCTCATTAGCGCTCCAGAACCTCAGCCGTGTTGGCGATAGGAGAGCGTAGAAAAATAAAACGGGAGAGCAAAACGATGAGGATCTTCGAACGTTACAACCCTTTGAAAGTCGCCAAATATGTGAAAACCCTGTTTCGTGGGCGGCTGTACATAAAAGGGGTTGGTGCTTTTGAGTTCGACTACGGCAAAATTCTTTTGCCAAAGAAACAGGATAAGCAGCATCTTCTGGTGATGTCCGAAGTGAATCGCCAGGTCATCCGGCTTCAGGCTGAGATGGGATAAGCGGTAAACAAACGGCCCATAGCGGGCCGTTTTGGTTGGTTGCGCAGGCCTTCTGGCGTTATTCCGCACTCTCACTGTTTGCGCTGGCAGCAGCAGCTGGGCGACTTTCCAGACGCGTAACTAGCAGCTGATCGATCTTATAGCTGTCGATGTCCACCACTTCAAATTTATAGCCTGAAAAGCGCACGGCATCGGTACGTTTGGGGATTTTCCGTAGTGTATACATCATGAAACCGCCAATGGTTTCGTAGTTACCGGAGTGTGGGAAATCATCAATATTCAACGCCCGCATCACGTCTTCTATTGGCGTACCGCCTTCTACCAGCCAGGAATTCTCATCGCGCGCGACAATCTGCTCTTCCATTCCCTGACCGACAAGATCGCCCATCAGCGTGGTCATGACGTCGTTAAGTGTGATGATACCGACGATCAGCGCATATTCGTTCAGAATGACCGCGAAATCTTCGCCCGCCGTTTTGAAGCTTTCCAATGCTTCGGACAGCGTCAGCGTATCCGGTACGATCAGCGCCGGACGAATCTGCACGCCGCTGCTCAGTGTCAGGCTTTGGTTTCCCAGCACCCGAATCAGCAGGTCCTTGGAATCCACGTAGCCGACGATCTGATCGATCGTGCCATCGCAAACCAGAAACTTGGAATGTGGCTGCTGGGCGATTTTTTCCTTAATGCTATCTTCCTGCTCGCGCAGATCGAAGTAAACCACGCTTTCGCGCGAGGTCATGGAAGATGGCACCGTGCGGGATTCCAGCTCAAAGACGTTCTCGATGAGTTCATGTTCCTGCTTACGCAGTACGCCAGCCAGCGCACCCGCTTCCACCACGGCATAAATATCATCGGACGTAATGTCATCTTTACGCACCATCGGCAGTTTGAGCAGGCGAAAAATAACGTTAGCCAGGCCGTTAAATATCCAAACCAGTGGGCGGAAAAGGAACAGGCAGAAGCGCATGGGGTTGATTATGCGAACCGCGACGGTTTCTGGCGCAATCATACCAATGCGTTTCGGGGTGAGATCGCCAAACAGGATGAACAGGCTGGTGACAAGGACGAATGAGCAGATGAAACTGACTTTATCTGCGGCTTCAGGTGACATAAAGCGTTCAAACAGCATGGAAAAAGTAGGAGAAAATGCCGCATCGCCGATGATACCGGCCAGAATAGCGACGGCGTTGACGCCAATTTGAATCACGGTAAAGAAGATGCCGGGTGTTTCCTGAAACTTGAGCACCATATCGGCGTTGAGATTCCCCTCATCGGCCATCAGTTTAAGTTTAATTTTACGGGACGCCGCCAGCGAGATCTCAGACAACGAGAAAAATGCACTGATGGCAATAAGACAAAGAATCAGTAATAGACTGTTTAACATAGTTTTTACTTTAGGTAAGTTTTCGCATGTGCCGAGATTGACGCAGCGATCCTCAGACAGGTGAACACATAAAAGTGAACACATTATGATCATTATTGATGGTCATAACCGGGCGAGGATTGGCCCGGTTCGGGAGCATTATAGCAGGAGCGGTGAAATTACCGCCAGCAGTCAACGAGGAGGTGGCAGACAGATATTGATGCCACCTAGTCCACAGTAGCCATTTGGATTTTTGTGCAGGTATTGCTGGTGGTCGTCTTCCGCATAGTAGAACGGGCCCGCCGGCTCGATTTCTGTACTGATAGCGCGACTATCACCGTTCTCTCTCATTGCCTGCTGAAAGCGCTGAAGGCTTTCCAGTGCGGCCTTCTCCTGCTCTGGCGTGAGCGTATAGATAGCGGAACGGTATTGGCTGCCGATATCACCGCCCTGACGCATACCTTGAGCGGGATCGTGATTTTCCCAGAACAGTTGCAGCAGCTGACCGTAGCTGATGACCGCAGGATCGAAAACGACACGTACCGCTTCAGCGTGATCGGTCTGCCCGCTGCACACTTCACGGTAGGTTGGATTGGGCGTATAACCGCCAATATATCCCGCCGCTGTGCTGTAGATCCCCGGCTGTTGCCAGAACAAACGCTCTGCGCCCCAGAAACAACCCATGGCAAAAATAGCCACGGACATATGGTCTGGTACATGCGTCATAGAATGTTCATTTACGATATGCAGTCTGGCCACCGGCATGGGGGTGGAACGCCCAGGTAAAGCATCGGATTGCGTAATCCGCTGTGTCTTATCAATCGAACTCATCACGTTGTTGACTCCAACAGTACTGGGTGAATGACCCTCTTTCACTGAGAGCATAACCAAGAAGTATTGACCTGTCTTTATATCTTAAACGTGTTTAATGTTAAGGTAATGCGTGTCCATAACGCGAAAAAATGATAATTGCAGGTTAATATCTACGTCTAAGGTAAAAAATTAGTATTTATCACTAATTTAATGCAAGGTTATTCGTCTGTTTCCGTTTTACATGATGTTTTGTTTGGAAACATAAACCTATATGAGCGTCAGCGCGGCGGGCGAAGTAATAAAAGCCATGCTATAGATTTCAGGCGACAGACAGATTTATCAGGGAGCTCAGTGACTATTTTTACTTCAAAGAACCGTTTCATTGGAAAAAAAAGTGCCACCGGGAAAAAAGGCATCGCGGGAAGAGAAACTGGCTGCGGCGGTGTGCCGCGATACCGGATGCTTGGCCTGATGTGCGCGTTGCTTATGTTGGTGCCTGAAAGCCAGGCGGCGACGGTGCGTCTACAAGTCACGGGGCTGGAAGGGCAGTTGCAAAAGAATGTGCGGGCGCGCTTATCCACCATTGCGGGCGATGAAGTTAATGCTGACGGGCGTTTCCGCTCACGCGTCGATGAAGCGATCCGCCAGGGGTTACGTGCGCTTGGCTATTACGATCCACAGATCGGTTTTGAATTTCGTCCTGCCGTTAATGGTGGACGACCCGTCTTGATTGCCACTGTCACTCCCGGTGAACCGATAAAAATTGCTGGGGTGGATATCACCCTGCGTGGCGGTGCGCACGACGATAAAGACTATCAACAGTTGGTTAAAGACGATCGCCCAGAAATCGGCTCGGTACTGAATCATAGCGATTATGATCGTTTTAAAAGCGGGCTGAACGGTTTGTCATTACGCAAAGGCTATTTCGATGCGCGTTTCCAGCAAAGTCAACTCGGCGTGATGCGCGAAGAAAAAGAAGCCTTTTGGGATATCGATTTTGATAGCGGGGAACGCTATCGCTTTGGCGTGGTACACTTTCAGGGTGCACAAATCCGCGATGATTATCTGCAAAATCTGGTGCCATTTCATGATGGTGATGCATATACCAGCGAAGATCTCGGCGAGTTAAACCGCCGTCTTTCTGCGACGGGGTGGTTCAATTCTGTCGTGGTGTCTCCCAATTTCGACCAGTCAAAAAGCACCAAGGTGCTGCCG